>NZ_AUKW01000003.1:0-642913 GCF_000424965.1 Streptomyces sp. TAA204
GCCTGCGAACAACGGCCCCGCACCCGGACCCGCCAACAACGACCCCGCGCCAGGGCCTGCGAACAACGGCCCCGCACCCGGACCCGCCAACAACGCACCGGCACCACCCCCGGGACCCGCAGACCACGCCCCGCCAGCACCAAGCCCCGCCAACAACGACCCCGCACCCGGACCCGCAAACAACGCACCGGCACCACCCCCGGGACCCGCGGACCACGGACCCCCGGCACCCGAACCCGCCGGCCCACCACCCGCACCCGCGGACCACGGACCCCCGGCACCAGCGCCTGCTGGTCCTCCCGCACCAGGACCCGCTGCTCCGCCGCCGGTTGATGGTCCGCCGGCCCCGCCCCCGCCTGGGGCGCCTGTTCCCCCGCCGCCGGGGGCACCCGCCCCACCTCCGCCGGGAGCGCCTGTTCCCCCGCCGCCCGGGGCACCCGCCCCACCTCCGCCGGGACCCCCGGTGCGCAGCGACGACACGCACACGATCGTCGTGGGGGGCTTCAACGACCCGCAGGCGTCGGTCTTCTACAGGGCCAACCCCGAAGGCGTGGATCAACACGTTTCCTACTCGGCGGCCCTGTTCGGCCTGAGCACCCGGGAGGGCGTGAACAAGCTGAACGAAATGGTCCGGGCTCACCGTGCAGCGAATCCCGGCCAGCACGTCAAGGTCGTCGGCTACTCGCAGGGCGCGGCCGTCGTGCATACCTGGACGGCGGAGAACCAAGGCACCATCGACAACGTCAACTCCGTGCTCATCGCTGACCCGAAGCGTCAGGGTGGTCCCACTTCCGGCGCGGACGGCCTGTCCGGCCATCCGGTCGCGCAGCTCGCGGGCCCGCCCACGTCTGGCGTGGACCAGAACTTCGGCAGCATCCCGACCACGTCACTCTGCACGGACGACGTGATCTGTGACACCAGCGCGGAGTCCGGTGTGGGTGGCTACCTCGCCCAGCCGAGCGCGCACAGCAACTACTCGTTCAACGTCGACGATTACGCCGACAACACCAGCGGACAGTGGTTCAACGGGCAGTTCAGGCCGTGGTGAACGCGCTCCGCTGCTGAGAACAACCGGCCCGGTCGTGCCACGCACGACCGGGCCGGGCACGTCCGGGCCGGGCATGAACTTCGGCGGGCTCGTTGGCCCGTCACCGCCGAGGAGATCGACCGGACCTGTGGCACCCATCAAGGCTCGGAGCGAGGGGTCGACGCCCGTCACCCCCGCGTCAACTACCAGGGCCTGGTCACAGAACCGGGCCCCTGTTCGTTGTCCGGGCTGCTACCTCCGGCCTGAGCGCTGGCGTCGCTGTCCGGCGGATGCGAGGTGGCCAGGGATGAAGAGGGCGATACGGCGGTGCCGTTGGTCACCATTACGGGGACTCGCAACTGCCCGAGGGCTCCGGAACGAGGGGAACTTCTGAGCCGTCAGCAGCGATGTACAGCGACCACCGCAGCGCTGCCGGACGTCCACGGCTCCAGGGCAGCAAGACGGGCGGCCGAGGTCATCAGCGACCGGGTGGTGCCGGCAGTTCGTCGCATCGCGCACCGGAGGACCTCTTCGACGAGGCTGTGGCCAAGCTCCGTGTCATACGACGTGACCTCGGCACGCCCCGGCATCTCTGCTCAGAGTGACTGACGCCGTGCCCGGCGCGCGTCCCGCTTCGGCGTGCTGGAGGCGATCAACGCGGAGTAGCATCGCACAACATCCAACGAGGAAGGGCGAACTCACGTGGTGGACATGAAGGCGGCCGCGCGCAAGGTCTTCGATACCTACGATCTCGATGGCGACGGGCAGATAACCGCGAAGGAATACCAGCAGGTCGTCGCCGAGCTGCGCGGCGAGCACCTCACCGACGAGCAGGCGCAGCAGTTCATCGACGTACTCGACACCGATGGCGACGGCACGATGTCGTTCGAGGAGTTCTGGGCGCCGATGCAGGGCACGGACTGACCACGGGCGTTACGGGTCACCCCGCGCGGCGCTGGGGCGCTGACGGGAGGCGCACTTCGACGGAATGCCGGCATCACGGCGCCGTCGGCACCGGCCTGCAGGCGGACGCCCACGACATGGCCGCACAACTGACCGCCATCGGCACGCGCTGGAGTGAAACGGTGACCCCTCTGCCGGAAGACCCGTCTTCACTGATCGGCGAAGACGATCGCGACAGGGGCGTGCAACGCGTGCAGGACGCGTACGCCGAAGGGCACATCTCTCACGAGGAGATGGACGAACGCCTTCACCGGATACTCGCCTCCACGACACGCGGGGAACTCGTGTCGGCTCTGGACTCGCTCCCGCAGGAGACCGCGGACACCACGTCGACGATTGCCGCCCACAGCGGACGGATCAAGCGGCGCGGCGCATGGCGGGTGCCCCGGATCCTCAAGATCGAGTCCGCGTTCGGAAAGGTGCACCTGGACCTGTCCCGGGCACTCGTCGAGCATCGGGTGGTCGACATCGAGTTGCAGCTCGGCACCGGCAAGGCCAAGATCACGGTGCCGCGTGACGCGATCGTGGACATCGAGGATCTGCGCACCGTCTGGAAGGACGCACGTTACAAGGCCCCCCGGCGCTCGTCCTCCGGCGGGCCGAAGATCCGCATCTCCGGGGCCATGGGATTCGGACGGTTGAAGATCCGCCACGCGCGGCGTTGAGGGCTCCAAGGGCCGCCTCTGCGGCACCTCTTCGTCCCCGCTCATCTGTTGGCCCGTCACCGGCGACCACGTCGACTCCGCCGCTCGCGTACGCCGATCACGTACGCCGCTCGCGTGCGCCGATCAGGAGCCCTTCCGAGCACCGATGCGTGCCATCAGGCGTTCAGCGGCGTCCAAGGCAGACTCACGGACCACGTACCGGGTGATGCCCCAGCGACGCTCATGGCCGGCGATCGCAGTGAGGATCTCCTCCTCCGTGCCGATCCAGACGTAGGGGGCGGACAGAACGTCGCGCTCGGTGCTGCCGATACGCCGGGCAACGCGGTGCGCGGCTGCCTGCGCATCATCGGTGATCTCCACCAACTGGACCAGGGCTTCGCACGCCGGGCGAGCCTCACGGCCGGCCGCGCCCTCCTCGACCAACTCCAACTGCCTGTCGATGTCGTCGCCCCGCCACCGCGTCTCGTGGCTGTGCCCGTCCGCCATCGTGCGGCCCAGGCCGCTGAGACCGATGGCGTCGGCATGCCGTCCTGCCCACCGCAGCAACGTGGAGTTGCCGCCTCCGAAGGTGAACGGAACCCGGGACTGGACAGGTCCGGGGGAGTCCAGTCGCGCCGCACGTGCGTGCACGTAGGGGCCGTCGACGGTCACTTCCTCTCCCGCCAGCAATGCGCGGCACGTCTCCGCCACAGCCATGAAGCGTCGGACTCGCCCGGCCACGTCCGGACGGCTGCTCCCGAGCATCTCCCACTCGACCGGGGTGTGACCGGCTCCGAGCGCCAAACGGGCCCGACCGTCGGAGACGACATCGAGGGTGGCGACGTCGCAGGCGAGCAGCAGGGGCTCCCGGACGCCGGCGTGGGACACATAGGAACCGAGCCCGATGCGCCTGGTGACCGAGGCGGCAGCAGCAAGAGCAACGAACGGGGAGGCCGCCGTACCGGGATGGTCAGGAGCGAGCAGCGCGTCGAAGCCTGCCGCTTCGCACCTCCGGGCAAGGGCACTCCAGTTGCTCGCATTGCTCAACTCCGCCTGCACTGAGATCGACACCATGAGGACACCTTGCCGCCGCCGACTGCGATGTCGCCACCATGAGCGTTGGCCACCGCATCCGTGCCACAGCCGTCGAGTCCGGCGAGGAAGGAGGGTCGAAGCAACAGCGGCGGCGTGCCCGGGTCGTGCGAGGTCGGACCATGCCGACAGCCGATGCCGACGGTGACCGGTGGCCGGCGTCGCACGGCTCTGGCCAGGGGCTCTCCGGCTGATCTGCGACACTGGTACAGCTATGCGGAAGCCTTGGGAGCACACCGCGCGAGGAAGGCACCGCGCGACAGATGCTGCCCCGTCCCCTCCTGTGGAGGAACGGCGCCTGGTCGATCGGGCCAAGGCATGGATACGCGGATGGCCACAGCGGCCCCGTCGACCGCTCAAAGCACAGGATTTCCTTCCGCACACAGGCTTCCTCTTCCTGCCGACCTACCTGTGCTTCTTCCTGCTGTACGGCGGAGGCCGGGTGCTCTTCGGCCCCGGCGAGACCTTCCGTCTCGGTGGCTTCCTCGCGCTCCTCGGCGGTTCCTGTCTGGCAACGCTGATCGTTCTCCACGTTCGGCGTCCACCGACACGACGCCGGTAGCCGCCTCGACGCGGCGCGACAACGGGTGACGTCAGAAGCCCCCGACACCCGCTGCGCGCACCATCCGTGGAACTCGCCCGCAGCGTCCGAGGCCGGAGGCGGGACGACACGGTGTGCGACAACCGGGTTTACGTGATCACACATCAGCCAGCAGGACATAGCGTTCGTCTGCCACCGGCCCGCCCCACAAGTCCGGGTCGCCGCTGAGCGATTCGAGGCACAGCTCCCGGACGAACGGACGTACGCACGCAGACAGGTCATCCGCTCTGACGCCCCCGTTCCACGGCAGCGACTCCGCACCGTCTGCATACGGCACGGGGTCGCCGGCCTCGCCCCACCGTCCCTCGACCAACACGAGTCGTCCGCCCGGGCGCACGCGAGCGACCCAGTCGCGCAACGCGGCCTCCGGATTCGGCACCGTCCAGATCAGGTGCCTTGACAGCACCACATCGAATCGCTGATCCCCCGTCGGCGGCGCCAGCGCATCTCCGACCAGAAACCGCCCCGGGAGTCCGGCGGTGGCCAGCTTCGCCCGCGCCTGCTCGACCATGCGCGGAGCAAGGTCCACTCCTGTCACCCGATGCCCCGCCTCGGCGAGCAGCAGGGACAGTGAACCGGTTCCACAGCCGATGTCGAGGACGTCTGCCGGTTCGGAGAACACCCACGAGCGCAGCAGACGCGCCCACGCGGCGCGCGTACGGTCAGCACGCAGCCCGTGGTCCGGTTCCTCGTCGAAGGAAGGTGCGACGGCGTCCCAGTAGGCGGTGATCGACGCAGCTCGTTGATACATGAGGCCGACTCTTTCAGCGGCCTCTGACACTCAAGGGCCTTCCCGATTCAGCGCCGATCCCTTTTCCCGCCGCAGCCGGACGCGCACCCTCAGGCTCAGGGCGTGCGGGCCGGCTCCCCTCAGCCGGTCCACCACGCGGGCCCCGGGCCGGCGCCCCGGGACCCGCGTGTGTCAGACCTCGGCAGTGGTCGGCTCGTCGACGGTCAGTGCCGCACCGGGAGCCCGGTTGCCGCCGCCGGACTTCTTGACCCGGCCGCACGGCGTCTCCCGACGCCGGTGCCCTCAGGGCTCACCGGTGAAGCGGTGCGGTGACCGGGTGGCCGTGCCCGTCGCCGCCCGTTGCGTCCTCGTCGGTCCGTGTTCGCCGGGAGAGGGCCGCGCAGATCAGGAATCCGGCCGGGACGCTCAGGATGCTCGGCGAGGTCAGCGGCCAGATGCTCCAGTCCGCGTTCGGGAAGAGCGCGTGGGTGGTGCCCGACACCAATGGCGAGAGGAAGACCAGGACCAGGTTGATCACCGTGGTCACCAGTACGCAGTACTTGATCGCGGTGGACGGGATCGACCGCCTGCCCAGGCTGAACACGAGCAGCGGCAGCAGCGTCGACACCGTCTCCGTGTAAGTGAGGACCAGCCAGAACTGTGGGCTCACGTCGGTCGTGATCGCCGCGGTCAGGATGGCGAAGACACCCAGACCCACCATGGCCAGGCGGGCCCGCACCGCTCCTGTGTCGCGGCGGGCGTCCGGTTCCAGATCGGTGTCACCGCCACGGCCCAGGTCGTGCACGATCGACGCGGCTCCGGACAGCAGCAGCACGGAGGCGGAGGCAAGAATCGTGAGGAAGACGGCGCACATGATGAAGAACAGGACCTTGCCCACCCCGCCTGTTCCGCTGCCGTCCAGGGCCATGGCGAGCAGTGCCAGGTTCACACCGCCGAACGGCCCCTCCTGGGCCAGCTCCTCGCGCCCGATCAGGGCGGCTATGCCGAAGCCGAGGAACACGGCCGTACAGACGAGGAAGGTCAGCGCGGCCGCCCCCACACCGGCAGCTTTCCGTGCCCTGCGCGCATCGGGTGATCCGGCCAGGCGTACGGCGATGTGCGGGAGGAAGGCCGCGCCCATCAGCACGCAGCCGGCGTAGCCGAGGAGGTCCAGGTGCCCGGCGATGCCGTCTCCGAAGAGGCCGCCGGTGCTGAGATACGCCCCTGTGCCGCCCTGCTGACGCTCGGCGGCTTCCAGCAGGGTGCCGATGTCACCGTCGAAGCGCAGCACCACCATGACCGCCATCACCGGGGCGATCAGCAGGAAGGAAGTGGCGGTGCCGATCTGGTGCATGGTCGCGCCGCGGGCGGCGCCGATCGCGGCGCAGGCGAGGATCAGTCCGCCGACCAGGACGACGACCAGCCGACGGGAGAACGGGTCGGCCAGGCCGATCAGTTGGGCGGCGTGGCCGAGCGGCTGGAGTTGTGCGACGAGCAGCGGCAGCACGGCGACCAGGCACGCGACTCCCACCCAGCGCTTGGCGGGCCCGTGCGGCAGGTGACGGGTGACGATCTCGCCGAAGGTCCGGCCTCTGGCCGCCGGCAGTCGCCCGGCCAGCCAGCGCCGCATCAGCAGGGGAGACGCAGCGGCGCACAGCAGGAGGATCACTCCGTCGAGACCGCTGACGGCGACGGTGCCCAGCAGGTAGAGCACGGCGGCGGTGGGCATGATTTCGCTGGCGACGGCCAACCCGGTCGGCACAGTGCCGAGTTGCTTGCCCTCGCGGAAGAATCCGTCGCCGATGCGCAGATCCGGGCTGACCCACATGGCCAGGAAGAGGCACGCGGCGATGAACAGCATGAACAGGCACACGGCGATGAAGCGTGGTTCGAGGAAGTCGTTCATGGGCCGTACAGCCTGCTCGGTGAGAGGGAGGTCATCTTGGTTGCTCCGGTGATGAGCGGGGGCCTCGCGGGACGCCCGTACTCTCGGGGTTTCGGCATGGCGCGTCGACGTTACCGGAGGTGACCTGATGAATCGTAAGTATTGATCGCCCGTTACACCGCTCTCACGTGGGCTTATGCGCGCGCTCGGGGAATTCGGGAAGATCGGGTCTGTGATGTGAGGATGTGACGGACACGATGACGGACCGGCAGATGAGTGTGGACCGGAATCCACCGTCGCGCCCTCGCCGGTTCGAATCCGACGGACCGCGGGTGGTGTCAACGTGCGTGCCGGCTCCGGCACTTGGCCCCTGTCGTCCCGTCAGTGCGGACCTTTGCGTCCCAGGAGATGAAAGACGCGGCTGAGTTGCCGGTAGGGGTCCCGTCGGCCGGCTTCGAGTTCGACCGCGGCGGCCGCCGCCAGCTTCTCGGAGTCACCCTCGTCCATGCCGGCTCCACTGAAGTCGAGCCAGTCGGCGAACAGCCATACTCCGTACCAGCGCAGTGGCTCCACACCGCGGCTCCGTACGGACTCGCCGAGTTCCTCCACCGTGTCGGCCCGGGTCGGCACTCCCAGCACGCCGATCTCGTCCCTGGCGTCGAACGCGGCCAGAGCGTCGTCCCACCGTTGTTCCAGGGCCGGGCGCACCGCCATCGTCCTGGCGTTGCCGGTCATGATCGAGACGAGGCCGCCGGCGGCAGCGCACCGGCACAGCTGGGTGACCACCGGCTCCGGCTGCTCCAGGTACCCGAGCACGCCGTGGCACAGGACGGCGGCGAAGCGTTGTCCGTTCACTGCCGCGTCGGCGTTCCCGCCGTCGGCCTCCACAAGCGTCACCCGCCGCCGGGCCTCCTCGGGCAGCCGCTGGAGCCGCTGTCGGGCCTTGTCCAGCATCGCCGACGACTGGTCGAGCAGCGTCACGTCGTAGCCGGCTCGGGCCAGCGGAAACGATTGGTGTCCCGCTCCGCCGCCGACATCGAGCACGGGTGCCGGAGGCGCCGGCAGGTGCTCCAGCAGCTGCCGGTGCATCACATAGGTGCGTACGCGCCCCTTGAACGAGGCGTAGGCATCGTCCGCGAACTGGTCTGCCAGGACGGCCCAGGTGTCGTCGCTCACCACACCAGGATTCATGAACGGGGCCAGGAAAGCACTGTTCGAGTCAACTCGGGGCGCCGGAGCTCCTCCCGTCGAGCGCTCCCCGCAACTCATGGAGGCGGACGGCCAGGTGGAGACGCAGCGCGGAGTCCGGAGAGCGCCAGTCGTCGCCGAGCAGGGCCCCGATCCGCTCCAGGCGCTTCAGCAGGGTGTTCATGTGCACGTGCAGGGAGCGGGCGGTCCCGCTCAGGTTCCCCGAGTGGGCGAAGTAGGCGGCTGTCGTGGTGACGAGGGCGGTCGCGCGCCGTCGGTCGTACTCCACGAGCGGGCCGAGGGTGTCGGTCAGGAACCGGTCGAGGTCGTGTGAGCGTTCGGGGTCGAAGACGAGCGCGTACATCGCGTACTGCTGGGTGGTCGAGCCGCGGTCGGTCTCTCCCAGAGAGCGCATCACCTCAAGACAGCGCTGTGCCAGGGTGAACGAGCGTGACCGTTCCTGCCCGGTGACGCGATCGGCGACCACGAGTACCGGCGCGCCGAGCGTGCGGCGAAGCCGGTGGTGAAGGGCGCTCGCCGCCTCCCGTACGTCGTCGGCGCGCAGCAGCATCGTCGCCCGGCCGAGATACTCGCCGGCCAGTCCGGACCACTCGGGCGAGACGGCGTGCAGCTGGCGCACGCCGTCGCTCGCCGGCTTCCCCGCGCAGTCGGCCACGACGAGGACGTCGAGGTGATCGACGTCGACGCCACGGGCGAGTGCCCTGTCACGCTGAGCGGGGTGGACGGGCGGACGTGAGAGCAGTTCCATGAGCAGTTCGCCGCAGACCCTCTCCTCGGCTTCGACACGGGCATCACGCATGAGGATCAACAGGCCCATGATCTGGGCAGAGCGTTCAAGCATGCGGATGTCCGGCGGCTCGGGCGCAGCATGCCGTGTCAGGGACAGCGAACCGAGATGGCTGCCGCCGGCCTGGATGACCGCCACGCTGTGGACAGCCCCCTCCTCGCCCTCCGCGGTGGCGCACCGCCCGGTCCTCCGTGCCGCCTCGAGCAGTTCCGGAGCCGGTTCCCGGCCGGTGTCCGCGGCGTCGCCCGTGGAGGAGCGGCTTGCGACGACTCCGTCGTCCCGGTCCAGTACGGTCACCATGCCCTGCAGGTGCTCGACCAGGACCTGCGCGAGATCCCCGGGTCCGCCGCCGGTCAGCACCACGTGCGTGAGCGCCTCGTGAACAGCCGCGGCCCGCTCCACCGTGGTGACCTGGTCCTCGATCGTGCGATACGCCTCCTGGAGCCGCTGCACCGAGATGCGGCTCTCCTCGTAGAGCCGCGCGTTGTTGAGGGCGATCGCGGCGTGGTCGGCGAAGGCGCTGAAGAGGGCCACCTCGTCGTTCTCGAAGGGCCGTTCGGTGCGGTCGGCGGCGAAGAGGACCCCGACCGCCCGCTCGCCCACCAGGAGCGGTACGCCGAGCAGGGCCATGAGCCCCTCGCCGGCGACGAGCAGGTCGAAGGTGGAGTTGTGTCTGAGGGCGCGGGCCTCACGGTAGTTGCTGACCCAGAACGGGGCTCTGGACTCGATCACCCGACCGCCCAGACCGGCTCCCGGGGGCATGCGCGCCGATGAGAACTCCGGCGAGATGGTGCCTGCCGAGGCTCGGAGGGTGAGGTTCCCCTCCGAGTCCAGGAGTGACAGGTAGGCGAAGTCGCTGCCGATCAGTTCGTGGGCGTGTCTGACGATCGACGGAAGGACCTCGTCGACCTCTCCGAGCGCCGCCAGCGAACGAGTCGTCGCGTAGAGGCTGCTGAGTTCGCGCTCGCGCCGCAGCCGGTAGGTGTGCAGCTCGTCGCTGTCGATGGCGTCCTGCGTGCCGGATTCCATGCGTGGCATCAATACCCCTACGGAGAAGCAAGGTGGAGGTTTCATACACCCCGGGGCCGCCAGGAGTGTATTTCCTTTCCATCTCATGGAGCGCTGGGGCGGCTCTAGTCTCACCCCACGCCACACAGTTGTGATGCATGTCGCAGTCGCCTCCCGGGTGCGCTCGACGGGCGCGGGCGCGCCGCCTCGCCGCCGTGTGGCGCGCTGCCCGTCCCGAGCCGGCGGTGCACGGCTGAACACCTGAGAGGCCGGCCGGGCCGGCGTCCGCCCATCGTTCGCTTCCCGATCCCCAGGGATATCGCATGACTTCATCCGCTCAGGCGCACGTCGGCGGCAGCGGCGCCGCTCCCTCCCCGACGACCGGCCGTTCCTCCTGGAAGCTGCTCGCGGCCGGACTGATCGGCAGCTCGATCGAGTGGTACGACTTCTTCCTGTACGGCATGGCGGCGGCGCTGGTCTTCCCGCACGTCTTCTTTCCCGACTCCTCCGCCCTCATGGGCACGCTGCTGTCCTTCAGCACGTTCTGGGCCGGTTTCGTGGCCCGGCCCCTCGGCGGGCTTCTGGCCGGCCACTTCGGTGACAGGTACGGCCGCAAGCCCACGGTCGTGGCCTGCCTCGTCGGAATGACGGTCGCGACCTTCCTCATCGGCTGCCTGCCGAGCGCCGCGAGCGTCGGCGTACTGGCTCCGGTCCTGCTGGTGGCGCTGCGTTTCATCCAGGGGATCGCGGCAGGCGGCCAGTGGGGCGGAATCGCGCTCCTCCTCACGGAGTCGGCCGCTCCGAAGCGTCGCGGGTTCGCGGGCACCTTCGGGCAGACGAGCGTCCCGGTCGCGGTCATCATCGCCAATCTGATCCTCATCGCGGCCAGCACCCTGGTGCCGAGCGATGCCTTCCTGAGCTGGGGCTGGCGTATCCCCTTCCTGCTCAGCGCGGTGATGTTCCCCGTGGTTCTCTACATTCAGAAGAAGGTCGAGGACACCCCCGACTTCCGGAAGCTGCAGGAAGAGGCGGCACGGAAACAGCAGGCGGCTGTCGTACGGGCGCCGCTGAGCGAGGCCGTACGCCGGAACTGGCGCCTCATCCTCCTGGGCTGCGGCACCTTGTCAGCCACGAACAGCCTTTTCTACGTCAGCATCACCGGCCTGCTGAGCTACGGCACGACCACGCTCCACATGGAGCGGAACACGCTGCTGACGGTCACGCTGCTGAGCTCGGCGCTGATGACCTTGGTCCTTCCCCTCGCGGGCCACCTGTCGGACAGGTTCGGGCGGCGGATCTTGATCCTCGTCGGCGGATTCGGGGTGGCGGCCTGGGCCTTCCCCTACTTCGCGCTGGTGGGGACGGCGTCGGCTCCGTTGATCTTCGTCGCGGTCGCCGTGGGATTCCTCTTCCAGGGGCTGACCTACGGCCCGGCGGCGGCCTACCTCGGTGAGCTCTTCGCCCCGAACGTCAGGTACTCCGGTGCCTCCCTGGCCTACCAGCTCTCCGCCATCGTCGTCAGCGGCGGCACACCGATCCTCATGACCGCCGTGATCGCGAAGACGGGGACGACCACCCTGGTCGCGGTCTACATCGCTCTCATGGGCGTCATCACCTTCGCCAGCGCCTGGTTCCTGCCCGAGACGAACCCGGTGGAGGTGCGCCGTGACCCGGACGCGCTTCCCGGAACGCACCTCTACCGCTGAGCCGTGAGCCGAGCGGGCCGGCCCGCTCCGCCTCCATGAACGACGAAGAGAGATCGCACATGTTCACTCCCGGAGTTGGTTTCCCACTCGGTGACATCCCCGAGGCGCATGCGGCGGAGCGTCCGGACGCCGTCGCGGTGCGCGCGGAGGGCGAGGAGTTGACCTGGGGAGAGCTGTACCGGGCGAGCAGTTCCGCCGCGCACGGCCTGAAGCTGTCCGGCGTCGAGCGGGGACGCATCGTCGCCCTGATGCTGCCGAACGGCCTGGACGTCGTGGTGGCGGCCTTCGCCTGTCTCAAGATCGGCGCCGTCCCGCAGCCGCTCTCGACCGCACTCGCGCCCGCCGAGGAGCAGGCGATCCTCGAACTGTCCGAACCCGCGGCCGTCGTCGGCCTCGAGGACGGTGTGCTCCTGGGCGAGGGCCGGTTCCGGTCCACCACCGTCGCGGAGCTGCGCCGGCTCGGGGGTGTGGGAGCCGGCCTCGCGACGGAGATCGCTCCGTCGTGGAAGGCGCCGACCTCAGGGGGGTCCACCGGCAGACCGAAGATCATTCTTTCGGGCTCGCCGGGAACGTTCAAGGCCTTCGACACGGAAGCATGGGGGCTGAGAAGCGGTGAGCAGTCGCTGATCACGGCGCCGGTCCACCACAACGCGCCCTTCTCGACAGCCATGACGACCCTGTTCAACGGCGGCACCGTCACTCTTCTGGGCAAGTTCGACGCCGAGCGGGTGCTGGCCGAGGTGGAGCGGCACGCGATCACCTGGGTGTACCTGGTGCCGACCATGATGCGGCGCATCCTGGCGCTGCCCGAGCAGACCCGCAGAAGCTACGACCTCTCCTCGCTGGTGTCGGTGTGGCACTGCGCGGAACCCTGCCCGCCCGCGATCAAACAGGCGTGGATCGACTGGCTGGGCGCGGAGAGGATCTGGGAGCTCTACGCCGGAACCGAGGCCCAGGCCGGATGCACCGTCTCGGGCACGGAGTGGCTTCGCCACCGCGGCTCGGTGGGCCGCGTGACCTGGGGTGAGATCAAGATCGTGGCACTCGACGGCACGCCCGTCACCGAGTCCGGGATCGCCGGCGAGGTCTTCATGCGCGTCGCTCCGGGCAACCCGCCCACTTTCCGCTATGTCGGCGCCGAGCTGAGAGAGACCGACGGGTGGTCGACCCTCGGCGACATCGGTGAGTTCGACGCGGACGGTTACCTCTATCTTCACGACCGCCGCTCGGACATGCTGCTGGTCGGCGGTGTCAACGTCTATCCCGCCGAGGTCGAGAGCGCACTCGCCGAGCACCCCGACGTACTGTCCAGCGCGGTCATCGGACTGCCCGACGCCGACCGTGGGAACCGGATCCACGCCATCGTCCAGGTCGAACAGGGGTGCGCGACCACGGCCGAGGAGATCAGCTCCTTCCTCGCCACCAGGCTGTCGCGCCACAAGCGGCCCAGGTCGGTCGAGCTCGTCGACACCCCGCTGCGCAGCGCGGCAGGCAAGCTCAGGCGCTCCGCGCTGCGAGCCGAGCGCCTGACGACCGACGCCGGGGCACCCGGCTGACCGGCCGGAGCCGGCCGGTCCCCCACCCGGCCGGCTCCGCCTCGGCGGCTCCGCCCAGGACTCTCCCCCCGCCGACGGTCTGGTGGTTCCCGACCCGGGAACCACTCCCGCTCCCCGCCGAGGGCCGCGGTCAGCGGTCAGCGGTCAGCGGTCCGCCGTCCCTCCTCGCCCCTCCGAGGGGAACCCGGCTGTGAGAAAGGCCGACAGCTGTACCGGTGCGTCTTCCTGGAGGAGGTGGCCCGCGTCCTCGATCCAGTGCAGCTCAGCGTGGGGGATGCGCTCGTGCAGCCATTCGGCGTACTTCGGGGGGAGGATGCGGTCCTCGCGTCCCCAGATGAGGCGTACCGGAAGCGACATGCCGCCCAGCAGGTGCTCGTAAGCGGCGGTGTCCGCCTGCCTGATCTGGCTGTACTGACGGTAGAACGCGGCCTGCCCCGCGGCTCCCCGCCACGGAGCGAGGAACGCCTCCAGGACTTCCGGCCGGAAACCGGCGTGCGTCGCGTGCCGGAGATGGCCGGCGACCAGCGCTTCGTGCGCGTAGTCCGGGAGCTGCCGGAAGACGTCCGCGTGCTCCAGGATGAGCTGGAAGAGCCCTCGCTCCCAGTCACCGCCGCCCACCGCGTCGAAGAGGGTCAGGTCCCGGTAGCTCCTCTCCTCCAGCAGCAGCGTCCGGAGTGCCACCGCCCCGCCGATGTCGTGGGCGACGACGCTGGGCCGGGCCAGCTCCCAGTGGTCGAGGAGCTGGGCGAAGTTCCTCGCGTGGGCCGCCAGACCGAGGTCCTGGCCCTCGTGCTTGTCCGACTGGCCGAAGCCGAGATGGTCGAAGACGAAGACCGTGCGGGTACGGGCGAGCGCTGGAGCGATGTCCCGCCAGAGAAAGGAGGAATACGGGGTGCCGTGCACCAGTACGACCGGATCGCCGCTGCCCAGCACCCTCCACCGCACCATCCCCTCAGGCGTCTCGAATTCCTCGCCGAGTCCCCAGTTCACCCTGGTCTCCTCTTCTGCGGCTGACCGGCATCCTTCGTCAAGAGCGTGACCGAAGCCGGCCCGGCAAGAGGTCCGGTGCCTCCGGAGTCCGTCAACAACACCCGTCCGTGGGACGGGTCGTCCCCTTCAGCCGTCGACAACTCTCCTGCCGGTTCCGTTGGTCTCTGCGCAGCCGCCTGCCCGCTCGGTCAGTCGCTCTCCGGCGTCTTCGGCGCCTCCGGCCCCCTCGCCGGAGCGTCCGCCGGAGACGGTGAGCGGCCGACCGCCGCTCCGCTCGGACGCACCGCGGACCGCGCCGGGCGGCGCAGGCGTTGCGGCACCCGGCCCCGTACCAGCCGCCAGGCGACCAGCAGCACCACCAGTGCCGCCAGGAACGGCAGCGCGGCCCCGACGACCACCGCGATCCAGCGCATCGTCGTGACGAAGGCCCCCCAGCCGCCGTCCAGCGCGTCGGTGAAGCCCGTCTCCTCGTCCTTGTCCTTCTCCACCTCGGTCTCCGAGAGCACGAGCGTGATCGTGGCCAGGGTCGTGCGGTCCTTCAGCGACGCCTGCCGCGCCTGCAGTGATTCCAGCTCCGCCTGGCGGGTGCTCAGTTCGCCCTCCAGAGTGACGATGTCGGAGAGGTCCGTGGCCTTGTCCATCAGGTCCCGCACCCGCTTGACGCTCGCCTTCTGCGAGGCGATCCGGCTCTCGACGTCCACCACCTGGTCTGAGACGTCGTCGGCCGACACCTTCCGCTCGATGAGCTTTCCGCTGCCCGACAGCTCCTCCAGGACCTCCGTGTACTTCTCCTGCGGTACCCGGAGCACCAGTTGCGACCGCTCGTGGCTCCTGCCCTCGGCTTCGGTGGTCTCCTCCCCGACGTGGCCGCCGGCGGTCTCCACCGTGCTCCGGGTGTCGTCGAGCGCGGAGGAGACGTCGTCGACCCGGACGGTGATCGTGGCCTTACGGACGACGTGTTCCGCTGCGATCTCCGGCGACTTCCGCCGGTCCGAGTCCTCCTGCTCGCCCGGACTGTCATCGGCCTTCGAGCCCGCGGCGCTGTCCGCCGCCCCGCCGGCGCCGGTCTCGCTCCTCCCGGGTGCCTGGCTCGCGTGCTGCTGCTCGCTCGCCGCGGTCCCGGAGTCCCTGCCGCTGCTGCAGCCCGCGACGGCCAGTGCCGCAGCGAGCACCCCCGCCGTCAGCAGTGCGAGCGACCGGTGTGGAGGCCGGACGGAACTGCGACGGTTCCGCGTCGCGTGCGGTGCCGGGTCGTTCATGAGGTCCCCCTGTGGCGGTGCGCGGGTTGTCCGTTGACACCGTTTGGACGGGACTGCCCGGTCGGCGGGTTGCTGGTCACCCGTCGCGATGGCGTCACAGTCAGGACTCGATCGGGAGCCGTTCGGCTGCCCGGTACAACCTTCGACGCCGGAGGGTGGCGCCGAGGACCGGCCGAACCTGCGGCGCCCGCGCCCGATACCTTGAAGCATGCGGCGACAGGGGGTGTTCGACCGCTCTCGCATACCGGAGAGTGGTCAGCCGACATCCCTTCTTGGCCGCGGCACCGCAACTCGAGTTGGTCGGCCGCGCGTTCCCACCCGCCCCACCACCGACCTCTCGCCCCTGTCCCGGTTGACAATGCCGAACGAGGAGATCCGGATGCGCGGACTGCGCGTACAGCTTGCCGCGGTAGTCGTTGTGAGCGTGGCCTTGCCCGTGACGCCTGCGCTGGCCGGGCAGCCCGCCGGGTGCAGCGATCCCTCGGTGCCCCTGACCGTGGAGGAGCAGCGCCTGGCCCAGCCCGTACCCCAGGAGATTCTGCGGCGTTCCGGCTTCGACTCGGTGGCCACGGGTTTCACCCGGGCTCTGTGCGGCGCGAACTCCTACCGTCAGGCGCAGGAAGTGGTGGTGCGGCACGGGCAGCGGCTGTGGCAGCGCGCGGTGGAGCGGGCGCAGGGGCGCGGCCCGGCGGCCGGGGAGCTGAGCCGCGCGGACGACCGCCCCCTGTACTGGGCGCGGCTGGGGATGACGGGGGCACTGCGGCAGTGGCGCTCCGGCTTCGAACTCTCCGACGCCCAGCGCACGGCGCTGCTCGACCGGCTGGAGCTCGGCTCGCGCGGTCAGGACGCCATCGACTTCCCGGCGGGCAAGGACAGGGGCCTGAAGCGGGTGCTGGTCACCGGCTTCGACCCGTTCACGCTGGACGAGGACATCCGGATCAGCAATCCGTCCGGGGCGAGTGCGCTGGCGCTGGACGGCACGGTGGTGCGCACCAAGGCGGGCAGGGTGCGGATCGAGACGGCCATGTTCCCTGTGCGCTGGGCGGACTTCACCCGCGGAACGGTCGAGAGGGCGCTGCGGCCGCACCTGCCGGAGGTGGACCTGTTCACCACCGTCAGCCAGGGCCGTCCCGGCCGGTTCGACATCGAGCGCCACAACGGCGCCTGGCGGGGGACGTTCCCCGACAACGACAACGTCTCGGCCTCCGGGACCGTCCCGGTGCCCCACCCCGGTACGCAGCCTCAGTGGACGGCCACCACGCTTCCCTACCAGCGCATCGTGTCCGCCCCGACGGGCCGCTTCCCGGTGGAGGACAACACGGAGGTGGTCGAGATCCCGGCGGGCGGGAGCGAGCCCGTGACACGGCCGGACGGGCCGACCGAGGGCTCCACCGCGCGTGCGGGAGGCGGCGGGGACTACCTGTCCAACGAGATCGCCTACCGTGCGACGCTGCTGCGCGACCGGCTCGGTCTGGACGTCCCGGGCGGCCATGTGCACACCCCGGTCCTCGAGTTCGGCGCGGGCAACACCGACCCGGAGACAGGCACGGTCACCGACCCGGAGTTCCTCCAGAACCGCCGGGACATCATCGATCAGGTCCGTTCGATCATCCGGGTGGCTGCCGGGCAGTAGCACCGTTCCGCCGCGGCGGGCAACGGTGCGGCACGTCAGCGGTGCGGCGTGGCGGCGGGACTGCCCCGCCGCAGCCCGGGGGCCGGAACCCGAGCCTGGGTCCGGTCCCGGGCCCGGGACCGGGACGCGACCCGCGGGCGCCGGTCAGGCCGACGCGGGCGGGCTGCTCTGCTCGTGCTGGAAGACGTTGAGGGGTCGTACTTCTCCTTGATCCGGCGCAGCCGGTCGAAGTTGGATCCCCAGTAGGCGGTCTCCCACTGGTCCATTCCGATGTTCGGCACGTTGACGTACGCGCCGTTCACGTACGGCCGCAGCGCCTGGCTGAACTCGGCGATCCATGCCTGGGCCCCTGGGGGTGATCGCGTCGCCGCTGTCGGGCTGTCCGCTGAGTCCCCCAGCCGGTGCCGGACTCCGAGTAGAAGAGCGCTTCGCGGTGCGGAACGCCGTACCGCCGCGGGGAGCGCTCGACTTGACCGCGCCGCCGAACGCCTGGGGCCACGGCTTCACCCGGACCGGTAACGGCCATGCACGGGACACCATGTATGCCGCGTATGCCGCCCCGGATACTCGCGGCTCAACGGCGCCCCGGGGGGCCCGTGGTGACTGACGGCGTCGGGGCCTCGCACGTCGTGAGCAGGCCGTCCGCCGTACGGGGGAGGGGACCGGGGAGAGGGCCGGGGCCGGAAGGCGGGACGGGCGGCCCGCCTTCCATAGATTCCTCATATTAATCTGATATGAAGTGTCCTGATTGTGATGCTTTACCCGCTGCTGAGCATCGCTGCGGATTCGAACCCCGTGCCCACGACGGCGCGTGACGCGACAGGCGAGGGAGACCATGGACTGGACACGCACACGACTGGCGGCCGCGTCGGTCGCTCTCGCCGGAGTCATCGCGACCCTCCCGGCGGCCCTGCCCTCGGCCGGGGCCGAGACGCGGAGCGGGACCACACCCTCGTCCGAGGCCGGGGCCGCCGAGCAGGCCGACCCGAAGACGCCGAAGCCCCCGCAACTCCCGCGGAACTTCCGGGGCAAGGGCAAGTGGATCGTCCGTGATCTGGGCATCACGGTCCCCTTCACCTGGCACGGGAAGAACGGCGACAGCCAGATGACCGCGGGCGGCCCGCAGTACCCGATCTGGTTCACCAACCTGATCTACCGCGGCACGCTCTACACACTGACCTACAAGTGGCCCGGGCTGGACGAACATCCGTGTTCCCGCATCCCGGGCTTCAATCTGCGCAAGCTCAACGAGAAGCTCGAGGACTCGCGGTTCGTCGGCCGGGAGACCCTGGAGCGGAACCCGCCGCGGCGTGTGAACCACTGGCGGGTCGGTGTCGTCCTGCCGGAGCTTCCCCCCGGGAACCACCTGCGGTTCCCCATCGCGCTCGGCGACATCTACGTCGACCGGCGCGACCGCGGTACGTTCTGGCAGGTACTGCAGTTCGGCTTCCAGAATCTCTACGATCCGGAGCTGGACGAGTGGGCCGTGATGGATACGTTCGAGCACAAGCCCGGAGATGTCACGCTTCCCCGCAGGTGCGACCCGCCGGCGTGACCGGGGCCCTTCCGCACACGCGGAGCCCGCTCAGAAGCCCTTGACCTTCTGCCCCTCGGGGACCTCGAAGCAGGCGGAGACCAGGTTGACGTTGATCAACGACTTGTGCCCGCTGTCACCGTCCTTGTCCCGCTTGTCGAGGAAGGTGATGTTGACTGAGAACTGCTTGTGGCCGTGCTTGTAGTCGGCGATGAGCTGGAGGCTGCGTGCCGGGCTGCGGTTCGGTCCGTAGCTGACGATCTTCCAGCCGCGCTCCGGCAGGTCCTTCTTCAGGCGCTCCATCGCCGCCTCCATGTCCTCCTCGGGCACGTCGTACACCGACCAGGGGTGCTTGACCTTGAAACGGGTGTCGGAGTTCTCCGGGCCGCACGTCGCGATGCCCGGACCGGGCTCGGTCACCTTGCCGTTCAGGTCGATCACGTTGAGGATCTGGCTGGAGACCGTTTTGGCGTCCTCCCGGGCGGCCTCCTCCTCGCGTGTGCGCGGCTTCTTCTCGCCGGGGTCCTCCTGCACGTTTCCTCCCTCGGCACATCCCGTCAGTGTGGTCCCGCAGACCACGGCCAGCAGAGCCACTACGGCGGGCAGCGCCCGCCGCACGCGCGGGGGACGCCCCCGGCGCTCCCGGGTAGCCCCCTCACTCGCGCTGCACCTCCTCGTGGAGTCCGGTGATGACGCGCGCCTGGTTGAGGCTGCTCTCCGACCCCGGATCCCAGTAACCACTGTGCCCCTCCGTGTCCGTCGACATCTGGTTGGCCCCGAAGCGGTCGTCACTGGGGATGACCCAGTCGAACCCGGAGTCCCAGTGCCACTCCCGGTGCCCGTGCCCCAGTCTCCCGAGGTCGGGCACGTGGTCGCCGTCGGCCTCCTGGTTCCACACGTGTCCGTCGGGCACGTCCATGTCCGAGGCCCGGCCGACCTGGACCCCGGGGCTGCCCGCGAACACCACGTCGTCCGCGTTCAGATCGCCCTGCCGGGCGGCGGAGCCGACCACGGTCGTGCCGTAGCTGTGCGCGGTCACGGTGGTGTGGCTGTCGCGGCCGGGGTCGTGCGCCACGTCGATGCCGTCCATGAAGCGGTTCAGGTCGGGCCCGGCATCGTCCGCGTAGTGGCCGAAGGGCGCGTCCTTGACGACATCGTCGGGTGCGTCATAGCCGATCCAGCTGATGCTGGAGACCTCCTGGCCGGGCACCAGCGCCTGACTCTCCCGCCAGATGTCGGTGCCCCGGCGCATGTTGCTGCCGAACCCGTCGACGTCCGACCCCGTTCCGGGTACGTAGACCGCGGTGTGGTGCGCGGAGTCGGGGTTTCCGTTGGCGACGATGGCGCGGCCGTCGCCCTCGGTGCTGAACCCGAGGAGGTACGCCTCCGGAAGACCCTCCTCACCAGTCTGGTCGAAGCGGTCCTGTATGAGGCCCATGTCGTCCAGGGAGGACTCCAGGTGCTCCTTGCGGTCGTGCCACTCCTGCCACTCGTCGGAGATCTGCCGGGACGGCCCGGGGACGTACTTGGGCGGCTCGTCCGGATAGTCGTCGAGCTCCGTGCGGTACGCCCCCTCGGTCTCCGCCAGCACGCTGCGGTTCGCGTCGTCCCGCACATCCGAGGGCAGGCCGTCCAGCGCGCCGACGGCGCCGGGGTGGACCGCGAGGAAGTCGGCCTTCTCCTCGGCGGACAGGCCGCGCCACCACTGGGCGTTCTCCTCGGGTGACTTGCCCTCGGGGATGTCCTCGCTGCGCACGTCGTCACCGAGTGCCTCGCGAGCGGCGGCGCGGTCCCGGGCCGCGTCGGCCCAGTCGGCGTCGGTGACGGTGAGGTCGTTGCGGGCCTTCAGCCGGTTCAGCAGACCGGTGCAGGTGGCGTCCGCCGTGGTGGCGTCCCGCACGGCGTCGCTGATGCGGTCGGCGTACCCGCGGGCCTCGGTCTTCTTCGACTCCCCCTGGGCGGGGTCCGCGTCGGTCCACTTCACCGAACCGTCGCCCTCCACGGAGAAGCCGGCGGTCTGCGCGTCGGTGACCGCGTCGTCGAGCTTCCGTTTGGCCGCCCGCAGTTCCGTGGCGAGGTCGGACAGCGCGGAGCGGACCATGTTGGTCTGGTCGCGGGTGTACTGAAAGTTGTCGGCCAGCCTCTTCAGCCTCGACAGAGCCGCGTCGGCGGCCTCGCCGCTCAGCGAATCGCGCAGCTTCGCGGCGATCTCGTTGTTCACCCTGTCCATCGCAGCGCCGGCTGCGCCGGACACCTTCTGCCAGCCGTCGGCCGCTCCGTCGAACTGCGCGGGCTGTACGTCCTTGAGCTGGGCGTAGGTCACCAAGGCCGGTCAGCCTCCCGCAGGCGGTTCGACCGGCTCGGTCCGCGTCTCGCGGAAGGCGTCACCGATGGCCTGGTCGTTCTTGTAGTGGTCGTTGCCGGCCTTCGTCAGCTTGCCGCTCAGCTCCCCGCACTCCCGTGAGACCAGATCGAGCCGCGTCTTCCAGGAACTGTGGACGCTGTGCTGGGCCGCTGTGCTGGTGAAGCCGTCCACTCCCGCGTCGCCGGGGCGTGCGCCCTCCTGCTTGTCGGCCAGGGTACCCAGCGCGCCGGTCAGGGTGCCGCGTACCTCGTCCACGCCCCCCGACGCCTTGGTCCAGGGCGACTTGCCCGTTTTCAGGTCGCCGCCGCCGTCACCCGTGGCCCAGCCCGGATCGTCACCCGCGCCGGCGAGCTGCAGCCGCGCCGAGCCCTCCGCCTTGAGCCCCGCCCACTCCTCTTCGAATGACACGCTCTCCCCCGTCGCGCTGAAGGCCGGTTCTCCACCCTCACGAGTACCGGATCAGGCAGACAACCTAACAGCGCGTCGCGATGCGGCACAGGGGCGATGCGGGCAGGCGCCCCACCGGCAGCACAGCCGGCGGGGCGGGGCCTGAACTGGTGTGCCTTCGAAGGAGGTTGACACCGGAACCGCTCCCCACCACCCTTTCACTACTTGATTGGTGAAAGGGTGGTGGGGGTGAGTGCTCACGTTCCGGATCGACCGGCGCAGCGGTGTCGCCACGTACCTCCAGATCGTGCAGCAGACCAGGCAGGCGCTGCGGCTCGGCCTGCTGGAGCCGGGCGACCGGCTGCCCACCGCACGCGAGGTCGTAGAGACGACCGCCGTCAATCCGAACACCGTGCTGAAGGCGTACCGCGAACTGGAGCGCGAAGGGCTCGTCGAGGCACACCGCGGCCTCGGCACTTTCGTGCGGAGATCGCTGGACGGCGCGTCCGCCGGCTCACCGCTCGGCACCGAACTGGCCGACTGGCTGCGGCGGGCCCACGAGGCCGGACTCGGCCGCGAGGTCGTGACGGCGCTGTTCACTTCCGCACTGGACCTGGAGTTCCCGAGGGGGATCGATGACTGAGGCCGAAGACGCCGACGCAAGCGGGGACACAGCCGCCCTCGAAGCGGTGGGCCTGGGGATGGGATACGCGCGCAGCCGCGAACACGTACTGCGGGACTGCTCGTTCAGACTCCCCGCGGGCCGGATCTGCGGACTCGTCGGCCCGAACGGGGCGGGCAAGTCCACCCTCCTGGCCATTTCGGCCGGGCTGATACGGCCGACCGAAGGGACCGTACGGCTGCTGGGGACGACCCCGGCAGCGGCACGCGCACGCGTCGCCTACGTCGCCCAGCACAAGCCGCTCTACCCGCAGTTGACCGTCGGGGCGACGCTGCGTCTCGCCGCCGAGCTCAACCCCGGACGCTGGGACCAGGACGCCGCCGAGCGCGTCGCCTACGGAGGCGGGCTCGGCCCGCGCACGAAGGTGCGGACGCTCTCGGGCGGCCTGCGCACCCGGGTCTCCCTCGCCCTCGCCTTCGGCAAGCGGCCCGAACTGCTCCTGCTGGACGAGCCGATGGCCGACATCGACCCGCTCGCACGCCACGAACTGACGGGGGCGCTGATGGCCGAGGCGGCCGAGCACGGCACCACCATCGTGCTCTCCTCGCACATCGTCGCGGAGCTGGAGGATGTCTGCGACTTCCTGCTGCTGCTCGGTTCCGGCCGGATACGGCTGGGCGGCGACTGCGACGACCTGCTCGACGCCCACCGGCTCCTCACGGGACTGCGGGGGGACTTCGGCACGCGGACCGTCGTCGAGGAGTACGAGGCGGGGCGCGGCCGTACGGCACTGGTCCGTACGGACGGCGAACCCGCCCCCGTGGACGGTGCGGAGGACCCGGGCACCGAGCCCGAGCAGGGGCAGGACGCGGAGTCGGACACCGAGCCGGACGCCGGGTCCGGATGCGCGGTGGAGGAGCCCTCACTCGAGGAGCTGCTTCTCGCCTATCTCCGGAACCCGGAGGTGCCGGACCTGCTGCTGGCCGATGCCGCTCCCGGCGACCACCAGGAGGTGGCCGCATGACGACCGTCCCGGACGTCGCCTCGCGCGACGACGCCCCGCATGAGCCGGCCGGGCGCTTCAGGCCCCGCGGCACGCTGTGGGCCGTGCTGCGTCTGCACCGTGCCGCGCTGTGGGTGTGGACCGCTTTCGTGGTCCTCACCGTGGCCTTGACGGTCCGGCTCCACTCCGCCGGACGGGACGTCCGCGAGACCCTTGGCCCCTGTGCGGCAGTACCTCCGAGGGAGAAATGCTTCGAGCAGCCCCACTTCCTCGTCCCGGGCTGGGACTACACCGGTCTCGTCGACCTGACGGCCTTCTTCGTCGCGGGCGTTCCCTTCGCCGTCGCGGCCTACGCCGGAGGCGTCCTGATCGGGCGCGAGTTCGAAGCGGGCACGGTCGACCTCGTATGGACGCAGTCGGTCAGCCCTCTGCGCTGGCTGGCCGTCAAGCTCGGCGTCACAGCACTGCTGATCACGGTCGGCCTGACGGCGATGACGGTCGCCTTCCGTCAGATGTGGCTCTCGGGCGAGAGGCAGATACTCGAACCCTGGTACGCGTCCGAAGCCTTCAACGCCATGGGGCCGACCGTGCTCGCCCACGCGCTCTTCGGGCTCGCCGTCGGGACGCTGGCCGCAGTGCTGACAGGGAGAGCGCTGCCGGCTCTGGGCGCCGCCTTCGGCCTCACCCTGCTTGTACGGCTGCTCGGCGACGTCCTCCGTTTCGAGCTGTGGCCGAGGGTCCGCTGGGACTGGCAGGGCCGGATACCCGCCGACGCTGAGGAGTTCCGGTACGAAGTGCCGGAATTCGCGGGCCGGTTGCCGGACGGCGGGTCATCGGCCACGAGAGGCGCCTATCGCGAGATCGTCGAGATCCATCCCCCCTCGCACTTCTGGCCCGTCCAGCTCGTCGAGGCGGGCCTCGTCCTCACCATGGCCGTACTCGCCGCCACGGCCGCCTTCTGGGTGCTGCGGAGCCGCCTGCCGTGACGGCGGGGAAGGCCGTGAGGCCGTGACGGCCGGGACGCCGACCGCCGGCCGCCGACCACCGGCGGGAGGGATGGGGGCAGGTGCCGGACCGGAGCCCCGGCAGGGCGGTAGCGTTCGCCGTGTCCCTGTCGGAAAGCGGTATTCAGGAGAACCATGGCCAAGCAGCGCCCAGCACATGTCCACGTGGGTCAGCGGCAGTTGAAGTGCCCGTTGTGCCAGAACGACGTCTTCGCCGAGCGGGAGATCAAGCTCAACACCTCGGGCATGTCCCTCATGAACCTCGACTGGGCCAACGCCTCCGCGAGGGGTTTCGTCTGCATGGAGTGCGGCCGTGTCGAGATGTTCCTGGACAACGGGAACATCGGCCTCAAAGAGGCGTGAGACGACGCCGCGGCCCTGCTTCCGCGGCGGCACGGATGCTCTTCCCCGGAAGGGGCCGGACCGGGGAAGCACGGACCTGCTCCGCGCCCTTCGCGGACGGAGCCGAAGTGAGTGCGCCCGGAAGGGGCGTACTGCTCACGACAGCAGCGTGTGGCTGGGCGGCTGCCCGTACACGTCGTGGTAAGTCGCGGAGAACTTCGTGGTGTTGGGGAAGCCCCAGCGCGTGGCGACCGAGTGCACCGTGGCGCCCGCGGCGGGGTCGGCGGCCTGGAGGTCGCGGCGGGCACGCTCCAGTCGGACGCGGTGCAGGTAGCCGAGCGGGCTGGTGCCGTACTCGCGGATGAAGCTGTGCTGCAGCGCGCTCGCCGGCGCCGACACGGCAACCGCGATGTCGGTCAGGGTGAGGGGGCGCTCGGCGTTGGCGTCGATGAACGCCACGGCGCGGCGCAGCGCGGCCGGGGCGACCTGACCTGGGCCGGGCTGGTAGTCGGCCGTCATGGTGGTGTTCGGGAAGGTCCTCACCGCGGCCGCTCCGAGCAGGTTGAGCGTCTGCGAGTAGACCAGCGGCTCCGTCAGTGGGCTGTCCGGGGTCTCCATCTGGTGGGCGACGAAGCCGACCGTGGAGCGCCAGAACCGGTCCATCGCGGGGGAGACGGGCTCCGTGCCGACGAAGTCGAGTTCGCCGCTGCCGCCGTACTCCGCGGCGGCCTGCTCGGCGGCCTGTTTCGGCACCGAGATGACTTCCTTGCTGAGCCGGTCCCAGCTGATCGTGAGGGGCACTCCGGCCGGGCACACTGCGGTGTCGCCGACGCGGAGCCTGCTGTCCAGGTCACCTGCTGTGATGTTGAGAGTGCCACCTGTGACGAAGACGAACATCAGGTAGTCCAGCGGGGCGCACTCGATGCTCATGCTCGAATGTGCGAGGTGATCGAGGCTCATACCTCCGGCGCTGATACGGCGGCCGTCGAAGACGAACCCCTCGGTGGGGCCGTACCTGGGCCGGAACGCGCCGTACATCTCCGCGCTGAGAACTTCCGCGGCGCCCGGGTCCGAGGTGCTGAACTCCGACCGCTTCACCGGCAGCCGCTCGACTTCCACGGACATGATCGCCTCCGCCCGAGAGAACTGGGCAGACCTGCAACAGGCCTCCCTTTCGACCGTACTCCTCCCGGTTCGCCCCCATGGGTGCGCCCGTCCGGCCGCAGCAGCGTGGGAGGATCCGGTCACAGTGCGTGCTGGTTTCGACGGTGAAGGACGGCGATGTACGCGATATCCCTGGGTGAGGACGGTGCTCAGCTGCGTCCGCTCGAACCGTGGCGGGCCGAGGAGTTCCTGGCCCACATGGATCGCGGACGCGAGTTCATCGCCCGGCGCAACGGACTGCCGGACGTCGTCACGGACCTGGAGTCGAGCCGCTCGTTCCTCCAGTCGTACGCCGACAAGGCCGCCTCCGACACCGGACGGATCTCCGGCATCTGGACGGGCGGCCAACTGGTCGGCGGAGTGCTCTTCCGGACGATGGACGTCGCCGGCGGCAATGCCGAGGCGGGCTGCTGGCTGGAGCCCGCGGCGGTGGGCCGGGGACTGGTGACCAGGGCCGTGGGTGTGATCATCGACTGGGCCGTCGGGGAACGCGGCATCCACCGCGTGGAGTGGCGCGTCTCGTCGGCCAACGAGCCCAGCATCGCCGTGGCACGGCGGCTGGGGATGACCAAGGACGGCGTGCTGCGGGAGAGTTGGCACTACCGGGGAGAGCGGCACGACATGGAGGTCTGGTCGGTGCTCGCTCCGGAGTGGCGGACGGGTGGACAGGTTCCGTAGAGCGGAGCCGGTGGAGCGGGGCGGGAAGCAGGGGCCGCGAGCGCTCAGCCCCCGCCGACCCGCAGCAGCACGACCGTCACGCCGTTTCCCGTGCCGGCGACCACGCCGTCGCTCCACCGGTTCCAGGTCCCAGGGGGTCGGAGGCGGCCTCGTCCGGCTCCGTCTGGGTGCAGGCCCGACAGCCGGTATACAGTGCGAAGTTCGTGCTTCTTCGACAAGTGGGGGCTGTCATGGCACTGTTCGGCAACGCACACACGATCGACCCCGCGTCCGCGCAGCATGAGTACGGACGGCTGCTGGGCCAGGGCGAGCAGGTGCACGCGGCGTTCCTGCTGATCCGCGACACCATCCTCTTCACCGACCGCCGGCTCATCATGATCGACAAGCAGGGGATGACTGGCAAGAAGGTGGAGTACCACTCCATCCCGTACAGGAGCATCTCGCACTTCGCGGTGGAGACGGCGGGCACGTTCGACCTCGACGCGGAGCTGAAGATCTGGATCTCCAGCGACCCGACCCCGGCCGTCCAGAAGACCTTCACCAAGGGCGTCGACATCTACGAAGTGCAGGCCATCCTGACGCAGTTCGTGGCGAGGTAGTCCCGGGGCACAGGCGTCACGGGCCCGGGGAGGAGCGCGTCCTCCCCGGCTCTCCTCAGCGGAGCGTGATGACGTTGCCGGTGACGAGACCGCCCGCGTCGGAGACGAGGAAGGCGATCGTCTCGGCGACCTCCGCGGGGTCGGCGACATGGAAGTGCGTGCTGCTCGACGCGACGAACTCCCGGACGCCGTCGGTGACCCAGCCGGTGTCGGTCACCGGCGGATGCACCATGTTGGCGGTGATGCCGATGTCGCCCAACTCCAGCGCGGCGGACATCGTGTAGCTGGTCTGTGCCGCCTTCGCGGCGCCGTAGGAGACCTCTTCGGGGAAGCCCAGTTCGGCACCCGACGTCAGGCCGACGATCCGTCCCCACGTCGCACCGCGGCTCCGGTGCCGCCGGGCGAACTCGCCGATGAGAAGCGCGGCGGCCAGGGAGTCCACCGCGAACTGCTGTCTGAAGGTCTCCGCGGTGACGGGCTGCTGCGGCCGGCCCAGGTGATCGGTGGCACGTGCGGCGAACGAGTCCTGCACCCAGCCGGTGGCGTTGTTGACCAGGATGTCGACGGGGCCCAGCAGTTCCTCGGCGAGGTCGAAGAGGCGGGCGGGCACGGCCGGGTCGGCGAGGTCCGCCTCGACCGCCTCTGCCCGTCCGCCCCCGGCGCGGATCTCCTCGACCACGCCTTCCGCCGAGGAGGCGCGGCGCTGCCGGTGGAGTTCGGGCGTGGCGGGGTCCACGGGATCCTCCAGGCGGAGGTACGTGCAGAGCACCGCCACACCGCGCGCGGCGAGCACACGGGCCGTGGCGGCTCCGATGCCGTGGTTGGCTCCCGTGATGACGGCGACACGGCCGTGGACGCTGTTCTCGGGCATGCGTGCAGTGGTAGCAGAGCGGACGGGGGCGGCGGCAACCGGATTTCGGGCGGGGCGGGTTCAGTCCGCGGGGGCGAGTGCCACCCAGACCGGTCCGGGCGCGAAGGGCAGCCGCTTCCCGTCGTCGTCGGTGAAGGTGGTGCCGCCGGAAGCCTCGGGACGGCTCCAGCGGGCCCGGTACTCCTTGCCGTCGCGCAGGACGAGCGCACGGCCCGATCCCACGGTCTCGGTGTAGGGGGTTACGCTGCCCGACCGGTCGCCGAAGTCGGAGGAGCGGACGTCGACGTACTGCACGACGACCGTGGACGCCCCCAGAGCCTGGTCGCCGGTCGTACGGGCGGGCGTACCGTCGATCGACACCAGCCAGCGGCCGTCGTCCTTCGACCAGTTGAAGGAGAAGCTCGCTGCCGGATAGTCGACGGTGCGCTCGGAGACCTCGCGCCCGCCGCGCGGCGCGGCGCCGAAGCGGAAGCCGATGTCGCGCGGCGCTCCCACGCCGGAGCTGAGGCCCGCGGAGAGGGCCTGGCGGGGCCGCAGATAGAGGTTGTGCGGTGCGGGGCGGTCGGAGCCGCGGGTGTAGGCGCCCGGCAGCCGGCTCGGGGGCAGCGGGGTCAGCGGCGCGGCCTCGATCCTGTCGTTCAGCGCGGACTGTACGCCGGAGTAGGCCAGGAGCGGGTCGTCGAACTGCCGCAGCAGTTCCAGGTCGGATTCACGGGCGCTGCGGACCGGCCCGACCGTGCGGGGGATGCTGGAGGCGAAGACGGCGAGTATGCGGCTGAGGCCCGCCTCGACCTGCTCGATGTAGACGATGTCGGCCGCGTCCAGACCGGTGTGCGGTCTCGCTGCCTGCACATTGTCGATCTTCACCGTCAGTACCTTGTCCCCGATGGTGCGCCGTCCGGTGAAGGGCGAGCGTTCACCGTCGTCCCCGCCGCCCCCGCCTCCTCCTCCGCCGCCGCCCCCTCCGCCGCCACGGTCGCCGTTCTCCGAGTCGCAGCCCGCTCCGAGGATCGCCAGCCCCGCCGTGATCAGCACCGTCCTGCGCGATCCGGTCCACACCATGGCCGCCAGCCTCCTTCTCGCCGTCACGGAGCGCGACACCCGCGCGGGAGCGGGACCGACGCCCTGAGGTCAAAGATGCACGACGGCGCCTTCTCCGGCATACGCGCGGGATTCGAATGCGCGTGCCTTCGCGGCGGCTCCTGCCGGGCCCGCTCCGGCGGCCGGCCCCGGGAGGAGCGCTGTGCGGACACGGGGACGGGCGGCGCACGCAGCGCTGCGAGACAGGGGGCGGGGTTGGGCCTGACGGGCGAACGGCCGGGAGCCCGGCACAGACGCCGGGCGCCTGCCACCCGGCACCGGGCCCCCGGCACCGGACACACACGGGGCCCGCCCGGTCGTGGTGCGTCCGGGCGGGCCCCCGTCGGCCTGTGCCGGCGGGCGTGCCGGGTGTCAGTCACCCACCTCGATCCGGCCGTCGGCGGACGAGCGGCCGTTGGCGCCGGCGTCGGCGGCCGGAGACGCCGTGGTCCTGGAGGCGACGTTCTTCAGCAGCCCGGCGAGGTCGACCCCGGTGGTGGAGCCGAGCAGTTCCATGCCCTGGGCGACGTTGTCCGCGACGGTACGGGGGAGCCGGCCCGCCCCGTCCGTGGAGATCACCGTCATCTTGTCCACCGCACTGAGCGGCTCGGACGCCTTGGCCACGACCTGCGGCAGCACCTCCACCAGCATCTGCAGCACCGCCGCCTCGCCGTACCGGTCGAAGGCGTCCGCCTTCTTCTGCATGGCCTCGGCCTCGGCGCTGCCCTTCGCGCCGATCGCCGCCGCCTCGGACTCACCCTCGATCCGTACGGCCTCGGCGAGCGCGGCCCGCTGCGCCTTCATGCCCTCACCGGTCACCCGGGCCCGCTGTGCGTCCGCCTCGGCCTCCTTGACCTGCGCGATACGGCGGGCCTCCGCCTCCTGCTCGGCCTGGTAGCGGGCCGCGTCGGCGGGCTTGCGGACCTTCGTGTCCAGCTCCCGGTCGGTCAGCGCGGCCTGGCGCTGGGCGACCTTCTCCTGCTCCGCCAGCACCTCCTGGCCGCGGGCCGCCTCAGCGAGCGGGCCCGCGGCTGCCGCACGTGCGGCCGCCTCGTCGGTCTCCGCCGTGATCTCCGCCTGCTTGAGCTGGAACGTCCGCTGCGCCACCGCGATCTCCTCCTCGGCGCGCAGCCTGGCCTGCTCGGCGGCCCGGCGGGACTCCGCCTCGGCGATGTCGGCCTCCTGCTTGGCGCGGGCGGCCTCCGGCCGGCCGAGGTCCTCCAGGTAGGAGCCCTCGGAGGTGATGTCCTGGATCTGGAAGGCGTCCAGCACCAGGCCCTGCCCGGACAGGCTCGCCTCCGCCTCCTCGGCGACCTGTCCCGCGAATGCGGCACGGTCACGGATGATGTCCTCCACCGACATCCGGCCCACGATCGAGCGCAGCGCGCCGGAGAGGACCTCCTGGGTGAAGCCGACGATTCCGCTCTGCTGCTGGAGGAAGCGCTGGGCGGCGGCGCGGATGGAGTCCTCGGACCCGCCGACCTTGACGATGGCGACACCGTCGAGGTTGACCTTCACGCCGCGCAGCGTCACGGCTCCGCGTACGGCCACCGGGATGTGCCGGCTGGAGAGCTCGAGCGTGAACTTCTGCTGCACGAAGGGCACGACGAACACCCCGCCGCCGACGACGACCTTCTGGCCGCTGTTGTCGGTGAAGGTCAGGCCGGTCTCCGGGTCGGTGGCCTTCTTGCCGCGGCGCCCGGTGACGATGAAGGCCTCGCTGGGCCCTGCGACCTTGTAGCGCGTGACGACGACGAGGGTGAGAAGCACCAGGAGTACGACGACTCCCACCACGGCGATCACGACTGGACTCATGCTGCATTCCCCCTGCGGCCGCCCCGTGCCGGGGCGGCGGTCGACTGAAGATGAACGGGTGCGCCGGCGCGCACTGTTGTCCGGGTCAGCGCTGAACGGGCCGTACGGAGACGGAAGTCGGCGAGAGAACCGCGTCGACCCATACCTCCGCGTCGCGCTCCACCGGAGCCGCGCTCCTTGCCGAGAGCTTCACCGGCTGGCCGGAGAGGGGCAGAAGCACTTCGCCGTAGCCGTCGGCGGGGATCGGGGTGACCACGGAACCCGTGGTGCCCACCATGTCCCCACTCCGGGGCGCAGCCGCCGAACTGTCCCTCATCAGCGCCTTGCTGAACCGCCAGGTGACCCAGCCCACGCCGGCACCGGCGGCCGTACCCGCCGCTGTCGCCGCCGCGGGACCGAGCCCGGTGGTGCCGAGTACGAGAGCTCCGCCGAAGCCGAGCATCGAGACGAAGCCGGCGAGCACCGGCAGCGAAAGCAACCCGTCCAGGGCGTCCGCACCGGAGCCGAACAGGCCCTCCAGCACCCCGTCGAAGATCAGCGCGAGCGCGAGTACGACCACGCCCGAGATGCCCAGAGCAAGAAAGAAACCCACCGACGCCACCTCCCGTACCCGCTGATCCTCCGTGGCAGACGCGATGTTTCCACGCGGCCGGGAGGAGTCGCATTGCCCGATTCCGGCAATGTGGAACGGCTGCTCGATGCCTGTGTACGACCGGCGCCAGGCCGGACGAGGCCCTGTGCACGACGGGCCCTGTGCACGACGGGGGCCGCCTCGGCTCAGGCCGGCGTCAGCCCGCTTCGGTCTCCTTCTCCCGCGCGTCGCCGGGGACTTCCGCCTCCGGCCGCGGGGTGTCGCGGACCTTCGGGTGCAGCACGAGGAACACGGCGAGCAGACCGAGGACCGAGGCGCCGCACACGAACGGAAGTGAGGCGCCCATCTGGTAGAGCACCGTGGCGGCGAGCGGCCCGAGGACGAGGGTGAAGCCGTTGGCGGAGGCGATCAGTCCGGCCACGCCTCCTTGTTCGTCCGCACCGACGCTCAGGCTCAGCACGGAGTTGTAGCCGGGGATGGCGAAGCTGTGGCCCACCCCGGACAGCACCGTCGCGGCGAAGAACAGCGGCAGACTGTCCGCGAAGACCATCACGACGAACGCGGTACCCGTCAGCGGCACGCCGGCCCGCAGAAGCCGCAGCGGCCGCCACTTCAGGAACGGGATGAGGACGCCCTGCACCAGCAGCATCGGGAGCCCTCCGGCGAGCAGCACGTACCCGGACAGCTCCACCGTCTCCCGCGTGGTGAGGCCCAGCCGGTCCTGGAGGAGGAAGCCCACGCTCATCTGCAGCATGCTGACCGAGAGGTAGATCCCCACCCCCGCGAGGAGGAACGGCCACACCCTCCCGTCGAGCGGGCTCAGCCGCGGTGCCCTCTTCCCGGGGCCGTCGGAGCGCGCGTCCCCGGGCAGCCCCGCCCACACCGCGAAGGCGGGCAGCAGGATGAGCACCGGTGCCAGGTAGAGAGCGGCGACCAGTCCGAACTCGGCCAGTACGCCGCCCAGTCCGGGGCCGAGAACCAGGGCGAGGCCGATGGCCGCACCCACACGGGCCATGCCCTTGACGCGGGTCTGCTCATCGGGCGTGACGTCCGCGACGTAGGACTGCGCCGCCACCGGCAGCGCGGCCAGCGCGCCGCCGAAGAGGATGCCCCGGGTGAAGAGCAGCAGCACGAAGGTGAGGACCGCCCCGATCGTTCCCGCCAGCCCGAAGTGCGCGGAGACGGCGAACGCGAAGAGCCCCGCGGCGGCGCCGAACAGCGAGACGACGAGCAGCGGTTTGCGTCCGTGCGTGTCGCTGCGCCGCCCCCACCACGGGCTGACGAGCGCGACCACGGCCGCGGACGCGCTCATCACGATGCCGAACTGGATCTCGCTGAGCGAGAGTTCACGTGCCAGCGGCGGAAGTACCGGGGTGAGGATCTGCTGGCCCGTGTAACCACCGAAGACGGCCAGGTAGATCAGCATGAGGCTGCGCCGGGGGAGGCTCTTCGAGCCCGGTGGTGTGGCCTGTGGCGCAGCGGTGGTCATGTCTCTTCCCATCGGGTCCGGTTCGGCTCGGCCGGTCTCTCCCGGGCCGGGAGGTACCTGCCCCTGACCCTTGGCGGTTCAACATGAGCGGGATTCTTCGGCCGGTTCTCACCGGGGCAGTCGGCGAGCACCGGCCCTGGTCGGGGGTCGGCCCGGAACCAGGCCGGTGCACAATGGCCGGATGGCTGACAGCAACGGCAAGAGCTCCCAGGGGACCAACTTCACGACGGGCATCGTGATCGGCATGATCACCGGCTCGGTGCTGGGACTGCTCATTTTCGACAACGTCGCCATGGGCATCGGGGTGGGAATACCGATCGGCATCGCCATCGGCATGCTGGGCCGGCCCCGCCGCAAGCAGCCCGGATCCCCGGCGGACGACGCCTGATTGCCGGCGCGGGCGGTGCTCGGCGCTCGGTGCTCGGTGCTCGGCGCTCGGCCCTCGGCGCTGCTCGGGGCCGCCGTGGTGAAGCCGTTCTCGCAGTCGAAGGCGGTGGGCGACCACCCACCCGGGACGTGTGCGCGTGCGCGGGGGCCACGGCAGGCGTGGAGCGTGCCGTGGCCCCGCGGGCCTTGTCGTCGTCATCGCGTCCGTTTCCGGTTCAACGGCCGGCCGGGGTCGTCAACGCCCCTTCTTCACACGCCCGGTGTCCGAGCTGGGCTTGTAGCCGGCGGAGCCGGAGAAGCCGGCGCGGTAGCCGTCCCGGAGCAGGTCCCCGTATAGACGCTCGATCGTGTGGGGACGGTCCCGGAGCGTGGCGTCACAGCGGGCCACACCCTTGTCGTCGGTGACCGCACGGCACAGCTGACGGTTCTTCCCCGTGTCGCTGAACTTGACCGTCCGGCCGGTCACCGGGGCGCCGTCCGGGCCGGTGAGGGTCGCGGACAGTCCTCGTACTCTCAGCTCCGGGGGATGGGAGCGCCGTTCCACGGTGGCTGCGGCCGCCGACAGACGGGTGGTCTTCCGGGAATGCGCCACGGGAGTCGTCACCCCTACGGGCGTGGTCAGCCCGCTGAAGGGCACGGTGCTCTGCGGGCCGCCGTCCGCGGGCACCTTCACGACGCGGTCGTTGCCGAAGTCCGCGATGTAGAGGTTCCCGGTGCGGTCGGTGGTGAGCCCCTGCGGGCTCTTGAGGTCGGCGGCCGGCACGGTCGTCTGCGCTCCGCCGCCCGTCGGCACCCGCACCACGCGGTCGTTGCCGGAGTCGGAGATGTAGAGGCGCCCGTTTCCGGCCTTCAGGGCGAGACCGGTCGGCTGGGAGAGTCCCTCGGTCGGGACGGTGGTCTGCGCTCCGCCGCCCGTCGGCACCTTCACCACACGGTCGTTGACGAAGTCGGCGATGTAGAGAAGCCCGGTGGGGTCGAGGGCGAGGCCCGCCGGGTGAAGCAGCCCCTCGGTCGGGACGGTCTCCTGCGGGCCGCCGTCCGCGGGCACCTTGACGACGCGGTCGTTGAAGCTGTCAGCGATGAAGAGGTCTCCCGTGGGGCCGAGAGCCAGTCCGAGCGGGCGCAGCAGACCCTCCGTCGGGACGGTCTCCTGCGGGCCGCCGTCGGCGGGCACCTTCACCACCCTGCTGTTGACGGTGTCGGAGATGTAGAGGTTGCCTGCCGGGTCGAGCACCATGTACGTCGGACGTGTCAGACCGGTGGTCGGCACGGTCGTCTGCGAACCGCCGCCTGCCGGGAGCTTCAGCACGTCGTTGGCCGTGTAGTCGGAGACGAACAGCGTCGCGCTGCGCTGGGCCGCGGTCCCGTCCGCGCGTCCGGCCCTGTCGGCTGCGGGAGCGGCGGAGACGAGCCCGGCCGCGGAGAGCGCGAGAAGCGCGGTCACGGCGGTGAGGCGGCGCCACGACCGCCCGGGCCACGACCGTCCGGGCCGCGTTTGTCCGGTCGGTGTTCGTCCGGACGGCGGCCGTCCCGACGACGACCGCCCCGACGATGCCCTCCGTGGCCACCAGGGCGGACGGGGTACGCCACGGTGCGGGGCGGACGGTTCTCGTGCCGGTGACACGGCGGGCTCCGGTGCTGAGGAGCGGCTCATTGACACACCCACCTGTTCTGGACGGCCGGCTGCGCGCCGTACCGGCCCGGAGATACGGCTTGCGCACCCGCCCACCGCGTCGTGGACGAGGGGAACCTGGGGGAGCGGGAGCGCCGTTGACGTGACGGGCCGTCATCCGGCGATCCGAGGCGGACGCGCCGCGCCGGATGCGGTTCGTCAGCGGCGACCTTAGGGAGCAGGCCGCGAACCGGACGGGCACCACGCCACCGGCGCGGTGTCATCCACCCCAACGGCAGGGGACGGGGCGTCCGGGGGCGCGGGGAGGGGGCGCCCCGCGCGGGGCGTGGCGGGACTGGACAGATACGTGATGTCGGCGTGTAATGTGTGTATACAGGCTGTATGCAATCCGTGTGCGGTGAGAACGGCGCACGGCCGTGGCGCGACGGCGGGCGGGTCCGTGGCACGGGTGACGTCGGTGGGGAGAGCGGCTGTGATGTCCGGACGTCAGAAGGCGTACACGTACCTCAAGGAGACGGTCCTCACCGACCCCGCCATGCAGGGCGAGTTCCTCTCCGAGCAGATGATCGCCGACCGGGTCGGCATCTCCCGCACGCCCATCCGCGAAGCGCTCCTGCTGCTCGCCGCCGAGGACCTGGTCAGTCTCGTGCCCAAGCGCGGGGCCTACATCGCCCCCCTCTCCGGACGTGAGATCGGCGAACTGATGGAGATGCGCGCGCTGCTGGAGCGCTACGCGGCGCAGCGCACCGTCGCCATGGAGACCGCCCCCGTCGTCGAGATGGACCGCATCCTCGACGAGCAGACGAAGCTGCGGGGCAGCGAGAGGGCCAGGGAGTTCATCGAGGCGGACCACCGCTTCCACGCCACCCTCGTCGCCGCCGCCGGCAACAGCCTGATGACGAAGCAGTACGACGCGCTGCGCAGCCGCCAGGTCCGTGCGGGCGTCACCGCGCTCTACCGCTCCGGCGGCCGCCAGGACGAGGTCTGTGTCGAACACCGCCGCATCGTCGAGGCGCTGGCGGCCGAGCGGGCGGATGTCGCCTGCGCCGCGATCGACGAACACATCGCGGCCACCAGGCGCATCCTGGCCGAAGGCTGAGGCCCCGGCCCACGGGCCCGGCCCCGCCCTTTTCCCCGGCCGGCGAGCGGACGGCCTCCCGGCCCCGCCCTCACATACGGCGGTTGTCCAGCACGGCGACCGCCCGCCGCACACGCTCCGTCTCCTCCACGTCGACGTCGGCGACGATCAGCTCCGGTCCCGTACCCGCCTCTTCCCTCACGCGCCCGTCGGGACCGACGAGCACGCTGTGCCCGATACCGGTGGGCGCCTTGGTGGGCCGGGCGATGTCCGCGTCCGGGTCCGGCGGTGCCTGGCCGACCGCGGCCACCCACACCGTGGCGTCCAGGGCCCGTGCCCTCGCCAGCAGTTCCCAGTGTGAGAGCTTTCCCGGTCCCGCGCCCCAGGAGGCGGGGAGCACGGACAGCACGGCGCCCTTGTCGGCGTGCGCGCGGAAGAGTTCGGGGAAGCGCACGTCGTAGCAGGTGGCGAGGCCGACCCGCACTCCCGCCACGTCGACCGTGACCACCTGGTCCCCGGGCGCGACGGTGTCGGACTCGGAGAAACCGAAGGCGTCGTAGAGGTGGATCTTGTCGTAGGACGCGTCCACGTCCGGGCCGGTGGCCAGGAGGGTGTTGGCGACCCGTCCGTCGGGGGACGGGGTGAACATCCCCGCCACGACGGTCAGTCCGTGCCGCCGTGCCGTGTCGCGTACGCCGTCGGCCCACGGTCCGTCCAGCGGCTGGGCCACGGGCCCGAGCGGGATACCGAAGCGCGCCATGGCCGCCTCGGGGAAGACCGCCAGTTGCGCGCCCTGTCCGGCCGCCTGTTCGGCCAGGGCGTCGATGGCGCGCAGGTTCTCCTCCGGGTCGGTGCCCGCGGTGAACTGGCACAGTGCCGTGCGCAGGGTTGTCACTGCGTCTCCTTTCCGCCCGTGCGGAGCCGCACGGGCCGGTGCCGAGGAGTGGCCACGGGAGGGGTGCCCCTCGGCCCGTTCGCCGGTGCCGCGACCGGCACCGGATGCCCCTCCCGGCGTCAGGACTGTTCGACGGAGTGCTTCTCCAGACCCGGTGCCTGGGTTCCGCCGTCACCCATCAGCTTGATGTATTCCTCGTCCTCCGTGTGGTCCGCGTCCCGTCCCAGCAGAACACCCGTCACCGTCAGAACCGCGGTGAGCACGATGTATCCCGCCAGGGGCAGCCACGTACCGAAGGTTCCGAGCAGCGCCGTGAAGATCAGCGGGGCCACGGCACCACCGATGACGCCGGCCAGGGTATAGGCGAGCGAGGAGCCGGTGTAGCGCAGCCGGGGGCTGAACTGCTCCGCGACGAAGGCCGCCTGGGGACCGTAGAGCATCGAATGGATGACCAGCGCGCCTATGACTCCCAGGACGATCAGACCCCAGGAACGCGTCTCGGCGAGCGGGAAGAACACGAAAGGCCAGACGCCCGCCGCGATCGCGGCCGTCATGTAGAGGCGGCGGCGGTTGAAGCGGTCGGAGAGCGCCCCCGCGAGGGGGATCAGGAAGATCTGGAGCGTGGAGCCCAGCAGCACCGCGGTGAGCGCTTCGCCGCGCGCCATCCCCAACTGCTCGGTCACATACGTCAGGACGAAGACCGTGAACATCGCGTAGAGGACGTCGGGCGCGACCCGGCAGAGGATCGCGGCGATCAGGGGCCTGCGCTGATGGGCGAAGACCTCGCGGACCGGTGCCTGCGGGCGCTCGCCGCCCGCCTCGACGGCCTTGAAGACCGGTGTCTCCTCCAGGTGCGTGCGGATCCACAGGCCGAACGCGACCAGCACGCCGGAGAGCAGGAACGCGATGCGCCAGCCGAAGGAGAGGAACTGTTCCTCCGTCAGCATCGCGCCCAGCGCCGCCAGGGCTCCATTGGCCATGAGGTTGCCCGCCGGGGGCCCGATCTGCGCCGCCGACGCCCAGAATCCACGCTGCCGCGAGTTGCCGAACTCGCTGCTGAGCAGGACGGCTCCGCCCCACTCGCCGCCCACGCCGACTCCCTGCGCGAAGCGCAGCAGGACCAGCAGGGCCGGTGCCACGGGCCCGGCGACCGCGTGGGTCGGCAGCAGGCCGATCAGGAAGGTGGCCGCACCGACGAGCACGAGGGTGGCGACGAGCACGCGTTTGCGTCCGATGACGTCACCGAGGCGCCCGAAGACGAAGCCGCCCAGGGGGCGCGAGATGTAGCCGACCGCGTAGGTGGAGAAGGCGAGGAGGGTTCCGGTGAGCGGGTCCTCGGAGGGGAAGAAGAGCTTGCCGAACACCAGGGCGGACGCCGCGGAGTAGACCGCGAAGTCGTACCACTCCAGCGAGGTGCCGGTGAGGCTGGCGGTGAACGCCTTGACCAGCGTTCTGCGGTCCTGGGGGGCTGCGGCGCCGGGCTCGCCCGTGCCGTGGCGCTGACCCGGTTCTTCCGCTGCCTCCGGGTGCGGCTTGTTCTGGTCCACGGGGCCTTCCTCACGGTCGGGGACCTGTTTGGTACGGGAGCATACTTGCTGTATACAGCTCGTATGCGCAACCCTCGGGGGAGGAATTTACCCCCGTGAAACCAAGCCCGACCTGGAGGAATCCCATGTTCAGCCTGTCCTTCACGCTGCCCGACAGCACCCGTCGCACGGTGCGCGTGACCCGCCTGCTCAACGCCGGGTATGCAGGTCGCAGCCAGAAGGACGTCGCCGCGCACGTGGCGGAACTGGCCGAACTGGGAGTGCCCGCACCCTCCACGACCCCGGCCCTCTACCCCGTCTCTCCCTACCTCGCGCAGCAGACCGGCACGGTCGCCGTGCAGCACGGGAAGACCTCCGGCGAGGCGGAGTGGGCCCTCGTGGTCGACGACACCGGTGACCTGCTGCTGACGGCGGCCTGCGACCACACCGACCGGGAACTGGAGGCGTACGGCGTGGCCTGGAGCAAGAACGCGGCCCCCGACGTGCTCGCCGGCGACGCCTGGCGCCTGGCAGACGTCTCCGGACACCTCGACCGCCTGACCCTGCGGGCATGGGTGACCGGCGAGGACGGCACCGAGGAGCTGATCCAGGACGGCACCGCCGCCGAACTGCTGACGCCGGACCACTGGGCCGGCGTACTGCGCGAGCGCGGTGAGCTGGAGCCCGGAACCGTCCTCGTCTCCGGCACCATCCCCATGCGGCAGGGCGTGAACCAGTTCGCGGGACGCTGGCGCGTCCAGCTCGCCGATCCCGGGACGGGCGAGGAGATCTCGCTCGGTTACGACGTCGTGCCCATGCCGGAGCCCATCGGCTGATCGCGGTCGACGGCGGCGGTCGTCCGGGCCGGACGTCCGGGCCGGTCGACGGCGGCGGGCGAGGGGCGCGGGCGACGGCCGCCGTCGGCGGAGTGCGTGAGGACTTGTGGAACCGCCCCGGGGCGGAGGGAGCCCCGGGGCAGTTCGCCGTGTCGCGGGGGCGATGCGCACAGGAACGGCCGCGCGACGGCCGGGGACCACCCTGATCGCGCATGCCGTAGCACCCTCGCACCGTCGCACTCACGGGCTCGCGCATACGGGCTGCATACCGGCCGTACTCACGGCTCGCGCATAAGAGCTGCATACCGGTTGCACTCACGGCTCGCACGCACGGATCAAGCGCCGGTGACACGGCCGCCGTTCACATGTGAGCCGACCACACGGGGTCCGCCCGCCGCGCGCCGGCCTCCCGCAAGATGCGCGCAACACAGATGTAGCAACGCACCTCTTGAAGGATCGTTCAACGATCCTCTACGTTAGCTGAACATCCCCGGCCCTCCGGCTCCCCCGGCAGGTCTCCGGCAGGCCCTTCCGGCGGCACCCTCTCCCTCTGCGAGGTGCGCACATGAACAGCAACCCCATATCCGGTGCCCCCCGGGACGGCACCGGGCACGGCACGAGTCCTGCCCACGACCCCGGGACCGACCCCGAACCCGAGCCCGAGTCCGGTCCCGGCACGGCACCGGAGAAGGAAGACGGCGGCCACTCCGGCCCGTTCGCCTGGTTCCGTGAGCTGGGAGCCTCCGGGCGCCGCGCGTTCGCGGGTGCGTTCGGCGGCTACGCGCTCGACTCCTACGACTTCTTCACCCTGCCGCTGGGCATGGTCGCCATCGGCGCCTACTTCAGTCTCGACACCGGCCAGACCGGACTGCTCAGCACGGTGACGCTGGTCGTCTCGGCCGTCGGCGGCGCGGGGGCGGGAATCCTGGCCGACCGCATCGGCCGCGTACGCACCCTGATCCTCACGGTGGTCACATACGCGCTGTTCACCCTGCTGTGCGGCTTCGCCCCCAACTACGAGACGCTGCTGGTCTTCCGCGCCCTGCAGGGCCTGGGCTTCGGCGGCGAGTGGGCGGTCGGAGCGATCCTCGTCGCCGAGTACGCCTCCGCGAAGAACCGCGGACGCACACTCGGCGTCATCCAGAGTTCCTGGGCCGTGGGCTGGGCGCTGTCCGTCGTCGTCTACACGCTGGTCTTCCAGTTCCTCGACGAATCGATCGCCTGGCGTGTGCTGTTCTGGACCGGTGCGCTTCCGGCACTGCTGATCCTCTACGTCCGGCGGAACGTCACCGACGCGCCGAAGGCCGCGGAGCAGCGCAGGAACAGCGGGCAGAAGGGCTCGTTCAAGGCGATCTTCGGCCAGGACCTGCGGCGTACGACGCTCTTCGGCGTGCTGCTCTCCACCGGCGTCCAGGGCGGCTACTACACGCTCGCCACATGGGTGCCCAGCTATCTGAAGACGGACCGCGGACTGACGGTGGTCGGCACCGGAGGGTTCCTGACGTTCCTGATCTCCGGGGCGTTCATCGGCTACCTCACGGGCGGTTACCTCACCGACAAGCTGGGGCGCAAGCGCAATGTGGCTCTGTTCGCGGTGCTCTCAGCGATCTGCGTCGTCGCCTACACGAATGTGCCGGTCGGCTCGAACACCCTGGTGCTGCTGCTCGGCTTCCCGCTCGGCTTCTGCATGTCGGCCATCTTCAGCGGCTTCGGCTCCTTCCTCAGCGAGCTCTACCCGACTGCCGTGCGCGGCACCGGGCAGGGGTTCGTGTACAACACCGGCCGAGCCGTCGGGGCGTTCTTCCCGACCCTGGTCGGCTTCCTCGCCAACAGCTGGGGAGTGAGCGGTGCGCTGATCTTCGGCGCTGTCGGCTACGGCCTCGCCCTCATCGCCCTGCTCGGACTGCCCGAGACGCGCGGCCGGGAGCTGGTCTGACCGGCAGCCAGCGCAGTCCCCCGCCGTCCCCCGTCGTCCCCAGCCGTCCCCCGCATCCACGGAAGGACTCGTCATGTCCCGTACGACGCAGGCCACTTCGGCGCTCGGGGGCGCACCGGGCGATCCGCACGCACCGCATGGACCGCACGAACCGCATGCACCGGGCACACCCGCCGCTGCGGCGGTCACGGGAGCCACGGCCGCCGGGACGGCCGGTGAGACCGGTGAGGCCGGTCAGGCCGGTCAGGCCGGTCAGGCCGGCGGTCCCGGTGAGGCCCGGACGCACTTCCGCACCGGTTCAACGGCCCCGACGACAGGGTGGGCCCCGGGGTTCACCCAGGCCAACCTGATCTCCGTACCGCGTGAGTGGGCGTACGACGTTCTGCTGTTCTGCCTGCGGAACCCGAAGCCCTGCCCGGTACTCGATGTGACCGACCCCGGGGAGACCTCGACGGTGCTCGCCCCCGGCGCGGATCTGCGCACCGACGTTCCGGCCTACCGCATCTGGGAGCACGGCGAGCTGACAGAGGAGCCCACGGAGGTGACCGGCCGGTGGAGGAAGGACCTGGTGACATTCCTCATCGGTTGCAGCTTCACCTTCGAATGGGCCCTCGCCGAGGCGGGCGTACCACTGCGGCACCTGGAGCAGGGGCGCAACGTCGCCATGTACGTCACGAACCGCCGGTGCCGGCCCGCCGGGCAGATGCACGGGCCGATGGTCGTCTCCATGCGTCCGGTGCCGGAGGCACTGCTGGAGACGACGGTGCGGGTGACGGGCCGCATGCCCGATGTGCACGGCGCTCCCGTGCACATCGGCGATCCGTCGCTCATCGGTATCGAGGACATCGGGCGGCCGGACTTCGGCGACCGGATCGAGGCCCGTCCGGGCGATGTTCCGGTCTTCTGGGCCTGCGGAGTGACGCCGCAGGCCGCGGTGATGGCCTCGCGTCCGCCCTTCGCGATCACGCACGCACCCGGCCGGATGTTCATCACGGACGTACGGGACGAGCAGTATCTGGTCGCATGAGACGGCTGCGAGGGCCGGTCGGCGGCGGGTCGTGTGCCCACCGCCGACCGGTTCCGGCCGCCCGGTCCGCCCGTCGGTCCGTCGGTCCGCCCGGTCCGTCAGTCCACCCGGTCCGGCGACAGGGTCACGCCTCCTCGTAGACGACCCACACCTGGCCCCGGTCGAACGGCATGGGTTCGCCGTTCTCCAGCGTGAAGGTGGTGCCGGACTCCTCCGTCGGCCGCTCCCACGTCGTCTCGTAGGACTTGCCGTCACGCATCACGGTCGCGGAACCGCTGCCGACGGTCTCCTCGTACGGGGTGCCGCCGTCGTCCGGCGGCATCGCCACCTTCTGCACCACCACGGTCTTCGGACCGAGGCGCTCGCCGCCGGTGCTCGTCGCGGGCTCACCGTCGAACGAGGTCAGCCAGCGGTCCTCTTCGGCCGACCAGTTGAAGCCCGTCAGTGCGGAGCCGTAGTCCACCGTGCGCTCGTCAGTCTGCTCACCGCCGCCGGGTGCCTCGTCGGCGAAGCGGAAGCCGACGTCGTCGCTCAGGCTGGCGTCCGGGGCGACGTCGAGGATCTTGTCGGGATGCCCGTACAGGTTGTGCGGGGCCTCGTTGTCGCCGCCGCGGAAGTACGCGTCCGGGTGGTCGTCGTGCGAGACACCGTAGAGGGGGGAGTTCTCGATGAGGTCGACGACGCCCTCGCGCGCGCCGGAGTAGGCGAGGGCGGGCCGGTCGAACATCCGCAGCTGCTCGACGTTGTACGCCCGTGCGCTGCGCACCGGCCCCATACCGTCGGGGAATTCGCTGGAGTAGACCCCGAGCAGCCGGCTCAGCCCGCCCTCCACCTTCTCCACGAAGACGATGTCGGCGTCCTCCACGGCCGTGTGCGGCCGGGCGTCCTTGTGGTTGTCGATCTTCACGGCCATCACCGGGGCGGGTTCGGCGGGCAGTCCCGTGAAGGGGGAGGTGGCCTCACGCGTCTGGGAGGCGTCGCGGGACGCCGTGGGGGGACCCTCCTGCGCGGCGGAGGGGCCCGCCGTGCCGGCGGCGAGAGCAACCACCGCCAGTGCGGCCAGCACACGTGTGGCCCTGCGTGTCCCGCCCGGACGTATGCCGCCTCCTCTGCCGTTCCGGGACGATGGGGTCGTGATGCCTTCCATCTCAACTGCCTTCCGTGTGGGGGGATTCCGGCGACCCACCTCATCCGTACCGCGCGGAGCCGTCAATAGCGCGCACGGAGCCGCCGGTGAGGCGCGCGGCGTCTGAACACCGCGCGCTGCCTCACCCCGACGCCGGAGGGCCGGCGCCGGAACTCCCTCAGAGTTCGGAGTTGATGACCGCCTCGACCAGCACCTTGCCGTCCGTCGTCAGCCCGATCTGCTTCCCGCCCTCGTCGACGACGGCGAGCCCGCGCTCCTGCAGTGACAGGAACTTGCTGCGCCACGGCTCGTCGAAGAGGGAACGCCCGGGGAATCGCTGCTGGTGGAGTTCGTCGCTGAGCGGGGTCAGAGTCGAGAGGGCCATCTTGACCGCCCTCGCCTCCTGTCCCTCCTCGGAGAAACGTGTCGCCGAACCCAGCGGGATGCGGTCCGCCTCGACGGCCTCCGCGTACCGCTTCCAGTTCACGTCGGTGATCGCCTCGGAGGTGCGGCAGCTGGAGCTCCCGCCGAGCCCGATCGCGACCTCGGCCTCCTGCTTGTCCTGGTCGACCATGATGGCCTTCCACTTCTCCGGGCCGAGGCCGTCCCGCGCGAAGTACATGGTGGGCTGCTCGCGGTAACCACTGCGCTCCAGGCCCTCGGTGAGCAGCTCACGCATCTGGTACTGCTCGCCGAGCGTGGGCCAGCGGTGGCCGTCCCTCACCAGCTTGGCGCGGTAGTCGGGCAGTTGCCACGCCGCGGGCTGGACGCCGGCCACGCCGGTCCTGGTGTCGGCGTAGGACGCCAGGTGCAGTTTCGTGCAGACGACCGCGGTCAGCTCGTTCTCCACGACGATGTCCAGGTCGCGGCGGACGCTGTCGACGCTCTGGTCGAGCAGCCCGTACATGAGGTCGATGCTGATCCAGTCGAACCCGATGCTCTGCGCGTTGCGCACGAAGTCCACGCACATCTGCGACGTGTGCTCACGGCCGCACTGCTCCAGAACGTGGCCGTCGAAGGACTGCACTCCGCTGCTGAGTTTGGTGCAGCCCAGTTCGGCGAGCAGTTCCAGCTTCTGCGGCGTGAACGTACTGGGGTCGCCCTCGAAGCGGATCGCCGTGTCCGGGGTGAAGTTGAAGTTCTCACGGTAGAAGTCGAGCAGGCGGCGGATGGCGTCCGGCGGCAGCAGTGAGGGGGTGCCGCCGAAGACGTTGAACTCGCCGATGGGCGCCGACGCGAGGTTCGGCACGTCACGCAGCCACAGTTCGGCCTCCCGGATGTTCCGGTCGACCCACTGGGCGGCCTTGCTGTCCGCGACCTCGGGGTCTCCCTTGACCAGCACGACCGGGTACTGGCAGAACCGGCACCGGTAGGCGCAGGTGGGGATGTAGGACCACAGGTGGATCGGGGCGGTCGAGGCCAGCTGCCGGTCGAGATCGGTGAGGAAGTCGGCGGGTGAGTAGTCGGGGATGTTGCCCGGGAAGACATGGGCCCCGAAGGGGTCCTCGGTGACGTACTCCAGCAGATGCCGGTTCGCGGGGTCGGAGAGTTTCTCCAGCACCGACGGCACCGGACGGCCGGGGTCGGTCTCGCGGAGAGACGCGAGGGACTCCTCGTACGTCTGCTTGTGGCCGATGTCCATCAGAACACGCCTCCGTTCCCGAAGTAGTTGTGGGCCTCTCCGGACTCCCGGTCCTCGCAGTAGTACCTGACGAACTCGGTGAATCGCTCCGGCGGCACGTCGCGCAGACACTCGGGCAGCGGCGGCGGATGGCCGATGTCCTCGCCGACGGTGGCGCGCAGCCGGGCGAACAACTCGTCGGCGAACTCGAAGTACAGCCGGTAGGAGGGGGTCTTGTACGAGTGGATGGGGGTGAAGTCGACCACCCGCATCTCGTCCTTGATCTCGGCGATCCGGCGGCCGAGCCGCTCGGCGAGCGACGGGCCGAAGAAGTCGACGACGGCGTCGTCGTCGAGGAGGGAGGGCGTGAGCAGCACCGGCAGGATGGTGTTCTTCGGTGTGAAGTCCTTGATGGAGAACTCCCATGCCTGCAGGGCCTCTTCCTCCGTGAGGTCCTCCGTGAAGTCCCTCTCGCGGTCCAGCAGGACCTCCGGCACCCGGATGTCACGCATGACGATGATGCCGTCGGAGCCGTAGGCGCGGCCGGTGATCACCTCACCGATGGCGTGGTTGACCCGCCGGGGATTGATCTCCACCCGGGAGGCGGGCACATAGGCGATGTCCTCGCCGGAGCCGCGGACGCGGATGCCGAAGTCCCAGTCGTCGGAGAGGTGGTTGACGAACCGTCCGTTCTGGAGCTGGTAGAAGATCTCGACGCCGCCGACCTTGTCGTACGCGCTCTTCTCGACGGCGAAGCCCTTGCCGTCCGGGAAGCCGCCGAAGAGCGCGAACGTCACGGCGCGGCAGCGCAGCGTCCGCTGGATGGCGTCCCACAACCGCGGCCGGTGGGTGAAGTGTTCGGGTGCGTAGTAGTAGTCGCAGACGCCGATGGCGGCCTTGCCGGAGTCCATGGCGGTCAGCAGTTCCCACAGCCAGCGCTCGTCGACCGTGCAGTCCGCGTCGGCGGAGACGAGGTAGAACCGCCGCTCGGCGTCCGCGCGGCCCCGCCGGGCACTGCGCTGCGAGGCGAAGTCCATGCCGGTCTTCCGCGCGCAGGCCACTCCCTGCTCCGGTTCGGGGACGACGTGTACGGCGAGGTCGGGGTGGTCGGCGGCGAAGCGGTGCGCGATCTTCACCGTGTCGTCGGTGGAGTTGTTGTCCACGAGGACGACCTCGTACAGCGACTTGTCCAACGGGCCGTCCGCACCGCGCTGCTGGTAGAGCGAGCGCAGAACGGCGGGCAGGTTCTCCGCCTCGTTGTAGACCGGCAGCACGACGCTCATCCGCGTCCGTTCGCCCATCGGGGCGAGGAACATCTCGGCTGCCTGCTCACCCGCCCGGTCCGCCCCGAAGTGGCGCCTGCCGAGCCGGTGGTTGAAGTCCGCCATCTCCTCACGCTTCCTTTCGTCCAGGATCAGCTCGGCGACGGCGTCCACGAAGGATGGCGTGGGCAGGTCGCCTTCGTTGAGCTCCATGACGGGGGCGCGGAATCCCTTGTCCCCGTAGACCGTGTCGTAGAGCTGGTAGCGGGTGGTGAGGTACGGGACGCGTGAGGCGATGGCCTCACCGATCGGGTTCCCGTAGCTCTCGTAGTCGTAGGAGGTCAGGAACGACGCCAGGTCGGCGTGGGCGAGCAGGTCGCGGACGGAGTAGCCGGGTCCGCGCGCGGAGCCGATGTCGGCCTCGTGCGGTGCGAGCCGGCCGCCGAAGACCACTCGGTCCCGCACGCCCAGCGACTCGGCGAGACGCAGGAGCTTCGCGTACTCGCCGGGCGACTCCGCGGTGTCGCCGGCTACGAAGAGGTGCACGTCCGCGCGGTCGGCGAGGGCGGCCACCAGATGGATGTCTCGGTCGATGCGCTTCTGCGGGATGATCCGCGTGCAGCGGGTGAGCAGCGGCACGCCTTCGGGAATGCCGAACTCGCGGCGGAAGTCGGCGTTGCGGCCGTCGACCACGGCGGGCGCGTGCGTGAAGGTGTTGGGCAGTACGGCGATGTTCTCCAGGTCCGGTACCCACTGCAGGGTCTTGCGGCGGGCCTCTTCGTGCAGTGCGAGGTACTGGATGTGCGGCGAGTTGAACGGGGCCACCGTGCGCGGGTAGGGGAAGTCGCCGTACTTGTGGATGCCGGGCTCGCTCTGCCACATCAGGTCGTGGTCGCGCCACAGCACGAAGCGGCCGAGTCCCCGGCGCCGTCCGTAGGTTTCGACGGCGGCGTAGAGGGCCTTGGTGTAGGTGATGTTCTCGGGCAGGGTGCCGTTCTCCACCAGTACGAAGGAGACGTCCAGCCGCTCCCAGGTCTCCACGATGCGTTCGCCGATGGCCCGCGCGGCGGCGTCGACGCGGGGCAGCAGATGCCCGCCCTCGCCCCGCTGCACGTGCTCGCTCAGCACGTCGGAGACGAACTGCTGGTCGTAGCCCGGGACTTCGTCGACGCCCTCGATCCGGTCCAGCTGTATCCAGCCGGGGAGCTGGGCGGCCTCGTCGCTGTAGGGCCTGAAGAACGCCTCCTTGTCCGCCTTGATGTCGTAGCCGAGGTCGAGATGCACGCGGAGGCCCCGCTCCCGGAACGCGCGCGCCGTCTTGACGAACTCCACCACCAAGCCGGATACGGGGGTTGCATCGAAAGAGACTCCCCACAGAGCTGTCATGGGTCCTCAGCACTCCCGCCGTCGGCTGCCGGTCCGCCAGTGAGTCCTGCCCCTGGGAGAGTCGCTGCTAACGAATTCCAGCCACACCCTGGGGTGTTCACTCGACATCCGGTCTGCGAGGACTGTTGATCTCTGGAGGGGGGATTCGGCGGAATCCCGCACGTACCCATAGCCTGACCGCTCGCGGACCCCCCAGGAGGAAAGGGCGGTACAAGTGGTTTCCCAACGCACCGGCGTGGCCGTGGTGTTCATCGTGAACGGCGGTCTCTACGGAGCCTGGGCGGCCCGGGTGCCCGCGCTCGCCTCACAGGTCGGCGCCGAACCCGGCGCTCTCGGGCTGGCGTTGCTCGGCCCCAGCATCGCCATGATCATCACCGCGCCGCTGGCGGCGCGGGCCTGCGCCGCCTGGGGCGCACGCTCCGTGATCTTCGCCTCGCTCACCGGGGCCTGCCTGATGCTGCCTCTGCTGGGGCTGGCGCAGTCCGTGCTGACGCTGGGGCTCGCACTGGCCGGCCTGGGCGCCCTCATGGGAGCGGTGGACGTGGCGATGAACGTCGCGGCCGTCGCCGTCGTACGGGAACTGGACCGGCCGCTGATGCCGTTCTTCCACGCGGGCTTCAGCATCGGCGGGCTGTTCGGGTCGCTGGGCGCCGCTCTGGCCGCCGCGCTTGCCCTCGCTCCCGCCCAGCACTTCTGCTTCGTGGCGGTGGCCGGGCTGCTGACGCTGCTGATCGCGGGGCGCGCGGTGCCGGGGGAGCGGCCGGAGCCGGAGGAGCGCGCCGAGGGCTCCTACAAGGACGTCGTCTTCCGCGGGCGGCTGTGGCTGCTCGCGGCGGTGGCGCTGTGCGCGGCGGTCGCCGAAGGTACGTGCGCGGAGTGGTCGGCGCTGTTCCTGGTACGCGAGCGCGCCCTCACCGAATCGGTCGCCGCCACCGCCTACTCGGTCTTCTGCGTGACGATGGCGGTGACCAGGCTGGTCGGCGAGCGGGTGGAACGGCGCTTCGGACCCCACCGTGTCCTTGCGGGCAGCGGACTCGTCGCGGCCACCGGGCTGATCGCCACGGCGGTGGTGCCGGCGGGGGCCGTGGCCTACGCCGGGTTCGCCGTCGCCGGGGTGGGCCTGGCCTTCTGCTTCCCGACGGCGATGGCACTCGCCGGTGACGCCGGGCGACGTGCGGACGGACGCGGCGGCGAACGCGAGCTCGGCTTCGTGACGACCATCGCCTACGCGGGATTCCTCGGTGGCCCGCCGCTGATCGGCGGGGTCGCCTCGCTCACGAGTCTCACGGTCTCACTCGGCCTCGTCGGGCTGCTGGCCGCACTGATCACGCCCGCGGCCCTCGCGGTGCGCAAGGGCCAGGACACCCCGCGGTCCGCCGCGGAGCGGGAACTCGTCTGAGCGGCGGCGCGAGGCGCAAGCCGGGGCACGGGCGCGAGGAGGGCACCCCTTCCTGTCCGCCCTCCCGTCCCGCCGTACCGCCCGGACACCGCCTAACTGCCGACCCCCGCGGGGCCGTCCCCGTGAGTCACGCGGATCTTGGACTGCCCGTGGGGCAGCTTCTCCCAGTCGTCCATGAAGCGGGCGCTCAGCCCGTGCTTCTCGGCAAGCGCGGTCAGGGTCTCGGTCCGGTAGTAGAAGTCCTCGCGCAGCACCTGGTGTTCGGCACCCTCCGTACGGTCAAAGGTGAAGTCGAAGAAGCCGCGGGGTGCGAGGACCCGGCCGACGTTGGCCAGGCACTGGTCGATGATCTCGGCCGGCGAGTGGGAGAAGACGCTGTGCGCGTGCACGACGTCGAAGTGGCCGCTGGGCAGGAAGTCGAGTGTCAGGTCTCGTGTGATGGTCAAGTGGGGCAGCTTGTCCTGCAGTTCGTAATCGACAAGGGTCTTCTTGGCGGAGATGAGGATGTCCGGGGAGATGTCGATGCCGTAGTAGTTCCCGGCGTCGAGGTATTGGATGAACCTCCAGCCGGCACGGAGGTTGCCGCAGCCGATGTCGAGCATGCGGTGCTCCTTCTGCAGCCCGTGCTCCAGGAGGAAGTCGAACTGCATCTGACCCAGCGCGAGCCACCGGTCGTGACTGCGGCTTCCCACCGCCGCCTCCGGATTGCCGGCGGTGTCCGAGGCCATCACCGCCCGGTAGTAGTCGACATGGTCCGGGTGCTTGAGCCTCAGCCACCGGTCCCGGAGGGCCCGGCGCAGGTAGGGGGTGACCCGTGCCGGGTTCCGCAGTGCGTAGGAGACCTTGTGCGACAGCCGTGCGCGGTTGGCCGCCAGAGAGCGCGGGGTCTTCTTGGGCATGGGGACGTACTCCTTCGGTGATGTGGTGTCTTCGGCGGCCCGCCGGCGGAGGAAACGCCGAATCGTCCGCCATGTCGGACACGTTCGCCGCGAGCGTATGGCAGCGGCGCGCCGGGAGGCGGAGGCCGGATGCCGGGCGTTTCGTGCGAACGGCGCGCGGGTGTACGTGCGTTCCGCGACCACTGCGTGCGGGGCCGGTGCGTGAGCCGTCAAGAGACCGGCCGGTACGCCCGGTGGTTCCCTTCCGCCGGGCGTCCGCCGGGTGTTCCGTGCGCGGGCCGGTCTCCTCGCCCCGTTCGGAGACTCCTGCTGCGGTACTGCCCGGCGGCGCCCGAGTCGGGCGGGGTTAGGGTCCACGGAAGCGAAACAGTCCTCACACCCCCCGGCAGGAAGGAGCGAACGTGCGCGTCGCCGTACTGGACGACTACCAGCAGGCCGCCCACCATTTCGCCGAGTGGCAGAGCCTCGACGCCGAAGTCGTCTTCCTGCATGAGCATTTGGCCGACACCCACGCTCTGGTCGAGGCCCTGCACGGCTATGACGCGGTCGTCGCGATGCGCGAACGCACACCGTTCACGGAGGAGCGCTTCGCCCGGCTGCCGAACCTGCGGCTGCTGGTGACCACCGGCATGGCGAACGCCGCCATCGACCTGGCCGCCGCGGAGCGCCACGGCGTGACGGTCTGCGGCACGAACAGCCCGGCCGTCGCGACGCCCGAACTCACCTGGGGACTCATCCTCTCCCTGATGCGCAACATCCCGGCCGAGTCGACGGGCATGCGTGAGGGGCAGTGGCAGAACACCATCGGCGGCGACCTCCACGGACGCACGCTCGGCGTGGTCGGGCTGGGGCGGCTCGGCTCACGCGTCGCCGCTGTCGGCAACGCCTTCGGCATGCGCGTACTGGCCTGGAGCGAGAACCTCGATCCGGCCACCGCCGGTGAACGCGGAGCCGAAGCCGTCAGCAAGCAGGCCCTCTTCTCGCAGGCCGACATCGTGAGCGTGCACTACAAGCTCAGCGAACGCAGCGCGGGGCTGGTGGGACGCGAGGAGCTGTCCTGGATGAAGCCCACCGCGTACCTGGTCAACACCTCACGCGGCGGGCTGATCGACACGAACGCGCTCATCCAGGCCCTGCACGAGGGAACCATCGCCGGCGCCGGCCTGGACGTCTACGACGTCGAGCCGCTGCCGGCCGACGACCTGCTGCGTACGGCTCCCCGCACCGTCCTCACCCCGCACATCGGCTATGTCACCGAGGAGACCTACCGCATCTTCTACGGCCAGGCCGCGGAGGACGTCGCCGCCTTCCTCGCCGGAACGCCCCTGCGCACGCTCACACCCTGACCGCCGCGCGCGTACGGCCCTCCGTGCGGCCCTCCGTGCGGCCCTCCCTGCGGCCCTCCTCCCGTACGGCCTTCACGGGCAGCCGTCACGGACGGCCGTACGGGGGGACATTCCGGCGCGCGGGACGGGCGGCTCGGTGGAATAGTTCCACGTGAGTCACAGGAGGCCGGAAATGGCGAAGCGAGTGGTGGCCGGCTCCTACGGCGGGCCGGAAGTGCTGTCCGTGGAGGAGACCGAAGTCCCGGCACCGGGCCCGGGAGAAGTGTCGCTGCGTGCGATGGCCATCGGCGTGAACCCGCTGGACCACAAGCTCTACAGCGGTGCGTTCGGGGACGACCCCTCGGCGCTGCCGATGCCCGTCGGACTGGAGCTGGCGGGTGTGGTGACAGCGGTCGGCGAGGGCGCCGAAGGGCCGGACGGTGCGCTGTCGGTGGGGGACGAGGTGATCGCCCACCCGGCTCCCGGCGCCTACGCGACGGAACTGACGGTGCCGGTGGCGGGTGTCGTCCACAAACCGGCCGAGCTGCCCTGGGAGGCCGCGGCGGGTCTGCTGCTGACCGGGTCGGTCGCGGTGCACGCCCTGTCGACCGTCCGCGTGCGCGAAGGTGACACCGTGCTCGTGCACGGAGCGTCCGGCGGGGTGGGCCTGCTCACCGTGCAGATCGCGGTCGCGGTGGGCGCGACGGTACTGGGCACCGCGAGCGAGGCGCACCAGGACATGCTGGAGCGGTACGGCGCGACGCCGCTGACGTACGGGGAAGGACTCGCCGAGCGGGTGCGCGAGGCGGCGCCGGACGGCGTGGACGCCGTGGTGGACACTGCCGGAACGAGGGAAGCAATCGATGTTTCCCTCGATCTGGTGAAGGACCGCGGACGGATCGTCTCCATCCTGGCGTTCGACCGCGGCGACACCGGCATCAAGCTGATCGGCGGCGCCCCGAACGCCGACCCGGGCACCCGGATCAGGGCCGAGGCGTGGCAGCACCTGCTCCCGCTGGCGCAGCACGGCGAACTGGAGGTCGTGGTCGCCCGTACCTACCCACTGGCGGAGGCGGCCGAGGCCCACCGCCTGCTGTTGGAGGGCCACCCGGGGGGCAAGCTGGTGCTGCTGCCCTGAGCGGGTGCCACGGGGTGCTCCCCCGGGTGTCCGTCCCGGCTCCGGCGCCGTCCCGGCTCCGGCGCTCTCAGCTCTCGCGATCACCGGGCAGCGAGGCGTCCGAGGCGAGTTCATGGATGCGCTCCCGGCTCGGGTAGGTGTCCGTCAGCTCGAACTCGGAGAGCGTGACGGGGCCGTGGGCCAGGAATCCCGTACGGACGAAGTCGTTGCCCGCGGTCGCGTTGAGCAGCCAGTCGGCGATCGTACGGGCGCGGGCACTGCCCGTGCGCAGAGCCGCCAGATGGTAGCCACGGGTGACCAACTGGGCGGGCAGGCCCGTGAGTTCGGCTCCGAAGGGGCGGGCGACGGCGTCCCTGCCACCGAGGTCGACGACGAGTCCGAGATCCCTGTGCGCATACGGCCGTGCCGGCATGCCCCGCAGGAGGGCGGCGACATTGCGGGCGCCCTGCCGGCCCTGGCGCATGGCGTGCTGGGCGGTGGGCGGACAGACCGCGGCGCCGGCGGTGCCGGCGGTGTCGGCGTCACCGCGGGAGAGGTCCGGTACGGCCGCCGCGTCACCGAGGGCGAGAACGCCGTCCCTGCCGGGCACCGTCAGGTCGGCCCGTACCACCAGGCGTCCGCGGGCCGTCTCGGCGTCGAGGGTGGCCACGAGCGGACTCGCGGTGACGCCCGCCGTCCAGATGAGAGTGTGGCTCGGCAGGACACGTCCGTCGGTCAGGGTGACCTTTCCGTCGGTCACAGCGTCGACGGAGACGCCGAGCGAGACCCGGGTACCGCGCGCGGTGACGGTCTTCAGAGCCTTGCGGCCGAGCCGGTCGCCCAGCTCCGGCATCAGCTTCGGGGCGTGGTCGACGAGGTGCCACTCGATCCACCGGGGGTCGAGTCGGCGGTAACGGCTCGCGGCGGCGTTCGTCAGCTTCTGGAGGTGCGCGACGGTCTCCGTGCCCGCGTAGCCGCCGCCGACCACGACGAAGCGGAGACGGGCCGCGCGCTCGGCCTCGTCGCGCGTGACGGCGGCCAGATCGAGCTGAGCGATCACATGGTCGCGGATGTATGCCGCCTCCGCCAGTGTCTTCATGCCCCGCCCCTGCCGGGCGAGGCCGGGGATGTCGAAGGTACGGGTGACGCTTCCCGGCGTGAGCACCAGAAAGTCGTAACGCCGGTCGCTCAGCTCGCCGTTGATCAGGCGTACGACGCACACCCTCGCCTCGGTGTCCACGCCGACCGCGCGGCCCGGCACGATGCGCGTACGGCGCAGGAGGCGGCGCAGGGAGGGCGCGACCGCCTGCGGCGTGAGCACCCCGGAGGCCACTTGGGGGAGCAGCGGCAGGTAGAGCTGGTAGTCGTCGGGGGTGACGAGCGAGATCTCCGCCTCCCCCTCGCCGAGTTCGCGCTCCAGCCCGCGCGCGCACGCCACGCCGGCGAAGCCGCCGCCCACGACGATCACTCTGGGTCTGTCCATGTCCGGGGTCACTCACCCTCGTTCGCCGGGTCGGCACCGCGCGGAGCTGTGACGGACGCGGCGATACCGTGCGAAAAGGCTCGCACGGGGACGGGGGCGGCGCACGGCGGAGCGGCATCCGGCGGAGGAGGGACATCCGGCGGAGGGGATCGATCTCGCACGGATCCCGGGACGGCGGGACCTCAGGGGCCTCAGGCACCTCAGGGACCTCAGGGACCTCAGGGACCTCAGGGACCTCAGGGCAGCAGCTTGAGCCCCACGACCCCTCCGACGATCAGCAGCAGGCACAGCAGGCGGGCCGCCGTCACGGGATCCCCGAGCACCGCCATTCCGTAGACGGCTGTCCCGACGGCACCGATCCCCACCCACACGCCGTAGGCGGTGCCGAGCGGGATGTGCACCACCGCATAGGCCAGGCCCGCCATGCTCATCGCGAGGGAGACGAGAAAGAGCACCGAAGGCCACAGCTTGTGCAGCACTCCGGAGGCTTCGAGCGCTGCGGCCCACACGGTCTCCAGCACCCCCGAGATGATCAGAACCACCCAGGCGAGGCCCATCAGCTCCGCTCACTTCCGCCGCCGTCATGTACGAGACGTCCCAGTCGACCACAGACGCCCGGGGACGTCGCCACAGCCACGGCGGCTCGGACGAGGGCGCGTGCGGGGGCGCGCGGAGTGCCCCGTAATCTGACTCGCGCTCGGCGGGGCGGCCCGGGTGGTCCCCTCCCTGGGCGGTCTCCCCTCGAAGCCCGGGCCGAGCCCCCGCCGCTTCGCCTCGATGCGGCTCCGGTGCACCGTGGCGCCGGGTAAGTACTTCGTCCGATTCTGGGAACTTACGGGGGCGATCCGAGGGAGCAGGGGGCGGAATTGACTGCATCGTTTCCGAACAGCTTCGACAAACGGTCCACTTGGAGGGAGGGCGGCGCCTGCGAGGGGATGTTCGGCACACGTGTCCTCAGCGGCCTGGTCGACGGGATCGACGCCTACCGCGCGGGACTTGAGCGGCAGCCGAGGCGGTCGCGCAGCCTGGGCCCGGCGATGCTGGGCGCGTTCAAGCGGCTGGACGACGGGGAGTTGCTGGAGCGCATCGCCGGCTTCCCCGCGGCCTGCGTCGTGGTGCGCAAGCTGCCGGTGAAGGGTCAGGCGGAGGTCAACCGGTTCCAGGACGTGGTGAAGCGGGGAGCGGGCTTCCCGGCCGGAGCCGTGCCGGGCCTGCCGGAGTTGGTGCTCGCCCGCAGAGGCCGTGCCCCACGCGTCGGACCCACCAACCCGATGGAGGACGTACGGCTCCCCGCGCTGAGGACGATCCGCGGCGGAGCCTCGGGCGGCGCGGACCAGGACGTCGGGAACGGCGAGGGCAGAGACGGCAGGGACGCCAGCGAGGACAGCGAGGACGGCGACGGCAACGGCCCCGTGCCGACCCTGCACACGAAGATGATGCTGCTGGGTGAGCTGTGGTGGCACGACGAGGCGACGCTGGGCAAGGCCGCCGACGTCGCGGAGTTCACCCCGCACCGGCTGTGGCTGGGCAGCGCCAACGGCACCGAACGCTCCCGCCGGAACCTGGAGTTCGGCCTGTGGGCCGACGACCGGGCACTGCTGGACGCCGCCCAGCAGTTCCTGGTCCAGGTGCTGGCGCACTCTGAGGACTGGCCCCCCGGCACCGACGGCGCCGGGGGCCCCGAGCGGGGGCAGCAGACCCCGACGGGATTGTCCTAGAGCTCAGTACAGCCGGTGATGAGGCCGGGAAGGTCTGCCGGGCGTCGCGAGCCGGTGAACCTTCCGAGCCGGTGAACCTTCCCCGGTCACAGCGCTAGACGCCGATGTCACGGCCGTCCGCACGCCACACGCTGACGACGGACGGCCGTACGTACGCGCCCTTCCCGTCGGGCCACGACGAGGCGGGGTCCTCCACGCTCGCCCCGTCCACCTCGCCCGGGTGCTGTACGGCGACGAGCACGCGCCGCTCCTGCACGATCGGCCCGCAGGTCTCGGCACCGGTCGGCACGGTGAGGAACTGACGCACCTCGCCGCGCCTGGGGCCGGTCGTGGCGACGCCGAACAGGCCGTCGTGCGAGCCGAGTTCGTTGCCGTCCGTGGAGAGCCACAGGTTGCCGTACGCGTCGAAGGCGACGTTGTCCGGACAGGAGATCGGGCTGACCTGATCCTTGGGGAAGCCGCCGAAGTAGGTGGAGGGGTCCTCCGGGTCGCCGCACACGAGGAACAGCCGCCAGGTGAAGCCGCGCGCGGCCGGGTCGTCGCCCCTCTCGGCGAACTCCAGGATCTGTCCGTGCTTGTTGCCGTCGCGCGGGTTGGCCTCGTCGGGGCCCGCCTTGCCGGAGGCGCCGCGGTCGGTGTTGTTGGTGAGGGCCGCGTAGACGCGTCCCGTGCGGGGGCTGGCCTCGACGTCCTCGGGGCGGTCCATCTTCGTGGCGCCGACCTTGTCACCGGCGATGCGGGTGAAGACGTGGACCTCGTCCGCCGTCATGCCCTCCACATGGGAGCGGTCACCGGTGACCAGCGGAATCCACTTGCCGCGTCCGTCGAACTCCTTGTCGTCCGAAGGGAGTTCGCCGGACCCGTCGATCTCCTCCTCGGGGCTGTCGCCGGTCAGCTTCGCGACGTAGAGCGTGCCCTCGTCCAGCAGCGTCAGGTTGTGCTCGCGGTCGGCACGGCTCCTGCCGCGCCGCATCCGTTTCGAGGACACGAACTTGTAGAGGTACTCGAAGCGTTCGTCGTCGCCCATGTAGACCACGGCGCGGCCGTCGCGCGTCAGCCGCGGCTGGGCGGCCTCGTGCTTGAAGCGGCCGAGGGCGGTGCGCTTGCGGGGTGTGGAGTCCGGGTCGTACGGGTCGAGTTCGACGACCCAGCCGAAGCGATGCGGCTCGTAGGGCTCTTCGGTGACGTCGAAGCGGTCGTCGAAGCGTTCCCACTTGCGCTCGGTGTCGGTGCCCTTGAGGGCGTACCGCTCGAGGCGCTTGCGGTGCTCGTCGTCCTTCACCTTCTCGGTGTTGGCGAAGTACTGGTCGACGTTCTCCTCACCGTGCAGCGTCGTGCCCCACGGAGTGGTGCCGCCCGCGCAGTTGTTGAGTGTGCCCAGGACGGTACGGCCCTCGGGGTCGGCGGTGGTGCGCAGCAGGGGACTGCCCGCCGCGGGGCCTGTGACCTCGAAGGGTGTCGTGGCGGTGATACGACGGTTGAGGCGGTGGCGCGGTACGGCCTTCAGCGCTCCCGAGCCGCGCTCGCCCTCCACGACGACGACGGACAGCCCGTGCGCCGCCCAGCCGATCTCGGCCTGCTCCCGTGTGGGGTCGTCCGCGTCGTAGCCCGCGAACATCAGTGCCTCGTCGGTGTATTCGTGATTGACGACCATCAACTGGCGCCGTGCGCCACCGCGTTCGCCGTCCTTACCGTCCTCGCCGTCGAGCGGGAGCAGCGAGAGGAAGTCGTTGTTGTAACCGAACTGCCCCGCCTGCGCCTTGGCGGTCTGCTTCTCCGGGTCGAAGTCGGGAGCGCCGCGCAGGATCGGTTCGCCCCAGCGGATCACGACGTTCTGCTCGTAGCCCTCGGGGACGGTGACCTTGTCGTCGGTGTTCGGGTCGACGGGCGTGAACCGCAGTCCCTTCGCGGGCTTGCCCCTGGCCTCGTCCCGCAGGTGCGTGGCGGCGGCCGCGCTGCCGCTGGGGCCGCTGCAGGCGCCCGTACCGGCGGCGGCCACGACGCCCGCGACGGCGCCGGCTCGCAGCATCGTGCGACGTGAGAGGGCACGGGCGATGACGTCCCCGGCGTACTCGTTGGCGCTGGTGTTGGGCGCCTCGTGGAAGCAGGCGTCGCCGCAGCGGTACCGGCACGTCATGGCCGACCTTCCGCCCTGGTGCGAGCCGAGCATCGGAAGCAGCTTGCGCATGGTCCGTCCCCTCCGGGTCTCCCGTGTCTGCACGTGGACGCTATGGGCTCCTGCCCGCCGGGGAGCGACCGCGAGGTGAACCGTCGGTGAACCGCCATCGCATTCGCGGACGGGAGCAGCGAAAGGCGGACCGGGCCGCCGCAGCCCGTCATTCCTCCTGATGGAGCCGTTCCAGGCCGTCCACGCGGTGGGCCAGCCAGGCGTCGGCGGACAGCCCGGACACCACCAGCGTCAGGACCACGACCGCGCCGGAGACGACGTTGCGCATGGTGCGCCCCGTCCGGCCACGCAGCGCGGCACGCATCCAGGCCCACGCGAGAACGGTGACCAGGGGAAACCCCACGAGCACGCACGGCAGCTCGATGTACACGAAGCTCCACTCGCGCTGCCCCTCGAACGACCCGCGCACAGCGGGCCCCGCGCCGCGGAACCACACGGCGAAGCCGGCCCCCGCTGCGACGAACGCCAGCAGGCAACCGGTGACGGCGGGGACCTGCTCCTCACGCTGCCTCATGCCACTCAGGGACGCCTTGCCCGCGATCCCAGTTCCGGCCGCCCGTTCGAAGCCGCGTCCGGCAGTGGCGTCCGGCAGTGGCGTCCCAAGCGGCATCCCAAGCCGCCCCGTCACGGCTCCCGCGCGGACAGCCGCCTGGGGACGGGCGACGCCCCGAGGGCTGAGGCACCAACGTGTGTCAGCGCCGGGGTCCGGACGCCGCCCTGGACGGCGTCCGGGTGGCGACACCGGCTAACGGCGCCGCCGTGCGGGGGACTTCGCGGGCGCCTTCGCCCGCACCATGAGCGTGCCCACGTGGTCGGGTTCCGGCGCGGGAAGGACGCGGGCCTCGACGGAGGTGAACCCGCTGCTCCTGAGCACGTCCGTCCACATCCCGGGCGAGAAGGACCAGCGCAGCACCGTGAGCCTGCGTCCGCTGAGTCCGTTGCCGTACATCGCCTGCGGCCCGTAGTAGCCCTCGATCGGCTCCGCCTGCGAGAAGGCGAAGACGCCGCCGGGGTTGAGCCGCCGGACCACGAGCGGGACCAGTTCCTCCGGGTCGGTGAACCACACGGCCCCCCACCGGGAGTAGACCGCGTCGAAGGTGCTCGGACTGCCGGAAAGGTAGTCGCACGCCTCCGCGTTGACGAACGAGAGGCCGGGAGTCCCTTCCCACCACAGCCGTGCTCGGGCGGTCTGAGCGGGAGAGAGGTCGAGCGCGGTCACCTCCACGCCCCTGCGGGCGAGGTAGACGGCCTCCCTGCCCTCGGCCGAGCCCAGTTCGAGGGCGGTGCGGGGCTCTCCCAGGAATCCGGCGCCTGGGCCGTGCCCGGGATGCTGCGTCCACTCGAAGGAGTCGACCTGCGGCGGCGGAGGCTCGCCCTCGCCCTTGTGCGGCTTGTACGTGTCCCAGTACTCGGAAAGGCTCTTCGACGTGAGTGGCATGCGCTTCCTCAGTGCGTGCGATGCGGGAGTGTCACCACGTTCGGCACGCTATGCGCTGTCCCTGACCCGGCGGCCGGGGACGAGGACGTTTCACCCGAACGTGCCTCACTCTCGGAGCCCGCCCGCGAACGGCCCCCGGAACGGCCCCCGGACGGCCCGCGAAGACGGGCCCGGAGCCTGCGCCGCAGGCCGGACACGCGTGGCCGTTCCCTCCTCCCCGCGCGCCGTGTGAACCTTTCAAACGCCACCGATCCCGGGGCCCTGCACCCCCCGGCCCGGGGCTCGTGGCACGCACGGACGTCACCTACCGCCGGAACAGAAAGGCTGCGCGCAACGATGAGCACCCTCGACTCCCCCGTTCCGCGGTTCCATCTCGCCATGCCCGTCGACGACTTGGAGGCCGCACGCCGCTTCTACGGTGACGTGCTCGGCCTGGAGCAGGGGCGCAGCGCGGCGAGCTGGACCGACTGGAACCTGCACGGGCACCAGTTCGTCACCCACCTCGCCCCCGGGCACCGCGGCGGAGGCGCACACAACCCGGTCGACGGACACGACGTGCCCGTACCGCACTTCGGGCTGATCCTGAGCGTCCCCGCCTTCCACGAGCTGGCCGGCCGGCTGCGCGACGCCGGCACCCGCTTCGTCATCGAGCCGTACGTGCGCTTCGAGGGGGAGCCCGGCGAGCAGTGGACGATGTTCCTGCACGATCCCGCGGGAAACGCCCTGGAGTTCAAGGCGTTCGCGGACGACTCGCAGGTCTTCGCCACCGGATGAGCGCCGGGCGGCGACGCCCCGACCGGGGACCCGCCCGGGTCGGCCCCGGGTCGGCCCGGCCCGGCAAGCATGAAGCCCCGGAGCGCACTCGGCGTGTGCGCTCCGGGGCCCCGATGCGGAACTGGATCAGGCCAGACCGCCGCTGACGCTGCCGCTGACACCGTCGAGGCCGGCGCCCACAGCGCCGGAGACGCCGCCCACGCCGGGCACGTTGGCGCCCACGCTCGCGGCGACGCCGCCCGGAACGGCGGCCACGTCGGCGCCGCCGAGTCCGCCGGGCAGGTTGACGCCCACGCCGCCGGACACATTGTCGAGGTCGGCGTCGGAGAGCTCGGCAGTCTCGATCCGGTCAGTCGCGTTACGCATGAAGTGTCCAATCGATGAGCGGGAACACCCGTCCGGTAATCCGGAGGTCGTGGGATCAGAGCATTCCGGCGGAGGCTTACGCCAGACATGACACCTGCCTCCCCCATGATCCTCACTTGATCTTCCTATTCATGACCATGCCGGGACGGGACGTCCGGGCCGCGAAACGGCCTCGGCCTGCGGGAAAGGGCTGCGTGAGGCGGGCCCGGCCGGTTCATCGGCCGTCACACGGCAGGCAGCGCACCGGAGTTGAGAACCTTCACCGGACCCACACCGTCCTCACCGCCGGCCGAACCGCCGGGCCACGGGCGGAGGGCGGCGGACCACTGGTCCGTCACAGGACCACGCCCGCCCAGACCTGCTTGTGGTCGGAGTGTTCCGCGTACGTCACACGGCTCCACTTCACCTGCACCGACGGAGACACGAAGAGGTAGTCGATCTTCCCCTTGCTGTGGGTGGGCTCCCCGGACCTGCACGGCTCGTACCGGTCCCGCGGCACCTGCGCCGTCCGGTGCTCCCGCCCGACCTCGTCTCCGCAGGGACTCGCGGCCTCCTTGAGCCCGCCGCGCGCCCCGCCACCGTAGTCGCGGTGATAGAGGCCGCCCAGGACACCGGACAGGGGGAGGTCGTTGATGTCCCCGCCGAGGAGGACGGAGTGACCCGGATACTCGGACGCCAGCACGCGCCGCACCTTCGCCGTCTCCCGCTTCCGGCTCGCCAGGTACTCGCCACGGCCGGGCGTCAGATGAGCCGAGCAGGCGACAGCCTTCCGTGACTGCGAGCGCACACAGACCATCTCGCGGTACTCGTCACCGGAGGTGGAGCCCAGCCGGTGCACGTCGGGGTCGTCCTCGTCGAAGCCCACGTCGTCGCGGAGGACGAGACCGTTGCCGAAGTCGGTGGGGTGATGACAGCGGGCTGGGCTCCCGGGGTTCCTGGCGAGGTTGTCGACGGGACTGAAGAGCACCGTGTAACCGGGCAGCCGCTCCTCCAGCCTCTCGGTCCAGTCACGGCACGTCTCTTGCAGCGAGACGAACGCCGGCTCGCGGTCCTGCACGTCCGCGGCGAGGGCGTCGGGGGCCACATGGCCCTTCGCGCCGTGCTCGGTCGTCCCGCCGGCCATGTTGAACTGGCCGATGGTGTAGGCGCCCTCCTGCGACTCCGGCTTCCCGGGCGGGGGGTCCGTCGCGCAGGAGGCGAGCAGCAGGCCCACGGCGATGAGGCCCGCCGCCGCCACGGCACCGCCCGGCGGAGCAATCACGCGACGGATGACGCCCTCCATGTCCGGTCCCCGTGTGTGAAGTTCTGTACGCGCGCAAGCATGCAGAGGCGCGCGGGGGGCGTCAACAGCTCTCCGGTGGAGGCGTCTCCCGCACCGACGCCCGTGTTGCACGCCTCTGTGCGCCTGGGAGCAGGCGCACACCGCGCTTCCTGCAGGTACATCCACTTGACATGAAGCGTATCGTTTATCGATGGTATCGATAAGCGATACGCTTCGGCGGACAGGGGGGAATCATGGGTGCCAAGTCCTGGTGGAGCCAGACCGACAGCCGGCTGCTGGAGGCGGCTGTCGGCCTGACTGGTGTGCTGGTCGGCGTCTTCGGAGTACTGCTTCCGGCCCTCGGGGTGGCCGGTCAGTCGGATCCGGCGGACACCCGCGAAGTCGAGGCCGGGACGGCGACCCGGATACCGGGAACCGTGACCGACGCGGTGACGGGCCACGGCATGACCCTGACCGGCACACACCGGGCGGATCTCGTCCTCACCGCCCCCGACGTGGGGCAGCGCCTGCTGCTCGTCCTGCCGGGAATCGTCGGCAGCCTGCTTCTGCTCCTCATCCTGGCCCTCCTTTTCAAGATGGCCCGGACCCTGAGCGGCGGCGACGTCTTCGTGCCGGTGAACGCACGACGCCTGAGTGTCATAGGGCTCACGGTTCTGGTGCAGGCCGTCCTTGCCCCGGTGCTGCCGGCGCTCACCACGGAAATGCTGGTGCGCGACACCCCCATGGCCGAGCAGGTCCCGTTCTCGGTCAGCTTCACCGGCGAGTACATACTGCTGGCCTTCCTCATCCTGGCGCTGGGAGAAGTCTTCCGGCGCGGAACGAAGCTGCGCGCCGATACCGAGGGGTTGGTCTGATGCCACCGGAAGAGGAGCACCGGGTCCAGGTCCACCTGGGCCGACTGCTGGCCGAGCGCGGCATGACCCTGTCCGAACTCGCAGCCAGGGTCGGGGTGACGGTGGTCAACCTCTCCATTCTCAAGAACGACCGGGCGAAGGCCATCCGCTTCTCCACCCTCACCGCGATCTGCCGCGAACTGAACTGCCAGCCCGGCGACCTGCTCAGCATCCGCAGAGACTGAACCTCTCCCGGAGACCTGACGGCCGGGTACCGATCCGTCGCGCACGTCGTCAGCCGTGCGGCCCCGGGCCCGGATTCCCGGCACATTTCCGCCGTCGACGACCCGAGCGACGCAGACACTCACGGTGTGTAACCGCTTCGCTGCATCTGCGGGCGGGCCGATAGGCTTTCGGCATGGCGGCCACTGGATCAGAGCAGGGATCGAAGGCGTACTACGTCACGACCCCCATTTACTACGTCAACGACGCTCCGCACCTGGGCCACGCCTATACGACCGTCGCAGGCGACGTCCTCACGCGCTGGCACCGTCAGCGCGGCGAGAAGGTGTGGTACCTCACCGGCACGGACGAGCACGGTCAGAAGGTCATGCGCACCGCCCAGGCGAACGGGGTCTCCCCGCGCGAGTGGTGCGACAAGCTCGTCGAGGAGGCGTGGAAGCCCCTCTGGGAGCATCTGGGGATCAAGAACGACGACTTCATCCGCACCACGGAGGATCGGCACACGGCGCGTGTCCGCGAGTTCGTCCAGGATCTCTACGACAAGGGCGAGATCTACCAGGGCGGCTACGAGGGCCCGTACTGCGTGGGCTGCGAGGAGTACAAGACCTACGGCGAACTGCTGGAGGGCGAAGGGGAGTTCGCCGGGCAGAAGCTGTGCCCCATCCACCGGGCGCCGGTGGAGATGCTCCAGGAGGAGAACTACTTCTTCAAGCTGTCCGAGTACGGCCCGAAGCTCCTGGAGCACTACGAGCAGCACCCGGAGTTCATCCAGCCCGAGTCCGCGCGGAACGAAGTCGTGAACTTCGTACGCCAGGGCCTGGAGGACCTGTCGATCTCCCGCTCGACGTTCGACTGGGGCGTGAAGGTGCCCTGGGACGACAAGCACGTCATCTACGTGTGGATCGACGCGCTGCTCAACTACGCCACCGCTGTGGGCTACGGCGCGGACCAGGAACGCTTCGAGCGGACCTTCCCCGCGGACGTGCACCTGGTGGGCAAGGACATCCTCCGCTTCCACGCGGTGATCTGGCCGGCGATGCTGATGGCCAACGGCCTCCCGCTGCCGGGGAAGATCGCCGCGAACGGCTGGCTGATGGTCGGCGGCGAGAAGATGTCGAAGTCGAACCTGACGGGCATTTCGCCGCAGCAGCTCACGAGCCACTTCGGCGTGGACGCCTACCGCTGGTACTTCCTGCGGGCCATCGCCTTCGGGCAGGACGGCTCCTTCTCCTGGGAGGACTTCACCGCCCGCTACACCAGCGAACTGGCCAACGACTACGGCAACCTCGCCTCCCGCGTCGCGGCCATGGTCGGCAAGTACTTCGGCGGGGCCCTGCCGGAGGCCACGGCGAGCGGCGAGGCGGAGCAGGCGATCACCGACGGGCTGGCCAAGGCCGTCGCCGAGGCGGACGAACGCATCGGCGAGCAACTGGACTTCGCCGGCGGCATCGCCGCGGTCTTCGACTTCGTCAAGCAGGTCAACGGCTATCTGACGGAGCAGGCCCCGTGGAAGGTCGCCAAGGACGAGTCCGCCGAGGCGCAGGCACGGCTGGCGACGATCCTCTACACGGCAGCCGAGTCGCTGCGCGCCTGCGCGGTTCTGCTGAACCCGGTGATGCCTCAGACGTCGGGCAAGCTGTGGGAGTCGCTGGGCGCCGAACCGCACCTCGGCCCGCTGGCGGACCAGCGCGTGGGCGACGCGGCCCGCTGGGGACAGCTCCCGGCGGGCGCGACGGTCACCAAGGGCGCGGTGCTCTTCCCGCGGCTGGAGGACTGAGGCGGCATCCCCGTACGCCCGGTGAGCACGGTCGTGGTCAGGCTCACCGGGCAGTTCCGTCGGGCCCCGCATCGACGAGGGCAGCGATCAGCACCGCATCGTCGACGACGATCACTCGCCGCTCCTGCCTTCCCGCCCGTCACGCTGCGCCTCAAGGATGGCCTCCATCGACACCGGCTCGGTCAGCTCCGCGCGAGCGGCGCCAAGTACCTCTTCGGCGGACTGGCGCTGCGCCTGCCGCTCCAAGGTGACCCTCAGATACTCCTGAAGTGACCGGCCCGATTCCGCCGCGCGCCGACGCAGTATGGCGTATGCGTTGTCGTCGAGATTCCTGACCTGCACATTAGGCATGCATGCATTCTCCAGCGCTGTTCCAGCGCTTGTGCACACCGTTCGCTGGCCACCGAGCCGGAAATGGGGTCGCCGGCGGGGCGCGGGCGGCCCTCGCAGTTGGCCGGACGACCTCACCACCTCCCACCCGCCGGTCTGCGAGCCGTGCGCCGTGCAGTCCGTGCGGATCTGCCCGCATCTGCAACAGCGCTCCGTGGCGTTACGCGTACGGGCGCACACACCGGCGGGCGTGCACGGCGCGCTCTACCGGCCGGGCCACCCTCGTCCCTGTGCATGGACAGCCGCCGCAGTGAGCTACGACGATTCCCGCATCCGCTGGACACGCGCCGGGCAGCTGGTCGTGCGCCTCGACTCCTACACCGTCGTGGATCTGCGGCAACCGTGACACGGCCGCTTCACGGCAGGGACCGGCGACGCGGACGCCGCTCGCGCCGCCCCCCTACAGCTTCGGCTTGCGCACCGACAGGTGCAGCTCCTTCAGGCGGGCCTCGTCGACCTCGCTGGGGGCGCCCATCAGCAGGTCCTGCGCGTTGCCGTTGAGCGGGAAGGCGATCGTCTCGCGGATGTTGGGCTCGTCCGCGAGCAGCATCACGATGCGGTCGATTCCCGGGGCGATGCCGCCGTGCGGCGGGGCGCCGAAGCGGAACGCGCGCAGCATGCCGCCGAATTCACGCTCGACGTCCTCCTGCGAATAGCCCGCGATCCCGAACGCCTCGAACATGATCTCGGGTTCGTGGTTCCGGATGGCGCCCGAGGAGAGTTCGACGCCGTTGCAGACGATGTCGTACTGCCAGGCGAGGACGTCCAGCGGGTCCTTCGTGCGCAGCGCCTCCAGCCCGCCCTGCGGCATGGAGAAGGGGTTGTGCGAGAACTCGATCTCGCCGGTCTCCTCGTCCTTCTCGAACATCGGGAAGTCGACGATCCAGCAGAAGCGGAAGACGCCTTCCTCGAAGTGTCCGGTGCGCTTGGCGGCCTCGACACGGACCGCGCCCATGATCTTCGATACCTCGTCGAACTCCCCCGCGCCGAAGAAGACCGCCGTGCCGGGCTCGGCCTTCAGCACCGTCAGAAGCTGCGAGACGTCGTTCTCGTCGAGGAACTTGGCGATGGGGCCGGTCAGGCCGCGGTCCTCACCGACGCGGACCCAGGCGAGCCCCTTGGCGCCCTGCTCGACGGCGAACTCGCCCATCTGGTCGAAGAACTTGCGCGGCTGGTCAGCCGTGTCCGGGACCGCCAGCGCCCGTACGTGCTTGCCGGCGAACGCCTTGAAGCCCGAGCCCTCGAAGACGTCGGAGACGTCGACCAGTTCGAGCTGGGCGCGCAGATCGGGCTTGTCGGAGCCGTACTTGAGCATCGCCTCGCGGAAGGGGACGCGCGGGAAGGGCGAGGTGCACTCCCGTCCGCCGCCCAGTTCCCGGAAGAGGTCGGTCATCACCTTCTCGATGACCTCGAAGACGTCCTCCTGCTCGACGAAGCTCATCTCCATGTCGAGCTGGTAGAACTCTCCGGGGGAGCGGTCCGCGCGGGCGTCCTCGTCCCTGAAGCAGGGCGCGATCTGGAAGTACCGGTCGAAGCCGGCGATCATCAGCAGCTGCTTGAACTGCTGAGGCGCCTGCGGCAGCGCGTAGAACTTCCCGGCGTGCAGCCGCGAGGGTACGAGGAAGTCGCGGGCGCCCTCGGGGGAGGTGGCGGAGAGGATCGGCGTCGCCAGCTCGTTGAAGCCCTGGCCTGCCATCTTCTCGCGGATCTTCGAGATGACCTGCGAGCGCAGGATGATGTTGCGGTGCATGCGCTCGCGGCGCAGGTCGAGGAAGCGGTGCTCCAGGCGCCTCTCCTCGTTGACCCCGTCCTCGGCGTTGATCGTGAAGGGGATCTGCTCGGCCCCGCTCAGCACCTCCACGTCGGCGACCTCGACCTCGATGTCGCCGGTGGGCAGCTCGGGGTTGACGTTGTCGGCACCGCGTGCGCTGACCCGGCCGTCCACGCGGAGGACGGACTCCTTCGACAGCGAGCTGAGCCGGTCGTGCACCTCAGTGTGCTCCGGCCGTACGACGAGCTGCACGATGCCGTAGTGGTCGCGCAGGTCGATGAAGAGGATGCCGCCCAGGTTCCGCCTGTTGTGCAGCCACCCGCTCAGCCGGACGTCGGTTCCGACGTCCGGGGCACGAAGCTCACCGCAGGTGTGGGAACGGTACCGATGCATCATTCATCCAGTCGTCGGATCGGCAGTCACTCGTGACAGTTACTCGGAGGTCGGCCCTCAGAGTACCGCCCTGGCTCAGCCCCACTCGCCCTGCTTTCCAGAAGCAACATAAAGTGGGGCAATGCGCACCGAGGACGTGCTCAGGGCCAGCGGGACCGGCCTCTGGCGCTGGGACGGTACGACCGGTGCCTCCACCGTCGACCTGTTCACCGCACACCTCCTCGGCATTCCGGCCAGGCAGGAGGGGACGAGGCCGGTCTCCGTGCCCGCGGAAAGTCCCGGCACGGACCGCCCCGCGGAACCGTCCGGGGGGCCGTCCGCCCACTCGGCCCCCGGTCCCCCCGACGACAGCCCGGACCTCCCCGGTGAGACGCTCACGCTCCCGGAGATGACCGTCCGGTCGTGCATCCACGTCGCCGACTACGTGGAGCTGATGTCCACGGCCACCCTCGCCCTGACCGAGTGGAATCTCGCCGAGTCGGTGCTGCGGGTCGTCGCCGAGGACGGCAGCGTCCTGCGGACGGTGCGGGTGCGGATGACGCCGCAGGGGGAGGGCGCGGCGCTGTCCATGATCGGGACGGTCTCCGAGATTCCGGACTCCCCCGCCGAACCCCCGCGTCCCCCGCAGGACGAGCAGCTCAGCCGTGAGGCGTTCCTGATGTACACCGGCCGCGCCCTGGCTGAGGCGCGTACGACCGCCGAGGTGCTGCGGGTGGCGGCCTCTCTGGCCATGCCCGGCTTCACACCCAGGGCACTCGCGGTCTTCAGCCTGGAGGGCGACCAGCTCACGCTGGTGGGCACCCACGGCCAGCGGCCCGTGCCGCAGCATCTGCTGCCCTTCATCGAGATGTCCGTGGAGGCCGACCACCCGGCAGCCGAGGTCTGCCGGACGGGACGGGCGATCTACCTCCCGGCACCCGCCGACTACCGGAGCCGGTATCCGGCTGTCTGGCCGAAGGTGGAACGGGTCGGCAACCAAGCGTGGGCGTTCCTGCCCCTGGCGGTCTCCAACCGCGTCCTGGGCGCGTGGATGGTGGCCTTCGGCGAGCCCCTCGACTTCTCCACCGAAGAGCGGTCCATGCTGGTGAACGTCGCCCGGATGCTGGCCCAGGCGATCTCGCGCACGTCCATGCACGAGACCGAGCTGCAGCTCGCCGCCGGGCTGCAGCGCACCCTGCGGCCCGCGCGCAGGCCGTTCATCGAGGGGATGCGGCTGGCGGCCCGTTACGTGCCCTCGGGCGGCGGCCTGGAGGTGGGCGGCGACTGGTACGACGTGATCCCCCTGCCCTCGGGCCGTACGGCACTGGTGATCGGCGACGTGCAGGGGCACGACGTACGGGCCGCGGGGATCATGGCGGAGCTGCGGATCGCGCTGCGGGCGTACGCGGCTGAGGGTCACCGCCCCGACGCTGTCCTCTCCCGCGCCTCCCGCTTCCTGGCGGGCATGGGGCATCCGGAGCTGATGCCGGGCGGCGCGGAGGGTGAGGACCACTCCGAGGACGACCGCTTCGCCACCTGCCTCTACATGGAGGCCGACCCCGTCTCCGGCATCCTCGACATCGCCCGTGCCGGGCACCCCGACCCGGCGCTGTGGCTGGCCGACGGGACCATGCTGATCCGGCCCACGGCCGGCGGGCTGCCGCTCGGCATCGAACCGGGAACGGAGTACCCGACGACGCGGCTGGTGCTGGATCCGGGCGAGACGCTGCTGGCGTGCACGGACGGGCTCATCGAGGCCGGTGGTCACACCATCGACTCCGGCTGGCGCCGCATCCGGCAGGTCTCCGAGGAGGAGACCGAGGGGGCGCGGGCACCGGAGGATCTGGAGAGGTTCGCGAACGCCCTGGTCGAGACCTCGCACGCCCCGTTCAACGGCGACGAGGCGGGTCCGCTCGCCGACCGGCGCGAGGACGACATGGCTGTGCTGCTGCTCTCCCTCGACCCCGCCTACGCGGCGGAGCGGACCGAGGCCGCGGAGGGCGTGACACGGCGTACGACGCTCACGGTCGCCCAGGCCGAGCCGGACCGGATCGGCGAGGCGCGCCACCAGCTCCAGGGCATGCTCTACGACTGGGTGCACGAGGAGCAGATCGACGCCGCCGTGCTGATGCTCTCGGAGCTGCTGACCAACGTCCTGGTGCACACGGAGGGCGACGCGCTGGTGGTCGCCGAGTGCAGCGGCCCGCGCGGGAGCCGGGTGCTGCGGGTCGAGGTCGGCGACAGCAGCGACGCACTGCCGCACCGCCGCACTCCGGGCGAACTGGCCTCGTCGGGGCGGGGGTTGGTGATGATGGAGATGCTGGCCGGCGCGTGGGGCGTGGACCCGAGGGGCGAGGGCAAGTCCATCTGGTTCGAGATGCGCGAGGACGATCCGCCGGTGAACTGAGCGGCGTGGACGGCGGCGGGCGCACGCGCGGGCCGGGCACCGCCTCCCGGACGAACCGGCCGCCCGCGTCGGCCCGTTCGGCCCGTTCGGCCCGTTCGGCGTTCAGCCGTACATGCGCCGCATCGCGAAGTCGACCATCTCCTCGACGGCCTTGGCGTCGAAGACCACCCGGTGCTCGCCCTCCATGTCCAGCACGAAGCCGTAGCCGGACGGAAGCAGGTCCAGCACCTCGGCGCCCGTGATCACGAAGTACCGGGACTCCTTGCCGGCGTAGCGGCGCAGCTCCTTGAGGGTGGTGAACATCGGGATCACCGGCTGCTGGGTGTTGTGCAGCGCGAGGAAGCCCGGGGTCTCGCCGCGCGGGCAGTAGACCTTCGAGGTGGAGAAGATCGACTGGAAGTCCTCGCTGGTCAGCGTCCCGTTGGTGAAGGCCTTCACCGTCTCGCGGAGGGAGGGCGGGGACGACGGCTCGGGGTAGAGCGGCGCTCCGTTGCCGTGCTGGCCGTGCTGGCCCTGCTGCCCGTGCTGCCCCTGCTGGCCGTAGGGAGGTGGGGCGGTCTGGTGGGCCATGTACTGCTGGTGTCCGTGCTGCTGCCCGCCGTGCTGATAGCCCTGCCCTGCGGACGCGGTCTGGTCGTAGCCGTACATAGGAGAAAGAGTAACCAGTCACAGTTGGCGGATTGGGGCTTGCTTCTTATTACCGACGGGTAGCATCATCGTAGGCAAGACACACTGACCACTTGTCCGGCGAGCGAGACCACACGGAGCCGTTGCCATGGGGCACTACAAGTCGAATCTCCGCGACATCGAGTTCAACCTCTTCGAGGTGCTCGGTCGCGACACGGTGTACGGCACCGGACCGTTCGCGGAGATGGACGTGGACACCGCCAAGAGCGTGCTGGCAGAGATCGCGCGCCTCGCGGAGAACGAACTGGCCGAGTCCTACGAGGACTCCGACCGCAACCCGCCCGTCTTCGACCCGGAGACCAACACCGCGCCCGTCCCCGCCGCGTTCAAGAAGAGCTACCAGGCGTACATGGACGCCGAGTGGTGGCGTCTGGGCATCCCGGAGGAGATCGGCGGCACCACGGCGCCGCGTTCGCTGCTGTGGGGCTTCGCCGAGACGATCCTCGGGGCCAACCCCGCCGTGTGGATGTACGCCTCCGGTCCGGCCTTCGCCGGTGTCATCCACGAGGAGGGCACCGAGGAGCAGATGAAGATCGCCAAGCTGATGGCGGAGAAGCAGTGGGGCTCCACCATGGTGCTCACCGAGCCGGACGCGGGCTCGGACGTGGGCGCCGGCCGCACCAAGGCCGTGCAGCAGGACGACGGCACCTGGCACATCGAGGGCGTCAAGCGCTTCATCACCTCCGGTGAGCACGACATGTCCGAGAACATCGTGCACTTCGTCCTCGCCCGCCCCGAGGGGCACGGCCCGGGCACCAAGGGCCTGTCCCTCTTCATCGTCCCGAAGTACGGCTTCGACTGGGACAGCGGTGAACTCGGCGAGCGCAACGGCGTCCACGCCACCAACGTCGAGCACAAGATGGGCCTGCGGGTCTCCAACACCTGCGAGATGACGTTCGGTGCCAACGCCCCCGCCAAGGGCTGGCTGCTGGGCGAGAAGCACGACGGCATCCGCCAGATGTTCAAGATCATCGAGTTCGCGCGGATGATGGTGGGCACGAAGGCCATCGCGACGCTCTCCACGGGCTACCTCAACGCCCTGGAGTACGCCAAGGAGCGCGTACAGGGCGCCGACCTGGCGCAGTTCACCGACAAGACCGCGCCCCGCGTCACCATCACGCACCACCCCGACGTGCGCCGCTCGCTGATGACGCAGAAGGCGTACGCGGAGGGCATGCGCTCGCTCGTGCTCTACACCGCGTCCGTGCAGGACGAGATCATGCTCAAGGAGTTCCGCGGTGAGGACGCCTCCGCTGCGCAGCGCATGAACGACCTCCTCCTGCCGATCGTGAAGGGCTACGGCTCCGAGAAGTCCTACGAGCAGCTCGCGCAGTCGCTCCAGACCCTCGGCGGCTCCGGCTATCTGCAGGAGTACCCGATCGAGCAGTACATCCGGGACGCCAAGATCGACACCCTCTACGAGGGCACCACCGCGATCCAGGGCCAGGACTACTTCTTCCGCAAGGTCGTCCGCGACCAGGGACAGGCCCTCACCACGCTGTCCGAGGAGATCAAGAAGTTCCTGGCCGAGGCACAGGGCGGCGAGGACCTGGCCGACGCACGCGAGGAGCTCTCCCGCGCGGCCGTGAACCTGGAGGCCATAGTCGGCACGATGCTGACCGACCTCGCCGCCACCGAGAAGGACGTCAAGTCCATCTACAAGGTCGGCCTCAACACCACGCGCTTCCTGCTCGCCTCCGGCGACGTCGTCATCGGCTACCTGCTGCTGCGCGGCGCGACGGTCGCGGCGGAGAAGCTCTCCGAGACCTCGGTGAAGCCCCTGTCCGCCAAGGACAGGGCCTTCTACGAGGGCAAGGTCGCCGCCGCGAAGTTCTTCGCCACATCCGTCCTGCCCTCGCTGGCGGTGGAGCGCGCGCTGGCCGAGAACATCGACGCGTCCGTGATGGAGCTGGACGAAGCGGCCTTCTGAGCCGCCTCGGACGACTCCCACACGCGGAACGTCCTTCTCCTCCCGTCGGGGAAGGGGAAGGACGTTCCGCCTTCGTATGCTGATCTCATGACCCCTAGCCCGCAGCAGCCCTCCACGGAGACCCCTCCGCCCGGCCCGGCCCGCGACCACAGCGACGGCCTCATCCGTTTCCTCTCGGCCTCGCCCACCCCGTACCACGCGGTGCGCAACGCGGCCGACTTGCTGGAAGAGGCAGGCTTCCGGCAGCTCGGCGAAGAGGACGCCTGGCCCGCATCCGGCTCCGAAGGGCAGCGGGAAGGCGGTGGCGCGACGCGCGGAGGGGGCCACTACGTGCTGCGCGGGGGCGCGCTGATCGCCTGGTACGTGCCGCCGGGCGCCGGTCCCGCGACGCCGTACCGCATCGTCGGGGCCCACACCGACTCGCCCAACCTGCGGGTCAAGCCCGTACCGGACTCCGGCAGCGGCGGCTGGCGCCAGATCGGTGTGGAGATCTACGGCGGCACGCTCCTCAACACCTGGCTCGACCGGGACCTCGGTCTGGCCGGACGCCTGAGCCTGCGCGACGGCTCGACACGGCTGGTGAACATCGACCGCCCGCTGCTGCGCGTACCCCAGCTCGCCGTCCACCTGGACCGCCAGGCCAACGACGGGCTCAAGCTCGACCGCCAGCGCCACATGACCCCCGTGTGGGGACTCGGGACGCCCGGCGAGGGCGAGTTGATCCGCTTCGTCGGCGAGCAGGCCGGCATCCCCGCCGAACAGATCACCGGCTGGGACCTGATGGTGCACAGCGTGGAACCGCCCGCCTATCTGGGCCGGGACGAGGAACTGCTGGCGGGCCCCCGCATGGACAACCTGCTGTCCGTGCACGCGGGGGCGGTCGCGCTGGCGGAGGCCGCCGGGCAGCAGGAACTGCCCGCCATCCCCGTACTGGCCGCCTTCGACCACGAGGAGAACGGCAGCCAGTCCGACACCGGCGCGGACGGGCCGCTCCTGGGAACGGTGCTGGAGCGTTCCGTCCGCACCCGGGGCGGCTCCTGGGAGGAGCGGGCACGCGCGCTGGCGGGAAGCGTCTGCTTCTCCTCGGACACCGGACACGCCGTGCACCCCAACTACCCCGAACGGCACGACCCCGGGCACCACCCGATGCCCAACGCCGGGCCGATCCTCAAGGTCAACGTCAACCAGCGCTACGCCACTGACGGCCCCGGCCGTGCCGTCTTCACCGCCGCGTGCGAGCGGGCAGGCGTGCCCTGGCAGGCGTTCGTCTCCAACAACGCGATGCCGTGCGGCACCACGATCGGGCCCATCACCTCCGCCCGGCACGGCATTTCGACGGTCGACATCGGTGTGGCGATCCTCTCGATGCACTCGGCACGCGAACTGTGCGGCGCCGAGGACCCCTACCTGCTCACCAGGTGCCTGGGCGGTTTCCTCAGCGGCTGACCGCCCGCAGCCGACCCCAACACAGGCCGCGAGAGAGGGAGTCCGGACGGGCACCCGCCGAGTCCCGGTCCCCGGCGCCGCGTTGGTCCGCCTCGCTGATTGACGCCGTCGACGGCGGGTACCCGGGCGATGTACGGACGCCAATCGGAGGCAGGGAACCATGGGCATCGTCTTCTGCATCGGCATGCTGGCGTTGGGAGCCATTCTCACGCTGGCCGTCGACTGGAACACGGACGTCGTCGATCTCAACGTGGTGGGCCTCGTACTGATCGCCGCCGGGCTCATCGGTCTCTCCGTCTACATCAGCATCTTCAAGCGGCGCAGGGCGGCGGCACCGATGGTCGTCGAGGAGGAGCGCCGCCACCTCGACTGAGCGCGCGCCGCCGGCAGACCCAAGCAACCGTCCCGCCGGGGTGGCACGAAGGCCCGCGTCTGATACATCTCCCGGTTCTGCCAGGTGCGGGACGGGCACACGGTGTGGCCGGGGCCCTACAACAGGGCGCCACCGGACACCTCGAGGCGCTGGGCGGTGACCCATCGCAGGTCCTCGGAGGCGAGCGCGGCAATCGCGTCGCCGATCTCCTGCGGTCGACCGACGCGGCCGAGCGCGGTCTGCGCGCTCAGTCCCTCGCGCATCTGCGCGTCGTCCCGCATGGCGCCGCCGTTGAAGTCGGTGGCTGTCGGCCCCGGCGCGACGGCGTTGACGCGGATCTCGCGCGCCCCCAGCTCCACGGCCAATGTCCGGCTGAGAACCTCGACCGCCGCCTTGGATGCCGAGTAGACCGAGGTGCCGGCACTGGTGTGGCGGCTGAGGGAGGAGGAGACGTTGATGATCTGTCCCCCGTCGGCCAGCAGGGGCGCAAGCGCCTGGGTGAGGAAGAAAGTGCCGCGCACGTTGGTGTCCATCACCGCGTCGAAGTCGTCGACCGTGACCGCTTCCAACGGTCCGAACAGCCCGATCCCGGCATTGTTGACCAGGACATCCAGCCGGGTCGCGTCCCAGCGCTCCAGTTGCGCAGCCAGGTGGGAGACGAAGGCGGGAAAGGAGGCCACGTCGCTGATGTCCAGCCGCAGCGCGGCAGCCGTGGCGCCGGATTCCTGAACGTTCTTGACCGTCTCCTCGGCCTCCTGCGCGTCGCCGCGGCAGGTGACGATGACGCGCAGCCCGTGCCGGGCCAGCGCCAGGGCCGTAGCCCGGCCCAGCCCGCGATTGCCGCCGGTCACCAATGCGATCTTGCCTGACTCCATGAGTGCTTCTCTTTCCGGAACGGAACGACGCCGGCTGGGAGTGCTCCCGCCGACCGAATGCGAGTCGAGTGACTCGCCTCCCTGACCACGTAAACATCCGCGCAGTGGCGAGTCAAGTGACTCGCCTCGTGATGAGTCATACTGATCCCATGACCGCAGGACTCTCCGCGCACCATCAACGACTCGCTCATCGCAAGCGCGAGGCGATCACCGCAGCGGCCACGAAGCTGTTCCTGGAACGGGGCTACGACGGGACCTCGCTGGCGAAGATCGCGCAGGAAGCGGCCGTCTCGAAGTCCACGCTGTTCAAGCAGTTCCCCACCAAGGCAGCGCTCTTCGAAGCCATCGTCACCGAGTACTGGAAGGGCGGGCCGGACCCGGCGGCCCCCGCGACGCAGCCCGGTGACCTGCGCGCCGGCCTGAGCACCATCGGCCGCCAGTACGCCGACCTGATCGGCCGGCCCGCGATGGCGGCCCTCTTCCGCATCGTCATCGCCGAACTGCCGCGCTTCCCGGAACTGGGACGGGCTCAGTTCGAGCTGGGCAAGCTGCCCTACTTCATCTCCGTCCAGCACTACCTGGAGGCCCAGCACGCCGCGGGCACTGCGGTGGTACCCGACGCGGAGAGCGCCACCAACCAGTTCCTCGGCATGATCGCCAACTACGTCCTGTGGCCGCGGATGCTGCTCGCCGGCTGGAGCCCCCCACCTGCCGACGTCGGTCACGCGGTCGACGAGGCGGTCACGACGATGCTCGCCCGCTACGGCCGCAGCGCCAACGACTCGCAGCACTCCTGAGGGCTCCGGCGCCACTGCGGGTGCGGACGGCGCCCGCCCCCGGAGCCCCGGAACTCTGCGGGGGCTGCCGGTCAGTGCCGCTCAGTTCGGGGGCGGCGCGTACGCGTGCGTGTGAAGCCATGTTCGACGGCGACGTTCCCGCCCCGGGTGCGCATTCCGCGGGCATCCGGGGAAGGCGTGACCCTATGAGATACCTCGTACGTGAACGGATCTTCGGCATCGGCGACGACTTCTGGATCGACGACGAGCACGGGGAGCACGCCTTCCTCGTGGACGGGAAGGCGCTGCGGGTACGGCAGACCTTCGAACTCAAGGACGTGCGGGGGGACGTCGTCGCGGTCATCCGGAAGAGGATGGTCAGTCTCCGGTCGACGATGGAGGTGGAGCGCGACGGGGAGACGGTCGTCACGGTGCGCAAGAAGCGGTTCACGCCGCTGCGCAACAGGTTCCGGGCCGAGCTCGCCGGCGGTGGGCGCCTGACGGTGCACGGGAGCGTCCTCGACAAGGAGTACGACATCGAGTACGACGGGAGGCGGGCAGCCCGCATCTCACGCAAGTGGTTCCGGGTGCGGGACACCTATGCCGTCGAGATCGAGCACCCGGACACCGACGTGGCGATGCTGCTGTCGGTCGCGGTCTGCGTCGACGCGCTTGCGGGCGACGACTGAGGGCGGCCCCGCGCGGGGGCGCGGCACTGCCGGGCCACGGGTGCGGCGGGTGCGGGTGCATGCGGCGGGTGCGGCCAACTGCCGTACCCGGCAAGAGAATTGAGGGCTTCGTCCGGTTCCGTGCGCATCTGCGCCGAACAGGTGCGCACAGTACCACCGTCGATGCGCTGGAGCGGGACGAATGGGCCTAGCATCGTCAGTCAAAAGCACTGCCGGGCTGCCCTCGCGCAGCGTAACTTGAGAGCACCGCACCCAGACCGCGAACGTCCGTACCGCCCGAGGGGTCTCGTGACCGACCATCCAAGCCTTCAGCCATACGTCGACGCCTGGACCGAGTCCATCGAAGCGATATCAGAACTGGTGAGTCCGCTCGCCGAGGGCGAGTGGAACCGGCGGACCGCCTGCCCGGGGTGGTCGGTCAGGGACGTGGTCTCCCACATCATCGGTATGGAGTGCGAGCTTCTGGGCGATCCGCGGCCGATCCACACCCTGCCCCGCGACCTCTACCACGTCGTCGACGAGCCGAGCCGGCACATGGAGATCCAGGTCGACGTGCGGCGGCACCACACCGGTCCGGAGATGACCAGCGAGCTGGAGTACACGATCATCCGCCGCTCCCGGCAGCTGCGGAACGAGAAGCGCACCCCGGACACCGAGGTGCGGGACATCATGCCGGGCGGTTCGAAGGTCACCCTCGAACACCAGATGCGGTTGCGGGCGTTCGACGTGTGGGTGCACGAACAGGACCTGCGCCGGGCTCTGAACACACCGGGGAACCTCGACTCCGCGGGCGCCGGCGTCGCACGTGACCTGTTCACGCTCGGACTGCCGAAGGTGGTCGCGAAGAAGGCGGCGGCCCCGCCCCACACGGCGGTCGTCTTCGACGTCAGCGGACCGCTGGAGTTCATGCGTACGGTCCGGGTGGACGCGGACGGCCGGGGCACGGTCGACGGCAGCCCGTCCCTGGGCCCCGCGGTGACGTTCTCGATGGACTGGGAGACGTACGTGCGGCTCGCAGCCGGGCGCGTACGTCCCGACGCCGTCCCGGACCAGGTGAAGATCGAGGGCGATTCGAAGCTGGCCAAGTCGATCCTGGACAACTTCGCCGTCACCCCGTGACGGCGGAAGCCGACGTCACCTCGCGCAGAAGCGGCTCCCGCACCCTCACGCGGGAGAGTTCGCCGCCGCGCCGCCCGTGAAATCCTGCGGGCGGCGCGCTGCGTGAGACCCCGGCCGTCCCCCGGCGCGTCCGTCCCCGGCACGTCCCCCGCCGCGCGCTACACGGGGACGTGCACGGCCTCCACCCTGCTGGCCACCACTCGTTCACGCTCGCGGCGGTGCGCGCTCGGGCGCAGCCGCAGGATCTGCGTCACGCCCAGCGCCTGCAGCACGAAGACGCACGCGAATGCGATCCGGAAGCTGCCCCCGGTCAGATCCAGCAGAACGCCGACCACCAGAAGTGTCGTCATCGATGCGGTGAAACCGCCCATGTTGACGATCCCGGAGGCCGTGCCCTGCCGCTCCGGCGGATTGGCCGGACGGGCGAAGTCGAAGCCGATCATGGAGGCGGGTCCGCAGGCCCCCAGCACCGAACACAGCAGCACCAGCAGCCACATCGGTGCCTCTCCGGGCCACAGCAGAACCATGGCCCACACCACGGCCGTCACCGCGACCGTACCGAGAGCGAGCGGTGCGCGGGCGGCGTGGTGGCGGGCTATGACCTGCCCGTAGACGAGCCCGACGACCATGTTCGCCAGCACGACGAGGGTGAGGAGTTCACCCGCGGCGGCACGGCTCAGTCCGTGCCCCTCGACCAGGAACGGCATCCCCCACAGCAGCAGGAAGACCATCCCGGGGAACTGGGTGGTGAAGTGCACCCACATGCCCAGACGTGTGCCCGGCTCCCGCCAGGCCCGCCGGATCTGACGGCGTACGTAGCCGCCGCCCAGGTGCGGTGCGGGCTCCGGTTCGTACCCCTCGGGGTGGTCCTTGAGGAAGACCACGACGAGCACGAGGATCAGCACTCCGGCCAGCGCGCTGCCCGCGAAGGTCGGCGTCCAGCCGAAGGTGCCCAGCACCCGCGCGAGCACCAGCGTGGTCACCAGGTTCCCGGCCATGCCGATGAGCCCGGCGACCTGGGCGATGATCGGGCCGCGCCGGGCGGGGAACCAGCGCGAGCCCAGCCGCAGCACGCTGATGAAGGTCATCGCGTCGCCGCAGCCCAGCAGCGCGCGGCAGGCCAGTGCCGCCGCGTAGGAGTCCGAGAACGCGAAGCCGAACTGGCCGGCGGTGAAGAGCACCACGCCCAGCGTGAGTACCTTCTTCGTGCCCAGCCGGTCCACGAGCAGCCCGACCGGTATCTGCATACCGGCGTAGACGAGCAGCTGGAGGATGGAGAAGGTCGAGAGAGCCGAGGCGTTGATGTCGAAGCGCTCGGTGGCGTCGAGAGCGGCGACACCGAGGCTGGTGCGGTAGGTGATGGCGACGAAGTAGACGGTGACGCCCAGGCCCCACACGGCGACGCCGCGGGCACCGCCGGGCGGGTCGCCCCGGAAGGGGACGGCCGGGGAGGTGGCAGCGGTCACCGCGCACCACCGTGCACCAGGTGCCGCACCCAGGTCACATGGCGGCGTACGGCTCCGGCGGCGGCCTCGGCGTCCCCGGCGCGCACCGCCTCCATGATCTCGGCGTGTTCGGCGATGCTCTTGGCGATCCGCTCGGGCTGTGCGTGCATCATGGCGACGCCCATCCGCAGCTGCCGGTCGCGGAGTTGGTCGTAGAGACGGGTGAGGATCTCGTTGCCCGTGCTTCTGACTATCTCCGCGTGGAAGCAGCGGTCGCTCACGGCGAAGGCTGTCAGGTCGCCCGCCTCGGCGTGTGCGCGCTGCTCGGCGAGCAGTTCCTCCAGGCGGGCGGTGAGCCCGGCGTGCGCCTCCTCGGAGGACTTGCGCGCGGCGTGCTGCTCGACCAGCAGCCGTGTCTCGACGACGTCGGTGATCTCCTGCGCCGACACGGGCAGGACGAGGGCGCCCTTCTTGGGGTAGAGCTTGATGAGCCCCTCGACCTCCAGGCGGAGCAGCGCCTCCCGCACGGGGGTACGCGATACGCCGACGGCCTCGGCGAGTTCGCCCTCGGTCAGCAGCATCCCGCCTTCGTAGCGCCGGTCGAGCACGGCCCGCTTGACGTGCGTGTAGACGCGCTCGGCGGCGGGCGGCTGCCGGAGCGCGCCGGTGGTGAGATCGGTGGAACCGGTGACGGAAACTGGCATGTGCACAGCTTAGATACAAGACAGATGGATGGGGTGACGCGTCCGCGATGCGGACGGCGGGTGGCTGACAGGGCAGGGGAGCCATGGACAGGACAGCTGCGGGCAGGGCAGGGCGCACACGAGTGCCGGGCACCTCCCGGTGAGGGAGATGCCCGGCATCGCGGACGTCTTGGACACGCCGGCCGTCAGCCCATGGGTCCTGTCAGTCCATGGGTCCTTCAGGCCGACGGGCCCGGGTCTTCAGGTCCGGTCATCAGGTCCGGGTCATCAGGTCCAGGTCATCAGACGCTTCGGGTGCTCCAGCACCGCCGCGACGTCCGCGAGCACCTTCGATCCCAACTCCCCGTCCACCAGGCGGTGGTCGAAGGAGAGCGCGAGAGTCGTCACGTCACGCGGCTTGACCTTGCCCTTGTGCACCCACGGCTGCTGACGCACCTGGCCGAAGGCGAGGATCGCCGACTCCCCGGGGTTGAGGATGGGCGTGCCGGTGTCGACACCGAAGACGCCGACGTTGGTGATCGTGACCGTGCCGCCCTGCATCGCAGCCGGGCTGGTCTTGCCCTCACGGGCCGTGGCCACCAACTCCCCGAGTGCCTCCGCCAGTTCGGGAAGGGTCCTGGCCTGGGCGTCCTTGATGTTGGGGACGATCAGACCGCGCGGTGTGGCCGCGGCGATACCCAGATTGACGTAACCCTTCTGGACGATCTCCCCGTTCGCCTCGTCCCAGGAGGCGTTGGCCTCCGGGTGACGGCGCAGGGCGACCAGGAACGCCTTGGCGACCAGCAGCAGCGGATTGACCCGCAGCCCCTGCATGTCAGGGTCCTGCTTCAGCTCCCGCACGAGCTTCATCGTCCGCGTCACGTCCACGGTGACGAACTCCGTGACGTGCGGCGCCGTAAACGCACTGTTGACCATGGCCTGCGCCGTGGCCTTGCGTACGCCGCGCACCGGCACCCTGGTCTCACGGGTCTCCGCACCGCCGGCCACCGCCTCTGCACCGGCCGACTCGCCCGGCGTCACCCCGGGCGACGAGGGCTGCCGCGGCGGAGCGGCGGGCGCGGGGACGGACGGGGCGGGCGCGGCCGCGGCGTGCACGTCCTCGCGCGTGATGACGCCCTCGGGGCCGGTCGGTATCACCGACGTCAGGTCGATGCCCAGGTCCTTGGCGAGCTTGCGGACCGGCGGCTTGGCCAGCGGCCGCGATCCTGTGGGCAGGCCGTTCGGCGTGACGCCGGTGACGTCGGTGACGGCTGACGGCTCCCCGTGGCCGTTCAACTCCCGCTGCACGGCCTCCTGCACGGAGGCCGGCGCAGACTCCCGCGGTGCACCGGCCGCGCCCGCGGTGCCCACGCCCGCGCCTCCGCCGCCCTGTGCGCCGGGCTGCTTGCGCGGCCGCCGCCGGGTCGGCGACTCGGCGACGCCGTAGCCGACGAGCACGGGCTGCCGCTTCTCACCCTCACCCGCGGGCGCGTCCCCGGCGGAGGGCGGCGCGGCAGGCGGCGCGGCGGGCGCCTCGGCCTCCGCCTGTGTGCCGCCGGCGCCGCCCAGCGGCCCCGCGGACGGATCGGTGTCCACGGAGATGATCGCTGTACCGACGTCCACCGTGGTGCCTTCGGTGAAGCGCAGCTCGTGCACGGAGCCGTTGAACGGGATGGGAAGTTCGACGGCGGCCTTGGCCGTCTCGACCTCGCAGACGACCTGGCCGTCCGCGACCGTGTCACCGGCCTGGACGTACCACTTGAGGATCTCTGCCTCCGTGAGCCCCTCGCCCACATCGGGCATCTTGAACTCACGGATACGGGTCGCGCTCTCAGTCATCGTCACGACTCTCCTCAGTACGCCAGCGCGCGGTCGACGGCATCGAGCACCCTGTCCAGACCCGGAAGGTACTCGTCCTCCAGCCGGGCCGGCGGATACGGCGCGTGGAACCCGCCCACGCGCAGCACCGGAGCCTCCAGGTGGTAGAAGCACCTCTCGGTGATCCTGGCGGCCACCTCCGAACCCGTTCCCAGGAAGACGGGGGCCTCATGCACCACCACAAGCCTGCCGGTTTTCTCCACGGACTTCTGGAGAGTGTCGAAGTCGATCGGCGACATGGAGCGCATGTCGACCACTTCGAGGGAGTGCCCCTCCTCCTGCGCAGCTGTCGCCGCCTCCAGGCAGGTCTTCACCATCGGCCCGTAGGCCGCGAGTGTGACGTCGCTGCCCTGCCGGGCGACCCGGGCGGCGTGCAGGGGAGCCGGAATGGCGGAGACGTCCACCTCGCCCTTGTCCCAGTAGCGGCGCTTGGGCTCGAAGAAGATGACGGGGTCGTCGCTCTCGATGGCCTGGCGCATCATCCAGAAGGCGTCCGAGGAGTTCGACGGCGAGACGCACTTGAGCCCGGCCACATGCGCGAACAGTGCCTCCGGCGACTCGCTGTGGTGCTCGACGGCGCCGATGCCGCCCGCGTAGGGGATACGGATGACGACCGGGAGCTTGATCTTGCCCAGGGCGCGCGCGTGCATCTTCGCGAGCTGCGTGACGATCTGGTCGTACGCCGGGAAGACGAAACCGTCGAACTGGATCTCCACGACCGGACGGTAGCCCCGCAGCGCGAGCCCGATCGCGGTACCGACGATGCCGGACTCGGCCAGCGGGGTGTCGATGACCCGCTGCTCCCCGAAGTCCTTCTGCAGACCGTCGGTGATGCGGAAGACACCGCCGAGCTTGCCGACGTCCTCCCCCATGATCAGGACCTTCGGGTCGTTCTCCATCGACGTGCGCAGCGCGTTGTTGAGCGCCTTGGCGATGGGCATCTTGCGTACGTCCGGGCCCGTCCCGCCGGAGGAAGCGGCGGCGGGAGCGGCGGTGGAAGCGGCGGCGGCCATGTCAGCGGCCCTCCTCGGCGGACTCGGCGAAGGACTCCAGATACTCGGCGAACTGAGCGCGCTCCTCGTCGACCAGCGCGTGCCCGTCCGCGTAGACGTTCTCGAAGATCGCCATGGTGTCGGGGTCGGGCATGGTGCGGATGGCTTCCCGCACATGCTTGCCCATGGCCTCGCTCTCCTCCTCGAGGGCGGCGAAGAACTCCGGTTCCGCCAGCCCGTCCTTCTCCAGATACGCGCGCAGCCGGGCGATGGGGTCCTTGGCCTCCCACTCCGCACGCTCCTCGTCCTGACGGTAGCGGGTGGGGTCGTCGGAGGTGGTGTGCGCGCCCATCCGGTACGTGAACGCCTCGACCAGCATGGGGCCTTCGCCGCCCCGGGCCCGCTCCACGGCGGCACGCGTGACGGCGAGACAGGCCAGCACGTCGTTGCCGTCGACCCGTACACCGGGGAAGCCGTAGCCCCTCGCGCGCTGGTAGAGAGGGACCCGCGACTGGCGTTCGGCGGGCTCGGAGATCGCCCACTGGTTGTTCTGGCAGAAGAAGACGACGGGCGCGTTGTAGACCGCGGAGAAGGTGAACGCCTCGGCCACGTCGCCCTGCGAGGACGCGCCGTCGCCGAAGTAGGCGATGACGGCGGAGTCGGCGCCGTCCAGGTTGATGCCCATGCCGTAGCCCGTGGCGTGCAGCACCTGGGAGCCGATGACGATCGTGTAGAGGTGGAAGTTGTTGCTCGCGGGGTCCCAGCCGCCGTTGTTCACACCCCGGAACATGCCGAGGAGCTTGGTCGGGTCCACTCCGCGGCACCAGGCGACGCCGTGCTCGCGGTAGGTGGGGAAGACGTAGTCGTCGTCACGCAGCGCCCGCCCGGAGCCGATCTGCGCGGCCTCCTGGCCCAGCAGCGAGGCCCACAGGCCCAGTTCGCCCTGCCGCTGGAGGGAGGTCGCCTCGGCGTCGAAGCGCCGGGTCAGCACCATGTCGCGGTAGAGGCCGCGCAGTTCCTCGGCGGAGAGGTCGATGGCGTAGTCCGGGTGCTCCACCCGCTCGCCCTCGGGGGTCAGCAGCTGCACGAGCTCCGTGCCGGTGGCCTCGGCCTGCTGCGCGGAAGGACGGGCCTTTCGCGTGCCGCCCGGCTTCCCCGCCGTCCGCGTCTTCGCGGGCTGCTTGCGCGCCGCCGCCGTCCCGGACGCCCGTCCTGCCTCGGCCGTCTTGGCGGCCTTGGCGGTCTTGGCGGGCTTCGCCGCCTTGGCGGTCTTGGCGGCCTTGGGCGTCTTGCGCTCCGCACCCGGCGCGGCTGCCGCAGCGGCCGTACCGCCGGCCCCGTTCTGCGCGGACGGCGTCCTCTTGCCGGCGCCCTTGCCTCCGGTGCTGCTGCGGCGCGGTTTGCTGCGCGCGGCAGTGCTCTCCACGGTCACGTGTGCTCCTCTTCTGTCCGGCCTCCGGGGTCGCCGGGTGGCCTGGGGATCCCCCGCCCCTCGGGCGGAGGGAGGCTCGCCCGGTCCCGTACGGCGCACGGGGTGGGTGCGTCACGGACGGTGACCGAGCGGTGACTTGAAAACTCGGTCGAGGCCCGATGCAGCCGTGCCCAAGTCTCCATACATGCATGAAACTGCCCTGACCTGCAACTTTGCTCGGATTTCCAACTAAGCCAGCCGGTGGTCCGAACGAGCCGGAGAATCAGGGACATCACTGGTCACGGCCTCAGGGGCCTCGTGGACCCCTGCACGGTATCCCGCGGCTGCGGAATGCGGGAAGGGCGGAGCGGGGACCAGTGTGTGAGACTGAAAAAATGGAAGAAAGCAGGCATATCAGCGTCTTCCTCCTCGACGACCACGAGGTCATCCGCAGGGGTGTGCACGAGTTGCTGTCGGCGGAACCCGACATCGAGGTGATCGGCGAGACGGACAGCGCCTCCGAAGCCCTCGAACGCATCCCCGAGGCCGGGCCCGACGTGGCCGTGCTCGACGTACGGCTCCCCGACGGCAGCGGCATCGAGGTCTGCCGGGAACTGCGCTCACGCGACCAGGACATCGCCTGCCTGATCCTCACCTCCTTCCCGGACGAGGAGGCACTCCTGCACGCCGTGATGGCGGGCGCGGCCGGCTACGTGCTGAAGGGCATCCGCGGCAAGGAACTGCAGAACGCCGTGCGGGAGGCGGCCGCGGGGCGGGTGATGCTGGATCCGGCCGCCGCGCGGCGCGCGGTGGAGCGGCTGCGGGACGGTGCCGCGCGCCGTACGGACGACCCCCTCAACGCCCTCACGGACCAGGAGCGCCGAATCCTCGACCTGATCGCCGAAGGGATGACCAACAGGGCCATCGGGGACGAGCTGAACCTGGCCGAGAAGACGATCAAGAACTATGTGTCCCAGCTCCTGGCGAAGCTGGGAATGGAGCGCAGGACGCAGGCGGCCGCCTACCTCGCGCGGAGGCAGGCGGCACGCGAGGAGCCCGCGGAGTGAGCCCGGCGGCGGAGTGAGCAGGGGCGGCAGGGCGTGCCGCCCTCAGGACGGCACACGCCCTGCGTCCCGGGTCCGGACGCAGGGCGTTGACGCCGCCCGCACCCTGCGGACCGCTCAGTCCTCGGCTTCGCCCCCGCCGGAGGTGGTGGCGCCGTTCTCGCCGCCGCCCTGGTCTCCGCCGGATGTGTCCTCCGAGGGCGGGTCGTCCGGAGGACTGCTGCCGCCGGACGAACCGCCGCTGCTGGTCCCGCCACTGCCGCCCGAGCTGGTCTCTGTCGGAGTGCCGCTCGGTTCCTCCGACGGGGTGGTCTCGGTCTCGCTCGGAGTCTGCGAAGGCGTCTGGGACGGAGTGACGTCACCGGTGTCGCCGGTGCTGGAGCCCGGCTCCTCCTCGGTCTCGGTCGGCGTCACCGAGGGCTCTTCGGTGGTCTCCTCATCCTTCGGCTCCGAGGTCGAGGAGTCCGGCTTGACGTCGTTGTTCCCGTTGTCCCCGCCGAAGGGGCCCGCCAGGTAGATGCCCGCCGCGACGGCCATCACGGCGAGGAAGGCGACGAGGGCGTACTTGACACCGTTGCCCCGGCGCCTGTCGTCGCCGCGCGGTCCGCCGTCGAAGCCGCCGTCGTCCCGGTCGGGACGGCCCATCAGCATCGGCGGCGCGAACTGCGAGGTGTCGCCGTGCCCGGGGTGCCGGCGTGCGTCGGCACCCGGGACGCCCATGGCCGGAGTGGCGCCGCCCGCGTGCGCGACGGGGCCCGTGTTCCACAGCCCGCCGGTGTGGCCGCCCTGCTCGTGCAGCATCTGCAGCCCGTACTGCGCCAGGCCGCGCATCTCCTCCGCGCTCTGGAACCGGTCGTCCGGGTCCTTCGCCAGCGCCCGCATCACCAGACCGTCCAGCTCCGGCGGCACGTTGTCCGAGACCTCGGACGGCAGCACCGCCTCGTCCTGTACGTGCTGGTAGACGACCGAGAGCGGGGTCTCACCGGTGAACGGCGGGCGGAGGGCGAGGAGTTCGTAGAGCAGGCAGCCGGTGGCGTACAGGTCCGAGCGGATGTCGACGGTCTTACCGAGGGCCTGCTCGGGGGAGAGGTACTGCGGGGTGCCCATGACCATGCCGGTCTGCGTCATGGTGTTGGAGGCCCCGTGCAGGGCGCGCGCGATGCCGAAGTCCATCACCTTGACCGCGCCGGTGTTGGTGATGATGACGTTGGCCGGCTTGATGTCACGGTGCACGATGCCGTGCTGGTGGCTGTAGGCCAGGGCCTCCAGCACACCGGAGACGATGATCAGCGCCTGGTCGGGCGGGGGCGCTTCGGCGTTCAGCAGGAGGTCGCGGATCGTGCGGCCCTCGACCAGCTCCATCACGATGTACGGCGTGAGGTTGCCGCCCATCATGTCCTCGCCGGAGTCGTAGACCGCGACGACGGAGTGGTGGTTGAGGCCGGCCACGGACTGCGCCTCACGCGTGAAGCGGGCCTTGGAGACCGGGTCCTCGGCGAGATCGGAGCGCAGGAGCTTGACCGCGACCGTACGGCCGAGACGGAGGTCCTCGGCCGCGAAGACCTCTGCCATGCCGCCGCGTCCGAGGCGGTACGAGAGGCGGTAGCGGCCGTCGCCGACGAGTCCGTTGTTGCCCCAGAACTCCGGCGAATCGGCCATGGAGCCGCCCACGGCGTCGGGGTCCGGTGGACCCCCGCCGGCCTGCGTCTGTGCCATTGGTCCTCGCCGTGAGTCGGTAATGCCGTGGGTCGCGCGGGTGCGTACTCCCCTGACATCCGGCCCACCCTGGCTCGCGCCGGGGACGCCCCGCTCCGCTTCGGAGGCTACAGGCTCGGAGAGTTGCATGGGCGGGACGGGGAACAGCCATCAAATCGGCTGCGGTACCCGGCTGGCAAATTCGCAGGCGGGCGGCGCCCGGCACGCGGTTCGCGCCCGCTGCCGCTGTGACGGACCGCACTGAGCGCAAGAGCAGCGCCGCACCGATGTCGGAACAGTTGTGGCAAGAGCTTGCGCATCCGGTTACGGAACGGGCACTGAACTTGACGTGGGGGAGCCCTCCGGCAGACTTGGGCGAGAATCGGGATCAGTGAGATCCCGGAACCACCGGATCTGCGGGGCCGGAAACTGCCCCTGAAGACATCTGCGCGGGGGCGTGCCGCCGAGGGGGAAGCAGTCAGATGAGCGACGACGGCGGACAGTCAGCCGCGCAGTATGTGGGCCGTACGGTCGGAGGCGGACGCTTCCAGTTGCAGAGCCTGCTCGGGGCCGGCGGCATGGCATCGGTCTACCTCGCCTACGACTCCGTGCTCGACCGCCGCGTCGCGGTGAAGACGCTGCACACCGAACTCGGCCGCGAGCAGTCCTTCCGTGAACGCTTCCGGCGCGAGGCCCAGTCCGTCGCCAAGCTCACGCACACCAACATCGTCTCGGTCTTCGACTCCGGCGAGGACGAGATCGACGGCGCGCTCGTGCCCTACATAGTCATGGAGTACGTCGAGGGCAAACCCCTGCGCAACGTACTGGACGAGGACATCGCGCAGTACGGCGCGATGCCCACCGAGAAGGCCATGAAGATCACCGGCGATGTGCTGGCAGCCCTCGAGGTCAGTCACGAAATGGGCCTGGTGCACCGGGACATCAAGCCCGGAAACGTGATGATCACCAAGCGCGGCGTGGTCAAGGTCATGGACTTCGGCATCGCACGCGCCATGCAGTCCGGTGTGACGTCGATGACACAGACCGGCATGGTCGTCGGCACCCCGCAGTACCTCTCGCCGGAACAGGCGCTGGGGCGCGGTGTGGACGCCCGCTCCGACCTCTACTCGGTCGGCATCATGCTCTTCGAACTGCTGACCGGCCGGCTCCCCTTCGACGCGGACTCCCCCCTCGCCATCGCGTACGCGCATGTGCAGGAGGAGCCGCCGCGGCCCTCCTCGATCAATCAGACGGTGCCGCCCGCCGTAGACGCGCTCGTGGCGCGGACGCTGAAGAAGAACCCCAACGAGCGTTTCCCGTCGGCAGAGATGATGCACGAGGAGTGCTCCCGCATCGGCGGCACCGGCGCGGCCTCGGGCGCCACCCCGGTCATCGTCGCCGGCGGGCCCGCCGCGCAGAGCGGTGCCGGAGTCGGCCAGGCGGTCTTCCCGCCGGTCAACGAGGCGGGCACCCCGCCGCCCAACAGCGCCCAGCAGCCCTACCAGCAGCAGTTCGGCGGCTTCGGGCCTTCCACCCCGCCGCCGCCGAGCCACACCCCGATGGGGCAGTACGGCCACGGCGGGCCCTACGGCGCCCAGCAGGGCGGTGCGCACACGCCGCCGCCGTACACGCTCTCCCCGACTCCGTCAGGCAACGGCGGGGGGAAGAACAACACCGGCGTGATCGTCGGTTCGGTGATCGCGGCGGTCGTCGTGGTGGTCGCGGTGATCGTCACGCTCGTGGTGGTTCAGGGCGGGGACGAGAAGAAGACGCCGGTGACCAAGCCGACCCCGTCCGCGACCGAGGGATCGGCCGAGCCCGGCACGGAATCGGGCGGGGGCGAGGAAGAGGAAGGCGACTTCAAGCCCGAGGACAAGTCGAAGACGATCGAGTCCACCCGGTGCGAGAACGCTTCCGACAGCTACTCCGACAAGGGCAAGAAGATCCTGCCGGACTTCACCTACAAGAACCTCTCGTCGGTGAAGGAGTGCATCCGGGAGGCCGGCTGGAAGCTCGGTGACGTCTCGTACGAGGACGAGAACATCTGGGGCAAGAACATGGTCCTGGAGCAGTCCCCCGACGGCATCGACTCCTTCGACCCCAAGAAGGACGAGATCGAACTGACGGTCTCCACAGGCAAGCCCGGCGACTGACGACGCCCGGCAGGAGGGCGCCCACACGCGACGCGTGGGGGCGCCCTCCTGCTGTGTGCTGGTCACCGATGACCAGCACCGGTGACCAGCACGGTGACCAGCACCGGTGGTCAGCGCCTCCGGCCGCGTGGCCCCGTCAGGCCGGCCTGCGCACCTCCACCGTGCGGAAGCGGTCGGAGACGAACGCACCGTCGCACAGGGCCGCGTTGGCCGCGGGGTTGCCGCCGGAGCCGTGGAAGTCCGAGAAGGCCGCGGTCTGGTTGACGTACACCCCGCCCGTGAGATTGAGCGAGAGCTGCGCGCACTCCTCCAGGCAGGCGTCCTCGATCATCCGCTCGGCCTCCGGCGAGGTCGTGTACGCGCCCACCGTCATCGCGCCCTTCTCCCGCACGGTGCGCCGCAGCAGGGCCACCGCGTCCGCCGTGGACTCGACAGCGACGGCGAAGGAGACCGGCCCGAAGCACTCCGAGAGACAGACGGACTCCGCCTCCGGCTTGGCGGCCTCCAGCTTGAGGATGACGGGCGTACGCACCGTCGCGCCGGGGAAGTCGGGGTGTTCGACCGAGCGTGAGGCCAGGGCGACTTCGCCCAGCGAGGGCGCCGACTCGACGCGCTCACGCACCTGTTGGCTGACGATGGCACCGAGGACGGCGTTGGCCCGCGCGTCGTCGCCGAGCAGCTTCTCCACGGCGGTGGCCAGATCGGCGACCACCTCGTCGTAGGACTTCTCCCCCGCGTCCGTGGAGATACCACCCCGGGGGATGAGCAGGTTCTGCGGCGTGGTGCACATCTGGCCGCTGTAGAGCGAGAGGGAGAAGGCCAGATTGCCCAGCATGCCCCTGTAGTCGTCGGTGGAGTCGACGATCACCGTGTTGACCCCGGCCTTCTCGGTGAAGACACGGGCCTGGCGGGCGTTGCTCTCCAGCCAGTCCCCGAAGGCCGTCGAGCCGGTGTAGTCGATGATGCGGATCTCGGGCCGCACAGCCAGTTCCTTGGCGATGCCTTCGCCCTCCCGCTCGGCGGCCAGCGCGACCAGGTTCGCCTCGAACCCCGCCTCGGAGAGCACCTCACGGGCGATGCGCACCGTCAGCGCAAGCGGCAGCACCGCACGCGGATGCGGCTTGACCAGCACCGGATTACCCGTGGCGAGGGAGGCGAAGAAGCCCGGATAGCCGTTCCAGGTGGGGAAGGTGTTGCATCCGACGAGCAGGGAGATGCCCCTGCCCACGGGGGTGAAGTGCTTGCTGAGGTCGAGCGGGTCGCGCTTGCCCTGCGGCTTGGACCAGTCGGCCGCCGCGGGGGTGCGGACCTGCTCCTCGTAGGCGTAGGCCACCGCCTCCATGCCGCGGTCCTGGGCGTGCGGCCCGCCCGCCTGGAAGGCCATCATGAACGCCTGCCCGCTGGTGTGCATCACCGCGTGCGCGAACTCGTGCGTACGGGCGCTGATACGGGCCAGGATCTCCAGGCACACCGCGGCCCGCGTCTCCGGGCCCGCCGCGCGCCAGGCCGGCATCGCCTCACGCATCGCGGGGAGCAGCACGTCCAGATCGGGGCGGGGATACTCGATGCCCATCTCCAGCCCGTAGGGCGAGACTTCACTCGACACCCAGCCGCTCTCCGGACCGGTCGTGCCGGGCTGCCCCTCGATCTCGAAGCGGCTGCCGCGCAGGGCGTCGAAGGCGGCCTGGCCCTGCCCGGCGCTCAGCGAGCCGGCCGCGCCCGACTCGCCGCCGTACGCCTTGGGGTGCTCCGGGTGCGGCGACCAGTACTCCCGGCTGCGGATCACCTCCAGGGCCCGGTCGAGCGTGGGGCGGTGCCTCTCGACCAGTTGGGCCGCGGAGAGCGGAGCGCTGCCGGCCGTGGTCACGGATGCGGTCACAGGTGCGGTCACGAACGACCAACTCCTCGTCGAGCTGGGTGGCTGGGTGAGTGGGTGGTGGGTGGCTGGCGCTGTGCGGATCTTGCTCAGGTCACTGAACTCGCCGGACTCGCTGGACTCGCTGAACGAGCCCGGCCCGCCGGTCCTGCGGCTCGTGCACAACACCGGGGTAGCGGGGGCTGTACGCGGTGCACGGGCTGTCGGGCTTCCGGCGACAGGTAGATACTGCTACCGAACGATCGGTCGGGGCAAGGGGGACCGGAAGGCTGTGGATAACGTGGATAGCATCGGCGGCATGCCGGCCAAGCGCGACACCTACACGCCCGATTCGCTGCTCAAGGTCGCCGTGGAGGTGTTCATCGAGCGCGGCTACGACGGCACCTCCATGGAGCACCTGTCACAGGCCGCGGGCATCTCCAAGTCCTCGATCTACCACCACGTACGGGGCAAGGAGGAGCTGCTGCGCCGCGCGATAAGCCGCGCGCTCAACGGCCTCTTCGGCGTCCTGGACGAACCGCGGTCCCGCGAGGGGCGCGCGATCGACCGGCTGGAACACGTCACCCGCCGCACGGTCGAGGTGCTGATGACGGAGCTGCCGTACGTGACCCTGCTGCTGCGCGTGCGCGGCAACACCGACACCGAGCGGTGGGCCATGGCACGCCGCCGCGAGTTCGACCAGCGGGTCTCGGAGCTGCTCAAGCAGGCCGCCGCGGACGGCGACCTGCGCGCCGACGTGGACGTGCGGCTGGCGACCCGGCTGCTCTTCGGAATGATCAACTCCATCGTGGAGTGGTACCGGCCGGGGCGCGCGGGCCGCGGCGGCTCGGCCAGCAGCGAGGAGGTCGCCGAGGCCGTCGTGCGCACCGCCTTCTCCGGTCTGCGCAACTGACCTCCCCGGCCCGGACGCGGCCGCGCGCGGCTCAGATCTCCGGTTCGAGGTCGGTCTCCTCGAAGACCAGCAGCGTGCGTGTGCTGATGACCTCCGGGATCGCCTGGATCCTGGTCAGCACCAGGTCCCTCAGCGACCGGTTGTCCGCCGTGTGCACCAGCAGCAGGACGTCGAAGTCCCCGCTGACGAGCGCCATGTGCGCGGCCCCCGGCAGTTGCAGCAACTTCTCGCGGACACTGCGCCAGGAGTCCTGCACGATCTTGAGCGTGATGTAGGCCGAGGCCCCCTGCCCCGCGCGCTCCTCGTCGATCCGGGCGCTGAAGCCCCGTATCACCCCGTCGTCCACCAGTCGGTTGATGCGGGCGTAGGCGTTGGCACGTGAGATGTGCACCTGCTCGGCGAGCGCGCGGACGGACAGACGGCCGTCCGCGCGCAGCAGGCGCAGGATGTCCCTGTCGACGGGATCGAGCGGGCGGGCGGGAGGGCGCGCGTCTGCTTCGTCGTAGGTGTGGCGCGGGCCCGGACCGCCGAGGCCCTCGGAGTCGCCGGCCGAATCGGCAATCTGTCCGTCCGGCATGCCCCGCGGCCTCCCCTCGATGGACGTTCTGCACCCATCGAACGCATCAGCGCTCAAGTTGTCCACAGGCTGGGGCCGCCTGTAGCCAAAACGTGCCGGCGACCGAACAATCGGTAGGGAAGCCACTCGCTTCCGGCCCCAGCAGCCCCCCACGAGGAGGTGCTCGACATGACGGTCCTAGAGCAGTCCGGCGCATACCATCCCGCACCGCCCCCCGCCTGGCGCCCCCGCCGTGACCCGGCACCCCTGCTGCCGGACCAGGAGCCGCACAGGCTGCTGGGCACCGGCGCGGAGCTGGACGGCGGGCTTCTCCGGGAGCTGTACGGCCGGCTCGTGAGCGGCCGCCGGTTCAACGAGCAGGCGACGGCGCTGACGAAGCAGGGCCGCCTCGCCGTCTACCCCTCCTCCACCGGCCAGGAGGCAGCGGAGATCGCAGCGGCCCTCTGCCTCCGCGAACAGGACTGGCTCTTCCCCAGCTACCGCGACACGCTCGCCGCCGTCGCCCGCGGCCTGGACCCGGTGGCGGTGCTCTCGCTGCTGCGCGGGGACTGGCACAGCGGATACGACCCGCGGGCGACCCGCGTCGCCCCCCTGAGCACACCGCTCGCCACGCAGCTCCCGCACGCCGTCGGGCTGGCACACGCCGCCCGGCTCAAGGGCGACGAGGTGGTCGCCCTCGCCATGGTGGGGGACGGCGGTACCAGCGAGGGCGACTTCCACGAGGCGCTGAACTTCGCCGCCGTATGGCAGGCCCCGGTCGTCTTCCTCGTGCAGAACAACGGCTTCGCGATCTCCGTACCGCTGGCGAAGCAGACGGCGGCGCCCAGCCTCGCCCACAAGGCGGTGGGTTACGGCATGCCGGGCAGGCTCGTCGACGGCAACGACGCTGCGGCCATGCACCAGGTGCTCGGCGAGGCGGTCGAGCGTGCCCGCCGCGGCGAGGGCCCGTCCCTGGTGGAGGCGGTGACGTACCGCCTCGACGCCCACACGAACGCCGACGACGCGACCCGCTACCGCGAAGCGGCCGAAGTCACCGCCTGGCGCGAACACGACCCGGTCACGCTGATGGAGCGCGAGCTGCGCTCGCGCGACCTGCTGGACGACACCGGCGTACGGGAGGCAGGTGAGGCGGCCGAGCGCATGGCACGCGACCTCCGCGAGCGGATGCACCAGGACCCCGCGCTGCACCCGATGGACCTCTTCGACCACGTCTACGCGCGGCGGACCACACAGTTGCAGCAGCAGGCGCAGCAGCTGCAGGCCGAGCTCGAAGCGGCGGAGGACGAGGCGGGCGCAGGCCGGGAAGACACGGCGAGGACGGGGGAGACGGCCTGATGAGCACGGCGACGGGCACGTCGGTGGAGACCGGCGCGGCAGGCACACATCCACCGCGGGAGACCGCCCGCAAACCCGCCACGATGGCGCAGGCGCTCAACCGGGCCCTGCACGACGCACTCGCCGAGGACCCGGACGTCCACGTCTTCGGCGAGGACGTCGGCAGGCTCGGCGGCGTCTTCCGGATCACCGACGGGCTGACGGCGAGGTTCGGCGAGGAGCGCTGCACCGACACCCCGCTGGCCGAGGCCGGGATTCTCGGTACGGCGGTGGGCATGGCGATGTACGGGATGCGGCCGGTCGTCGAGATGCAGTTCGACGCTTTCGCGTACCCGGGCTTCGAGCAGCTGATCTCGCACATCTCACGGATGCGCAACCGCACGCGCGGAGCGCTGCCCATGCCGATCACGGTCCGGGTGCCCTACGGCGGCGGCATCGGAGGAGTCGAGCACCACAGCGACTCCTCCGAGGCGTACTACATGGCCACCCCCGGCCTGCACGTCGTCACACCGGCGACCGTGGCGGACGCCTACGGCCTGCTGCGCCGCTCCATCGCGAGCGACGACCCGGTGATCTTCCTGGAGCCCAAGCGGCTGTACTGGGGCAAGGCGGACTGGTCACCGGAGCAGCCGGAGGCCGTGCCGGAGATCGGGCGGGCACTGGTGCGGCGTCCCGGCACCTCGGCGACGCTCCTCACCTACGGGCCCTCGCTGCCGGTCTGCATGGAGGCCGCGGAGGCGGCGGCCCGTGACGAGGGCTGGGACCTGGAGGTCATCGACCTGCGGTCGCTCGTGCCCTTCGACGAGGAGACCGTCGTGGAGTCCGTGCGGCGCACGGGCCGCGCCGTGGTCGTCCACGAGTCGGCCGGCTTCGGCGGACCGGGCGGTGAGCTGGCGGCCCGCGTGAGCGAGCGCTGCTTCCACCACCTGGAGGCGCCGGTGCTGCGTGTCTCCGGCTTCGACATCCCCTATCCGCCGCCGATGCTGGAGCGGCATCATCTTCCCGATGTGGACCGGGTGCTGGACGCGGTCTCCCGGCTCCAGTGGGAGAGCGACTGGCGCTCGGACCGGGACGAGAGGGGCGGTCGCTGATGACTTCGGTACGCGAGTTCAGCCTGCCCGACCTGGGCGAAGGACTGACCGAGGCCACGATCGTGCGGTGGATGGTCGCCGTCGGCGATGTGGTGGCGGTGGACCAGCCCGTCATCGAGGTGGAGACGGCCAAGGCCCTGGTCGACGTGCCCTGTCCCTACGGCGGCGTGGTCACCGCGCGCTGCGGTGAGGAGGGCGCGGAGATCCCCGTCGGCGCCCCGCTGCTGACGGTCGCTGTGGGAGCGTCCGAGGATGCGGAGCAGCCCGCTGAGACCACTGCGGACGGGACGGCGCAGGAGACGGCCGGCGGGAACTCCCGCGGCCACGCCGCACCGGCGCGGTCCGGCGCGGCGAAGACCGCGACCGCCGCCGGTGAGGAGCGGGCGGACAGTTCCGGCAATGTCCTGGTCGGCTACGGCACCGGCGGCTCACCGGGGCGCCGCCGCCGCACACGCCCGCTCGACGGCTTCCGGCTGACTCCGGGCGCGGGGCACGGCGAGAGCGCGGCGGCCCGCCCGGCTCCGGCGGGAACGCCCGGTCCCCCGGCCACCCCGCACAACGGCCCCTCCGGGCCGGTGGCGGTGATCTCCCCCCTCGTGCGACGGCTCGCCCGCGAGTACGAACTCGACCTGCGCGCCGTCACGGGCTCCGGTCCCGACGGCCTCATCCTGCGTGCGGACGTGGAACGCGCGGCCCGCTCCCGGAACGAGGCCGCGCTCCCCGGGGCGGCCCTGCCCGGGACGGCCGCCGGCAAGACCGCCCCCGGCGCGGTCACCCCCGGCCCCGTCGCCTCCGGACCAGCGGCACAGCAGACCGCGCGGCCCTCCGCCCAGTCGCCCACCCGCGTTCCGCTGACCGGTTTCCGCGGCACCGCGGCCGACAAGCTCTCCCGCAGCCGCCGGGAGATCCCCGACGCGACCTGCTGGGTGGACGCGGACGCGACGGAGCTGCTCGCCGCACGCCGGGCGATGAACGCGCACAGCGGCCCCAAGATCTCGCTCCTCGCCCTCCTCGCCCGCATCTGTACATCCGCGCTGTCCCACTTCCCCGAGCTGAACTCGACGGTGGACACCGACGCCCGCGAGGTGGTGCAGCATCCGCAGGTGCACCTCGGCTTCGCCGCGCAGACCCCGAGGGGACTGGTGGTCCCGGTCGTCCGGGACGCGCACACGCTCGACGCGACCCGGCTCGGCGAGGAGCTGGCCAGGCTCACGGAGTGCGCCCGTACAGGGACACTGACGCCGCGCGAGATGACCGGTGGGACCTTCACCCTCAACAACTACGGGGTGTTCGGGGTCGACGGCTCGACCCCGATCATCAACCATCCCGAGGCGGCGATGCTCGGTGTGGGCCGGATCGCGGAGAAGCCGTGGGTGGTCGAGGGACAGCTCGCCGTCCGGAGCGTGGTGCAGCTTTCGTTCACCTTCGACCACCGGGTGTGCGACGGCGGCACCGCGGGAGGCTTCCTGCGCCATGTCGCGGACTGCGTGGAACAACCCGCGGTGCTGCTCCGTACCCTCTAGGGCGTGAGACCCGAAGACCGGCAAGGCCGCCGACCGCCCGGCCGCGAGTACGCGCACGACGCCGTCGTCCTGGCGGGCGGCGGCGCCCGGCGCCTGGGCGGCGCCGACAAACCGGCCCTCACCGTGGGCGGCCGGTCCCTGCTCGACCGCGTGCTTTCCGCGTGCGCGGGCGCCGCCACCACGGTCGTCGTCGGCCCGCGCAGACCGACGCACCGCCCCGTGGTGTGGGTCCGTGAGGAGCCGCAGGGCGGAGGTCCGCTGGCGGCACTCGACGCCGGGCTTCGCCGCACCACCGCCGAGGTGGTGCTCGTCCTCTCGGCGGATCTGCCCTTCCTGCGCGGGGAGACCGTCCGCGCCCTGCTCGCCGCGGCGGAGGAGACACCCGCCGACGCGGACGCGGAGACCGACGGGGAAGCGGACGGAAACGGAAACGGGGACACAGACGGGGACAGAGCCGGGGACACAGACGGGGACGGCAAGGGCAACGAGGGCGCACTGGTCAACGACGGCCGCGACCAGCCGCTGCTCGCCGCTTACCGCACCGAACCGCTGCGCCGCGAACTGGCGCTCCTGCACACCGAGTACGGACGCCTGACCGGGCTCCCCTTGCGGCTTCTCCTTCCTGAGCTGAGACTTCGTCGCATCAGCATCGCCGCCGGGCGTCACCCGGCCGCGTCCGACGCCCTCGACTGCGACACCTGGGACGACGTCGCCGCCGCGAGGGCACGAATCAGGGAGCATGACACCGTGCTGGACGAATGGATGACCGCGGCCAAGGCCGAACTCGGCATCGACCTCGACGTCGACAACTCCACGCTCCTCGACCTGGCACGCGACGCGGCACACGGCGTGACCCGCCCCGCCGCGCCGCTGACCACCTTCCTCGTGGGCTACGCGGCGGCCACACGTGGTGGCAGCCCCGAGGACGTCGCGGAAGCGGCAGCCAAGGCCGCCCGGCTTGCCGCCCGTTGGGCCGAGGAGGCGCAGTCCCAGGAGCCCGGAGGGGGGCAGGACGGCGGACGATGAGCGGCGCCGACGAACTCGACGAGGCGATCGCCCTGGCCAACGGTTCCGCCCATGGGCGGGCGGGCGGCGCGACCCCCCGGGGCAGCGGCCGGCGCCCGGACGAGGGCGCGGCCACGGGTGCCGGCTCCGGCTCTGCCACGGGGAAGGGCGGAACGCCGCGCCCACGGCCGGGCACCGGCTCCGGACCGTACGACGCCAGAGCGGCCACCCACGGGGACGGCACGGGCGGCGGGGGCGACACGCACGGCTCTGCCGGCGCCGGCAGTGCCGCCGCGGCCCCCGGCGGCGACGCCCACGTCCATGATCTCCCCTGGTCCGACGCCCGTACGGTCGCCGCCCGCACCGCCGCTCCCCTGCCCTCGCACGTCCTCCCCCTGGCCCAGGCCCTGCACCACACCCTCGACGCCCCGCTCGACGCCCTCACGGACCTGCCCTCCTTCGACTCCTCCGCCATGGACGGCTGGGCCGTCTCCGGACCCGGCCCCTGGGAGCCGGCGGAGGACACGGAGAGCCGGGGCATCCTCGCGGGCGACCGCCGCGAACCCCGCACGCTTCCCGACGGGCAGGCCGTCCGCATCGCCACCGGCGCCCGCGTGCCTCCGGGCACGAGCGCGGTGCTGCGCTCCGAGTACGGCGAAATCGCCGGAAGCCGCCTGCGGGCGACACGGCACCCCCAGCCCGGCGCGGACATCCGCCCCCGCGGCCAGGAGTGCCGCTCCGGCGACCGGCTGCTGCCCACCGGCACGCCGGTCACCCCCGCCGTCCTCGGGCTCGCCGCCGCCGCGGGCTACGACCGGCTGACCGTCACCAGGCGTCCGCGCGCGGAAGTTCTCGTACTGGGCGACGAGTTGCTGCACCGGGGCGTGCCCCACGGCGGCCGCATCAGGGACGCCCTGGGCCCGATGCTGGAGCCGTGGCTCGCCGCGCTCGGCGCGGACGTCCTGGTCACCAGACGGCTCGGCGACGACGCGGAGGCCCTGCACGAGGCGGTGGCCACGACCACGGCCGACCTCCTCGTCACCACCGGCGGCACGGCGCACGGGCCGGTCGACCATCTGCGTCCCACGCTGGCCCGCGTCGGTGCGCGCCTGCTCATCGAGGGCGTACGCGTCCGGCCCGGCCATCCCATGCTGCTGGCCCGGCTGCCCGGAGGGCGCCGCCGCGACGGGTCGGGAGAGGGCCCGTTCCTCGTCGGTCTGCCCGGCAACCCGCTGGCGGCGCTCTCCGGTGTGGTGACGCTCGCGGCGCCGCTGATACGCACTCTCGCCGACAGCCCCGCCGCGCAGGACCCGGTGGTGTCACTCACGGACGAGGTGCCCGGACACCCCCGCGACACCCGGCTGGTGCCGGTCACGTACTCTCCAGCCAAGTCGTCGGCCCGTCCCCTCCACTACAACGGACCCGCCATGCTCCGCGGTATCGCCACCGCCACCGCCCTGGCCGTCATTCCACCCGGCGGTGCCGCCTCCGGCACCGGTGTTCAGGTGCTGCCTCTCCCCTGGTTCACCTGGTGAGGAACTCACGCGCGTGAAGGATCAGTACCGCATCCTGCTTCCTCGCTCCGAGGTCAGCCCCCAACTCCAGGTCGGACGGCGGCTCCTCGCGGCGCTCCTGGTGCTGGCGACCACCGTCATGATCGTCTACATCGACCGCGGGGACTACAGCGACAGCGCGGACGACAGCGTCTCCTTCCTCGACTGCGTGTACTACACGACAGTCACGCTCTCGACCACCGGTTACGGCGACATCGCCCCGGTCACCGAGGGCGCGCGGATGGCGAACATCCTCCTCGTCACTCCGCTCCGCATCCTCTTCCTGATCATCCTCATCGGCACCACGCTCGAGGCGCTCACGGACCGCACGCGCGAGCAGTGGCTCCTGGCCCGCTGGAGGTCCAAGTTGCGTGACCACACCGTCGTCGTCGGTTTCGGCACAAAGGGACGCTCGGCCGCACAGACGCTGCTGTCCACCGGCGTACGCCGGGACCGGATAGTGGTCATCGATCCGAACCACCACGTGGCCAAGGCCGCGAACGACGAGGGATACGTGAGCGTGGTCGGTGACGCCACCCGCAGCGACGTCCTCGCCCGCGCCGAGGTGCGGCGTGCCAAGCAGATCGTGATCGCGACGCAGCGCGACGACACCGCGGTGCTGGTCACTCTCACCGCGCGCCAGCTCAACTCCCGTCTCAAGATCGTCGCAGCGGTACGGGAGGAGGAGAACGTGCCCCTGCTGCGGCAGTCCGGCGCCGACTCCGTGATCACCAGCGCGAGCGCCGCCGGCCGCCTCCTCGGCCTGTCCGTGCTCAGCCCCAACGCGAGCTCGGTCATGGAGGACCTGATCCAGCAGGGGTCGGGGCTCAGTCTCAACGAACGTCCCGTCACCAAGGCCGAGGTGGGTCTCTCCCCGAGAGAGTGCAAGGAGCTGGTGGTCACTGTCGTACGGGGCCACCGGCTGCTGGGATACGACGACCCGCAGGCCGAGCCGCTGGAGTCCACCGACCGTGTCGTGGTGATCCACCGGGCGGCGGCTCCGCACCCGGCGGAAGGGGTTCCGGGCGGCAAGGACGCGGCGTACGGCGGCCAGGGAGGTCCGGCGGGGCCGGGCGGTCCGGGGCGGCCGGGCGGACCCAGGGGCGTGGGGTTCTGGCGGGGCGACCGCAACGGCGGCTGAGGCTGCGCGGCCGGGCAACCGCCGGAGCGGCGGGAGTTGAGTCCTGGCGGCGTACCGGCCAGTACCAGGACGGGAGTGCGGGGCGGTGCCGCAGCGCGGCGGCCTGGGAGTAGCGTCGGCCCCATGGCTACGTCCAACTCCACGATGCACGCGGTCACCGTCCCCGAACCCGGTGGACCCGACGCCCTGGTCTGGGCAGAGGTCCCCGTCCCCGAGCCCGGCGAGGGCGAGGTGCTCGTCGAGGTCGCCGCCGGCGCGGTCAACCGCGCCGACCTCCTCCAGCGTCAGGGCTTCTACGATCCGCCGCCCGGCGCCTCTCCGTACCCCGGCCTGGAGTGCTCGGGGCGGATCGCCGCACTCGGCCCGGGTGTGAGCACATGGTCCGTCGGCGACGAGGTGTGCGCGCTCCTCAGCGGCGGCGGGTACGCGGAGCAGACCGTCGTACCGACCGGCCAGCTCCTGCCCGTCCCGGACGGCATCGACCTGACGACGGCCGCGTCGCTGCCCGAAGTGACCTGCACCGTCTGGTCGAACGTCTTCATGGTCGCCCACCTCCGTCCCGGCGAGACACTGCTCGTGCACGGCGGCGGCAGCGGTATCGGCACCATGGCCGTCCAGCTCGCGAAGGCTGTGGGCGCGCGGGTCGCGGTCACCGCGGGCAGCAAGGAGAAGCTGGAGCGGTGCGCGGAACTCGGTGCCGACGTGCTGATCAACTACCGCGAGCAGGACTTCGTCGAGGAGGTGCGCGCGGCGACGGACGGCGCGGGTGCCGACGTCATCCTCGACATCATCGGCGCCAAGTACCTGGAGCAGAACATCAAGGCCCTCGCGGTCAACGGCCGTCTCGCCGTCATCGGCCTGCAGGGCGGACGCAAGGGCGAGTTGAACCTCGCCGCGCTGCTGTCCAAGCGGGCCGCTGTGACGGCCACTTCGCTGCGGGCACGTCCGGCGGCGGAGAAGGCGGCGATCGTCGCGGCGGTGCGTGAACACGTATGGCCGCTGCTGGCGGACGGCAGGGTGCGGCCGGTCGTCGACAGCACACTGCCGATGAGCCGTGCCTCGGACGCGCACCGGGCGCTGGAGGAGAGCAGCCACGTCGGGAAGATCCTCCTGACGACGTAGGCAGCGGGTGCCGGCAGGGACCTTTCCAGATGCCGTATTTGTCCAATTATGTAACGCTGATTGCATTATTGGACAATCCGCAATGGGAGGGTCTCTGCCGTGCGGCACAGACGCCACACACTCCATGCGACCGCTCGGCTGCCCTGGGTGGCCGCCCTGCTGGTCGCGACCCTCACCGCCGCGGCCCCCGGCCCCGACGCGGACCTCGACGAGCCGAGTGAGCCGTCCGGTCTCCAACAGCACGCCGCCACGGCCGTCGCGGCCCCGGGCGAGCGGGAACCGTACCGCGAGGACGGCGCCCTCCCGGTACGGGTGATCACGACCAGTTCCGCGGGCGTCACCGTCCGGGTGCCGGCAGCCGGACTCCGTACGGGGGAGAAGTCATCAAAGAGCAAGGGCACTTCACGCCCCTCCACGCCCCCGGGCGAAGGTGAGAGCAGGGCCGCGCGCGCCCAGCACGCCGGACACACCGGACACACCGAGCAGGGCGGCCGGCACACGCGGCACGAGGTGGACGTCCCCGGCCACGAGCGCCACACCGGCCACAAGCACGAGCCGGGCCGCGAGCAGGAGCGGGGCCACGAGCGGAACCGGGACAGCAGGCAGCGGACGCCCGGCGGGCGCGCTCCGGAAGCACCCCGGCACCAGCCGCACCGCCCGTGGCCTTCCCCCTCCGCGCACGCGCCCCCCGGTGCGGCGGAGCACGCGGAGGGCCCCCACGGCGTTCCCCACAGCGGCACGGACAGCGGCACGGACAGCGGCACGGACGGCGGTGCCCGTGACGACCGGAGCGTCGCGGACGACGCTGGGGGCATCCTCGGCACACACGATCTCTACGCACCCGATCCGCAGGAACGGGACTCCGCAGCCGGGCCGGGGCGTCCCCCCGCCACCGCCGCCACCTCCTACGTCTCGCCGGTGCTCCCGCTCGGCGCGGGCATGACCCTGATCGGCCTGGGATTCGCCCTGCTCGCCGTCCGGTTGCGCCGCGGCTGACGCTCCTGCGAACGGCGGACGGGACTCGGCCGACAGGTGCCCTGGGCATGCGTGCAGAATGGGTGTCATGACACAGCCGAGCAACGAACGGCAACGCGAGAACCAGCACGTCCTGGTCGTCGGACCGGACGGCATGGCTCTCGGCAGTGCCGACTCCAAGGCCGGTGACGGCGAGGGCGACGAGCAGGGCGACGTTCCCATCACGGAGATGGTCGAGCAGCCCGCGAAGGTCATGCGCATCGGCAGCATGATCAAGCAGCTGCTCGAAGAGGTGAAGTCGGCCCCTCTGGACGAGGCGAGCCGCGTCCGGCTCAAGGAGATCCACACCAGCTCCATCAAGGAGCTGGAGGACGGCCTCGCGCCCGAGCTGATCGAGGAACTGGAGCGGCTCTCGCTCCCCTTCACCGAGGAGTCCGTGCCGAGCGACGCCGAACTGCGCATCGCCCAGGCCCAGCTCGTGGGCTGGCTGGAAGGTCTCTTCCACGGCATCCAGACCGCCCTCTTCGCGCAGCAGATGGCGGCGCGCGCGCAGCTCGAGCAGATGCGCAGGGCGCTGCCTCCGGGGGTGCTCCCCGAGCACGGCACGCTCGGTGACGAGGAGCCCGGCAGTCCGCCCCGCTCAGGCGGCCCGTACCTGTGACCCGCACGCCGTCCGGACGGGCGGACAGCACTCCGCCCTCGGTGCGGACTGTCCGCACCGACGCCCGGGACACGTGACACACGGACGCATGTGACGCGCGCCCGGGACGCGCGGACGGACCGCTGCCCGCGAGCAGGGCCACCGACCGCGGGTGGAGCCGCCTGCCGCGGACGGGCGGGCGGCGCCCTCAGCCGTCCCGCGTGCCGCCGGCGCTCAGGGGCCCGGCCGGCCCGCCATCCAGTGGTACAGCGTCATCGCGACACTGGTGGCCAGGTTGTAGCTGCTGACCTGGGGCTGCATCGGCAGCGCCACCAGCCGGCCGGCCCGCTCCCGCAACTCGGCGGACAGGCCGTGCCGTTCCGAGCCGAAGGCGATCAGCGCACTGTCCGGCAGGGTGAGCGTGCGGATGTCCTCGCCGTCGGGGTCGAGCGCGTAGAGAGGGCCGCGCGGCAGAGCCTCCGGATCGCACTGCTCGACCGCCGTGGCGAAGTGCAGTCCTGCGCTCGCCCGGACCACGTTGGGATGCCACGGGTCTACCGTGCCGGTCGTCAGGACGCCCGCGGCTCCCGCCCCCGCGGCGAGCCGGATCACCGCTCCCACGTTGCCCAGGTGGCGCGGATTGTCGAGCACGATCACCGGTGCCCCGCGGGCCCCGGCCCGTCCCGGGCCCTCCGTCACCAGGGAGCGGCCCGCGCGCCCGCTGCCCCGTACGGCGAGAGCCGCGACGCCGGTCGGGTGGGGCCTCGGCACCAGGTCGTGCAGCGCTTGGCCGGGCACCTCGCGCAGCAGTCCGTGCAGCTCGCCGGTGAGATCGGGGGCGAGCTCACGCGAGAGGGCGAGCGCCGCCCCGCGGTCCGCAGTCAGGGCGAGCGGCACCCGCGCCTCGAAGCGCAGGGCGTGCTTGAGCGCGTGGAAGCCGTCCAGCAGCACACTGCCGGCGGCGTGTTCACGCCACTGCCGCAGCAGCGCCGCGGCGTCCTCCCCGGCGCTCACGCCGTCAGCCGTACGGTCATGCCGTCAGGGTACGGACACACCGTCCCCGCTGTGCCGGCGCGGAGGTGCTGGAGGGACTGCACGTCGGCCGTCCCCGCCTGCGTCCTCGTCAGCGTCCTCAGCCTCGTCCGCGTCCTTCCCGCGCCCCTTGCGGCCCAGCCGCGCGAGCAGCCGGTTCCGTCCTCCCGAGAACCGCGCGCCCAGCCACATCAGCGCGACGGTGGGCAGGAAGACCGCGTCCGCCGCGACCATCGCCATCGAGAAGAACGGCAGACCGAGCAGCACCGCGATGCTGAGATGCTCGGTGATCATGGCGGCGAGCAGCACGTTCTTGGCGCGGCGGTTGAACAGCGCGAAGGGGAAGGCGACCTGCACCGCGACTGTTCCGTAGGTGATCAGCAGGGTGATGAGACCGCTGCCCGCGAGGATGATGTTCAGCTCCGGCCAGGGGGAGAAGTAGTCCAGGTGCGCCGGGTAGTAGACGGCGGTGCCGTCCTGCCAGCGGGAACCCTGGATCTTGTACCAGCCGGCCGTGGAGTAGATCAGGCAGACCTCGACGACGATGACGAGCAGAGCCCCGTTGTGCGCGAGGTTGGCCAGCATGTCGCAGACCCCCCGGGTCTGGCTTCCGGGCGCGTGGCGGCCGGCCAGCCGCCACACTGCCTGCGCTGCCCACAGTGCCCAGAAGAACAGCGCCCAGCCCATGCTGAGCCCGCCGAGAACGGTCGCGCCCACCAGTACGGCGCCGAAGAGGGACCACAGGGTGATGCCCAGGGTGTCCCTGTCCTCCGCCCGCGTTGCTCCGCTGCGGCGCTCCCTCCGGGCGTCCAGCGACCAGACCTGGCCGCACCGGGTCAGCACGAGGTACATCGCCATCAGGTGGATGACGTTGTCGCCGCCGTCGCCCATGAACACGCTGCGGTTCTGCAGGGACAGCACACCGATCATGAACAGTACGGAGGCGGTGCGGGTGCGCCAGCCGAGCAGCAGGGCGACGCTGGCGGCCACGGCCACGAGGTAGACGAACTCGAACCACAGGTCGCTGTCGGACCACAGCAGCACCGTGAAGGCGTGGTTGGAGTCGATCAGCCGCTCGGCCAGCTTCCAGCTCCAGGGGCCGTCGGGCCCGTACAGCTCATGCCTGTTCGGCACTTCGCGCAGCAGGAAGAAGAGCCACGTGAGAGCGAAGCCGACGCGCACGACGGCTGTCTGGTACGGGGCGAGCGCACCGCCGGTGACACGGGCCAGGCCGCGGGCGACGGGCCCGTCCCGGCCCGGCTCGTCCGGGGACGCCGGCGGCGCGGGGGCGGAGGCGTCCGGCGGGGCGGAGGCGTCCGCGGGGACGGCGGCGTCCGCGGGCTCCGGGAGCGCGTCGGGTGCGGAGCGCGGGGACGGAACCGCGCCCGCGTCGCCGTGAGGCTGCTGCTGTCCGGTCACTTGTCCCAGCCCCCCGGGAGGTCCGCGCTGCTGACCTGCCACCAGGGCTGCACCCGGTAGTCGGTCTTCGTGTCCGTCTTCTCGTCGCTCCAGTCGGGCGGCGCGACGGGTGTGGTGGCCGAGCGGACCTGGATTCGTTCGACCGTGCCGCCGTTGAGCTCCGGTCCGAAGCGGAGCATGACTATTCGCTTGATGTAGCTCTCGGAGAGTTCGCCGCGCATACCGACGGGCTTGCCCTTGTCGTCGTGCGAGTTGCTGAAGAACTCCCAGGCACGGCGCAGTTCGTTCTGCTGGACGTGGCTGGGGGCGATGTTGTGGTTGATGCCCTCACCGTCCATGGCCGAGAGGTTGACCCAGCCCGTGGTACGGGTACCGCCGTCGTCCAGGGCGACGCGGGCGCGGGCGTGCACGGCTATGTTCTGCTGCAGCGGGTTGGGAGCGAAGAGCTTCCAGTTCTGCTCGAACTCGGGGTAGACGTAGTCGTCGACCGCCTGGCCGTGCTGCTTGGTGAGGGTGTTCGAGGGCGCGACGTGCAGGAAGACCATCGCCAGATGGACGGCCACGGCCACGGCCACGACCGCGGCGGACACCCCCACCACCGTCCGCGCGACGGGCGAGAGCGCAGCGACGCCGGTTGTGCGCGTGTCCTCCGGCGGCGGCCCCGGCTCCGGCTCCGGCTGCGCCGCCTGCTGCTCTGCTGGCTCCATGCCCTCCCTGCTCCCCACGTTCATGCGGCCGAGTACGGCCTCAGAGGTTATTCGAGCCTTGACACCCTATGGGGCCGCACCTCACCATTGAACCGAACGATCGGTCGGTAGGGAGCGCGGCTGCGGCCGCCGGCAAGGGGGTCGTGATGACATCTGTGCTGCTCGGCGAGGGCGCACGGAGCGCTGAGGACCCGGCGGGGCCGCTCTCGGCCTTCGAGAGCGCGATCGCCGCGGACGAGCGGATCGAACCGCGTGACTGGATGCCGGACGACTACCGCTCCACGCTGGTACGGCAGATGGCCCAGCACGCCCACTCCGAGATCATCGGCATGCAGCCCGAGGCCAACTGGATCACCCGGGCCCCCTCGCTGCGCCGCAAGGCCATCCTGATGGCCAAGGTCCAGGACGAGGCCGGGCACGGGCTGTATCTCTACAGCGCCGCGGAGACACTGGGCACCGGCCGGGACGAACTGCTGGACAAACTCCACTCCGGCCGCCAGAAGTACTCCTCGATCTTCAACTACCCCACGCTCACCTGGGCCGACGTGGGCGCGATCGGCTGGCTGGTCGACGGTGCCGCGATCACGAACCAGGTGCCGCTGTGCCGCTGCTCCTACGGCCCCTACGCACGGGCGATGGTGCGCATCTGCAAGGAGGAGTCCTTCCACCAGCGGCAGGGCTTCGAGCTGCTGCTCGCCCTCAGCAAGGGCACCGAGGCACAGCACGCCATGGCTCAGGACGCGGTGGACCGCTGGTGGTGGCCGTCGCTGATGATGTTCGGACCGCCGGACGACGAGTCCGCGCACAGCGCCCGCTCCATGGCCTGGAAGATCAAGCGGCACTCGAACGACGAGCTGCGTCAGCGCTTCGTCGACATCTGCGTGCCGCAGGCCGAGGCCCTCGGTCTCACCCTTCCCGACCCGGACCTGCGCTGGAACGAGGAACGGGGGCAGTGGGACTTCGGCCCGATCGACTGGGAGGAGTTCCGTGAGGTCCTCAAGGGCAACGGCCCGTGCAACGAGGAGCGGATCAGCCGGCGCCGTGAGGCGCACGAGAACGGGGCCTGGGTGCGCGAAGCAGCCGACGCGTACGCGGCGAAGCAGGCCGCCCGCCCCGCAGCACAGCACACGGCGCGGCACGAGGCGGAAACGGCGGTGAGCCCACGATGAGCGGCACGGACTGGCCCCTGTGGGAGGTGTTCGTGCGCAGCAGGCGCGGCCTCTCGCACACCCACGCGGGGAGCCTGCACGCCCCCGACGCCGAGATGGCTCTGCGCAATGCCCGCGACCTCTACACGCGCCGCTCCGAGGGCGTCTCGGTCTGGGTCGTGCCCTCGCACCGGATCACCGCTTCCTCCCCCGACGAGAAGGACCCCTTCTTCGGACCGGCCGCCGACAAGCCGTACCGCCACCCCACGTTCTACGAGGTGCCGGAAGGGGTGCGGAACCTGTGACCCCCGAGGCCCTTCCCGCGTCCGGCGCCACCGGCACGGACCGGGGCGGCGGCGGCCGTACCGTCCCGCCGGCCGGTCCGCTGCTGCCGCTGGCCGACGACGCCCTCGTGCTCTCCCACCGGCTGGGGGAGTGGGCGGGGCACGCACCGGTGCTGGAGGAAGAGCTCGCGCTGGCCAACATCGCTCTCGACCTGCTGGGCCAGGCCCGCGCGCTCTACTCCGAGCTGGGCGACGAGGACGAGCTGGCCTATCTGCGTGAGGAACGGGCCTTCCGCAACTGCCAGCTGGTCGAGCAGCCCAACGGCGACTTCGCCCACACCATGATCCGCCAGCTCTTCTTCTCCGCCTGGCAGGAGCTGCTGTTCGTACAGCTCGCCGAGCTGGGACAGCCGCTCGCCGCGAAGGCGGTCAAGGAAGCCGCCTACCACCGGGACCACGCCGAGCACTGGACGGTACGTCTCGGCGACGGCACCGGGGAGAGCCACGACCGCGCTCAGCGGGCGGTGGACGCCCTGTGGCGGTTCACGGGTGAGCTGTTCCAGCCGCTGGGCGGGCCCGCTCCCGTCGGTGCGGTGGACTGGGCCGCGCTCCGGGAGGGCTGGAGCGAGCGGGTCACGCACATCCTCGGCTCAGCCACTCTGACCGTCCCCACGACCGAGCCGTACGGCGCGTGGAAGGCCGGAGCGGGCAGGGAGGGTCTGCACACCGAGCCGTTCGGCCGGATGCTCGCCGAGATGCAGCATCTGCACCGCAGCCACCCGGGGGCGTCATGGTGACCGGCGCGGAACGCGAAGCGGCAGCCGCCCCGGGAGCCGTGGGGCCTGCGGCGGAGCCTGCCGCCGCCGACGACGAGCGGGAGCGTCGACGCCGTGAGCTGAGCGCGTGGGCGGGCTCCGTTCCCGACCCGGAGCTCCCGGTGGTCACCCTCGCCGAACTGGGCGTCCTGCGTGACGTGCGGGAGACCGCACCCGGCGGCCCCGTCGAGGTCGAACTCACCCCCACCTACACGGGCTGCCCCGCCGTCGAGACCATGGCCACCGACATCGAGCACGCGCTGCGCGAGCACGGCGTGCCCGAGGTCACCGTCCGCACCGTCCTGGCACCGCCCTGGAGCACCGACGACATCACGCCCGAGGGCCGCCGCAAACTTGCCGCCTCGGGCATCGCGCCACCACGCGGCGGCACGGCATCGGCCGGCGGGCCCGTCCCGTTGACGCTCGCCATCCGCTGTCCGAACTGCGGATCGACCGAGACGTCACTGATCAGCCGGTTCTCCTCCACCGCCTGCAAGGCGCTGCGCCGCTGCGACTCCTGCCGGGAGCCGTTCGACCACTTCAAGGAGTTGTGAGGAGCGCCGTGAGCACCTTCCACCCGCTGCGCGTCACGGCAGTCGACCGGCTCACGGACGACGCGGTCGCCGTCACCCTCGCCGTCCCGCCCGAGCTGCGTCCCCTCTACGGGTACGCTCCCGGCCAGCACATCGCCCTGCGCCGCCGCACCGTGCAGGGCGCCCCCACGGCGAAGACGGAGGCCCGGCGGACGTACTCGCTCTGCGCGCCCGCCGCCGAAGCGCCCGAGGCCCTGCGCATCGGCATACGGGGCATCGAGGGCGGCGACTTCTCCAGCTACGCGCTCAAGGAGCTGACCCCCGGCGACACGGTGGACGTGCTCCCGCCCTCGGGCCGCTTCGTCCTCGAACCGCGGCCGGGGCATTTCGCCGCCGTGGTGGGCGGCAGCGGCGTCACGCCGGTGCTCTCGATCGCGGCCACGCTGCTCACCCGGGAGCCCGGCGCCCGCTTCTGCCTGATACGCAGCGACCGGTCCACTTCCTCGACGATGTTCCTGGAGGATGTCGCGGACCTCAAGGACCGCTTCCCCGACCGCTTCCAGCTCGTGACGGCGCTCTCACGCGAGGAGCAGCAGAGCGGCCTGCCCACGGGGCGGCTCGACGAGGAGCGGCTGAGCGGGCTGCTGCCCTCGCTGCTGCCAGTCGCCGACATCGAGGGCTGGTATCTGTGCGGGCCGCTCGGGCTGGTCGAGGGTGCCTCGCGTGCACTGCGGGGTCTCGACGTGCCACGGGGGCGCATCCATCAGGAGATCTTCCACGTCGACGACGCACCCGCCGGGCCCGGCACAGGCACAGTGGCCCGCGCCGGCACGGGCACGGCCGGGTCGGCGGACCGGGGCGCGCACGGCGCCACCGCCCATGCGGCGGCCGTGACCGCCACTCTCGACGGCCGCTCGGGCTGCTGGCCGATGGACGACGGCGAGTCGGTGCTGGAGACCGTGCTGCGCCACCGTGCCGACGCGCCCTTCGCCTGCAAGGGCGGGGTGTGCGGTACGTGCCGCGTCCGCCTCGTCTCGGGCGAGGTGCGCATGGACCGCAATTACGCGCTGGAGCCCGACGAGTTGGCCGCCGGCTATGTACTGGCCTGTCAGTCCCGTCCCGTGACAGACGCCCTCGAGGTGGACTTCGACGGCTGACGGGCCGCCCCCCGCGGGGCAGCCCGTCCGGACCGTCCGTCCGGACCGTCCGTCCGCCGTCCGGGCAGCTTTCACAGCACGTGGGCGTCCTCCGCGTCGCCGGTCAGCGGGCGTCCTGCCGCCTCCCATGCGAGCATGCCGCCGTCGACGTTCACCGCGTCCATGCCCTGCTGGCGCAGGTACTGGGTGACCTGGGCGGACCGCCCGCCGACCCGGCAGACCACGTAGACCCGCTCCTCCTCGCCCGCCCGTTCGGTCAGTTCACCGATCCTGCCGACGAGTTCGCTCATCGGGATGTGCAGCGCTCCCTCGGCGCGCCCGGCCCGCCACTCCTCGTTCTCGCGGACGTCCAGCAGCAGCGCCTCGGCGGGCACCGATGCGACGTCGACCTGCGGCAACTGACCGAATTGCATGGCGAACAGCTCTCTCTCAGTTCTCTTCCCCGGCGGGCTCCGCGCCCGTACCGGCTTCCGCGCCCGTACCGGCTTCCGCCGCCCTGGCGTCCCTCTCGCGCGTCAGCCGCGCCAGCTGAGCCTCGCGCTCGGCGACCTGCTCCAGCAGCTGCTCGGCGATCTCTTCCAGCAGCGTGTCGGGATCGTCCGGCGCCATCCTCAGCATCGCGCCGATGGCGCTCTGCTCCATCTCCGTGACCATGGCGGTGAGTTGTTCCTTGCGCTCGGCCAGCCACTCCAGCCGGGCGTAGAGGATCTCGCTGTGCGGCAGCCGCGGACGCGTCTCCTCCTCGCGGGGGCCGGCTTCCCACTCCTCGAGCAGCTCCCGGAGCGCGTCCACGTCGCCGTCGGCGTACGCCTTGTTGACGCGTACGAGGAAGGCCTCGCGCCGCTTGCGCTCCTCGTCCTCCTGCGCCAGGTCGGGATGTGCCTTGCGCACCAGTTCGCGGTACGCCTTCCGTGCGTCCTCGCCCGGACGGACCCGGCCCGGCGGCCGCACGTTCTGCTCGGTGAGCATGGCCGTCGCCTCGGGGGAGAGCCCTTCGGAGTCGATCCAGCCGTGGAAGAGCTCCTCCACCTTGGGCATCGGCAGCACCGCTACCCGTGCCTCCTGCGCCTTGCGCAGGTCCTCGGGGTCTCCGCTGAGGGCGGCGGTCGCCTCGGCGATGCCCGCGTCGAGCTCGTCGAGGCGGGCGTACATCGGTCCGAGGCGCTGGTGGTGCAGGCGGGAGAAGTTCTCGATCTCGATCCGGAAGGTCTCGACCGCGATCTCGAACTCGATGAGGGCGGCCTCGGCCGCCCCTACGGCGCGCTCCAGCCGCTCGGTGCCCGGCTCCTCGCGCTCCGCCGCCTCCTCACGCTCCTCGGACTGCTCGCGCTGCCCGGGCTGGTCCGGCTCGTCGGCTTCCGCTTCCGGGTTGGCTTTCATCGGGCCCACCCTACGGAAGCGGCCCCCCGCTTCCCAGTTCGGCCGTGAGGATCAGGACCGGAACTCCTCCGGGCACGAGGCCGCCGCCTCCGGCAGGTGCGCGTCCGCCCACCGCGTCAGCTCCGCCATGGAGGGCCTGAGCGCCTGTCCGGCCTCGCTGAGCCGATAGCTGACGCGCAGGGGCGGGCCCTCCTCGACCGTCCGCACGACCAGGTTCAGCCCTGCCAGTTCAGTGAGCCGGTCGGAGAGCATCCGCTCGCTGATGCCGGGGACGGCCCGGCGGAGCTGTGCGAAGTGACCGGGCCCGTTCATGAGCGCGGCGAGGACCAGCCCGGTCCAGCGCTTGCCCAGCACCTGGAAGACACGCGTGATGCTGCTCTCGGGCTCGGTGCACTGCGGGGCGGCGCCGGGCACGCCGTCCTTCTGAGTCTGCTCCCCAAGCTCTGCCATGGGGCAAGGGTACTGCGCCGAAACAATGGAGTGCAGAAAAGTAAGCACCTGTGGTATCAATAGCTACGTACTTGCTTCTACTTCCTTACGCAGCCAAAGGAGCTTCCCCTCATGGCCACGCTGCTTCACCTCGACTCCTCCGTCTTTCCGCAGGACGGCTCCGTCTCACGCGACGTCACGGCGTCCTTCCGCAGGACATGGGAGGAGCAGCACCCGGAGGGCACCGTCGTCTACCGCGATCTCGCCGCCGACCCGCTGCCGCACCTCGACGGTGTCGCCGCCTCCGCGGGCTTCGCGCCCCCGGAGAGCCACACCCCCGAGCAGGCCGCGGCCTACGCGCGGCGCGACACCCTGGCCCGGGAGCTGGAGGAGGCGGACGCTGTGCTGATCGGCGCCCCCATGTACAACTACACAATCCCCTCCACCCTCAAGGCGTGGCTCGACCACGTGATCCTCGCGGGACGCACCGCGAACACCGCCGAGCCCTCCGGCGCCGGCACCCCCGCGGTCGTGGTGGCCAGCCGGGGCGGCGGTTACGGTCCCGGCACTCCGCGCGAGAGCTTCGAGTTCGTGCAGAACTACCTGGGCAAGGTCCTGGGCGAGGGCATGGGCCTGGACGTCGAGTTCGTGGTGCCGGAGCTGACCCTGGCCCCAATCACGCCCGGCATGGAGTCCCTGATCGACCAGTCGAAATCCTCACGCGAGAGGGCCCACGCGGCGGCCGAGGCACACGCAAAGCACCTCGCCGCACGCTTCGGCGCCCGCGCGGCCTGACCCCCTGCGGCGAGCGGGCCGCCGGGGCGACCCCGGCGGCCCCGGCGGCCCGCGACGGCGGAGCCGCACTCGGGGTCAGACAGCGGCCCGGTACCCCAGACGGCGGGCCAGTGTCTCCACGCGCCGCGCCAGCCCGTCCCGGACCGAGCGGGCGCTTTCGATGTCCAGCCCTTTGAGATCGGGCAGGTCCCAGTCGTAGTAGCTGCGGCCCGGCAGGACGGGACAGGCGTCGCCGCAGCCCAGCGAGACCACGACGTCCGCCGCCGCGACCACTTCGTGCGTCAGCGGCTTGGGGAATTCGGCGCCGGGGCAGAGTCCGCTCTCGCCCATCAGCCGCAGCGCGACCGGGTCGATCCACTCCGCGGGCAGTGTCCCCGCGCTGTGGATGCGCACGCTCCGCGTGGCGGCGCCGCGCAGCAGGGCCGCGGCCAGCTGCGAACGTCCAGCGTTCTCCGTGCAGACGAACAGCACCTCCGGGACGGCCCCGGCAGCCGGTCCCCGGCTGCGCACGATCGCGTCGAGGCGCTCGGCCGCGAAGCGCTCGGCGAGGAGCGGCAGATAGTCGGTGACGGTGGCCCGGGCAGCCAGCAGCGTATGGCACTCCTCGAGGTACGACTCGACCGTCTCCACGCCGAAAATGCCCGCGTAGCGGCGCGCCATGCGGCGCACGGCGCGCGCCGGCGGGTGATACGGATCGCGCTGCGGCGGTACGCCGGGACCGGGAGCGGGAGCTGTCACGGTTGCCTCCTTGCCGGGCTTTGAAATCCCGCGTGCTGTCCGGGATCCGCCGGGCGCGTGCCGCCCTGTGGTTACGGGGCGGTGACTCCCGCGCGTCCGGGTGCGAGTGCGTCGTGGATGCCGTCGTTCACTTCGCGGCTTCGGGGGCGATCTCGGCGATCAGGCCCTCGATCCGGGTCCTGATCTCGTCGCGGATGGGACGTACGGCCTGGACGCCCTGGCCGGCCGGGTCCTCCAGCGTCCAGTCGAGGTAGCGCTTGCCGGGGAAGACGGGGCAGGCGTCGCCGCAGCCCATGGTGACGCAGACGTCCGAGGCCCGTACGGCGTCCACGGTGAGGACCTTGGGCGACTCGGCGGCGAGGTCGATCCCCACTTCCTTCATGGCTTCGACGACGGCGGGGTTGACGGTATCGGCGGGCGCCGATCCGGCGGAGCGGACCTCGACGCGGTCGCCCGCCAGGTGGGCCAGCCACGCGGCGGCCATCTGGGACCGCCCGGCGTTGTGGACGCAGACGAACAGCACGGAGGGCTTGTCGGGCATCACGATCTCTCTTGTCTCACGGCGGTTCGGGCGAAGCGACATCAGCACCCGATGGCGTCAGTCGTCACTGATGTGAGAGTATCAGCCCATGATGACGTCAGTCGACACTGACCTGATCCGGGTCCTGGCCGACCCGCTCAGGCTCCGGATCGTGACCCTGCTCGCCCACGAGACCCTGTGCACCACGCACTTGGTGGAGGAGACCGGTGCACGTCAGACCAACCTCTCCAACCACTTGAGGGTGCTGCGCGAGGCCGGAGTCGTGGACACCGAGCCGTGCGGCCGCTTCACGTACTACAAGCTGCGGCCCGACGTCATCGAGGCGGTGGCCGGATCGTTCTCCGCCCTGGCCGCCGCCGCACGCACCACCGACGCGACCGACAAGAAGAGGGCCTGTCCGTGACCCGCACCGAACCGTCCACATCCACCACCCCGTCCCGGACCCCGGACCCCGCGTCCGGGGTCGTCGCCGGACTGTCCGTCCTCGACCGCTTCCTGGCGGTGTGGATCCTCATCGCCATGGGCCTGGGACTGGGCCTGGGCCGCGTCATTCCCGGACTGAACGACGCCCTCAGCAAGGTGGAGATCGGCGGCATCTCCCTGCCCATCGCCGCCGGCCTGCTGATCATGATGTACCCGGTGCTTGCCAAGGTCCGCTACGACAAGCTCGACGCCGTCACCGGCGACCGCAAGCTGATGGCCTCCTCCCTGGTCATCAACTGGGCACTGGGCCCGGCCGTGATGTTCGCCCTCGCCTGGACCTTCCTGCCCGACCTGCCCGAGTACCGCACCGGACTGATCATCGTCGGACTCGCCCGCTGCATCGCCATGGTCATCATCTGGAACGACCTCGCCTGCGGCGACCGCGAGGCCGCCGCCGTCCTCGTCGCCCTCAACTCCGTCTTCCAGGTCCTCGCGTTCGGCCTGCTGGGCTGGCTCTACCTCGACCTGCTGCCGGGCTGGCTCGGCCTCGGCGGCGGCGAACAGCTGGACATCTCCATGTGGAGCATCGCCTGGAACGTCGTCATCTTCCTCGGCATCCCGCTGCTGGCCGGCTTCCTCACCCGCCGCATCGGCGAGAACAAGGCGGGCCGCGAACGCTACGAGAACGGATTCCTGCCGAAGATCGGGCCGTTCGCCCTCTACGGCCTGCTGTTCACCATCGTGATCCTCTTCGCCCTCCAGGGGAAGACGATCACCTCGCAGCCGCTGGACGTCGCCCGCATCGCCCTGCCGCTGCTCGTCTACTTCGCGATCATGTGGTTCGGCTCCTTCGCCCTCGGCAAGGCCATCGGCATCCCCTACGACCGCACCGCCACCCTCGCCTTCACCGCCGCGGGCAACAACTTCGAACTGGCCATCGCCGTGGCCATCGCCACCTTCGGCGTCACCAGCGGCCAGGCCCTCTCCGGTGTCGTCGGACCCCTCATCGAAGTACCCGTCCTCGTCGCCCTCGTCTACGTCTCCCTCGCCTGGCGCCGGAAGTTCGCACCGCAGGCTCCCACGGAGCAGGTACGGCAGCGCTGACGCGGACGCCTGACCCACCGAGGCTCAGCCGATGTTCACCCGGCCCGGCCGAGGGGGCGGCCCGGAACGTACGCCGCCGGGCCGCCCCCTCGGCCGGGCCGGGCGCTTCACAATCTCCTTTACGCTTAGTTGAACTCGCGCCCACTGAGTATTAGGGATGGTGCATGCCACTCCTCGGTAAGTTGAACAGGAAGATCGGCTCCGTCACCGGTTATGAAATACGCCGCGCGGGCAGGCGAAGCGCACCGCCGCGGGCAGCCGGACGCCAGCCGGAAGCAGCGGCGACAACAGCGGCCCAGCCGCCCCAGGTGGACTACCGCGCCCCGGAGAACCCGGCAGTGGACCGGCTGCTGAAGCGCCCGGTGTTCATCATCGCCCCGGTGCGCTCCGGCTCCACCTTGCTGCGCCTGCTGCTCGACGCGCATTCGCAGCTGCACTCCCCGCATGAACTGCACGTGCGCAGGCTCGAGGTGCGGTCCAGCACCCGGCTCGCCGAGCGCGCCATGGCAGAGCTCGGCCTGGAGCGCGGCGACCTCGAGCACTTGCTGTGGGACAGGGTGATGCACCGGGAACTGGCCAGGGCCGGAAAGCCCACGGTCGTCGAGAAGACTCCCAGCAACGCCTTCGCCTATCAGCGCATCGCCGCCTGCTGGCCCGATGCCCGCTTCATCTTCCTGCTGCGCCACCCCGCCTCGATCGCCACGTCCTGGCACGAGGCCGACCCGGACAAGCGCACCCCCGAGGAAGCCGCGCTGGACGCGCTGCGCTACATGCGGGCGGTCGAGCGGGCACGCAAGAACCTGACCGGTCACACGGTGCGGTACGAAGACCTCACCGGCGACCCGGAGACCACTCTCAGGGGTATCTGCGACTTCCTCGAAGTCCCCTTCGAACCCGAGATGCTCGACTACGGCACCCGGGCCGAGGGCGAGGTCGGCAACCTGAAGAAGGGGCTGGGTGACTGGAAGGAGAAGATCCGAACCGGTCAGGTCCAGTCCGGGCGCGAGTTGCCGCAGACGGACGAGATCCCCGAACCTCTGCGCGGAATCAGCAAGGCCTGGGGCTATACGGCTACGGGCACGGAGACGCAGAGCACCACGAAGGGGCACGCGGAGATCGCCGAGGTGTGGCCCCGCGAGGGCCGCGTACGGCTGGTCGGGCACTTGCACGGGCTGCCGGAGGCGGAGACACCGGCGGAGGATGCCGGCGAGACCTGGCGCCTGCTGCTCACCCTGCGCGGGGACGGGGACCGGCGACTCGACTACGGCCTGACCGTGGACGGCACACGGTTCGACGCCTCCTTCCCCGTGGAGGACCTGGCGGCCGAAGGACTGCCGGTGCCCGCCCGGTGGGACATCCACCTCGTGTCGCACTCCTCCGACGGCGAGGTCCGGCTGCGCGCCGGACGTCTGCTGGACGGAGTCAAGGGGAAGAAGGACATCGTCGAATTCCCCGCCCAGCCCGCGCGCAGTGCCCCCGGGGCGCCACTGGTGCAGCCGTACTACACGGTCAAGGACAACCTGTCCGTCGAGTGCCTGCCGCCGAGAGACGAGGCCGGGTCGGCGTCATGAGAATCCGCTACCTCCTTCTGCACGCATACGGCACCGGCGGGACGATCCGCACCGTGTTCAACCAGGCCAACGCCATGGCCGCAGCCGGACACGACGTCGAGGTGGTCAGCGCTCTGCGGCGCCGGGACGCACCCCGCTTCCCGCTCGACGCCCGGGTACGCCTGAGCGCTCTCGTCGACGAGCGGAACGGCTCTCGCGACGCGGCGGCAGAAAGCGGCCCGCTCGCACGCGTGCGGGCAGCCCGGCGGGGCCGCGAGGCCGCTCAGGCGCCGGTGCACGTACCGCGCGGCGAGTTCGGCTTCGACTTCTTCAACCGGCACGTGGAGAAGGCCGTGATCGACTGGCTCAGCGACGTGCGCGACGGAGTTCTCGTCTCGACACGGCCGGGCCTGAACTTCCTGGTCGCCAAGTACGCGCGCCGGCAGGTCATGTGCGTCGCCCAGGAGCACATGAACTTCAAGACGTACAAGAAGGACATCCGGGCGGCCATCACCAGCCTCTACCACCGCTTCGACGCGGTCGCCGTGCTCACCCACGGCGACCGTGAGGAGTACGAGCGGGTGCTGCCCGGCACTCACGTGGTGCGGATCCCCAACGCCGTCCACGTCATGGACCAGCAGCAGCACAGCACCTACGCCAACAAGGTCGCCGTAGCGGCCGGCCGGCTCTTCTCACAGAAGGGCTTCGACCTGCTCATCCCCGCCTTCGGGCAGGCCGTGCGTGAGAACCCGGACTGGCAGCTGCGCATCTTCGGCACCGGCGAGCGCCACGACGAGCTGCGCGCCCTCATCACCGAGCACGAGCTCTACAACCACGTCTTCCTGATGGGCCACACCACGAAGCTCGACGACGAGCTGGCCGACGCCTCCTTCTACGCCCTCAGCTCGCGCTTCGAGGGGCTGCCGATGGTGATGCTCGAAGCGATGACGCACGGACTGCCGGTGGTGAGCTTCGACTGCCCGACGGGTCCTGGAGACGTCATCACACACGGGAAGGACGGCCTGCTCGTGCCGCCCGCGGACGTCGACGCGTTCGCGTCGGCCATGAGCCGGCTGATGGCCGACGAAGGAATGCGGGCCGACATGGGCGCCGCGGCCCTGGCCACGGCCCGCGCCGCGTACTCGCCCGAAGCGGTGCAACCGCAGTGGGAGCAGTTGTTCACCGAACTCGGCTCCGCCGAAGACGCGGCCGCACCGCTCGCCGTGCGAGGTGAGTGAGGCGGCAATGACTTCCTCCGAGGAGCGGGCCGGCCGCCCGGACTTCCGTCTGCCGACCCTGGACGTACTGGAGTCGGAGGCGGTGCACGTCTTCCGTGAAGCCCGCGGGGAGTTCGAGCGGCCGGTGCTCCTCTTCTCCGGCGGCAAGGATTCCGCGGTGATGCTGCACCTGGCGCTCAAGGCTTTCGCCCCGGCTCCGCTGCCGTTTGCGCTGATGCACGTCGACACCGGACACAACTTCCCTGAGGTGATCGCGTATCGGGACCGCGTCGTGGCCCGGCACTCGCTGCGTCTGCACGTCGCGTCGGTTCAGACGCTCATCGACTCCGGGGAGCTGCGGGAGCGGCCCGACGGCTCACGCAACCCGCTGCAGACCCTCCCCTTGCTGCGGGCCATAGGCAGCGAGCGCTTCGACGCCGTCTTCGGCGGCGGCCGCAGGGACGAGGAGAAGGCCCGGGCGAAGGAGCGGGTGTTCAGCCTGCGCGACGAGTTCGGCGGCTGGGACCCGCGTCGCCAGCGTCCGGAGCTGTGGCACCTCTACAACGGCCGGCACATGCGGGGCGAGCACGTGCGCGTCTTCCCGCTGTCGAACTTCACCGAACTCGACATCTGGCAGTACATCGCCCGCGAGAAGATCGAACTCCCCTCGATCTACTACGCGCACAGACGCGAGTTGTTCCGGCGGGACGGGATGTGGCTCGCGCCCGGTGCCTGGGGCGGCCCGAGGAACGGCGAGAAGGTGGAGAACCGGCTGGTGCGCTATCGCACCGTCGGGGACATGTCGTGCACCGGTGCAGTCGAGTCCGGCGCGGACACGCTGGAGAAGATCATCGCCGACGTCGCCGCCACCCGCCTCACGGAACGCGGAGCCACCCGCGCCGACGACCGCCTCTCGGAGGCCGCGATGGAAGACCGGAAGCGGGAGGGCTACTTCTGAGTGACTCCCGGGGCGACGCTGGTTCACGGTGAGGCGCCGCGGGTTCGCGGTGAGGTGCCGCCGCATCCGTCCCGTACGTTGATCAACCATGGCCGGTGCGGCAGAAGATCATCGGCCACAACCATCGGCCACGGCCGCTCACACTGCGCCGGCCTTGCAGCCCGCTCAACGGGAAACGGGCCCCCGCCTGCGACTCTCGTCACTGGCGGAGACCCGTTCCGTCGGTGTCTCTCTGTGCGCGAGGGGGGAGTTGAACCCCCACGTCCTTTCGGACACTGGAACCTGAATCCAGCGCGTCTGCCTATTCCGCCACCCGCGCATAGGGTGTCCCCCGCGAGGAGCGGGGAAGGCTGTCGGCCGGGCTCCCTCGGGTGCCTGCCGACGTCCGAAAGATTAGCACGCTGGCAGCGGTGGATTCACATCCGTATCCGCCCGCCGTAGCCCCCGTCCCTGCGGGACACTGGCACCGAGGGCCTTACGATCCATGCGAGGGTGTGACCGCAAGTGCGAGTGTGTGAGAGGTGACACTCCTCCACCGAGCCTCGTTGGGGAACCACCTGTTTTCCTCGTGCGTGGATACGATCAGTAAGCAGTACCGGAACGCGACATGTGTACGCCCGGGCGACGCCGGGACGCGCACTGGAGCCGAGGGCATCTGGGAAGGAGGTGCGACGTGGGAGTTCTGAAGCGCTTCGAGCAGCGACTCGAGGGTCTCGTCAACGGCACCTTCGCCAAGGTGTTCAAGTCCGAGGTACAGCCTGTGGAGATCGCGGGCGCCCTCCAGCGGGAATGCGACAACAACGCGACCATCTGGAACCGCGAGCGGACCGTCGTGCCCAACGACTTCATCGTCGAACTGAGCGCGCCCGACTTCGAGCGTCTGAGTCCCTACTCGGGGCAGCTCGGCGACGAACTCGGCAGCATGGTGCGTGACTACGCGAAGCAGCAGCGCTACACGTTCATGGGTTCGGTGAAGGTCCACCTGGAGAAGGCCGAGGAGCTCGACACCGGCCTCTACCGCGTTCGCAGCCGCACCCTCGCCTCCAGCGCCACGCAGCAGCGCGGTGCCCCCGGCAACGCCTATGGCGGCCAAGGCGGTTACCCGCCCGGCCCCGGCCCCGCGGGTGCGCCGCCGATGCCGGCCGGCCCCCCGCCGGGTTACGCCCCCGGTTCCGGCGGCTCCGGCAACTCCGGCGGTCCGATGCCCAGAACCGAGACACGGCGCTGGATCGAGATCAACGGCAACCGTCACCAGATCTCCCGTCCGACCCTCGTCCTGGGCCGCAGCACCGAGGCCGACGTACGCGTCGACGACCCCGGGGTCTCGCGGCGTCACTGCGAGATCCGGGCGGGAGACCCCGCCACGGTCCAGGATCTGGGCTCGACGAACGGCATCGTGGTGGACGGACAGCACACCACGCGCGCTACGCTCCGCGACGGCTCACGCATTGTCGTGGGCAGCACCACCATCATTTACCGGCAAGCCGAAGGGTGAAGCGGGGGCAATGTCAGAGCTGACCCTGACGGTCATGCGGTTGGGCTTTCTCGCCGTACTGTGGCTGTTCGTGATCGTGGCCGTGCAGGTCATCCGGAGCGACCTGTTCGGCACCCGCGTGACCCAGCGCGCCGCGCGCCGCGCAGAAGGACAGCGCCCGCAGCAGCGTCAGCAGCCCGCGCGGCAGCAGGGCGGCAGGCGTGGTGGAGGCGGGGGCCGCGGCCGCGGCGCCCCGAGCAAGCTCGTGGTCACCGAGGGGTCGTTGACCGGTACGACCGTGGCACTGCAGGGTCAGACGATCAGTCTCGGCCGCGCGCACGACTCCACGATCGTGCTCGACGACGACTACGCCTCCAGCAGGCATGCCAGGATCTACCCGGACCGTGACGGCCAGTGGATCGTCGAGGACCTCGGGTCCACGAACGGCACGTACCTGGACCGGACCCGGCTCACCACACCGACGCCGATCCAGCCCGGATCGCCGATTCGCATCGGCAAGACGGTCATCGAGCTGCGGAAGTAGTACAGATCATGACGACCGGAGGGTGGGCACCGTGCGGATGTACCCGGAGCCGACAGGCGAGGTGCGCATGAGTCTGTCACTGCGCTTCGCCGCCGGATCACACGACGGCATGATCCGAGAGCACAACGAGGACTCCGGTTACGCCGGGCCCCGGCTGCTCGCGGTCGCCGACGGCATGGGCGGCCAGGCCGCCGGCGAGGTCGCCAGTTCCGAGGTGATCTCCACCATCGTCCAGCTCGACGAGGACATCCCCGGCTCGGACATCCTCACCTCCCTCGGCGTCGCCGTGCAGCGCGCCAACGAGCAACTGCGCGTCATGATCGAGGAGGACCCGCAGCTGGAGGGCATGGGCACCACGCTCACCGCCCTGCTGTGGACGGGACAGCGGCTCGGCCTCGTGCACGTCGGCGACTCCCGTGCGTACCTGCTCCGCGACGGACAGCTCACGCAGATCACCCAGGACCACACCTGGGTGCAGAAGCTGGTCGACGAGGGACGGATCACCGAGGAGGAAGCCACCACGCATCCGCAGCGCTCCCTGCTGATGCGTGCGCTGGGCAGCAGCGACCACGTCGAACCCGATCTGTCGATCAGGGAGGTCAGGGCAGGGGACCGCTATCTGATCTGCTCCGACGGTCTGCCCGCCGTCGTCAGCCCGCAGACGATCGAGGAAGCCCTCGCCAGCTACCAGGGCCCGCAGGAGACCGTGCAGGAGCTGATCCAGCTCGCGCTGCGCGGCGGCGGCCCGGACAACATCACCTGCATCGTCGCGGACGTCGTCGACGTCGACGAGAACGACGGCCTCGGCCGCCAGCTCAACGACACCCCTGTGGTCGTCGGCGCGGTCGCGGAGTCCCAGACCCCGCTCGGCGGCGATCTGGGCGGCGCGATGCGGACACCCGCGGCGCGCGCGGCCGAACTCGGCCGCGGCACGGGCCAGTCGGTGCCGGCCCAGGCGCCGGGCGAGGGCTTCGGCCCGCCCGGCAGCGGCAACGCGGCCGGACCGCCTCCCGGCAGCTTCGGCACCTACAGCGACGACGACTTCATCAAGCCCCGCAGCGGCAAGAGATGGCTGAAGCGTTCCGTGTGGACGGCGCTCATCCTGATCATCGTCGGCGGAGGGCTCTACGGCGGCTACCGCTGGACACAGACCCAGTACTACGTCGGCGCGAACGACGACCACATCGCCCTGTACCGCGGAATCAGCCAGGAACTCGTCGGCATCAGCCTCAACGAGGTCTACCAGGACCGCCCCGAGGTCGAACTCAAGTACCTGCCGGGATACCAGCGCAACCAGGTGCGCGAGACCATCGCCGCCAGCAGCGCGGGCGAAGCCCGGGACAAGGCCGACGAGTTGGAGGAGCAGGCGAAGGTCTGCCGCATCATCGCCGAGCAGCGCGTCGAGCCGCCCAAGGACGAGGGCAGCAAGAAGGACGAGCAGAACAAGCCGAACGACACGGACAAGAGCGGGGGCGACACCGGCACGGGCTCCGACCCCTCCGGTGGCGACGCTCAGCAGGCCGGCCACACCGGCGACGACAACACGCACCGCAGCGCCGCTTCCCCGTCACCGAGCCCGAAGCTCACGGAGAAGCAGCAGCAGCTCGCGCAGCAGTGCACCGCGCCGTAGGGGGGCTCCGGCAGCAATGAGCAGCAACATCATGAGCAACACCGGCAGCAACACCACTGTCTCTCCCGGTGGCCTGCCCAGCCGGCGCAACACCGAGCTGGCGATGCTCATCTTCGCTGTGCTCATTCCCGTCTTCGCCTACGCCAACGTCGGCCTGGCCAAGGACGGTTCGCTCCCCGCAGGCATGTTCGGCTACGGACTCGGCCTGTGCCTGCTCGCGGGCGTCGCCCACATCGTCGTACGCCGCTGGGCGCCGTACGCGGACCCGCTGATGCTGCCCATCGCGACGCTGCTCAACGGCATGGGCCTCGTCCTGATCTACCGGCTGGACCTCGAACCGCTGCCCGGCGGCGCCGCCGCTCCGACCCAGCTGATGTGGTCCACGCTCGGCGTCGCGCTCTTCGTCGCCGTGCTGGTCTTCCTCAAGGACCACCGCGTCCTGCAGCGCTACACCTACATCTCGATGGTGACCGCGCTCATCCTGCTGATCCTGCCGGTCTTCTTCCCGGCCCGCTTCGGTGCCCGTATCTGGATCACCATTCCCGGTGTCGGCTCGCTGCAGCCCGGCGAGTTCGCCAAGATCATCATCGCGGTGTTCTTCGCGGGCTACCTCATGGTCAAGCGCGACGCCCTGGCGCTGGCCAGCCGCCGCTTCATGGGCATGTACCTGCCGCGCGGCCGTGACCTGGGCCCGATCCTCGTCATCTGGGCGCTCTCGGTCCTCATTCTGGTCTTCGAGACCGACCTGGGCACCTCGCTGCTCTTCTTCGGTCTCTTCGTGGTGATGCTCTACGTGGCCACGGAACGCACGAGCTGGATCGTCTTCGGCCTGGGCCTGACCATCGTCGGCGCCGTCGCCGTGGCCAGCTTCGAGCCGCACGTGCAGAGCCGTGTCGACGACTGGCTCGACCCCATGAAGGCCTTCGAGAACGGCTCCGAACAGCCCGCCCAGGCCCTGTGGGCCTTCGGTTCGGGCGGCACGCTCGGGTCCGGGCTCGGCCAGGGCTTCTCCCGGCTCATCGGCTTCGCCGCCAAGAGCGACTACATCTTCGCCACCGTCGGCGAAGAGCTGGGCCTGGCCGGGGTCATGGCCATGCTGCTGCTCTACGGCCTCCTCGTGGAGCGGGGTATCCGCACCTCCCTCGCCGCGCGCGACCCCTTCGGCAAGCTGCTCGCGGTCGGGCTCTCCGCGGCCTTCGGCATCCAGGTCTTCGTCGTCGCCGGCGGCGTCATGGGCCTCATCCCGCTGACGGGCATGACGATGCCGTTCCTCGCACAGGGCGGGTCGTCCGTCATCGCCAACTGGGCCCTCGTCGCCATCCTGCTCAAGATCAGCGACACGGCACGGCGCCCGGCGCCCGCCCCCGCACCCTCCCCCGACGCCGAGATGACCCAGGTGGTCCGGACATGAGCGCGGCCGCAGAAGTCGCCGCGACCATGACCGCGGCCGCGCCGGCGGCCTCGGCGCCCTCCGGGGAGTGCCGCCCGCCGATCTCTCCGCCCTGCCCACGATCCCAGCGACCCGCACGAGGTGAAGCACGGTGAACAAGCCCCTGCGCCGGATCGCGATCTTCTGTGGCCTGCTGATCCTGGCCCTCCTGGTACGCGACAACTGGATTCAGCTCGTCCAGGCCGACGAACTCAAGACCGACCCCAAGAACCGCCGGGTCGCCATCGCCCGCTACGCACAGCCGCGCGGCAACATCATCGTCGACGGCAAGGCCATCACCGGCTCCGCCGACACCAAGAGCGGCGACTTCCGGTACAAGCGCACGTACAAGAACGGCCCGATGTGGGCGCCGGTCACGGGCTACGCCTCCCAGGCCTTCGGCGCCAACCAGATCGAGGCCCTCAACGACGGCATACTCACCGGCAACGACGACCGCCTCTTCTTCAACCGCACCATCGACATGCTCACCGGCAAGCAGCAGAAGGGCGGCAACGTCGTCACGACGCTCAACGCCAAGGCGCAGAAGGCCGCCTTCGAGGGCCTGGGCAACAACAAGGGCGCGGTCGCGGCGCTCAACCCGAAGACCGGCGCGATCCTCGCCCTCGCCAGCACGCCCTCCTACGACCCCTCCTCCTTCGCCGGTAACAGCGACTCCGACACCTCCGCGTGGTCGAAGCTGCAGCGTGAGGAGAACGAGGACGAGCCGATGCTCAACAGGGCTCTGCGGCAGACCTATCCGCCCGGTTCCACCTACAAGGTCGTCACCGCGGCGGCGGGACTGGAGAGCGGCGAGTACGACCTGGACGGTGCCACCGACACCCCGGACCCGTACCGGCTGCCGGACTCGAGCACCGACCTCGGCAACGACGGCGACATCCCCTGCAAGAACGCGTCGGTGCACAACGCGCTGCGCTACTCCTGCAACACCGTCTTCGCGAAGATGAGCAACAAGCTCGGCAACGAGAAGATGATCGAGATGTCGGAGAAGTTCGGCTTCAACGACAAGGAGCTGGACACGCCCGTACGGGCCGCGGAGAGCGTCTACCCCGAGGACAACAAGCCGCAGAACGCGATGGCCGGCATCGGCCAGGCCAGCAACCGTGCCACCCCGCTGCAGATGGCGATGGTCGCCTCCGCCGTCGCGAACAACGGCACGCTGATGAAGCCCTACATGGTCGACCAGCTCGTCGCCCCGAACCTCAACGTCGTCGAGCAGCACAAGCCCGACGAGATGAGCGAGCCGGTCTCCCCCGAGAACGCGCAGAAGCTTCAGAAGGCCATGGAGACCGTGGTGGAGAAGGGGACGGGAACCACCGCGCAGATCCCGGGCGTCACAGTCGGGGGCAAGACGGGAACCGCCCAGCACGGCGAGAACAACAGCAAGAATCCCTACGCGTGGTTCATCTCCTACGCGAAGGGTGAGGACGGCTCCGCGCCCGTCGCGGTGGCCGTCGTCATCGAGAGCTCCGACACGCTCCGCGACGACATCGCGGGCAGCAAGCTCGCCGCCCCGGTCGCGAAGCGAGTGATGAACGCCGTTCTCGAAGGCAAGTGATGACGCACACAGTGCCCGCGCAAGCAGCGCCTCCCCCGGTGACGCCGGGGGGACTTCACGTCCGGAACCGGGACGGAGTGACGCCCGTCACTTCAGTCCGGTCCGAAGCGCGAGGGCGGGCGGGTACCGTATCCCGAGCAGCACACCGCCGTGCCGTACACCAGATACGGGCCGGACGAACGGAGAGGGCTGGAGACTATGGAAGAGCCGCGTCGCCTCGGCGGCCGGTACGAGCTGGGCTCCGTGCTCGGCCGCGGTGGCATGGCCGAGGTCCATCTCGCCCATGACACCCGGCTCGGCAGGACGGTCGCGGTAAAGACACTCCGTGTCGACCTGGCTCGTGACCCGTCGTTCCAGGCCCGGTTCCGCCGCGAGGCCCAGTCGGCCGCGTCACTCAACCACCCCGCGATCGTCGCCGTCTACGACACCGGTGAGGACTACGTCGACGGGGTCTCCATCCCGTACATCGTGATGGAGTACGTGGACGGGTCCACACTTCGCGAACTGCTGCATTCCGGACGCAAGCTGCTGCCCGAGCGCGCGATGGAGATGTGCATCGGCATCCTCCAGGCACTGGAGTACTCGCACCGCAACGGCATCGTCCACCGCGACATCAAGCCCGCCAACGTCATGCTGACCCGCAACGGCCAGGTCAAGGTCATGGACTTCGGCATCGCCCGCGCGATGGGCGACTCCGGCATGACGATGACGCAGACCGCCGCCGTCATCGGCACCGCCCAGTACCTCTCCCCAGAGCAGGCCAAGGGCGAACAGGTCGACTCCCGCTCCGACCTGTACTCCACGGGCTGCCTGATCTACGAACTGCTCACGAACCGCCCGCCGTTCGTCGGTGACTCACCGGTGGCGGTCGCCTACCAGCACGTACGGGAAGACCCGCAGTCCACGACCGCCTTCGACCCCGAGATCTCGGCCGACATGGACGCGATCGTGATGAAGGCACTGGTCAAGGACCCGGACTACCGCTACCAGAGCGCCGATGAGATGCGCGCCGACATAGAGGCGTGCCTCGACGGCCAACCGGTCGCGGCGACGGCGGCGCTGGGCTCCGTCGGCTACGGCGGCTATCCGGACGACCAGCCCACCACGGCGCTGCGTCCGCAGGGCGCCCAGACCTCGATGCTGCCGCCCGTACGCGACGACGACGGCGGCTTCTACGACGAGGGCCGAGGCCGGCGGCGGCAGTCCAAGAGCAACCTCTCCACGATCCTGCTCGTCATCGCGGGGATCTTCATCCTCGTCGGTGCCATCTTCATCGGCAAGGTCATCTTCGCCGACGGGCCTTCGGACACCGTCCAGGTTCCGGTGCTGGCGGGTCAGAGCTACGAGGAGGCTCAGGACCTCGCGGGCAACGCAGGGTTCAAGATCACCAAGGGTGAGTCGAAGTACTGCGAGGAGAAGAAGAACACGGTCTGCGACTCCGACCCGGGCAAGGGTGAGGACATCGACCGTGGCGACACCGTCACCGTGAACATGTCCAAGGGGCCGGCTCCGGTGAGCGTCCCGGACGTCGAGGGCGACGCCTACGACGAGGCCAGGGAGGAGCTTGAGACGGCCGGGTTCGAGGTCAGGCGGAACGCTCAGGAGTCCGACCAGGAGCCGAACACCGTGCTGGCGCAGAACCCCGGCGGCGACTCCAAGGCCCAGAAGGGCTCCACCGTCACACTGACCGTGGCCAAGCAGCAGACCATCAGCGTGCCGCCCGTCGTCGGGAAGAGCTTCGAGGAGGCCAAGGCACAGCTGGAGGGTCTCGGCTTCACCGTCGCCAAGGCGGAGCAGGACGACGGCTCGAAGCCCGCCGACACCGTCCTCAAGCAGAGCCCGGAGGCCAACAGCGAGCGGGCGAAGGGCGACCAGGTCACCCTGACCGTCGCCAAGGCGCCCGACGACCAGCCCGCCACCGTCCCGGACGTCACCAACCAACTGGTCAAGGACGCCCGTAAGGCGCTGGAGGACGCTGGCTTCCAGGTCCAGGTCCAGGGCGCGCCGGACGAGAACAACGCGACGGTGGTCACCACCGACCCGCCCGCCAACACCCAGGGCAAGAAGGGCGACACCGTCAGGATCATCGCCGTCCCCGGGAAGCCGGGCGAGAACGGAGGCGGCAACGGAGGCTTCATCGGTGGCCCCGGCGGGGAGCAGGGCCGCCAGCGCGAGGGCTGACGGGGACGCGTGACCGCCGGGCAACGCCCCCCGCCCGTCGCGTCCGGCCAGAAGCAGTGGCCGGAGCTGACGGGCGGGGGGCGCTCCGGTGTTCGGGGTGCTCCGGTACGCGCGGCGCTCCGGTTGTCGGTGGCGTCCGGTTCGGGAGCCGCTCCCCCGCCGCCCCGCGATGTGCCGGCGGCCCGTGCCGAAAGGGCAATCGACGGTCCGGCGGGCCCGAGACGGCGGAGAGAGACCCTACGAGTCCTCGCGCAGCTCCGCCGGCCGGGTCCTCTCCGCGTCGACGTCCTCCGTGCGCTCCAACTCGCCCCACACCACGTACCGGTAGGTGGAGGTCAGGACGGGAGTGCACGTGGTGAGCGTGATGTAGCGCCCCTCCTTCTTCTTCCCCGACTCCTCGGGGACGGGGTCCAGTACGTCGACGTTGTACTTGGACGTGCGGGGGAGGATCTCGAAGACCTTGTAGACGAACCAGGTGTTCTTCGTCTCGAAGACGATCGCGTCGCCCTTCTCGATCTTGTCGATCTTGTGGAACTTCGCCCCGTATCCGTCGCGGTGTGCCGCCAGTGAGAAGTTGCCCGACTGGTCCTGCGGCATGGCCGACTTGACCGGCTTCGTGTAGTAGCCCGCCGCGCCCTTGTTCAGTTCCTCGGGGTCCGTGCCCTTCATCACCAGGGTGTCGCTGCCGGACATCGCCGGTACGTGCAGGAAGCCGATCCCGTCCTTGGTGTCGAGGCTGCCCGGACCGCGGTCCTCCAGCCAGCTCTTGCGCACCTCCTCGCCGGCGCGCTTCGACTCGCGGTCCGCGACGACGTTCGTCCACCACAGCGAGTAGGCGACGAAGAGCCCGAGCACGACGCCCGCTGTGATGAGGAGTTCACCGAAGACGCCGACGACGGCGGAGAACCGGCGGCGGCCCGCCCTGCCCCGGCTGCCGCTTCGGGACCGGGCCCCGGACGTGCGCTGAGCCGGCGGCCGCGATGCCCGCGAATCCGGCTGCTGCGCCTCGTCGTGCTCGATGTCCGCCACCGCGTACCCCCGCTTTCCCCTTGCTGGTCACTACCCGACGAGAGCGTCCGGCTTCCCCTTGCTCCGCGGACGCTCCTCGACCATTTTGCCCCAGACGATCAGGCGGAGCTTCGAGGTGAATTCAGGGGTGCACGTCGTCAACGTGATGTACCGCCCAGGCTTGTTGAACCCCGACTGCGTCGGAACGGGCTCGATCACGTTGGTGTTGGACGGCGACGTGGAGGGCAGCCGGTTGGCCATCTCGTAGGTGTAGAACTTCGTCGCCGTCTCCACGACCATCTTGTCGCCCGCCACCAGCCGGTTGATGTAACGGAACGGCTCACCGTGGGTGTTGCGGTGCCCCGCCAGCGCGAAGTTTCCCCGCTCGTCCCACGGCATCGCCGTCTTGACCGGCTCCTCGTCGTAGTGCCCCACGAGCCCCTTGTCGAGCACCTTCGGCTTGGAGATGCCCTGCGCGATGGGAACCCTGACGTCCAGCTTCGGGATGTACAGCAGTGCGAAACCCTCGCCCGGCGCGAAGCTGTCCGCCCTGCGTTCCGGGTCGAGCGCGTTCTTGCCGTCGCCGCCGTCCCACTGTGCCTGCAGGTCCTTTGCCGCGCCGCCTGCTTCCTGCCCCGCCAGTACGTTCGTCCACCACAGCTGGTACGCGACGAAGAGCAGCATCAGCACACCGGCCGATATGAAGACCTCACCGAGGAAGCGGCTCGCGACGATCGCCGGGCCCTCGCGGCGGGCACGGGCCGCGCGCCTGGCTTCGAGCCGGGTGCCCGCGGGCGCCGGGCGGGGTCCGGTGTCGCGCGCCGCACCGCCCCTGCCGCGGCGCTGGGCCGCGCGGCGCCGGGCGGCCCGCCCGGCGAGTTCGTCCGAGCCGGGGCGGCGCAGACCGACGGTGCTCGTGTTGCGTTCGTCGTCGGTGTCCGGTGTACGCGGGGAGGACGAGCGCTCGCCGGTCCCGGTGCCGGAGTCGGCGACGACGGGCAGGGCCGCCGTCTCGGAGACGCGGGAGTCGCGTCCCTCGCGGTCGGCGGCGCGGCCCGGCCGGGGCGCGCCGCCGGGGCCGGCTCCGTCGGCGGGTCGGGGCCGTGGGCCGGGAGACTGGTGCCCGGGAGACTGGTGCCCGGGAGACTGGTGGCCCGGCCCCTGAGGCCCAGGTGCCTGGTGACCCGGCCCCTGAGGCCCAGGTGCCTGGTGACCCGGCGCCTGGTGACCCGGCGCCTGTGGGAGGGGCGCGCGGCGACCGGACACCGGCTCGCCCGCCCCGCCGTGCCACTCCTGCTGCCGGGGCGGCGGAGTGCTGCCGGCCGGCGCACCACCGTACGGGCTCTGAACCGTCTGCCCGAGCGGCCGGGGAACGGGAGCCGCGCGACCGCCCTGCTCGGGTCGCGGCGCGTGCGTGGCCGGGGGAGTCACAGGGCCGGGCGGCGACGTGGCCCCCGGCTCGCGGTGCGGGCGGAACCAGGGCGAGCCCTGTTGCTCCGGCGCCGGGTACCCGCCCGCCGGGTGTCCCGGACTGTGCTGCTGCTGGCCGCCGTAGCCCTGCGGCTGGTGTCCCTCCCGGTCCTGCCCGCGCGGGCCCGGCTGACCCGGTCGCCCAGCCGCGGGGTAGCCGTCGGCCGAGTGCCCCGCCCGCTCCGCCGTGTGCGGCGTGCCCTGCCCCGGAAGCGGGTCGCTCAGCGGATCGGCGAGCGCGTCCACCGCCGCCTGGAAAGCCTGGGGCCGGGCATAGGGATCGTCCTCATGCCCGGGGGCGGCGCTCTGGCCGTACGGCCGGCCGTAGGGGTCGCTGCCGTACTCGTCGCCGTCCTGTTCACGGTACGGCTGCCCGTACGGACTCCCGCGTTCCGGGGGCATCCCCGTCACCTGCCCCCCGCCCCCGCGGTCCCGGCCGCGGGAACCCGGACACCGGAGAGTCCCGCGGACCGCTCGACGGCGCCGCTGTCGCCGCACTCGGCCAGCCAGTTGGCGAGCATGAGATGGCCCCACTCGGTCAGCACGGACTCGGGGTGGAACTGGACACCCTCGACGGGCAGTTCGCGGTGCCGAAGCCCCATCACGAGCCCGTTCCGCGTTCTCGCGGTCACCCGCAGCGCGCGGGGTACGGAAGCCCCGTCGACGCCCAGCGAGTGGTAGCGCGTAGCGGTGAAGGGCGAGGGCAGGCCCGCGAAGACCCCTTCCCCCTCGTGCGTCACCGCGGAGGTCTTCCCGTGCAGCAGCTCCGGCGCCCTTCCCACGACCCCGCCGTAGGCCACTGCCATCGACTGCATCCCCAGGCATACCCCGAAGACCGGCACGCCGCCGGTGGCGCAGTGCCGCACCATGTCCACGCACACGCCTGCCTTCTCGGGGGTGCCGGGCCCCGGTGAGAGCAGTACGCCGTCGAAGCCCTCCTCGGCGTGGCGCAGTTCGGTCTCGTCGTTGCGCACGACCTCGCACTCGGCGCCCAACTGGTACAGGTACTGCACGAGGTTGAAGACGAAGCTGTCGTAGTTGTCGACGACCAGGATGCGTGCGCCCATCAGCCCGCCCCGCCGTCGACGGTCACGTCGTTGAACGGCAGCAGCGGCTCCGCCCACGGGAAGACGTACTGGAAGAGCAGGAAAACGACCGCGAGCGCGAGCAGAAGCGCGCAGAAGGCCCGCACCCATGTGTTGCCTGGCAGGTGCCGCCAGATCCAGCCGTACATCTCCGCGTGCCGTCCTTTCCCTGCCGGTTTCCCGCCGCCTCCGGCATTGCGCGTGCGCCCACCAGAGTACGGGGCGGCGGCATGGCGCGGTGCGTCACTCCGGGAAGTGCGGACCGGGCCGCACACGCGTTCACCCGGTGGGTTCGGCGTACTGCAGATCGACTGTCCCGGAGAAGCCGGGCAGCGTCAGTGACTTGCTGTCGTCGACCTTCCAGCCGAGATCGTAGGCGTCCACGTACTGGAGGTAGTTCTTGATCGCCGGTGAGTCGTCCAGCGCCTTCTTCAGCGCCTCCTGGTCGCCCACGGCGGTCACCTTGTACGGCGGGGAGTAGACGCGTCCCTGAAGGATCAGGGTGTTGCCGACGCAGCGCACGGCGCTCGTGGAGATCAGCCGCTGGTCCATGATCTTGATACCCTCGGCGCCCCCCTTCCACAGCGCGTTGACCACGGCCTGCAGATCCTGCTGGTGGATGACGAGGTCGTTGGGCTGCGGCTCGGGCACTCCGGGCACCTGTGCGGTGGCGTCGGGGGGCGCGTCGTCGAGGGTGACGGTGAGGCCCGTGCCGGAGACCTTCCTGGTGCCGGCGTCCCTCTCCAGCCCCGTCAGCTTCCGGTTCTCCTCGGCGCCCGCGCCGCTGTCCCGGCGGGCGAGGCGGTCGACCTGGCTGCGCACGGCGGCGGACGAGGCGTCGAGTTCGGCGTTCTTCCGGTTCCGCTCCTGGATGAGGTCGGACAGCCGCAGCATCGAGGAGTCGGTACGCAGATCGGTACCATGTGCGGTGTTGAAACTGATCCAGAAGATGAGACCGGCGAGGGCGAACACCCCCAAAGTGGCCAGCCGGGCAGGCCGGATGCGCAATCTGGTCACTGTACCCTCGTCTCCCTCCACCGCGGGGAACCACTACGCTAACGGACCACCACAGCGCACACTCCCCTCGGTCATGTTCGGGGGGACCCTTGCAGCGGTCACGAAGCGCGACAACAGGGAGACTCTCGTGCCGAAGTCACGCATCCGCAAAAAGGAGACCTTCACTCCGCCTCCGGAGAAGAAGGCGACCGAGATCAACCTCGGGGCCACCGGAGGCCGGTGGGTGGCACCGCTCATGCTCGCGATGTTCCTCATCGGTCTGGCGTGGATCGTGGTGTTCTACGTGACCGAGAGCAAGCTGCCCGTCGAGGCGTTCGGCAACTGGAACATCGTCGTCGGCTTCGGATTCATCGCAGCCGGCTTCGTGGTCTCCACTCAGTGGAAGTAGGGGCTTCGCCCCCTTTCCGAGCAGCGGCGTCCACCCGGCGCGCAGAGTTATCCACAGGCCGGTCCACAGGGCTGGAAAACTTCACAAGATCTGTGGATAACTCTGCGCGGGTTGACGCTCCGGATCCCCGCCCCGAGCGTCACCACTGCGTGTTCACCCCACCTGTGCAGGGAAAACGCATCCTTGAGCGAATCTGGACAGCCGTTCTCCACGCCATGCACAAGATCCCACACCCGCTGTGGACAACAGGTCGGAATTCCCCGGTCAGAGCGGGTGGAGCGGCGGGTGGCCCCCTGCGCCGGCGCCGTCCCGGGCCCTCATAGGGCCAGTTGCAGCGTACGTACGACGCACGCCGCGACGATCAGCAGCGCCATCGCCGTACAGGCGCCCCACTGCACCAGAGCCCGCCGGTTGCGCGGCGCGTGCACGAGCGCGTACGCGATCAGCGCGCCGACGACCAGACCCCCCGTGTGCGCCTCCCACGAGATCCCCTGCCAGGTGAAGGTGAAGACGAGGTTGATGCCGAGCAGGATGAGGATCGGCCGCATGTCGTAGTTCAGGCGCCGCATCAGGACCGCGGTCGCACCGAACAGACCGAAGATCGCACCGGAGGCACCGAGCGACGCCTGGCCCGGCGAGGAGACGAGGTAGGTCAGGGCGCTGCCGCCGAGTCCGGAGAGAACATAGAGCGCGGAGTACCGCAGCCGGCCGAGTGCCGCCTCCAGCGGCCCACCGAGGAACCACAGGCCGGCCATGTTCACCGCGATGTGCCAGACCTCCTGGTGCAGGAACATCGACGTCACCAGGCGGTACCACTGCCCCTGGGCGACGCCCTCGACCGGCCCGTACGGCACCGCGACGGCCTGCCCGAACAGCAGAAGCTCGTTGACCAGCCGGTGCCCGCCCACCAGCACGGCGACGAAGACGGCGACGTTCATCCCCAGCAGGATCTTGGTGATCAGCCGCGGGTCGGAGGCGACGGTTCCGCCCGCGAGCGTCCGCGGCCGGCTCGCCCCCGGCGAGTGTCCAGTGCCGGACCCCTCTTTGACGCACTCGGGGCACTGGAAGCCGACGGACGCGGGAATCATGCACTCGGGGCATATGGGACGCTCGCAGCGGACGCAGCCCACACCGGTCTCCCGGTCCGGGTGCCGGTAGCAGTGCGTCACCCGCGGCTCCGCCTGATGCTGGTTCTCCATGACCGTCCCCTCCGCGCCTCGACCGCGTGCGGAAGTGTTCCGCCCCGTCTGTCCTACGGTCAGGCGGGGCGGAACAGTTCCCGGCGCGGGCCTCAGCGACGGTCGATCTGGACCGATTCGATGACGACGTCCTGCACCGGACGGTCGGTGCGCGGGTTGGTCTGGAGGCCGGCGATGGTGTCGACGACCTTCTGGCCGGCCGCGTCCGTGACCTCACCGAAGATGGTGTGCTTGCCGGTCAGCCACGCGGTCGCGCCGACGGTGATGAAGAACTGCGAACCGTTCGTCCCCGGGCCCGCGTTGGCCATGGCCAGCAGGTACGGCTTGGTGAAGGCGAGGTCGGGGTGGATCTCGTCCCCGAACTCGTACCCCGGGCCGCCGGTGCCGTTGCCCAGCGGGTCCCCGCCCTGGATCATGAAACCGCTGATGACCCGGTGGAAGACAGTGCCGTCGTAGAGCTTCTCGTTCGTCTTCTTGCCGGTCTCCGGATGTGTCCATTCACGCGAGCCCTCGGCGAGCTCGACGAAGTTCTTGACCGTCTTCGGCGCGTGGTTCGGGAAGAGCTGTACCTCGATGTCGCCGTGATTGGTCTTCAGGGTGGCGTAGAGCTGCTCGGCCACGATCTACCTTCCATCTGTCCGTACTGACCCGCCCGATCCTCCCACGGACGTGGACTGACCGGAGTACGCCCCGATGACCCGGATGACGGCGGGAACGCGCTTGAGTGGACTCAGCCAGGCATGATCTTTGAAACGGGTGGAAAACGACACTGTGTCTATGGGAGGAATCCACGAGCCCGTGACACGCCACCGAGGAGGAGGAACCCGTGACCCGCATCGAGAGCGTGCGCGCCGCGACCGGGAACACCAAGGAAAGCGTGCGGCACGCAGCGGAGGTCGTGGCACCCTACGCGGGGACAGCCAGGGACACCGCAGTGCACTACGCGCACGAGGCGGGCGCGCGGCTGGGGCCCAAGGTCTCGCACGCCGCGCAGCAGGCCCGTACCTCGGCGCGTGACGGGTACGACGACGTCGTCGTACCCCGCATCGCCCAGGCCCGCAAGAAGCTGCCGCCCGAGCTGGACAAGGCTGCCACCAAGGCCGCCAAGCGCACCCGCAAGGCAGCGCGCAAGGCGACCGACTACGCCGCACCGCGGATCGAGAACGCCGTCGCCGAGGCCGTCACCGCCTCGGGTCCGGTGCGCGAGGAGGCATCGGCACGCAGTGCCGCGGCCCTGGCCGCACTTCGCGGTCAGGTGTCGGCCAAGGAGATCGAGCAGCTCGTGCGCCGGCGCGACCGCCGTGCCCGCAGGGGCCGTCTGGCCAGGCGTCTCGGCGTGCTCGGACTGCTGGCGGGAGGCGCGTACGCCGCCTGGCGCTGGTGGGACAAGCAGGCCAACCCGGACTGGCTCGTCGAGCCGCCGGAGGCCACCGAGGTCGGCGACCGCGCGTCGCTGTCGTCGGTGGGCGACGAGGCGTCCGAGCGCCGGGCCGGGAACGGACAGCTCGACCCGGAGGTCGAGGCGAAGGCCAAGGAGGCCAAGGAGGCCGAGGCGAAGGCCAAGTCGAAGAAGCGCGGCCAGTAGGCGGCGCTCGCAGCACACCGGGCGGGTGCGCGTTGCCTCCGCGGCCGGTGTGCTCGCAGACGTCCCGGGTACGCGCGAACGGCCGCGATGTGGGCCGGCAGACCAGCGTCTGCCGGCCCACATGTGTACCCGGGCGGCTGCGCACCGGGCGGGCAGGCCCGCGCGGAGATTTCCCGGCGGAGATTTCCCCGGGACGGCAATCCGCCGGGCGGTCCGCTGCGAATGCCGTACAGGCCACGAATAGGTGTGACCGGACGAGTGACGCGTGAGCAAGGGAAGTTGACCGGAGGGGACAGCCGGTCACACGGCGAAGTTGACGAGGACGAAGACGAGAACGAAGAAGGGAAGGTGGGACGGACCATGCGAGTCGGTCTGCTGCGCACGGTGGGAGCCGCCACGGCGCTCTACGGTCTCGCGGTCACCGCGCGGCCCGCTCTGCTGGCGCGTCCGTCGGGTCTGGTGGACGCGAACGGCCGCACGGCGGAGCACACGCGTACATCGCTGCGGCCCCTTGCCTGGCGCGATCTGGTCAGCGGCCTCGCCCAGCTCACCGCCCCCGACGGTGCCGCACTGAGGACGGCGACGCTGGTGCGCATCGGTGCGGACCTCGGTGACGCGCTGCTGCTCGGCCGCACCCTCCCCGACCCGGCGCGGCGGCACAAAGCCGTCGCCGTCTCGGTCGGTTGGGGCGCGCTGTCCCTCGCGGGGCTGCTCGCGGGCGGACGGAGCCGCAGCGGGGAGGCCGGGTGAGCGCGACTCCTTCTGACGAGGACCGCGGTCTGCGCTCCCGTGGCGGCCGGTACGGCACCCGTGCGTCCGGACAGCTCGCGGTGCGGCGGAGAGGCAGGCACAGCGCCCCGGCTCCCTCCCGGCGAGCCGGATGAACGCCGCACACGAGAAGACCACCGCCCACGCCACGGACGACGAGTCCGCACGCACCCCCCTGCGCTGCCTGGTGACCGGGGCGTCCGGCTACATCGGCGGCAGGCTCGTGCCCGAACTGCTGGACGCGGGACACTCCGTGCGCTGCCTCGCCCGCACGCCCGCCAAGCTGCGCGACCATCCCTGGGCCGGCCGGGCAGAGGTCGTACAGGGCGATGTGACTGACGTGGAGTCGCTGCGGGCTGCGCTGCGTGGAATCGATGTGGCCTACTACCTGGTCCATGCCATGACTTCCGCCCGTGGATTCGAGGACACCGACCGGCGTGCGGCGCGCGTCTTCGCGGAGCAGGCGCGCGGGGCGGGCGTCGGCCGAATCGTCTACCTGGGCGGGCTGACCCCCGCGGGCGTACCCGAGAGCGAGCTCTCCTCCCATCTGCGCTCGCGCTCCGAAGTGGGCCGGATCCTGCTGGACTCCGGCGTGCCCACGGCGGTGCTGCGCGCGGCGGTGATCATCGGTTCGGGCTCGGCGTCCTTCGAGATGCTGCGCCACCTGACCGAGCGGCTGCCCGCGATGATCACACCGAGCTGGGTACGCACCCGGGTCCAGCCCGTCGCCGTGCGGGACGTGCTGCGCCAACTGGTGGGCTGCGCGCGGCTGCCCCGGGAGGTCAGCCGGACCTTCGACGTGGGCGGTCCGGACGTCGTGACGTACCGCGAGATGATGCGGCGCTACGCGGCTGTCGCCGGACTGCCCCGGCGGCTGATCATTCCGGTGCCGGTGCTCACCCCGCGGCTGTCCAGTCTGTGGGTCGGCCTGGTCACGCCCGTGCCGCAGTCCGTCGCGCGGCCGCTGGCGGAGTCGCTGCGCCACGAGGTGGTCTGCCAGGAGCACGACATCAAGCGGTACGTGCCGGACCCGCCGGAGGGACCGGTGACCTTCGAGAGTGCGCTGAAGCTGGCCCTCCAGCGGGTCAAGGAGGCCGACGTGACGACCCGCTGGTCGTCCGCGTCGGTCCCCGGAGCGCCCAGCGATCCGCTGCCCACCGACCCGGACTGGTCGGGCGGAAGCCTCCACCTGGACCGGCGCGAACAGGTCGTGCACGCGCCGCCCGAGGCGCTGTGGCGGGTCATCGAGGGCATCGGAGGGGAGAGGGGCTGGTACTCCTCTCCTGCGGCCTGGGCCGTACGGGGATGGCTGGACCGGCTCGTCGGCGGTGTGGGACTGCGCCGTGGACGGCGGGACGCGGAGCGGCTTCGCGTCGGCGACTCCCTCGACTTCTGGCGGGTGGAGGAGATCGAGCCCGGCAGGCTGCTGCGGCTGCGCGCCGAGATGCGCCTCCCCGGCCTGGCCTGGTTGGAGTTGACGGTCGAACGTGACGCGTCGGGCCGCACCGTGTACGGGCAGCGAGCCCTCTTCCATCCGCGCGGGCTGACGGGTGAGGCGTACTGGTGGAGTGTGGCGCCCTTCCACTCGGCAGTCTTCGGCGGAATGGCGCGCAACATCGCCTCGGCCGCCGAGAGCGCGGCCGCCGCGGACAGCACGGGTGCCGCCGACAGCACGGCCGCCGCGGACAGCACGGGTACCGGCACAGGCACCGGCTCGGAAGGCGGACGCCGGTGAGTCGGGCCGGGCTCCGAGGGGGTCCGCGCGCACCCGCTCGTACACCGCTGAGGACGAGAGCCCGGGGGCCGGGCGGCACGGCCTGCCCACCGGCCCTGCCCGCCGGCGCCGCGCGGGGCCGCGGCCCGCCCTCGCGGCTGCCGCGCCTTCTCCCGCACCACTCAGCCGTCTCGACGTCCCGACGAGGAAGCGATGCCGTCCCTACAGCGCACCACCCGGTGGATCACGCCGGTCGTCCTGCTCATCGTCTGGCTCCTGCTGGGCGGCCTGCTCGGCCCCTACGCCGGGAAGCTCGGTGAGGTCGCCAGCAACGACCAGGCGTCGTTCCTCCCCCAGAGCGCCGAGTCCACCCGGGTCGTCGACGCGCAGAAGGCGTTCCGCCAGGACGAGACCCTCCCGGCGATCGTCGTCTGGACGGCCGAGGAGGGGAAGATCGGTGACCAGCAGCGCACCGCCGCGACCCGCGCCCTCGCCTCGCTCAACGGCAGCCCCGGTGTCGAGGGCAGGGCATCGCCTGCGGTCCCCAGCGAGGACGGCCGTGCCCTGCAGGGCGTGGTGCAGGTACGCGCGAACCTGGGCGACGCGCTCCCCGACGTCGTCGAACGCATCCGCAGCGGCACGGACGGCGTCGAGGGCACAAAGGCCGAACTGGGCGGTCCCGCCGCGTCCCAGGCCGACCTCTCGGAGGCCTTCTCCGGGATCGACAGCCTTCTGCTCATCGTCGCCCTGGTCGTCGTCCTGCTGATCCTGCTGCTGGTGTACCGCAGCGTGCTGCTGCCGTTCATCATCATCCTCGGCTCCGTCTTCGCACTGTCCCTGGCCTGCGCCGTGGTCTACGCGCTGGCCGAGGACGGTGTGGTGAGTGTCGACGGGCAGGTGCAGGGCATCCTGTCGATCCTCGTCATCGGGGCGGCGACCGACTACGCACTGCTGCTCTCGGCGCGGTTCCGCGAGGAGCTGGCGACGCGCAGCGACCGTCTGGCGGCGATGCGGTGGGCGCTGCGCCGCTCGTTCGGTGCGATCACGGCCAGTGCCGCGACTGTGGCGCTGGGGCTGCTCGCCCTGCTGCTGAGCGATCTGACGAACAACCGCGCGCTGGGACCCGTCGGTGCCATAGGCATCATCTGCTCCGTCCTCAGCGTCCTCACCTTCCTGCCCGCGGCGCTCGTGCTCGCGGGACGTGCTGCGTACTGGCCCGCGCGGCCCAAGCGGACGACACAGCCCGCGGAGACGGCCGGGACCGCCGCCTCCTCCGCCTCCGCGGACGCGGCCGGTGGGACGGGCGCTCCGGGTGCGTCGAACGCGTCGGGCAGGACGGGCACGTCGGGCGCGTCGGCCGGGCTGTGGGAGAAGATCGCCGACCGCGTGGACCGCCGGCCGCGCCGGATCTGGGTGGGCACCCTGCTGCTGCTCGTCGCGTGCGCCGCCTTCTCACCGATGCTGAAGTCCCAGGGAGTCCCGCTCAGCGAGATCTTCGTCAAGGACGTGCCGTCCGTCGCGGCGCAGCGCGCGCTCAGCGAGCACTTCCCCGGTGGCTCCGGGAACCCCGCCGTGATCATCGCCGACGCCGACCGGACCCGCGAGGTCACCGGGGCGGCGGCCCATACGGACGGCGTCGCCCGGGCCGCGCCGGTGACGGAGTCCGGGCGCCCGGGGCAGGGGGAACCGCTCGTGGTGGACGGAAAGGTCCGCATCGACGCGACACTCACCGGGAGCGCCGACAGCGACGAGGCCAAGCAGGCGGTGGAGCGGCTGCGTTCGTCGGTGGGCGCCGTACCGGGAGGAGACGCCCTGGTCGGCGGGTACACCGCGCAGCAGGCCGACATCCAGACCACCGCGGAGCGCGACAGGTCGCTCATCGTGCCCGTGGTGCTGCTGATCATCCTGGTGATTCTCGCGGCGCTGCTGCGTGCGCTGGTGATCCCGGTGCTGCTGGTGGCCACCGTGGCGCTCAACTTCGTCGCCACGCTGGGAGTGGCGGCTCTCGTCTTCAAGTACGTGTTCGGGTTCGAGGGCACGGACGCCTCCGTGCCGCTGTACGGCTTCGTCTTCCTGGTGGCTCTCGGAGTGGACTACAACATCTTCCTGCTGACCCGGGTACGCGAGGAGGCCCTGCGACTGGGTACGCGAGAGGGCATCCGACGGGGACTGACCGCGACGGGCGGAGTGATCACCTCCGCGGGAGTGGTGCTGGCGGCGACGTTCGCCGCGCTGGGAGTCATCCCGCTGGCCTTCCTCGTCCAGATCGCCTTCATCGTCGCCTTCGGCGTGCTGCTGGACACCCTGGTGGTGCGCTCGCTGCTGGTGCCCGCGCTCGCCCGCGACATCGGTCCCGCCGTCTGGTGGCCGGGGGCGTTGCGCCGCAGCTGAGGACGGGGCGCGTGGTGAGCTTCTCCCGGACCGGACCCGGGGCCGGCCCCGTGCCGGACCCGGGAGAAGCTCAGCGCCCCGAGCCGAGGGAGGAAGCCCGGATGACGGTCGCCGTCGCGCTGTTCACCGCCGATCTGCGCCTGCACGACAATCCCGTACTGCGCGCGGCGCTCGCCTCGGCGGACGAGGTCGTACCGCTGTTCGTCCTCGACTCCGGGGTGCGGGCCGCGGGCTTCGACGTACCCAACCGGCGTGCCTTCCTGGCCGACTGCCTCACCGACCTCGACGCGGGGCTGCGGGAGCGCGGCGGGCGGCTCGTCGTCCGCGAGGGCGGCGTCGCCGGGGAGACGAGGGCGGTGGCGTCGGCGTGCGGTGCGGACGAGGTGCATGTGGCGGGCGGCGTCAGCGGGTACGCGCAGCGCCGCGAGGAGACGCTGCGGCGTGGCCTGGAGGCGGACGGACGGCGGCTGTCCGTCCACGACGCCGTGGTCACCGCGCTGCCGCCGGGCGCCGTGACGCCCCAGGGCCGCGACCACTTCGCCGTCTTCACCCCCTACTGGCGGCAGTGGGCGGCCGCGGGAACGCGCGCGGCAGTGGGCGCTCCCCGTTCCGTAAGGGTTCCCGAGGGGGTCTCCGGGCGGGCGCTGCCCGTACGGTCGGAGGTGAAGGGAGTCTCGCCCGGACTCGCCGCCGGGGGCGAACGCGAGGGCCGCGCACGCTTCAGGTCCTGGTGCGGCAAGCCGGTGAAGGCGTACGCGGAGCGGCACGACGACCTGGCCGGGGACGCCACCTCCCGGCTCTCTCCGCATCTGCACTTCGGCACGCTCTCGCCCGTCGAACTCGTCCACCGCACGCGGCGGATCGACGGCGAGGGCCCGGACGCGTTCGTACGCCAGCTCGCCTGGCGCGACTTCCACCACCAGGTGCTCGCCGCCCGCCCGCAGGCGTCGTGGGAGGAGTACCGCACCCGTGGAGACCGGTGGCGGCACGACGAGGAGGAGACCGAGGCATGGCGCGAGGGCCGTACCGGCTATCCCGTCGTCGACGCGGCCATGCGGCAGCTGCAGTACGAGGGCTGGATGCACAACAGGGCACGCCTGCTCGCGGCGAGCTTCCTCACCAAGACGCTGTACGTGGACTGGAGAGCCGGCGCACGGCACTTCCTCGACCTGCTCGTCGACGGTGACGTGGCGAACAACCAGCTCAACTGGCAGTGGGTGGCGGGCACCGGCAACGACACCCGCCCCAACCGCGTGCTCAACCCGCTCACCCAGGCCCGGCGCTTCGACCCGGACGGCACCTACGTACGGCGCTGGGTGCCCGAACTCGCCGGGCTGCCGGGCGCGTCCGTGCACCAGCCGTGGAAGCTGCCGGCCACGGAGCGAGCCCGGCTGGACTACCCGGAACCACTGATCGGTCTCGGGGACGGACTGGACCGCTTCCTGCGCGCACGGGGCCTGGAGAGGCGCGGGACGGGCTGATCGCGTGCCCGGCCCCCGGCAGCACCCCGGGTGTGCCGGGCCGGGCCGCCGCCCGGCCGCGCGTGCATCACTTCGCGCCGGTGAAGGCAGCCCGCGCGACGCCCCGGCCGCAGCTGTGACGGGACGCACACCCCCCGGCCCCTTCCACGGGCCTCCGCCGGGGCAACGGGCGTACGGCGTCAGGGCGATGACCGGCGCCGGGTGGCACGCGCCGGGCGCATCCGGCGCGCCCCGTACGCCACGACGGCCCCAACGGCCATCCGCGGCCCCGTGGTCGGCCGCTGAGCGGCGCCCCGCCGCACCGGACCCGTGGCGGAGAGGTGCACGCGTCGGGCCGCCGGCCCCCCGCACCCGGGACGTGCCGCGACGTGCCGCGGCGCCGGTGCCCGTCCCGCGCGGGCCACAGCATGCGAAGAGGGCCTCCGAGCGTGCTTTGCGCACGTCGGAGGCCCTCGGAGGAGTGGAGCCTAGGGGAGTCGAACCCCTGACATCTGCCATGCAAAGACAGCGCTCTACCAACTGAGCTAAGGCCCCGCTGCGCACCAGGGTACCGGCTCCCCGGAGCGAATTCCGACCGGGTATCGCCCCTCGTCGGCCCGCGTCCGTAGGATGCACGACAAGTTCGCGTCAGCGAAGCGCCAGGGGAGTCCAGGGGAGACGTGATGGACGCAGCACAGCAGGAATCCACCGCGAAAGCGCGTGAGCTGCAGAGTCAGTGGTACGGGGAGCCGCTGGGGACACTCTTTCGCCGCCTGATCGACGACCTGGGACTGAACCAGGCCCGGCTCGCCACTGTGCTCGGTCTCTCCGCGCCCATGCTGTCGCAGCTGATGAGCGGCCAGCGCGCGAAGATCGGCAACCCGGCCGTCGTCCAGCGGGTGCAGGCCCTGCAGGAGCTGGCCGCCGAGGTCGCACGGGGGGAGGTCAGCGCAGCCGACGCCACGCAGCGGATGGAGGAGATCCGCCGCACGGCCGGTGGCAGCGTCCTCAACAGCGCGGCGCAGACGGCCTCTTCCGGGAGCGCATCGCAGACACCCGTGAAGCGGGTCGTGCGGGAGATCCAGTCGCTGCTGCGCTCCGTCTCGGACGCCGCCGACATCCTGGACGCCTCCTCCTCCCTCGCCTCCACGCACCCGGAGCTGGCAGAGTTCCTCCGGGTGTACGGCGCGGGCCGCACCGCGGACGCCGTCAAGCACTACGAGTCGCATCAGAGCTGATCCGGGACGGCCGCCCCGCCCGGACCCCGCACGGCCTCCACGGAGCGCACCATGGGGCCGGACCCGTCCCGGCACGGACGCAGCGGGACACGGACACCTCAGAGCACCGGACACCGCAGAGCCACCGCAGGGCATCAGGGAAAGGCCAGGGCACAGCGTCATGGGTGAGGTCTTCGCCGGCCGGTACGAGTTGGCCGACCCGATCGGGCGCGGAGGGGTCGGCGCGGTGTGGCGCGCCTGGGACCGCCGCCGCAAGCGGTACGTCGCGGCCAAGGTGCTCCAACAGAGCGACGCTCATTCGCTGCTGCGATTCGTCCGCGAACAGGCCCTGCGCATCGACCATCCGCACGTCCTGGCACCCGCGAGCTGGGCCGCCGACGACGACAAGGTCCTCTTCACCATGGACCTCGTCAGCGGCGGCTCGCTGGCCCATCTCATCGGTGACTACGGGCCGCTGCCGCCGGCCTTCGTGTGCACGCTGCTCGACCAGCTGCTCGCGGGGCTGACCGCGGTGCACGCGGAGGACGTCGTGCACCGTGACATCAAGCCCGCCAACATCCTCCTGGAGGCCACCGGCAGGGGCCGGCCCCACCTTCGCCTCTCCGACTTCGGCATCTCCATGCGCAAGGGCGAGCCGCGGCTGACCGAGACCGACTACGTCGTCGGTACGCCGGGCTACTTCGCCCCGGAGCAGATGACGGGCGCGGAACCGGACTTCACGGCGGACCTGTTCGCGGTGGGTCTGGTGGCGCTGTATCTGCTGACGGGGGTCAAGCCCGACTCCATGGAGATCCTCGCCCGCTACGAGCACGGAGTGCCGCCCGCCCCCGAACGAGTGCCGGAACCGCTCTGGCAGGTACTGGGCCAGCTTCTCCAGCCCGACCCGCAGCACCGCTTCCGCACGGCGACCGGCGCCCGCAAAGCACTCGCGAGCGCGGCGGAGATGCTGGCGACGGACGCGACGGCCGAGCAGGAGACCGTCGAGGTCTTCGACCATGTCGGGCCACTGCCCGAAGGCTTCGGGCCGAACGGTCCGTCCGCCCCGGCCGGCAGCGCGGGCGCGGCAGCAGCCGCCCGTACGTCCGCCGCCGGGCCTTCGGACACCGGAAGTTTCCATCTGCAGCCCCCGCAGGGCTCGTTCGGCGCGCCCCAGCAGCCCGGCACGCCCCCGACACCGACTCCCGTGCCGGCGCCCGCCCATTCACCCGCCCATTCGCAGTCCCCCGTGCAGGCGCAGGCGCACGGCTACGCACCGGCGCAGCCGGCTCAACCGCCCGTCGCACAGGCGCGTTACGGACCGGGGCCGGGCGGCCGGACGGACGGGCAGGCGGGCCCGCGCAAACCGGGACCGCCCCCGAAGGTGGCGATCCCGGTGCTGGTCGTCGCGGTGATCTGTCTGGCTGTCGGCATATGGGCGCTGAGTGCCGCGTGACATCCGCGTGAGTCTCTTCCTGCCGCCGCCCGGGGGCACTCGAGCGGCTCCGAGGCGCCGACGCCCGGCCTCTAACGCCAGCTCTGCGGCGGCCCCTGACCGTAGCCCTGGGTCTGGGTCTGGGTCTGGCCCTGCCCCTGAGCCTGGTTCTGCCCCTGTCCCTGCTGGTACCCCTGCTGCTGCGGCCACAGTGGCACGGTCCCCGACTGCTGCGGCCCGGGCATCCCCGCCCCGTTCCCGTCGCCTCCCGGCGCCCCGGCCGCCGCGCGGCGGCGCGCGACGAGCGTCCACAGCGCAAGCGCGAGGATCAGCGCAACTCCCGCACCGATGCCCGCCCAGGCGACGAGCACGAGGTTGTCGCTGTGCTCCGCTTCAGCCGCCGTCTGGCCCTTCTCCGCCTGCTCCTTGTCCTCCGCGCTGACCCCGAACCCCGCCGCCGCGGCGTCACCCGCGTACTCGGGCCCCGGCGCGGCCGCGCCCTCGACGTCGATGCGCAGCGTGAGCGGCGCGCCGGACTTGAAGTACTTGGCCGCCTTCGGCGACACCGTCACCGCGAGGTAGTGCCAGCCGGCGACGGCCGCGTCCTCTCCGTCGTCGGCGAACCGGTTGCCGTAGTCCACCACCGGTGTGTACGCGACGGCCTGGGCCGACTGGTCGGGGCGGTACTGGACGAACTGATCGTCGTCGAACTGACCGCGCGCCGGGTTGTACGCGGTCAGCCCCAGCCCGTTGAAGATCGTCTCCGGGTACTCGCCGGGCGACTTGGCGCTGCCCAGCTCCACCGCGGCCATCAGCCGCTGACCCCATTCGACCGGCACCCTGTAGAAGCGCGTCGCACCCGGCTCGATGCGGTCCTTCCACACGCCGCGCGAGAGGGCACCGGCGTCGTTGAACCCGCTCCCGCCGTGTGCGTCCTTCTTCGCACTGCCGGTGACGGGCGCCGGCGGCTCGTCCTCCGCGCCGTTGTCGGCGGGCTCGGAAGGCAGCGAACCCTTCAGGCCGGGCTCCGACATGAAGCGGATCTCCAGCGGCCAGCGGGACGGGTCGGACGTCGCCGACCCCTCCCGCTCGACGGAGAAGAGATAGGGGCCGGCCTGCTGGCACTCGTCGTCCGCGCCGATGATGCGCGTGGCGTGGTCCGCGATGGGATACGCGGTGCCGCCGGAGCCGAAGTCCGGCCGGGTGCCGCCGTCGCAGGCGCTTCCGCCGACCGTCTCCAGGGAGATCTTCAGCCCTTCCCCCACGCTCTGCACCTTGGAGCCCGGCTCGGGCGCGGCCACGGCGGAGAGGAAGGCGCTGGACTTCCCGTCGAGGCTGACGCTGTAGAACTTCTTCTCGCCCCTGGCGATGGAGTCGGTGTAGATGCCGGGTTCGATGTCGGGCCCGTCGCCGCTGCTGGCGGCTCCCTTGATCTCCTGGGCGTCCTCGGCCGTCCGGTACGCCGGCACGTCCCCGGCCTCGCCTGACGCGGCCCTGCCGCTCACGCTGCCCTCCACGGCCTGCCCGGGCACCGCCGCGACCAGGCACAGCGCGCCCGTCGCGGCGACCACTGCCGTGGCTGCCCGCCTTCTCATGCGCCGTATCACCACACGCCACCCCTCATCGCATCCGCTCCGCCGTCCGGGCCGTCTCCGCTCCCGCCGCCACGCCGCGCACGTACGAACCACAGCGCGAGGCCCGCGATCAGCAGGAGGCCCACACCGCCGGCGACCGCGGCCACCAGGGGGCCGCTCCATCCTGCACTGTCGCCCGCGGCGCTGTCCGCCCGGCCTTGTCCGGCGTCCCGCGCCTTGCCGCCGGCCTGGAAGCCGATCTCGTCGATCCGCAGGCCGATGCCGGGCTCGGCCAACTCCCCGGCGACCTCGAACGGTTCGGGTTCCGAGCAGTTGTCCTCACCGTCCGGGACGAGCAGGATCGTGAGCTGCCCGACCACCCCCTCGGGCAGCTCCGGAAGGTCCTCGGCATCAGTCCCGTCGGGTGACCGTCGGGCAGGCTGTCGACGACGGTGCCGACGGCCTTGCGGGCGGATGCGATGCGCGTACTGCCGGAGCCGTCCTCGTCGGCCATCGACCCGGACGACTCCAGGACCATCACCATCGAGCTGTTGTCTTCTGCAACGGGACCGGGGCCGGCCGACGCGGGTGAATCCGAGACGAGGACGCACAGCGCCCCATCACGGCCACTGCCGCCGTTCCCCCGATACGCTTCCGACCGGGCTTCCCGGCCGGGCCTCTGATCCTGCTCCGCAAACGTCCCACGCCCGCCCGCCCCCTCGCACGTGACTGTGCCCGGCGCCTTTGCGTGAAACTCTATTGCTTTGCTCTAGCACACTACAAGCGCTTTGCCGTCACGGAACAGCAACAGCGCGCGTGCCCGGACAGACAAGCGCGAAAGCCGCTTCACGGCCGGAACGCGGAGCGGCCCCAAGAACGACAAGGCCCCGGCCGCCCGACGGCCAGGGCCTCGCTACGCAAACTTTTCGGTTTCACACACTCGAACCCGCAGGTACGGAGTCGGTCGCCTCCGTCCACAGATCCTGCTCGGCGCGGTCCGCCTGGATCTGGCGGTACACGAGGAGCCCGCCGATGGCGGCCAGTGCGACCAGGAGAAGCTTCTTCACCGCGCTACCTCGTCCTTCTGAGAGACGTTGGGACCATCTTGGCGCCCGATGATACCCAACCGGCGCTCCGCGCCAGGAGGTCCGCCCTCCCGCGTGACGATCTTTCTCACCAGCGCATACCGGAGCGCGCACCGGCGACCGCACACCGCCGGTACGCCCCGCCTCCCACTACTCCCACACGTCGGCCCTGCCGCCCCGCCATTCGATCAGCCGGGGATCATCCAGGCGCACCTGATCCGGGTCGAGCCCCGCACGGCGCAGTATCACCACGAGATCGGCGATGCCACGGGCGAAGCCGAGCTCGTCACCATCGGGTCTGTCGGCGGTGATGCGGCGCCCGCCGTCCGGGGCAGGCGGATGCACGACGATCGACGCAGTCATACGGACAGCTTGCGCCGTCACCGTCCCTCCCGCATCCCGGGCGAAGGCAACTCACCACCGCCCCGCCCGCGATGGGAACCGAAAGTAGCCGAACGAGCACTTTCCGCAGTGACATGCTGCCCGGTCCGCGTCAATGCCCCGGCCCCGGCCATACCTTGAGAGCCGCACCGTGGAGAGGACGCCCGCCCCGTGACCGACTTCCCCGACCGCCCCCTGCTCATCGGGACCCGCAGCTCCACCATGGCACTCGCCCAGAGCGAGCACGTGGCTTCCCTGCTGCGCCGCCTCCATCCGCGGCTGCGGACCCGGACCGTGCCCACCACCACTTCGGGCGACACCTGGCCGGGCGACCTGACGACGGCGGGAGGCAAGGGCCTCTTCGTCAAAGCCATCGACCGTCAACTGCAGTCCGGCGAGGTCGACCTGGCCGTCCACTGCCTCAAGGACGTCCCCGGAGACCGGCCCCTGCCGCGCGGGCTCACCTTCGCGGCGATGCTTCCCCGCGCCGACGCGCGCGACGCCCTCGTCGTACCGGAGCGCCCCCGGGCCCCGTCCGTCACCGGCCTCGCTGACCTGCCCCAGGGCTCGGCCGTCGCCACCAGCTCCGTACGCCGCAGGGCACAACTCCTCGCCCTGCGGCCCGATCTGCGAGTGGTGCCGGTCCGCGGCGCGGTCGGCTCCCGGCTGGAGAAGCTGGACGGAGCACGGGACGGCGTCACCGCCGAAGCGATGGTCCTGGCGAGAGCCGGCCTCGAACGGCTCGGCCTGACACACCGCATCCGCTGCGACTTCCCTCTCGCGCACATGCTCCCGGCCGTCGGCGCGGGCGTACTCGCCGTCGAGTGCCGCGAGGACGACGAAGACGTCAAAGGGCTGCTGGCCCTGCTGAACGACCCCCGCACACACGCCGAGATGAGCGCCGAACGGTCGATGCTGCACGGGCTGCGCGGGCACTGCAACTCGCCGGTGGCAGGCCACTGCGTCACCCGGCCCGACGGCCGACTCAGCCTCCACGGCACGGTCTTCACCCCGGACGGCTCCCGGTTCGCCCACTCCCACCTGGACGCCCGTCCCGGCGAGGCCCCCGCGGACCTCGGCACCCGGACCTGCGACGAACTCCTGCGCCAGGGAGCCCGAGCCCTGATCGACGAACAACGCTGACAACGCCGCCGCGTGGCGGACACGGGTGGGAGGGAGCGGAAAGCGCACGACGAGGGGAGCCTGCCGGTCCTCCGGGTGGCAGACTCCTGCCGCTGTCAGAGATCACGCCGGGGTTAGCCGATGACGGTCCCGATCCGTCTCCGCCGGCGTCACGGCCGACGCTTGCTGTCGTAGTGCCGTAGAACACTGAACAAGCGCCATGCGAATACGCCTCCCGCAAGGACGAGGGAGACACAGGTGACGGTCCCCCTGGCAGTTCCGTGGAGGTCGAGAATCAAGATCGGGCCGGCGAAGACAACTCCCGTCACACCGGCGAGGAGCGCCGCCGTCAGGAGGGCATAGCCGATCTCCACTGTCGTCGCGTCCCGCTGTGCTTGATCGCGCGTCGCCATGGTTCCCCCTTGCTCCAAGCCCGCCGCTTGTCGAGTGTGGTCTGCCCGGCACAGCGGGTCGGCGAAAACACTTCGACCGGATGTTCCGTGGGAGGAAGATCGGGTTCCTGAGCTTGCCGCGACTCGACCGCTGCTGGTGGACGAGGTCACCGAACTCGCCGATCCTGCGGCCTGCTCGGGGGTGGCCGCCCGGCGCCTTGCGCTCATCCGTGAACGGATGCCGGCCGGTATGTCAGCCGTGGACGGCAAAAGGCCACCCACTGCTGGAAGTAGGTGGCCTTTTCACTGTGGGGCTAAGAGGACTTGAACCTCTGGCCTCATCCTTATCAGGTCGACTACGTGGGGTCGTGAACCTCGGTCAACCCGCTTCGGAACTCGATGAGCGGTCCGTCGACGTTCGCTGCCGACCGCTGATGTTCGCCCTTGTTGGTGTCGGCCGTTGGTGTCAGTGAAGCGAAGCGCTCTTGACAAGCTGGCACGTGTTCTGAGCTTGGGAATCACCGTGCAGATCGAGCTGGTTGGCTCCTGAGCTGCACAGAGGGGACCCGCCTCATCGTCGAACGGCTCTTCCAATGGCGGCTGTTGTCCGTGGTTTACCGTCTCTTCTGGTGCACATCTGGTGCGGGGTGTCGGGGCCAGCGAACACGAGGATGTCGCCTCAGTGTTCAACGTGAAACCAAGGATCCTGGTTCGTTCAAAGTCATCAGCCCTACCTGTGGCCGGGTGCTCCGGTTCGCCGAGCTCGCCACGGTTCCACGTGATGACACCTTTCCCGCTGGGTATAGCCGCCGGGAACGTCCACGCTAACGGTATCCCAGAAGGGCTCGGACTCACGGAAGTGCCCGCCCCCCGTGTGCCAGTGAACTCCATGGTAGGCGCGTCGTAAGGACTGGAGAGCGGCTGAGGCGAGGCCGCAGCGCGTGTAGCCCTCATAGGAATGAGGCGATTCCACCCAGCCGATTGTGCACAGATCGCAGACCACGTACTCGACCTCGAAAGCCAGGTCAGATCCGAGATACGCAGCTCGGATGCGCCAACCGGTCCGCTCGTAGGCCCCGGTCGGCCTGTCGATCCAGGGTCGCGGCGGGGCCGCGGTCCAGGCGACGCGGTAGAGCTCGGGGTACACGCATCGGCGGAGACGGTCGCGCCACGTCGGCTTGTGGGGCCACTCTCGCATCCAATGCACGTGGTCAGCGAGGTGCGCCACGGCACGGATAGCCGCTTCCTTCTCTGCCACGGGCTCTCCTTCGGTGTGTCTAACTTGCCTTGGGTCATACCCGCGCATGGCGTTGGCCAGGTACCGTCCGTCGCAGTCTTCACGCCTGGTCGCGCATGAAAGATCGCGCCTCGGAGATGCGGCCCTCACGGTGTTTGTACCCCCGGGGCTTGCACTCAGCGAAGCCACCTCGGTTCGGAACTGTGAGCGGCGGTGGCTGGCCCAAGTCGCAATAGATGCCTGGTGCCAGCGCTGCACCCACGGCAATGAGTACCGTTCTAGGAGCTCGATCGAGGCTGAGCTCGGCAGTAGGACTGCGTGGACGCCTTGGCTGAGCGAGATCGCATACGGCCCCTGCCATACGCAGTCGTTGATGTCGGCCTTGGTTGTCAACCATCAACGTTCATCAGCCACGCAGCCCGTTTACTGAACACGCTTGGTGATCTCATCTGCAGCCGTCTGAAGCACGGCCACACGGGTGCCTTGGCTGAATCCAATGCCGAAGTGCGTTCCTGCTCGACCTAGGAGGTCCTGGAGGACCTCGAATACTCGCTCGGTTGCACCCTCCTCCGCGGCGACCGAGGCCAGAGCGTCCCTGAAATCCGGAGCCTTCTCGGCGGCGGCAAGCCAGGCCACGAAGGTCTCAACTTCTCTGCTGGGGCGCTCTTCCCTGGTCGCGACCCAGCGAGCCATCTGCTCTGGGTCTATCCAATCTGGTGATTCCTGATGGCAAGGCCGACAGAGTAGGAGCAGGTTGCTCGCGTCGCCCGGTCCACCGAGACTCCTGGGGATGATGTGAGCTCGTTCGAGGTTGGCGCGTTGCCATGAGGCTTGGGGAGTGGTCTGGCTCCACCGCTCAGAGAACCATCCGCAGGTGAAGCAACACGGCTCGTCAAGCAGCAGGTGCGGTGCGAAATGTGTCCTTCTCGGACTCGTATTCCAATATTCCGCAATTTTCCACTTGCTCGGTACGGACATGGCGCCCCCTTTGGCTGCTGCCAGCAGCATGTCAGCCGCCTGTGACATCGGAGCCTGTGCTTCGGTGACGAACGAAGGGTCACTAGCCTGACCTGCGGGTTGACTGTTGGCCTCTGTCGTCACCTGTCACCGTTGAGCGTTCCCGCACGGCCCACAGACGGCCCAGCGAATCAGTTGCGCCCTGGTGCCGGCGTCACGCCGAGGCTGCTCACTTCTTCTGGCGCTTCCGAGCTTTCGCCTTGCGCTTCTCGATCGTGTACTTCGACCAGTCCCCGCGATGAAGGTGACATCGCGAGGCACCAACCATGGCCAGGTTCTGACACCGTCTGCCTTTGTCGGTCAGCGCTCCGCACCTCGACTGAGCACCCACAGTCCCTCCCGCCTCTGACGTCCGTGACTCGCCCCGTCCAGGCTCTAAGACCACGACATAGTCAGGGAGGCCGCAGGGCCAGGCGCCTGGGAGCATCCAGAGGCACAGACGGCAGGGCGTGGAGGTGGACCTTCTGTTTACAAGCTCTAGATGGATCGGGCGATGACGGTCGTATCGGTTGCGCGGCGACCCTCCGCGGTCGCTGCCGGATGGGGTCGGTTGCTGAGGTTGCTGTACTTCGCTGCGGTACGGTACGGCGCCATTCATCCCGACTCAGAACAGTGCAGGCTCCTCCAGTGGTGCAGGTGTCTGACGGGCATCAAGCTGGCGGATCGTCTCGGTTGCCAGTTCGTCGATCATGGCTGCTGCCGAGTCGTCGAGATCACGCCCCGCTGATGCGAGGTTGGCCAAGAGTGAGCCCCGGACGACCGACCGGATGTCCCCGGCTCCGACATCGACAGCCGCATCTTGGAGACCGATGAGCTCGTCGCGGGCAGTTGCCAAGGCTTCTTCGAGCGAGCGGTTCGGGTTGATCGCCCCGTCCACCACTCGACGGCAAATCACGATGCTGTCGAGGTTCGAGGGCTCCCGAGCACCGGCCTTAACGACGCTCGTCGTCATCTCACCTTTGACGGGCTGGACGGCCGTGACCACGAAGCCTGCATGACGCAACGACTCGATCACCTGAATCCATCCACTCATGCGGGCCTGGTGGAACGTAAACGCTAGGAGACCCCCCGGCTTCAGGACACGTGCACACTCAGCCCACACCGATTCGATCGCCTTGCCGAACTCCGCGGGGTCAGCATTCTGCACCTCGCCAGCAGCACGAGTCGTGGGCATTCCTGAGTACCCCTCGTACGGACGGATGCCCTGGAGCCAGGCGTGGAAGAAGTCTGCTAGCTCAGCGTAGTAAACGTTGTCCATATACGGCGGATCTGTGACCACCAGATCAACCGAGCCGTTGGGCAGGTCGGTGTCAGCGGAGTTCTTTGTGGCGACATAGGCGGCCTGTCCCTCTGCGTTGGCGAACTCAGCCCAGGAGTCGACGATGGTCGCAGCCAGAGGTTGAGACAGGTTGTTGACACGCTCGACGCCAGCCCTGTCGACAACAAGGTCGGCGGGACTCGTCTTGTACTCATGGGCGCGGCGCAGGCGGCTCTTGTACAGAGTCGAGAAAGATCCGGATGACTGTGGAGTCCCCCATGGATGGGCCTCTAGAGGCGTGCGCTCGGGCTTGAGGATGTGATGGCTGAACATGTGTCGAACGGCCCCAGTCCCCTCGCCCTTGAAGGATGTGAAGAGGTTGTTGAACTCCAGAGTGCCTGAGAAGAGCGCTGCGAGGGCTTCCCGTTCGGGTGCGGGAGCAGACAGATCGCGAATCGCCGTAGCGATCAACGATAGCGATACCAACTGGCGCGCATTGAAGAAGTCCCGCCACTGACGGAAGTTCCATTTCAGCGCCTGGTTCGTGTTGTTCCCAGGGGAAAGTTCGCCGGTCGGGAGTACAGCATCTGAGGGAAGATCAGCGAGAAGCTCGACGCACTCCGCATATAGGGCGCGATCCCAGTCGGTGATGCTCTCGTAGACCTTCTCGCCGCCTCGGTTGGCGACCATCTTGGCGTACATCTCGCACTGAGGCACGCTGCCGTTCAGAGCCGAAAGGATCTTGAATACATGCCCGTTACGACAAGTGGCCGTCTGACCCCGCACGGCGCCACGCTGAGCGATCGGATGCCCATTTGGACACTCTTCGGATTCGAAGTTGTACCGACCTTCTTTGACTGCCAGGCACTCCGGGCAAACGATCTGGGCCTTGGGGACGCGCTTTGGGTAGGCGTTCTTTGAGAACACCGGCGAGTCGAAAAGTGGCACCCGGTCTGAACACTGTGGGCAGTTAACTACGGCAACCCAGAAGTAGTACAAGACGGTTCGTCCGTCTTCTGTCCTATGGAGGCGATCCACCCCCTCACGGCACGCTGCCTCGACGGATTCATAGGCTTTCGCCAGGTCGGCCATGCCCCAGGGCTGCATTGCCTGTCGCTCGACGAGGGTCGCAACAGGATTGATGTCGAAGCAGACAGGGCGACCACCTAGCTTGAGTACCTCCACGCCTGTTACTCCAGAACCGGAGAACGGGTCCAGGACGATGGCGCCAGCGAGGTCCAAACGAGATTTGTATGTCCCCGAGGCGTCGCCGTCGGCCGGAGTAACCGCAGACGCAATGATTCCGCGGAATACCGTGCCCAAGCGCTTCGCCCACCACTTGTGCGTGCTGGTGGCCGGGCGATGGACTTCCTTGCGCCAAGATTCCTTGGTGCCGACGGCGCTGAGCATCCCAGAAGGGAAGGCAGACTCAAGGCTGGTGCGTGAGGGGACAGGGCTCAAGAGCGTGGTCCATTCAGTGTGACGGTCTTAGCGTCGCCAGCACCGCGCGATCGGTACGCCCGGAAACGGTGAACCTTACCTGCGTCCGGGTTCGGTTCCTTGTGTGTGATCATCTCGTTGGTCTGCATGTTGAATTCGTACGAGACAAGTACTTCATCCACTTCGACACGGTCAATTTCGCCGACCTGGATAAGGGCGTCGGACCACTGGACTTGGTAGGTGGCCGGGAGGATGAGAGTGGCCAGTCCCGCGGTGCCCGATGCCAGTGCGAACGGGGTCGGCACTACGTACATCTTACGATCCCGAACCAGGATGTCACCGTAGGAGCCGAAGCCGCGGAACGACCTGTTCTTGTGGACGTAATCGGTGTCCGCATTGAGAAAGCTCCCGTGGCAGACGACCAAGTCGACGACGGGGTACTCGCTTACGCCTCGCTCAGCCTTCGGGTAGCGCCCGAAGACGTAGAAGACTTCGCGACCATTGTGATCGCCTGTGGGCACCTGTGAGTTGGAGTCGTAGTCGGCTTCGCGTCCAGGGAATTCGAGCCCTTTGACCTCGTAACCCTCTGGGTAGTTGACCAAGCGGAAGTCCGGATAGGTATTGCGTCCTGGTTCGTCGTAGGCCAGTTGGCATGCCGAAATCCGCTCGCCAACCCAGTTCTGAAAGTGGTACTCCTTGTCGCTGGCAGAAACTCTCCGTATCAGATCGCCATTCGCACGAGCCCGCTCGCACTCCAAGAACACCTGTTCGACTGCACCCACGGTCGCCCTCTGCTCGATCGATTCGTTTGGCTGCGCCGCACCGTTGCGAGTGGGTCGCACCTCCGGGTCTCACCCTATCGACGGAGTACGGCGGATACGGCTCGCCGACGCCCGCAGGCCGATGACCTTGAAAGGCCGGGATCGACCTCCATCCGGGGAAAGCTCGTACTCATGACTTCGGGAGCTAAGACCATCAAGGCTCTGACCTGTTGTTGAGCCGTGAGTAGTTGTCATAGTTGGTCATCTCTTGCGCCCTTCCACGGCCCGCAGACGGCCCCGCACGTGACCGCTCAACTCAACCCACTACCCAACCCCCGCACCCATCCCGTCTGCCGTCGACCCACACGCCATGGAGCGGGCGGGGGCCCTGGCGTCCAGGTGGAGCGCGCCACTGTACGAACGACCTGGACGCCAGGGCCCGCGTCTGCTCGGCTCTGCCTGGGTCGATGGCAGACGGGATGGGAAGCCCTCACGTACACCACCGCCGTCCGGCACCCGCGAACGGTGCCCCGTCCATCCCGGAATCTGAGCGCCCCCGCCGGAGGCATCCATCTCTGAGGTCTGATGGCTGATCGCTTTGCGCGCGGGCCGGCGGTCGGGCCGGAGCGGGGCGGAGACATGAGCGTCGGCCCGGCGGCGAGCCGGGCCGCGCGGCGAGCGGAGCGAGCCCTTGATGAAGTAGGGAAAGTCTTATCGCATTGATGACCAGGGGTTTTGTCCGCTGTGGGTAGGCGCTTACAGGTCGGCTTCACCTGATGTTTGACGGCTGAGCCCGTTGAGTTGGGCCGTCGGGTGCTGCTCGGCGCATGCCGAGAGGTTGGCTCCCTGACGGTTCGCCAGGGGCAGGAATGTGACTGGTCGGGCAGTCCAAGTGATCTCGGTGGTCCGGTGCTTGAGCGTGAGTCCCTGGGGCTTCCCGCCACGCAGCGCCTGAACGGCCTGCGGCTGCTCGTGTGTGGCCCAGCGCCGGGCTTGCCGGTACGGCTCCTCGTCAAGTGACGTGGCGATCATCATGAGGCTGATGCGGACCCAACGCAGGGCCTGTGCCGCATCGGTGGCGTCGAACGAGCCGAGCTTGCCGCCGTTGACGAGGCATTCGCACCAGTAGCCGCGCGTCAGTGGACTGGTGGCTGTGGCCGTGTGGAGTTCGGCGGTGACGGTGTGGCCGTACTCGTCGTTGCCGTGGACGTGGAGGTCCTGGGTGAGAGCCGAGACCAGGGCGAGGCCGCGGCCGTGGGTGTCGTCCTCGTCGGGGTGCTCGACGTGAGGGGTGGTGCGTGTGCCGCCGGCGTCGGTGACGGAGATCCATACTGTCTCCGGCGTGTGCGTGATCGTGAGGTAGAAGGCTTCGCCCTGGTTGCCGCTGGCGCTGTGGAGGAGGGCGTTGGTGCCCAGCTCGGTGACGATCAAGGCGGCGTCGTCGGCGTGAGGGCCCTCGCTGAGGATGTCGCGTGTCCATCGGCGGGCGTGGCCGACCTGTTCCATGTGACCGGGAAAGGTGCGGCAGTAGGTGGGCATGGTCTTCCTCCATGGCACTGACCAGCGGCTTTCCGATCCTGTTGTCCCAAGTGGCTTACCAGGGACCTCGGAGAGCCGTACAATAAGTACTAGCACCGTACTCGGTGTGTGAGTACTTTGAATGCGAGACCGTACTTTTGGTGCGGGTCATCCATGGACAGGTGTTCACACGTGGGAGGGGGTGCCCGAGACGATCAGGAAGGAGATCACTGCATGTTCGGATTGATGGTCCGCTTCACCTGCAAGGACGAGGAAGCGGCAGCCGGATTCGACGAGCTGGTCTCGCGAACCGGCGAACAGATCAAGGCGAACGAGCCAGGAACGCTGATCTACACCGTGCACCGGGTGGAGGGGCGTCCCCTGGAGCGGATCTTCTACGAGCTGTACGCGGACAGGGACGCCTTCGACGTGCACGAGTCACAGGGCTACGTCGTGGAGTTCCTGGCCGCCCGTGAGCAGTACCTGTCCGCGACGGAAGTCGACCGACTGGACTTCATGTCCGGCAAGGGCGTGGAAAGTTGAGCCCCGACTACGAGAAGACGCTGGGCCGGAAGATCGCGTTCAACCGCAAGCGGCGCGGACTCTCTCAGAAGGAGTTCGCCGCGCTCCTGGACCGCTCCGAGGCGTGGGTCTCCCAGGTGGAGCGGGGTGTTCGCCGCATCGACCGCATGACGGTCCTGGAGAAGGTCGCCGAGGTTCTGGACCTTCCCGTCGCCGAGCTGGCGGCCGAGGCACCCGTTGTCGCCTCGACGGTTGCTGAGCCGCCTGGGGCCAGTCGACTGCGGCTGGCGCTGAGCGCGGCCCACTCACTGAAGGCGATCCTCGGCAAGCACGAGCCACCGGACGTGTCGGCGCTCCGCGATGACGTGGAACGGGCTTGGGCGCTGACGCATGAAGGCAACTACGCCGATCTGGCTGAGCTGTTGGAAGACCTCGTGCCCCGGGCCGAAGCCGCGGCTCGATCCGCACCCGAGGCGGAACGTCCTGAGCTGTTCCGTCTGCTGGCGACCGTCTACCACACGTGCAGTGCGGCGCTGGCGAACATGGGGGAGCCCGAGGCTGCGTGGATCGCCGTGGACCGCTCCGTCGTGGCCGCTGAGCGGGCGGATGACCCCTTGCTGATGGCGGCCGGTGAGTTCCGGCTGTCGATCGTCTTCCTCGGGGCCCGGCACTACGACCAGGCCGCGCAGGCGTCCGGCAGTGCCGCCGATGCCATGGAGTCGCTGGCGGCAACCGGAGATGTCGAAGCGATCGCGCTGCGGGGTGCGCTCACCCTGCAAAGGGCTGTGGCAGCCGGCAAGGCCAACCAGGCGGACGACGCGTACGAGTTCATCCGGGCGGCACGCGGGATGGCCGACACGGTCGGGCCCGGACGCAACGACTACAACACCGAGTTCGGGCCTGCGAACGTCGACCTGTACGAAGTCGCCGTTGCCGTGGAGTTGGGGGACGCCGGGGTCGCGCTTCGTGCCGCTGACCGTGTGGACGCGTCCGGGCTCTCGTCCGAGCGGCAGACGCGGTTCCATCTCGATGTCGCCAGGGCTCACGCGCAGCGGCGGCAGGTCGCGGAGTCGGTCGCGTCGATCCGGGCAGCACAGCGTCTGTCGCCCGAGATCGTGGGGGCCATGCCTGCCGTCAAGCAGCTCGTCGCGGACCTCGCGACGATGAGTCAGCCGCCGTCTGACGAGCTTCGGTCGCTGGTCACGGAGCTAGGCGTACCTGGAGTACGGACTGGTACTTGAAGTACTAGACAATACTTAGAGTACGGGTTACTGTGGTGACTGTTCGCAACGCCCTTCGTTGCCAACGGAGTTGCTGAGCGGACAGGCGAACGCGCTGGACAGGTAGGCAGACCTGCACCGACGCGTGAGCAACAAGGCCACAGACATAGATGTGGCCTGAGCGGGAGGCAGCCCACTCAGGCCGGGTGCGTTGTTGGAGTCAACGCTCAGGCAGCGTATCGCGCCCAGTCCGTATGCGGTCAACCTCCCGTTGCGTAGTCATTTGTCAGCTTTGCGTGCCTTCGTGGTGCGCTGCGCAAGGGAGTTGCTTCACTGTGCCGTCCTTCAAGATCGACACAAACACCGCCGTCGTCTTCGTCGCCGTACCGCCCGCCAAGAAGCTGGTGAACAGGCAGACCGGCGAGATCGCCGTGGACCGGGAGACCGGTGCCCAGATGATGACCGTCGGCCTGATGGTCACCGACGAGGGAGAAGCGGAGGTCTACAACGTCTCGGTGCCCGAGACCGGCATCCCCGAGGGGCTGACCCCTGGAACGCCCGTGGCGGTGACCAACCTCCGGGCCCGTACCTGGGAGAACGAGTTCAACGGCCAGAAGCGGCACGGGATCGCCTTCCGCGCCGTGGCCGTCACCTCCCTCGCCGAGGCCGGACAGAACCAGGCGGCCTGAACATGACGGCCACACTGATCACTTCGCTGATCGCCGGTGGGCTGGCGCTGCTGCTCCGGTGGCGCCGCCCCGCCTGGTACTGGCTCGGCGTAGGAGTCTTCGTCGCCGGCTTCCGGGTCCTCGTCCGCTACGGCTCGGTGATGGACGCTTGCGGGCTCACCGTTCCTCCGTCCCGCATGCGGCTGGCGCTGGCTCGGGCGACCCGGACCGAGGCGCCGTCGTCCCGCATACCGCACATCTTGCGGATACGGCCGACGCGCACCGGCCTGGTGCTGCGGGTCAAACTCCGGCCCGGACAGGACGCATACGACTTCATCGCCTCGACCGACCGGCTGCGGCACTCCTTCTCGATGCAGGGAGTCTCCTGCCGGGAGGTCAAGGCCGGCGTGGTCGAACTGCGGATGACCGGCTACGACGTGCTCAAGCGGGTGCAGATGCCCGCCCGTACGGATGCCGGCCTGCTGCGGGTTCCGGTGTCGCTGTGTGAGGACGGCAGCGTCCGCTACCGCGACTACCGTCAGGTGCCGCACGCGCTGAACATCGGCGCGACGCAGTCGGGCAAGTCCGTCTACCAGCGCCGCCTCGTCACCGCGCTCGCTCCTCAGCCGGTCGCTCTCGCAGGGATCGACTGCAAGAACGGGGTGGAACTCGGGCCGCTGGCACGGCGGTTCTCCGCCCTGGCGGACAACCCGGATGATGCCCTGGGACTGCTTGATGCCCTGGTCGAGCGTATGGACGCCACGTACGAGGTGATTCGGCGTGAGCAGCGCATCAGCTCGGACGTGCCGGATGCGGAGATCACCGCTGATATCTGGGGACTCCCGGATCACCTGCGGCCGACCCCGGTGGTGCTGCTGGTCGACGAGGTCGCCGAACTCGCCCTGTACGCCACCAAGGCGGAAGAGAAGCGCCGGGATGCCATCGTGACCGCTCTCGTCCGGCTGGTGCAGTTGGGCCGGGCCGCCGGCATCTACGTGGAGGTCTGCGGTCAGCGCTTCGGCTCCGAGCTGGGCAAGGGCATCACCCTGCTCCGTGCCCAGCTCACGGGCCGGGTCGCGCACCGGGTCAATGACGAAGCGTCCGCGAACATGGCCTTCGCCGATATCTCACCGGACGCCGTGCTGGCCACCGTGCAGATCCCAACCGAGCGGCCGGGCACGGCCGTTGTCGGGGACTCGTCCGGCGGCTGGGTCCTCACCCGCACTCCGTACACGTCGCTGCGGCACGCCGTGAACACCTGCAACGCGGAAGCCGAACGCACCCCGGACCTGCCCGAACTGGCCGCTTACCGTCCGGTCACCGACCTGACACTGATCAAGGCTGACGCGCCGGGCTCTGAGCCGGTTCACAAGGCAGCCTGACTCCCTCTCCACATCGGTCGGCGTGACGACACCGCGCCACTTCCCTACCCCTTCCATGCCCGAAACAGGAGGTGAATCGATCATGACCCGGCTGCCGCGCGTGGACGCCGTACTGATCCAGGCTGTGATCGCAGGCGCCCTGTCCTTCGCACACCTGCATGACATCGCGCGTGCAGCCGGACAGGACGGATGGAAAGCCTGGGCCTACCCCGTCAGCGTGGACCTGCTCCTCGTCGCCGCCTGGCGCCGTATCCGCGCACTCCAGGAGACCGGAGATTCGGCACGGCTGCCCTGGTGCTGGTTCGTCATCGCACTGGCGGCCTCGCTCGGCGCCAACATCGCCACCGCGGGACTCCTCGACCTGGAGGCGGTGCCCGCCTGGCTGCGCATCCTCGTCGCCGGGTGGCCGGCACTTGCCTTCTTCGGCGGGACGCTGCTGGCGCACTCCCCAACCGGGGAGCCCCGAGCAGAGGAGGCCCCTGAGACTGCCCCGGCTCCCGGCGAGGCGGACGCACCGGAAGCGGTGACGACGGTGGAGCGAGACGTTCCCGAGCTGCCGGAATCCGCCCCTGAATCGAGCGGGCCGGCCCCTGCGACGTCGGCTCCGCTTCCGTCCGTCCCTCCCGCACTGGTCGACCACGCGCGCAAGGTCGCCGACGCCCACCACGCCCGTACCGGCACGCCCATCGACGCAGACGCGCTCCGTGCCCAGCTCGGCGTCCCCGCACCGATGGCCGACGCAATCGCCGCTCACCTGACCTGAGAGGAGAACGACCCATGCCCGCCCGCGACTTCTTCCACTCCGTCCAACGCATCGGCCCGGTCCAGATCGGCACCCACCGCGACCGCCGCACCGGCCAGAACCGGCACGCGGCCGTATGCACCGCCGAACGCTGCGGCTGGTCCGCCGACTACGGCACCCGATCCGCCGCACAACTCGCCGCCCGCACGCACCGCTGCCGCGTCCGCTGAAAGGAGATCACGCCATGACCGTCGAACTGCCGCTCGTCCTGGTGCTCGCCCTCGTCGGCTACTTCGGCATACGCCTCTTCAGGCCGCCCATCTGGCTCGTCGTCGCCCTGCTCCTGGGCGGCTTCCTGCTGGCAGACACCTTCCTCGCCCCCGCCATCGACTCCGGCACCCGCACAGGGACCGAAGTCGTCGACGGCAACAACGACTGATCGAAAGGAGAACCGTCGTGCTCCGTCCCAAGTACCCGCGAACACCTGTGCCGACAGGCGTCCTGACTCCGACCGCCCTCGTTCCGACCGCTGTCCACCGAAGCTCTGAGCCTGCTTCGGCTGTGCCCGCGCCGCCGGCCCCTGACCGTCGCACCGTGCAGCGCACGCCCGGCGGACTGGCTGCGGCCGTCGGCGGAGGCGCCGCTGTCGCGCTCGTCGTCGGCGCGGTCCTCGTCTCGCTGCTCCTGGCCGTCGCCGTCACCGCGGCTTCCGTGGCCGTGTGCGCCGTGGTGCTCCGCTCGCTTCTGGACTCACAGCACAAGCGCTACTGACCAGCCCTCGGGGCGGCGCCGATACCGCCAAGCATCTGCCGCCCCGAGAGCCGTACCCCTTCCCGACCGAGATCGAAAAGGAGACGTCCATCATGACTCACCGGGCCAATGCACCGGGTCGGCTCTGCCGCTGCTGCTACGGCTTCGCCCGCGTCGCCGTCACCACCGGCGCCCGACTCCGGGACGGCAGCCGCGCCATCCTCCGCGTTGCCTGCCCTGCCTGCCGAGGCACCGGCAAGACCGCGCTGCGGCGAACCGTCCCCGCTGCTGCTGGGGGACGCGCATGACCCAGCCCGCAACCGTCGCGGGCCTGGACCCGATCACCCTTGGCGACGCGCTGAGGGTGGCCGGGTCCGCCGACTTCGCCCGCTGGGAAGACCAGATCCGCCGTACCGGCGGCTGCTCCAACCCCGTCCACCTCACCGGCTGGACCCTGACGAAGGACCGCACGACCGGCGAGACGCTGCACCACTACACCACCGAGCGGGAGCCGGGCGGCCGACTCCGCGTCGCCTGCGGCAACCGCCGCGCCTCCCGCTGCCCCTCTTGCGCCCGTACGTACGCGGGAGACACCTACCACCTCATCCGCGCCGGACTCGCCGGAGACGACCGACGCGACATCCCCGCCACCGTGCGCGAACACCCCCGCGTCTTCGCCACCCTCACCGCACCGAGCTTCGGCCCAGTGCACAACCGACCCGACTCCGGCCGCTGCCGATGCGGTGCTCGCCACGGCGACGATGACCCGTCTCTGGGCACTCCGCTCGATCCCGACTCGTACGACTACGCCGGGGCCGTGCTCTTCAACAACTACGCCGGGCAGCTCTGGCAGCGCTTCACCGTTCGCCTGCGCCGCGAGATCGCCGCCCGCGCCGGACTCACGCAACGCGAACTGCGCGAGGTCTGCCGCATCTCCTACGGCAAGGTCGCCGAGTTCCAGCGTCGCGGCGCCATCCACTTCCATGCTGTCGTGCGCCTCGACGGCGCCGATGGCCCGGAGGACTCCCCGCCGTCCTGGGCACGGGTCGGGCTACTGGAAGACGCCATCCGCAAAGCAGCCGAGCACGCCTACACCACGGTCACGGTCCCGGCCGCCGATGACCAGCCGGCCCGCACCCTGCGCTGGGGCGCCCAGCTCGACGTCCGGCCCGTGCGGGCCTTCGACGACGGCTCCGAGCTGACCGAACAGGCCGTCGCCTCCTACGTCGCCAAGTACGCCACCAAGGCAGCCGAGAACACCGGAACCCTGGACCGCCGCATCGGCGAACTCGCCGAACTCGACCGCCACGAGGTCCCAGACCACACACGACGGCTCATCCGGGCCTGCCGCGACCTCGACCGCGTCTATCCCGACCGACGGCTGTGGGCCTGGGCCCACATGCTCGGCTTCCGCGGCCACTTCTCCAGCAAGTCCCGCCGCTACTCCGTCACCCTCGGCTCGCTCCGTCAGACACGAGCCGACTTCCGAGCCGCCGAACAGTCCGCCGCCCTCGGCCTGGACGACATCGAGCCGGACACCGTGCTCGTCCTCACCGACTGGCAGTTCGCCGGCCTCGGCCACAGCCCCGGCGAATCCGTACTCGCCGCAACCATCGCCCGCGACCTCCAACTCAACCGCGAGACCGCGCGCGAGGCCCTGCAAGACCTACGCACACAGGAAGGAGCCGCCGCATGACCACCGCCACATCTGAACTGCTCACCGTGCCGGAGGTCATGGCACGGCTGAAGGTCGGCCGGACCAAGGTCTACGACCTGATCCGCACACACCGGCTCGTCTCGATCAAGGTCGACGGATGCCGCCGTATCCCTGCTGACTCCCTCGGTGCCTTCATCCGCAGCCGAATCGAGAGGGGTGCCTGATGGCAAAGAGGCGGCCCAACGGCGGGGGCTCGATTTCACGGCGGCAGGACGGCCGTTACCAGGGACGCGCGTACGTCACCGACACGGACGGCAACCGGATCCGCAAGTACGTCTACGGCGCCACCTGGGACGAAGCCAACGAGAAGCTCGGCAAGCTCCAGGACCAGGAGCGCAACGGCATCCCGGTGCCTTCCCGTGCCTGGTCGCTCGGGGAGTGGCTCGACTACTGGATCGACCAAATCGTGAAGCCGAACCGGGACGACAACACCTACGCCAAGTACGAGTCCAAGGTGCGGCTCTACCTTCGTCCACACCTGGGGAAAAAGCCGCTCGCTCGCCTGTCCGCCGCGCAGGTTCGGGCCTTCATGGCGGCGCTCACGCGAGAGGAAGTACCCGCTCCGACACGGTTCGAGGTACTTCGTACCCTGCGGAACGCGCTGAACAGGGCGATCAAGGAAGAGATCCTTACGCGGAACGTCGCGCTGCTGGTGGACATGCCCAAGATCAGCAAGGACAAGGGCTCGGCATGGAGTGCGCCCGAGGCAATCACGTTCCTCCGCGCCGTCCGCGCTCACCGCTTCTATGCGGCGTGCGTCCTGGTGCTCGTCCTCGGTCTCCGCCGGAGCGAACTGCTCGGCCTGCGCTGGCAAGACATCGACTTCGAGAACCGCCAGTTCACGCCGGTCATGCAGGTGCACCGGAGGAAGGGCGTCGGCCTGGTCCTCAAGGACCTCAAGACGGAGTCCTCGCAAGCCGCCCTGCCGCTGCCGGAGTTCTGTGCTCGTGCCCTGGAAGAACGGCGCGAGCTGCAAGAGCTGGAACGCAAGATCGCCGGTGATCACTGGTCCCAACCGCCGGACCACGACGTGATCTTCTCGTCGGAGCACGGAGGGCTGACCGATCCGGTCGGCTTCTCCCGCACCTTCGACCGCTTGGTGAAGCGGGCCGGCGTCCGGCGCATCACGGTCCGGCTCGCCCGGCACACGTGCGGCTCCCTGCTCGCCTTCTTGAAGGTGCACCCCAAGGTCGCTCAGGCGATCCTGCGGCACAGCCAGATCAGCATGACCATGGACATCTACACGCACGTGGTCGGTGACGGCGAGCGGGAAGCCGTCTCGATGCTCGCCGAGCTGCTGGAAGATCCACTCATCGGCTGACCGGCGCCGTTGGTGTCAGTCGTGGGTGTCAAAAAGCCCCCGTTGGATTCCAACGGGGGCCTTCGCGCTGGTGGGGCTAGGAGGACTTGAACCTCCGGCCTCATCCTTATCAGGGATGCGCTCTAACCATCTGAGCTATAGCCCCGTGCCGCACCGAAAGATTAGCGCACTTCCATGCGTGTCCCAAATCGGTTCCGGCGGCCTCACCCGGGCGTTACTCGTCCTCGGCCAGCGTGACCTCGACGCCGCCGACGAAGCCCGCGGAGAGGTTGTAGATGAAGGCGCCGAGCGTCGCCAGCGCCGTCGCCAGCACCACGTCGATCACCGCGATGACGGACGTGAACAGCAGCACCCTGGGCAGCGACAGGAACGCCTCCAGGTCGAAGCCGCCGGACTCGCCCGACTGCGTCGCCTGGCTGACGGTGCCGCTGATGGCGGAGAAGACGCCCATCGCGTTCATGACCATCCACAGCACCGCCACGGCCACGACCGTGCACACACCCAGCGCTATCGACAGCAGGAAGCTGACCTTCATCACCGACCACGGGTCTGCCTTGGCCACCCGCAGCCGCGCCTTGCGCGTGCGCGGGACCGTACGGGCACCGGTGCGCGGCCGCCGCACGGCGTCGGCGGCCCCGGCGTCCGTGCCCCAGTCGGAGCTGGCGGTCCCGCTGCCGGCCACACCCGCCGTACCGGCAGACCCGGAAGCGGCACCGCCGGCACCCGCGGCAGTCGCGGGCCCACCCGAACCCGGTGCTCCACCGCCGGCGTTCCCTTGCATGGAACGGTTCACCGGCGGCGGGCTCACCGGCGGAGCCGGATACGCCTGCGGCGGACGGTGCGGCTGAGGCTGGGGCATGGGCTGGGGTTGCGGCTGTGCCTGCCCGTGCTGCTGAGACTGTGGGTCGGCCTCCTGCTGGGCACGTGGCTGTGGCTGGGCACCACTCACGCCTTACTCCTCGTCGTCCGCGTCTGCCGGCTCGTTCGACGTGGCCAGAGGCTCCTGGTCCGGCTCCTCGCCGGGCTCCACAGCCGCTTCCACTTCCTCGGCCTCACGGCCGGCCTCGGCGTTGCGGGCAACACCGACGACCGCGTCACGCTTGCCCAGGTTGATCAGTTGGACGCCCATCGTGTCACGGCCCGTCTCCCTGACCCCACTCACACGTGTACGGATCACGCCACCACCGAGCGTGATGGCGAGGATCTCGTCGCTCTCCTCAACCACCAGCGCTCCGACCAGCGAACCGCGGTCCTCCACGATCTTGGCGGCCTTGATGCCCAGACCGCCCCGGCCCTGCACGCGGTAGTCGTCGACATCGGTCCGCTTCGCATACCCGCCGTCGGTGGCGGTGAACACGAACGTACCGGCCCGCACGACGTTCATCGAGAGAAGTTCGTCACCTTCACGGAAACTCATCCCCTTCACCCCGGAGGTCGCACGACCCATCGGCCGCAGCGCCTCGTCCGTCGCCGTGAACCGGATCGACTGGGCCTTCCTGCTCACCAGCAGCAGATCGTCCTCGGAGGAGACCAGTTCCGCGCCGATCAGCTCGTCGTCCCGTCCGTCCTCCATCTGCCGGAGGTTGATCGCGATGACGCCGCCGGAGCGCGGTGAGTCGTAGTCCTTGAGCGGAGTCTTCTTCACCAGGCCGGACTTGGTGGCGAGCACCAGGTACGGCACCGCGTCGTAGTCCCGGATGGCGATCATCTCGGCGATCTTCTCGTCCGGCTGGAAGGCGAGCAGATTCGCCACGTGCTGCCCGCGCGCCTCGCGGGACGCGTCGGGCAGTTCGTACGCCTTCGCGCGGTACACACGGCCCTTGTTGGTGAAGAACAGCAGCCAGTGGTGGGTGGTGGAGACGAAGAAGTGGTCGACGATGTCGTCCTCTTTGAGCTTCGTCCCGCGTACGCCCTTCCCGCCGCGCTTCTGCGCCCGGTAGTCGACCGTCTTCGTCCGCTTCACATAGCCGCCACGCGTGATGGTGACGACGATGTCCTCCTCGGCGATCAGGTCCTCGATGGACATGTCACCCTCGAAGGGGACGATCTTGGTGCGCCTGTCGTCGCCGAACTTCTCCACCAGCGTGGTCAGTTCCTCGCTGATGATCTGCCGCTGCCGGGCCGGCGAGGCCAGGATCGCCTTGTACTCGTCGATCTTCGCCTGAAGATCGTCGTGCTCGGAGGTGATCTTCTGCCGCTCCAGCGCCGCCAGCCGCCGCAGCTGCATCTCCAGGATCGCGTTGGCCTGGATCTCGTCGATCTCGAGGAGGCTCATCAGGCCGCCGCGCGCCTCCTCGACGGTCTGGCTGCGCCGGATCAGCGCGATGACCTCGTCGATCGCGTCCAGCGCCTTGAGCAGACCGCGCAGGATGTGCGCCCGCTCCTCGGCCTTGCGCAGCCGGAACTGCGTACGGCGGACGACGACGTCGACCTGGTGCTTGACCCAGTGCCGGATGAAGGCGTCCAGCGACAGGGTCCGGGGCACGCCCTCGACGAGCGCCAGCATGTTCGCGCCGAAGTTCGTCTGCAGGTCGGTGTGCTTGTAGAGGTTGTTGAGGACGACCTTGGCCACCGCGTCCCGCTTGAGGACGATCACCAGGCGCTGGCCCGTACGCGAGGAGGTCTCGTCCCGCACGTCGGCGATGCCGCCGACCCGGCCGTCCTTCACCAACTCGGCGATCTTCAGCGCCAGGTTGTCCGGGTTGACCTGGTACGGCAGCTCGGTCACCACCAGGCACTGCCGGCCCTGGAGCTCCTCGACCTCCACCACCGCACGCATCGGGATCGAGCCGCGCCCGGTGCGGTACGCCTCCTCGATGCCCTTGCGTCCGACGATCAGCGCGCCCGTCGGGAAGTCGGGCCCCTTGATCCGCTCGAGCAGCGCGTCCAGCAGCTCCTCGCTGGACGCGTCGGGGTGCTCCAGGTACCACTGCGCGCCGGCCGCCACCTCGCGCAGGTTGTGCGGCGGGATGTTGGTGGCCATGCCGACCGCGATGCCCGCGCTGCCGTTGATCAGCAGGTTCGGGAACCGCGCGGGCAGCACCGTCGGTTCCTGGTTGCGGCCGTCGTAGTTGTCCTGGAAGTCGACGGTGCCCTCGTCGATGTCCCGCAGCATCTCCATCGACAGCTGCGTCATCTTGCACTCGGTGTAACGCATGGCCGCAGCAGGGTCGTTGCCCGGCGAACCGAAGTTGCCGTTGGAGTCGACCAGCGGCATCCGCATCGACCAGTGCTGGGCGAGGCGCACCAGCGCGTCGTAGATCGAGGAGTCACCGTGCGGGTGGTAGGTGCCCATCACGTCGCCGACGACGCGGGCGCACTTGTAGAAGCCCTTCTCCGGGCGGTAACCGCCGTCGTACATCGCGTACAGCACCCGCCGGTGCACCGGCTTCAGCCCGTCACGGATGTCCGGCAGCGCACGGGAGACGATCACGCTCATCGCGTAGTCGAGATACGAACGCTGCATCTCGGTCTCGAGGCTCACCGGATCGACGCGCGAAGCCGCGCCCTCGATCTGCACCGGCGCCGGGTCACCGGCAACGATCGGTTCGGGGCCCTGAGCGCTCTCAGGGCTGTCCGGGGTGGGGGAAATCTCGTCGGCCATTGCTCAGCTCAAGTCCTTCTGTGTGTGCGGCGCGCCGAACTCCATCAGCACGTACGGGCCGACGTGCTCAGATGTCGAGGAAACGGACGTCCTTGGCGTTGCGCTGGATGAACGAGCGCCGTGCCTCCACGTCCTCACCCATGAGGATCGAGAACAGGTCGTCCGCGGCTGCCGCGTCGTCCAGCGTCACCTGGCGCAGGACCCGGTGGTCGGAGTCCATGGTGGTGATTCGCAGCTCTTCGGCGTTCATCTCGCCCAGACCCTTGAAGCGCTGGATCGAGTCGTCCTTGATCCGCTTGCCCTGCTCGCGGCCGAGCTGGATGAGGCTGTCACGCTCCCGGTCGGAGTAGGCGTACTGATGCTCGTCGCGGCCCCACTTGACCTTGTACAGCGGCGGCTGCGACAGGAAGACGTGCCCCGCCTCCACCAGCGGACGCATGAAGCGGAACAGCAGCGTCAGCAGCAGGGTGTTGATGTGCTGACCGTCGACATCGGCGTCGGCCATCAGAATGATCTTCTGGTAGCGGAGCTTGGCGATGTCGAAGTCCTCGTGGATGCCCGTACCGAAAGCCGAGATCAGAGCCTGTACTTCGGCGTTCTGCAGCACCTTGTCGATGCGCGCCTTCTCCACGTTGAGGATCTTGCCGCGGATCGGGAGGATCGCCTGGAACTCCGGGTTGCGGCCGGACTTGGCCGAACCGCCGGCGGAGTCGCCCTCCACGATGAAGATCTCGCACTTGGCCGGGTCGTTGGACTGGCAGTCGCTCAGCTTGCCCGGCAGCGAGGCCGTCTCCAACAGCCCCTTGCGGCGCGTGAGATCACGGGCCTTACGGGCTGCGACCCGCGCCGTGGCCGCCTGAATACCCTTACGGATGATGTCGGCGGCCTCGTTGGGGTTACGGTCCAGCCAGTCGGTCAGATGCTCGTGGGCGACCTTCTGCACGAAGGTCTTGGCCTCCGTGTTGCCCAGCTTCGTCTTCGTCTGGCCCTCGAACTGCGGCTCGCCCAGCTTCACCGAGATGATGGCCGTCAGCCCCTCCCGGATGTCCTCACCGGTGAGGTTGTCGTCCTTGTCCCGCAGCAGCCGCTTGTCCCGCGCGTACCGGTTGATCAGGCCCGTCAGCGCCGCACGGAAACCCTCCTCGTGCGCACCGCCCTCATGCGTGTGGATCGTGTTCGCGAAGGAGTACACACCCTCGCTGTACTGGTTGTTCCACTGCATCGCGATCTCGACCGAGAGCATCCGCTCCTTGTCCTCGGCCTCGATGTCGATCACCGTGGGATGTACCAGCTCGCCCTTGCGGGAGTTGAGGTAGCGCACGAAGTCGGAGATGCCGCCCTCGTAGTGGTAGCGGACTGAGAGCTGCTTGCCCTCCTCGTCCACATGCTCGGGACGCTCGTCCGTGAGCTCGATCGTCAGGCCCTTGTTCAGGAAGGCCATCTCCTGGAAACGGCGGGCCAGCGTCTCGAACGAGTAGTCCGTGCTCTCGAAGATCTCCGGGTCGGCCCAGAACGTCACCATGGTGCCGGTCTCGTCCACCGACTCGTTGCGCTTCAGCGGCGCCGTGGGCACACCCAGCTTGTAGTCCTGCGTCCAGCGGTGGCCGTCCGTCCGGATCTCCACCGCCACCCGCTGGGAGAGCGCGTTGACGACCGAGACACCGACACCGTGCAGACCACCGGAGACGGCGTAACCGCCGCCGCCGAACTTGCCGCCCGCGTGCAGCACCGTGAGGACGACCTCGACGGCCGGCTTGCCCTCCGAGGGAACGATGCCCACGGGGATGCCACGGCCGTTGTCCACGACCCGCACACCGCCGTCGGCCAGCAGCGTCACCGTGATCGTGTCGGCGTGACCGGCGAGCGCCTCGTCGACGGAGTTGTCCACGACCTCGTACACCAGGTGGTGCAGACCGCGTTCACCCGTCGACCCGATGTACATCCCGGGCCGCTTCCGTACCGCCTCGAGGCCCTCGAGAACGGTGATCGCGCTCGCGTCGTACGACGGCTCGGCCTCCGCCGTCAAAGGGGAGACCTCGGGACCCACGGGAGGCACCTCGGCGCCGGCGCCGGCACCGTCCGCAAGCGCGGCATCCGTCTCGGGGGAGTTGTTCTCGTACTCGTTGAGATCGCCGGAATCGGCCACGAAGCGCCCTTTCTGGCACAGCACAGGCCGACTCCGGGGCAAGGTGGAGCGGCTGCGTCGTTCGACATGTTCCGCAACGGGGCGGGTTCGCCACCAGTGTACCGGGGGCTGAACCGTGAATGGGGGTTTGCCGGTACCTGAGTCCGCATGTGCCGAGCTGAACTGGCGTCCACCGACTCCCCATATGCACACCGGGGGGCCAGAACGCTCACGGGGGCGCTCAGCGCTTCGGGCTGTCAACGCTCCATCACCGTGAGCGCCGTCACCTGTCACCCGTAGGTGTCACCCGGACCCTTGCTACCCGGAGCACGCAGACGACCACCGCGCGTGCCCGGCGGCTGCGGCCCCAGCACCTTCAGCAAGGCGACCGTCCCCTGCCCCAGATCCTCGTTCAGCCGCGCCACCAGCCGCGGCGCCAGCAGCCGCAGCTGCGTCGCCCACGCCGTCGAATCGCACTGCACCGTCAGTACGCGCTCCTGCTCGTCGTACCGCGCCGGCTCACAGTGCTGCGCCACCTCCGGCCCCACGAGCTGAGGCCACCGACCCATCACACCGCCCACCGCGGCCGGAACCTCCCAGCCCCGCTCGGTGATCAGCCCCCGCACCGCGGCACCCAGCGGCAACGGGTCACGCCCGTCCCTCCCCGCGCCGGAGCGCGGACCACTGCCCCGGCGCACATCGCGCTTCTGCTGCGCCGCCGCGCCACGCGCCCGCGCCTGCTCCTTGGCAGCGCGAAGCGCGACCCGCGCCAGGTCCACACCCGTCGGCTCCGCGGGCTGGGGACGCTCCGCCCCGTCCCCGGCGACCGGCCCCGCGCCCGGCTCCGACGGTCCCTCTGAACCCTCCGGCAGCCTCTGCGCCGGCTCGTGCGGCTCCTCGCTCACACCCGTACGACCTCCCCGTCCGAGACCGAGAAGCGCGCCCCCGCCAGCACCTCCGGCACGTCCTCCGGCACCGCCGCCGTCACCAGCACCTGCTCGCCCGGTGCCACCAGCTCCGCGAGCCGCGCCCGGCGCCGCGCGTCCAGCTCCGCGAACACGTCGTCCAGCACCAGCACGGGCTCGTTGCCCTCGCTCTTGAGCAGCTCGTACGAAGCGAGCCTCAGCGACAGCGCGAACGACCACGCCTCACCGTGACTCGCGTACCCCTTGGCCGGCAGCTCCCCCAACTTCAGCACCAGATCGTCCCGGTGCGGCCCCACCAGCGTCACCCCCCGCTCGATCTCCGAGCGGCGCGAACCCCGCAACGCCTCCAGCAACGACCCGTACAGCTCCTCACGGGAGACACCGCCGCCGTCCGGCGCGTCCGCCTGCCCCCTGTACTCCAGACCCACCGGACCACCGCCCGGCGCAAGCTGCTCGTAGGCCTTGTCCGCCAGCGGCCGCAGCGCCGCTGTCAGCTCCAGCCGCTGCGCCAGCAACTCGGCGCCCACCCGGGCCAGATGCTCGTCCCACACGTCCAGCGTGGACATTCCCGGCTCACGGCCGCCGTGCCGCCGCGCCATCGCGGCGGACTTCAGCAGCGTGTTGCGCTGCTTGAGCACGCGCTCGTAGTCGGAGCGGACTCCCGCCATCCGCGGGGAACGGGCGGTGACCAGCTCGTCCAGGAAACGGCGGCGTTCGCCCGGGTCGCCCTTCACCAGGGCCAGATCCTCCGGCGCGAACAGCACAGTCCGCAGAATGCCCAGCACATCACGCGGCTTGACCTGCGAAGACCGGTTGATCCGCGCCCTGTTGGCCCGCCCCGGATTCAGCTCCAGCTCGACCAGCTGCTGCCGGTCGTCCTGCCGCACCGCCGCCCGTACGACGGCCCGCTGGGCGCCCATCCGCACCAACGGAGCGTCCGAGGAGACCCGGTGACTGCCCAGCGACGCGAGATAGCCGACGGCCTCGACCAGGTTCGTCTTGCCCTGCCCGTTCGGCCCGACGAAGGTCGTGACTCCCGGTTCGAGGGAGACCTCGGCACGGGCGTACGAACGGAAGTCGGCGAGCGAGAGATGCGTGACGTGCATCGAACCCGTCAGCCACGCACCGGCGGAAGCACGTCCGCGCCCGGGGTGTCACCGTCCACATGGTCGCCCGAGGCGGTCACCGCGTGTCCCCCGAACTGGTTGCGCAGAGCGGCCACCATCTTCATCTGCGGAGAGTCCTTCTGCCGGGAGGAGAAACGGGCGAAGAGCGACGCCGTGATGGCGGGCAGCGGCACGGCGTTGTCGATCGCCGCGTCCACCGTCCAGCGGCCCTCGCCGGAATCGGCGGCGTAGCCCTGCAGTTCGGCCAGGTGCTCGTCGGAGTCGAGAGCCTTGACCGCGAGATCCAGCAGCCAGGAACGGATGACGGTGCCCTCCTGCCAGGAGCGGAAGACCTCACGCACGTCGGTGACCGCGTCGGCTGCCTCCAGCAGCTCCCAGCCCTCGGCGAAGGCCTGCATCATCGCGTACTCGATGCCGTTGTGGACCATCTTGGCGAAGTGGCCGGCACCGACCCTGCCCGCGTGCACCGCCCCGAACTCGCCCTCGGGCTTGAGCGCGTCGAAGACGGGCTGGACGCGGGCCACGTGCTCGGCGGCGCCGCCGTACATCAGCGCGTAGCCGTTCTCCAGGCCCCACACTCCGCCGGAGACACCGCAGTCGACGAAACCGACGCCCTTGGCCGCCAGTTCCCCGGCGTGCCGCTCGTCCTCGGTCCAGCGCGAGTTGCCGCCGTCCACGACGACGTCGCCGGGGGCGAGCAGTTCGGCGAGCTGGTCGACGGTCGACTGGGTGGCGTCGCCGGCGGGGACCATCACCCACACCACCCGCGGGCTCTCCAGCGACGTCACCAGCTCCTGGACGCTGTGCACATCCGCGATGCCGGGATCACGGTCGTAGCCGACGACGGTGTGGCCTGCGCGGCGGATGCGCTCGCGCATGTTCCCGCCCATCTTGCCGAGACCGATGAGGCCGAGCTCCATCAGTGCCCCTTCTCTCACGATTCGTACCTGCGCCCGACCCTACGCCCACAGGTTCGTGCACACCTGTGGACTCCCACCGCTCAGACGTTGCCGACCAGGGACGACGTCCCGGTTACGGCCGGACGCTCAGCCCGACAACCGCACAGGCATGATCAGGTACTTGTAGGCGTCGTCCGCCTCGACGTCCTTGGCGGGCCTGCCGCTCAGCAGCGCCGGCTTGGTCGAGGTGGTGAAGGAGAGCTGCGCGACGGGGGAGTCGATCGCGCTCAGGCCCTCCAGCAGGAAGCCCGGGTTGAAGGCGATCGAGACGTCGTCGCCCTCGAGTTCCGCGTCCACACGTTCCACAGCCTGTGCGTCGTCGCTGGAGCCCGCCTCCAGGGTCAGCACACCCTGCTCGAAGCTAAGCCGGACCGGGGTGTTGCGCTCGGCGACCAGGGCGACGCGCTTCACCGCCTCGACGAACGGCGCGGTCTCGATCACGGCGACGGAGTTGAACTCGGTCGGGAACAGCGTGCGGTACTTCGGCAGGTCCCCTTCCAGAAGCCGTGTGGTCGTACGCCGGCCCGCACCCTCGAAGCCGATCAGCCCCTCGCCCGAACCAGAACCCGACAGCGCCAGGGAGACGCTGTCCCCGCCACTGAGCGACTTGGCAGTCTCCAGCAGCGTCTTCGCCGGCACCAGGGCAACCGACGACGCGTCAGGCGTCTCCGGCTTCCACAGGAACTCACGCACCGCGAAGCGGTAACGGTCGGTGGAGGCCAGCGTGACGGTGTCGCCCTCGATCTCGATGCGCACACCGGTCAGCACGGGGAGGGTGTCGTCACGGCCGGCGGCGATGGCCACCTGCGAGACGGCGGAGGCGAAGACCTCACCGGGCACGGCCCCGGTGGCGGTCGGCATCTCGGGCAGTGCGGGGTATTCCTCCACAGGCAGTGTGTGCAGGGTGAAGCGGGAGGAGCCGCAGACCACCGTGGCGCGTACGCCGTCCGTCGAGATCTCCACGGGGCGGTTGGGGAGCGAGCGGCAGATGTCGGCGAGCAGCCGGCCGGAGACGAGGACCGTGCCCTCCTCCTCGACCTCGCCCTCGACGGAGACGCGCGCCGAGACCTCGTAGTCGAAGCCGGAGAGGCTCAGAGTGCCCTCCTCCGCCTTCAGCAGCAGGCCGGCAAGGACAGGTTGGGGCGGACGTGCGGGGAGGCTCTTCGCCGCCCAGGCCACCGCCTCCGCGAGAACGTCGCGCTCTACCCGGATCTTCACCTTCAGCCGCCTCCTGCTGTTGCTGGCTGCTCGCCGTGCTGCCTGTCGTGGTCGGCTCGTTGCCGGGGACCAGTCTGACGCACTGCGCTGACAGTCGGCGCAGCTGTGGGTCAAGTCGTTGCGGGGCGGGTAGGAGTCGCTCGCTCCGAGTTGTGCACAGCCCCCACTTCGAAACGGATTCCCCGCTTAATAGAGGTGGTCGTAGTAGTAGGGCTTGTGGAAACCGTGGATAAGACCGTTTTCGCAGGTCGGAGCGGAGATTTTGTCCACCGCCCCTGTGGGCGCAGCGGTGGAGCGCGAGGGGCTTTCTGTGGACGGGGAAAAGTTCTGCACACACGGTGCACAGCCTCAGGCGACTTGCCCACAGCGGTGGCGGCAGGTTTCCCCATGTTTCCCACAGCCGAAACCGGGGCCCCAGTGTGACGCCTTTCACTCGGACCAGTGAGCGGGCGCGTTGAGTTGCCGAACAGTGGACAGAGCTGTGGAGAAGCTGGGGACAAGACGACCTCGGCTGTGGGCGGGCGGTGGACAGAACGCCCCGGCCCGACCGGGCCCCGCCGAACCTCCACATGCTGTGGAAGCCGGTTGCGCACAAGTACACAGCCACGTGACCTCCTGGAACAGATCATCAGCGGGTTCCTCTGTGGACGCTTTCGGGACAACTCCGGGGGCCCACAGGGTGTGGACGCCTCATTCGCCCGTTCCTTGTGGACCCTGCCCTCCCGGTCCCTTCGAATCGAACAGCGAAAAGCCCTCCGGGAGTTGATCCCGGAGGGCCGTGGTGTGCTCAGCCGTGTGCTCAGCCGTTCTTGATGCGGTTGGTGAGTTCGGTGACCTGGTTGTAGATCGAGCGCCGCTCGGCCATGAGGGCGCGGATCTTGCGGTCCGCGTGCATCACGGTCGTATGGTCACGGCCGCCGAACTGGCCGCCGATCTTCGGCAGCGAGAGGTCGGTCAGCTCCCGGCACAGGTACATGGCGATCTGCCGCGCCGTCACCAGGACGCGGCTGCGGGAGGAGCCGCACAGATCGTCCACCGTCAGCCCGAAGTAGTCGGCGGTGGCGGCCATGATGGCCGGCGCCGTGATCTCCGGGGTGGCGTCCTCACCGCCCGGGATGAGGTCCTTGAGGACGATCTCGGTGAGGCCGAGGTCGACGGGCTGCCGGTTGAGCGAGGCAAATGCCGTGACGCGGATGAGCGCGCCCTCCAGTTCGCGGATGTTGCGCGAGATCCGGGAGGCGATGAACTCCAGCACCTCGGGCGGTGCGTTGAGCTGCTCCTGCACCGCCTTCTTGCGAAGGATCGCGATGCGCGTCTCCAGCTCCGGCGGCTGGACGTCGGTGATCAGGCCCCACTCGAAGCGGTTGCGGAGCCGGTCCTCCAGCGTGACCAGGGCCTTGGGCGGACGGTCGCTGGAGAGCACGATCTGCTTGTTCGCGTTGTGCAGCGTGTTGAAGGTGTGGAAGAACTCCTCCTGCGTCGACTCCTTGTCGGCCAGGAACTGGATGTCGTCCACGAGCAGGATGTCCATGTCGCGGTAGCGCTTGCGGAACGCGTCCGCCTTGCCGTCGCGGATGGAGTTGATGAACTCGTTGGTGAACTCCTCGGAGCTCACGTACCGCACACGCGTGCCCGGGTAGAGGCTGCGGGCGTAGTGCCCGATCGCGTGCAGCAGGTGCGTCTTGCCGAGCCCGGACTCCCCGTAGATGAACAGCGGGTTGTACGCCTTCGCCGGCGCCTCGGCGACGGCGACGGCGGCCGCGTGCGCGAAGCGGTTCGAAGCGCCGATGACGAAGGTGTCGAACAGGTACTTGGGGTTCAGCCGTGCTGTCGGTTCGCCCGGGCCCGTCGCCGGTGCGGGCTGGGCCGCGAGTGGCCCGGGGGCGCCGCTGGAGGCGGGCAGCTGGGAAGGGCCGTCGTAGCGGGGAGCGGGAGGCTGGCCCTGCGGGGGCACCTGCGGCTGGGGCATCTGCTGCTGCGGGTGCCGCTGGTGCTCGTACTGCTCGTAGTGGTGCGGAGGGCGCTCGTACTGCTGCTGGTGCGAGTGCTGGCGCTGGTCGTAGTGCTGCTCGTACGTCTGCTGCTGGTGCGGCTGCTGCGATCGCTGGGGATGCTGCGGCTGCTGGTGCTGTGGCGCGTACTGCTCCCGGCCGGGCTGCGGCCAGGCGCCGGTCTGCCGGGGCGCCTGCGGATAGTCGGGGTAGGCCGGGCGGGGGCTGGGCAGATCGCGGCTCTCATATGCGTCGCGGCCCTCGTAGTGGTCGTACCTGCCGGTCTCGTATCCGCCCTGGCGGTCGTAGCCTGCGCCTTCATAGCCCGGCGGGGTGCCGGCTCCGCCGCCGTCGTGCGGTCCCGGGGTGTGCTGCGCGGGCAGCGACGGGGCCGACGGCTGCGGCTCGGGGCCCGCGGACGCCGCCGGAGGGGGCGCGGAGGCCGTGCCGGACGACTCCGATGCGGGCCCCGTCACAGTGATCGCGAGCCGGATGGGCTGCTGGCACTCGCGGCTGAGAGCATCGCTGATCATCGGCGACAGGCGTCCCTCGAGGACACCTTTCGCATATTCGTTCGGCACGCCGAGGAGCGCGGTGCCCGAGACGAGCACGAGAGGCTGGCAGTCGCGCAGCCAGCGCTGGTCCTTGGCCTCGACCCCCTGGCCGTCCGAGAGGAGCTGCTCGAGCACTCGCGGCCACACCGCGGCAAGATCGGCAGGCAGGTCAGCCACGGGTCACGCTTCTCTCACTCGCTGGATGTGATGCTTCGGTGAATCCGGCCGGAACCCACGAATGTGGGGTTCTGCGGGCGGTCGGGAGGGATGGGAGGTTCAGTCACGGTAGTCAGGCCGACGTGCAGCATTCAAGTCGTTGTCCACAGGCTGTGTACGAGTGCCGCAGGGTGCGCCGCCAGTGCCTTCGGCGGGTGCTCCGGCGGTTTGACCGAACGGCGCGGCCGCGCGTACCGTAACGAGGTCGAGTTGTCGACGGCTGCTGCCGCCTGCCTCCGATGGGCAAGATCCAAGCAGTTCTTCTGCGGATCACGAAGCGGTGCACACTCGGGCGTTGCGAGCTGCTCGTGGGCGCACGGTGACAGCTTGTCGACGCCCCACACGCCCACGTTCCGCGGAAGCAGCGGAACACGAAGCACTCCTGGAGCCCCCGAGTGAGCAAGCGCACCTTCCAGCCGAACAACCGCCGCCGCGCGAAGACCCACGGCTTCCGGCTGCGCATGCGGACCCGTGCCGGCCGCGCCATCGTCGCGAATCGCCGCAGCAAGGGTCGCAGCCGCCTGTCGGCCTGAGTGGCCTGATCACCGGTCCATGACGTGCTGCCTACCGAGAACCGGCTGAGGCGGCGCCAGGACTTCGCGGTCGCGGTACGCCGAGGACGCCGGGCTGGACGCCCGCTTCTGGTCGTGCACCTCCGCAGCAACAGCAGCTCATCGGACCCGCACGGCGCGGGGGGAGAGGCTCCCCCCGCGCGTGCGGGTTTCGTTGTCAGCAAGGCCGTCGGCAACGCGGTTGTGCGCAACCGCGTCAAGCGGCGGCTCCGGCATCTGGTACGGGAGCGCTTGAGCGAGTTGCCCACAGGTAGCCTGGTTGTCGTACGGGCGCTGCCGGGCGCGGGCGAGGCGAGCCACGAGGAGCTGGTACGCGACCTGGAGGCCGCCATGCGGCGGCTGCTTGGAGGGCCTTCCTCATGAAGTACCCGCTGCTGTGGTTGATCAAGCTGTATCAGTGGACCATCAGTCCGATGCTCGGACCGGTGTGCCGCTACTACCCGTCGTGCTCGCACTATGGCTACACGGCCATCGGACGGCACGGTGCGGTGAAAGGGACGGCACTGACGGCCTGGCGCATCCTGCGCTGCAATCCGTGGTCGCCCGGTGGCGTCGACCACGTCCCCGCCCGGAAGTATCCGGTTTGGCACCAGCGGCTGCGTTACCGCTGGCAGCAGCACCGGACCCAGTCCAACGCCCAAGGAGCCTGATGAACTTCCTGGACACGATCCTGAGTCCTCTCTATACCGCTGTCTCCTGGATCATTGTCCAGTTCCACTCGCTGTTCAGCCTGGTCGTCGACGAGGACAGCGGATGGGCCTGGGGTCTGTCCATCTTCTTCCTGGTGGTCGTGATCCGGATCGCCTTGATCCCGCTCTTCGTGAAGCAGATCAAGTCGACCCGGAACATGCAAGCGCTCCAGCCGAGGATGAAAGCGATCCAGGAGCGCTACAAGAGCGACAAGCAGCGCCAGTCCGAAGAGATGATGAAGCTGTACAAGGAGACGGGCACGAACCCGCTCTCCAGCTGTCTGCCGATCCTGGCGCAGTCGCCGTTCTTCATCGCGCTCTTCCAGGTCCTGAACCACATCGCCAACAACCAGCCCGTGGGCGTACTCACCGCGGACCAGGTCGACAGCGCGCGTAACGCCTCGGTCTTCGGCGCACCGATCGCCGCGAAGTTCCTGGACAGCGCGGAGAAGGTCGGCGAGCTGAGCGCCTCGCTCACGGACGTCCGCGTCGTCACGGTCATCATGATCCTGATGATGTCGGCGTCGCAGTTCTACACGCAGCGCCAGCTGATGACGAAGAACGTCGACCTGACGGTGAAGACGCCGTTCATGCAGCAGCAGAAGATGCTGATGTACATCTTCCCGATCATGTTCGCCGTCTTCGGCATCAACTTCCCCGTGGGTGTCCTCGTCTACTGGCTGACCACCAACGTCTGGACGCTCGGCCAGCAGATGTTCGTGATCAAGCGCAACCCGACGCCGGGCTCCATCGCGTACGAGCAGCGGCAGCAGAAGCTGCGGGCCGCGGGCAAGCTGAAGGAGGACCCCAAGGAGGTCGAGACGCGGGAGGCCGTCGAGGCAGCGCGGGCCCGCCGTCAGCAGCCCAAGCGGCAGTCGAAGTCGCAGCGCCAGCAGGCGCGTACCGGCACCGGTCAGGATGAGTCCCCTTCGCTTGAGAAGGACGCCGGCACTCAGGAACCGGACCAGGACGGGCAGCAGCAGAAGCCCAAGCCGGCCGGAGCCCAGGGCGGGAAGTCCAACGGTCAGAAGTCCGGCGGCCAGAAGTCGGGCGGCCAGAAGTCGGGCGGCAAGTCCGGTCAGAAGAAGTCAGGGCAGCAGCGCAAGGGCGGCCCGCAGCGTCCCAAGCACCCCTCCAAGAAGTAAGCAGAAGGAGCCCACGCCGTGACGGAGACGACGGACACCGCGGAAGAGACCGCCGCGGAGGAGACAGATTCGCTGTCTCACCTGGAGCAGGAGGGCGAGATCGCGGCCGACTACCTCGAAGGGCTCCTCGACATCGCCGATCTCGACGGTGACATCGACATGGACGTCGAGGCCGATCGTGCCGCCGTGTCGATCATCAGTGACGGGTCCACCCGTGACCTGCAGAAACTGGTCGGCAGGGACGGTGAGGTCCTGGAGGCACTTCAGGAGCTGACCCGCCTCGCGGTTCACCGGGAGACCGGCGACCGCAGCAGGCTGATGTTGGACATCTCCGGCTTCCGCGCCCGTAAGCGCGAGGAGCTCGCGGAGCTGGGCGCGAAAGCGGCGCAGGAAGCGAAGGGCAACGGCGAGCCGGTGAAGCTGCGGCCGATGACGCCGTTCGAGCGCAAGGTCGTGCACGACGCCGTCAAGGCCGCCGGGCTGCGCAGTGAGTCCGAGGGCGAGGAGCCGCAGCGCTGCGTGGTTGTGCTGCCGTGACCGACGGGTCGGTGGGCAGGGCCGGGCCCCCGGAGGGAGGCCCGGCGGATTCGAGTGAACTGGCGGAGCTCGCGCCGCCGACGGAGGCGGCACGGAAGCTCTTCGGCGAGCGGCTGCCTGACGTCGTCCGCTACGCCGAGCTGCTCGCGGACGCGGGAGTACGGCGTGGACTGATCGGGCCCCGTGAGGTGCCGCGGCTGTGGGAGCGGCATCTGCTGAACTGCGCCGTGCTGTCGGAGATCGTGCCCGAGGGCGTGACGGTCTGTGACGTCGGTTCCGGAGCGGGCCTGCCGGGCATTCCGCTGGCTCTGGTGCGCCCGGATCTCGAGATCACACTGCTGGAGCCGTTGCTGCGACGGACGACCTTCCTGGAGGAGGTCGTGGAACTGCTCGGACTTGATCATGTGTCGGTGGCGCGGGGCCGGGCCGAGGAGATGCTGGGCGCTCTGCAGCCGGTCCATGTGGTGACGGCGCGGGCCGTGGCACCACTCGACAGGCTGGCGGGCTGGGGCGTCCCGCTGCTGCGCCCGTACGGCGAAATGCTCGCGCTCAAGGGGGACACCGCCGAGGAAGAGCTGCGCGGCGCACGGGACGCGCTGCACAAGCTCGGGGTCGTGGCGACGTCCGTGGTGCAGGTGGGTACCGGAGTGGTGGACCCGCTCTCGACCGTTGTACGGGCGGAGGTCGGGGAGTCTCCTGGCGGTGTTCGTTTTGCCGCCCGCAGGGCGAAGGCCCAGAAGGCCCGCTCGGGACGGGCGGCGCGAGGCGGCCGGCGACGGCGTTGAGACGTGCCGCGTGTGTGCTGCGGGTTCACACGCGGTGCGGCTATCCCTCAACGGGGATGTCCGACTACTCCATAAATGCTCTTAAAGCTATGCGCTGCGGTGTGTCGTCCGTGTGTGCGGGCGTTGAGTGTGCATCGTGTTTCACGTGAAACGCCGCTCTCTTTTGCATGGAATCATCAGCCGTGGCCGCGCTCAGGCTCACGAGCGTGGCCAGAAGCCTTCGCAGAAGCACCGTCCCGCAGTGGATTCATCCACAACTGAGCGGGGCTCGCTGGTTCACAACACCGAAAGCATGGCAGGCTCTCCTCAGCACGAGCCTGATGTCGAGGAGAGTGAACCCTTGCGGTCCGACGCCAATACCGCGGGACCGATGGCCGATCCGGTCCCCGGCCCCCGTTCAGAAACGGTGGACGTTTCACGTGAAACTCCGCCTCCGATGGACGATACGCCGATCGGTCGTGCCGCCCAGCAGGCGGTTGAGGCGATGAACCGCGCCGGCGAGGGTCTTCCCAGGCCCGAGCAGACCCGGGTGATGGTCGTCGCCAATCAGAAGGGCGGGGTCGGGAAGACCACCACCACCGTGAACCTGGCCGCCTCCCTGGCCTTGCACGGTGCACGCGTGCTGGTCATCGACCTTGACCCGCAGGGGAACGCCTCCACGGCGCTGGGTGTCGACCACCACTCCGAAGTACCGTCCATCTACGACGTGTTGGTCGAGAGCATGCCTCTGTCCGACGTCGTCAAACCGGTGCCGGATGTGGAAGGACTCTTCTGCGCGCCCGCCACCATCGATCTCGCCGGTGCGGAGATCGAGTTGGTGTCACTGGTGGCGCGGGAGAGCCGACTGCAGCGTGCGCTGAGCGCGTACGAACAGCCGCTGGACTATGTGCTGATCGACTGCCCGCCGTCGCTCGGTCTGCTGACCGTCAACGCGTTGGTGGCCGGAGCCGAGGTCCTCATCCCCATCCAGTGTGAGTACTACGCGCTGGAGGGGCTGGGTCAGCTGCTTCGCAACGTCGATCTGGTCAAGGGACATCTCAACACCCAGCTCCATGTCTCGACGATCATCCTCACCATGTACGACGGCCGCACCCGGCTCGCGTCACAGGTGGCGGACGAGGTACGCAGCCACTTCCAAGCCGAGGTCCTCCGGACGAACATTCCCCGCTCCGTTCGTATCTCGGAGGCTCCCAGTTACGGCCAGACGGTGCTGACCTACGATCCTGGATCCAGCGGCTCACTGTCCTATCTGGAGGCCGCGCGTGAGATCGCCCTGCGCGATCCGAACGTGCAGCAGCAGCACGAACAGTCGGTCCAGCAACTGCACCAGCAACAGCACAACAGCACCATGGCGGAGGGCACGCAGTGAGCGATCGACGTAGGGGACTGGGCCGGGGTCTCGGTGCGCTGATCCCGGCAGCACCAGCGTCCGGGGAGGAGAGCGCGAGCCCGTCCGTCGGCAACAACGGGGCGACCTCTCCCAGTGCCGTACCCGTGATGTCGGAGCGTGGAGTGGCGGCGGCCAAGGTCACGTCACTGCCGCAGAGCGAAGCACGCGAGGACGTTCCACGTGAAACGCCGGCCTCCTCCGACGGAGTGGGCGCGGACGACACAACGGTTGAGGGTGAGCCGGTCGGTGCGCACTTCGCGGAGGTGCCCCTCGAAGCGATCACGCCCAACCCTCGTCAGCCGCGTGAGGTGTTCGACGAGGACGCCCTGGCCGAACTGGTCACCTCCATCAAGGAGGTGGGTCTGCTTCAGCCGGTGGTCGTACGGCAGCTGGGCCTGGAGCGCTATGAGCTCATCATGGGTGAGCGCCGCTGGCGGGCCTGCCGTGAGGCGGGTCTGGAGCGCATCCCCGCGATCGTACGCGCCACCGATGACGAGAAGCTGCTCCTGGACGCACTGCTTGAGAACCTGCACCGGGCACAGCTCAACCCTCTGGAGGAGGCAGCGGCGTACGACCAGCTGCTGAAGGACTTCAACTGCACGCATGACCAGTTGGCCGACCGGATCGGCCGCTCGCGGCCGCAGGTGTCCAACACGCTGCGGTTGCTTCGGCTCTCACCCTCGGTGCAGCGTCGTGTCGCGGCCGGGGTGCTCTCCGCCGGGCATGCACGTGCGCTGCTCTCCGTTGAGGACGGGGAGGAGCAGGACCGGCTCGCTCACCGGATCGTGGCGGAGGGGCTGTCTGTGCGTGCGGTCGAAGAGATCGTCACCATGATGGGGTCGTCGCCGAAGAGCACAACCAAGTCCAAGGGGCCGAGAGCGGGAAAGCGGGTCTCCCCCGCCCTGGACGAGCTGGCCGGTCGGCTCTCGGATCGCTTCGAGACTCGGGTGAAGGTGGACCTCGGGCAGAAGAAGGGCAAGATCGTGGTCGAGTTCGCCTCGGTCGACGATCTGGAACGCATCCTCGGTCAGTTCGCGCCGGGCGAGGGGCGCGTACTGGGGAAGCAGCTGTCGGCCGAGGCCGCCGAGTCCGAAGCGGATGACAGCGAGGACTGACCCCTGCCGTCAGACCCGGGGAGCCGGGCTCGCAGAATGCTCAGGCCCGCCACAGCGGGAGCAGATGTCGCCCCATGGATACGATGGATCCATGGGGCGACAGCTCGTTCCGCTCACGCTGGACAATCTTCCGGACCTGCCGAGGCGTTGCCGTGCCTGTGTGTTCTGGGAGCTCGATCCGGTCAGCGGTGAGGCCGCGGTGCGAGCCGGGCGGCCTGAGATGGAGAAGGAAGCGTGGATCTCCGCTGTCCTGCTGGAGTGGGGATCGTGTGGGCGCGTCGTCCACGTGGACGACAAGCCGGTGGGGTTCGTCCTCTACGCGCCCCCGGCATACGTTCCTCGTTCTGTCGCGTTTCCGACGAGCCCGGTGTCGCCGGACGCGGTGCAGCTGATGACCGCCTGGCTCAATCCGGGATACCAGGGCCAGGGGCTGGGCCGGGTCATCGTGCAGTCGGTGGCGAAGGATCTGCTGCGGAGGGGCTTCAAGGCGATCGAGGCATTCGGGGCTGCCGAATGGACAGAACCCGCGTGCGTGATCCCGGCGGACCATCTGCTCTCCGTCGGGTTCAAGACCGTCCGTCCGCATCACACCTATCCCCGGATGCGCCTGGAGCTGCGGTCGACGGTCTCGTGGCGTGAGGATGTGGAGCGCGCGCTGGACCAGCTGCTGGGGGCGGTACAGAAGGAGCCGGCGCTGCGGCCGCTGTGAGCGGTGCTGGAGAGTCCGCGCGAGAGTACTGGGCGAAGCCGGGAAGACAGTGCCTGGTTTCACGTGAAACGGCCCGGCGTGCGATGCGCACACGCCGGGCCGTTCCTGTGGCACCTTTCGTAAGCGGTGCCCGGTCACTCAGCCGATGAACTCGGCGAGGTCCTTCTCGATGGCGGCACGCGGCTTGGCGCCGACGATTGTCTTGACGACCTCTCCGCCCTTGTAGACGTTCATCGTCGGGATCGACATGATGCCGTACTTCGCGGCGACACCGGGGTTCTCGTCGATGTTGAGCTTGACGATGGTGAGCTTGTCGCTGTTCTCCTCGGCGATCGCCTCGAGGGAGGGGGCGATCTGGCGGCACGGACCGCACCAGGCAGCCCAGAAGTCGACGAGCACGGGCTTGTCGCTCTTGAGCACGACCTCGTCGAAGTCTGCGTCGGTAGCGGTCACGGTGGCACCGGCCATGGTGGCTCTCCTCTGATTCTCGTGATGGTGGGGCAAGAACTTCGCGAGGAAGTCGCTGCGGCAGTCCGTCAGACGGCAGCGGTCTTCTCGGGTTCGGGGGCGTGTTCGCTGTGGGTGCCGTCGAGCTGGGCGGCGAGGTAGCGCTCGGCGTCCAGGGCCGCGGAGCAGCCGGTGCCGGCGGCGGTGATGGCTTGGCGGTAGGTGTGGTCGACGACGTCACCGGCGGCGAAGACGCCGGGGATGTTGGTGCGGGTGGAAGGTGCCTCGACCTTGAGGTAGCCCTCGTCGTCCATGGCGAGGACGTCACGGAAGAGTTCGACGCGGGGGTCGTGGCCGATGGCGACGAAGAGTCCGGTGACGGGCAGCTCGCGCGACTCGCCGGTCTTGGTGTCGCGCAGGGTCAGTCCCGCGAGCTTCCCGTCCTTCTCGTGGATGGACTCCACCTCGCTGTTCCACGCGAAACTGATCTTGGGGTCGGCGAAGGCGCGTTCCTGCATGGCCTTGGAGGCGCGCAGGGTGTCCCGCCGGTGGACGACGGTGACGGAGTCGGCGAAGCGGGAGAGGAAGGTGGCCTCTTCCATCGCGGTGTCGCCGCCGCCGACGACGACGATGTCCTGGTTGCGGAAGAAGAACCCGTCACAGGTCGCGCAGTAGGACACGCCCCGTCCGGACAGCTCCTCCTCACGCGGCAGGCCCAGTGAGCGGTAGGCGGACCCGGTCGAGACGATCACTGTGCGGGCACGGTGCACGGTGCCGACGGAGTCGGTGACGGTCTTGATCTCCCCGGAGAAGTCAACGGCGGTCACGTCGTCGGGGATCAGTTCCGCGCCGAACCGCTCGGCCTGGCCGCGCATCTGGTCCATCAGCTCCGGGCCCATGATGCCGTCGGTGAAGCCCGGGTAGTTCTCCACCTCGGTGGTGTTCATCAGTGCGCCACCCGCTGTCACCGACCCCTCGAAGACCAGCGGCTTGAGCGATGCCCGCGCCGTGTAGAGCGCGGCCGTGTACCCGGCCGGCCCCGAACCAACAATGATCACGTTACGGACGTCGCTCACGGGAGTCTTCCTTGTCTGCCGACTGCTTTCCGGGTCTGTGAGGTTCTCACCCCACCCAACGGATCCTAGGGGGCAGACATTCCCAGTGGTGCAGTCCGGCGGGCGTCAGGGAGGGAGTGTGTCAGTGGCGCGAGTAGGTGCGAGTGGTCAGTACCTCACCCGGACCGGAGGTTTCACCGGTGGTGCAGGAGCGGTCCACGACGTAGGCGTCGACGCGCTGGGAGTCACCACGGTTCGGCAGGACGACGAGATAACCGGTGCTGCCCTTGTACGGGGCGTTCTCATCGACGGCGAGCGGGGTCTCCGCACGGTCGATGCCCTCGCGGATGCAGGAGGGGATGGAGGACGCGCTGCCCGCGAGGGGACTGTTGCCGGGGCTCTGCTTGCTCTTGAGGTCCGGTGTGCGCGGAGCTGTCGGCTCCCCCGTGGAGTCTTCCTCGGCGAGCAGGCTCTGGACGTGCTTCTCCAGGGCCCCGTCGGCGGTCTCCCGCTTTCCCTGTTCGGCTCCGCCGGCCTTCGTGGGAGAGGACGGGGAATACATGGACTGCATGACGAGCCCGCCGATGCCGAGCGCGACGACAGCTCCGGCGCCGGCGAGAACCGCCGAGCGCCAGCGACGGGTGCGCTTGGCGGGCCTGTGCCGCCCTGGGCCGCTGCTGCCTCCGGGATGCCCGGCAGGACGGTCGGCGGGACGGTCGGCCGGGCGACCGGGTCCACCGGAGCGGGAGGCGGCGGTTTCACGTGAAACATGCGCACCGTGCTTGCGTGCCGTCCCCTCGCGACCGCCGGCCCTCGTGTGCCGACCGCGCTGGGCATCACCGGGACCGGTTTCACGTGAAACGGCGGCGGGGTCCGCGGGCGATGCGTCGAGAAGCGCCTCGGCGGCCAGTGCGGCGTCGATACGGCCCGCGATGTCGGCGGGCATCCGCACCGGGCCGGGCAGCGTGCCGAGCATGTCGCGGATCTCCTCCAGCGATGCCCTCACGTCCGTGCACGGCTCACACCCGGAGAGATGAGCCCGGAGCACCGATGAGCGTTCCGGGCTCACTGCGTCTTCGATGAGTGCGGAGATCTCTGTGACGTCCGGATGGTCGTCGGCGCCGTACACGTCGGACGTGAAAGGGGTGGATGTCATGCCTGTTCTCCTCCTCCCTTCACGGAGCCAGGTGGTCCTGTCATGCCTTCCGCCCGTGGGACGGATGCCCCGTGGGTCCGGTTCCTTCCCGCGTCCTGCCCTGGTCCACCCCTCTGCTCCCCGTTCGGGCGCAGATGATCGACGAGCGGCAGCAGCCGGGCACGACCACGGGCACAGCGACTCTTCACCGTGCCGACGGCGACACCGAGCATCTCGGCGGCTTCGGCCACCGGGTATCCCTGCATGTCCACGAGTACGAGGGCGGCACGCTGCTCTGGCGGCAGCTGGGAGAGAGCTGCGACGACCTGCCGGTGGAGGTCCTGGCGCTCCGCGGGCACCTCCGCGGACTCGTGCGGCTCCAGGAGATGGTCCAGGCGCTCGGTGTCGTCCGTGAGCGAGGTCCGGCGCGAGGCAGCTTTGCGGGCCCGGTCCAGACAGGCGTTGACCGTGATCCGGTGCAGCCAGGTGGTCACCGCAGACTGGCCGCGGAAGGTGTGCGCCGCTCGGTAGGCGGAGATGAGCGCGTCCTGCACGGCGTCGGCGGCCTCCTCCCGATCGCCCAGGGTGCGTACGGCCACGGCCCACAGACGGTCCCTGTGGCGGCGCACGATCTCAGCGAAGGCTTCCCTGTCGCCGTCGACGTGCCGGGCGAGGAGTTCGCGGTCGTCGAGCGCGGCCACCGCACCGCGCTCCTGTGCGGGCACAGGGGACCTGGCCGGTCTGCCGGCCGCGCGGCCGCCTCGCCCTCGCCTGGGGCGGCGTATCCCCTTGCCGCCACGCTCGTCGCTCACCGTCGGACGCCTCCTGTCATCCTCGCCCGCCGGCTGTGCCGTGCGTCAGTGTCGAGGTGTCAGCTCTGAACCTGGATCTCCGTGATCCGGCCACGGTAGTTGCCGTCGTCCGAGCGCGGGAGCTTGGTGAGCCATACCAGTACGTACTGAGTCTTGATCGGCTTCTTCGCCTTCAGCGTGAGGTGCTCGCCGGTGCCGCCACTCACCTTGCTGAAACCGTCGAGCGCCCCGGGCATCGCGCTCGTGCTCCTCGGAGCGGCGAGGAAGTCGGCGGACGTGGCACCGAGGAAGTCGACCTTGACCGAGCTGACCTGTTGCGCCTCGCCGAGGTCGAGGACCAGTCCGACACCCGGCTTGAGGTTCCCGAAGTCGGGCCGGCCGTAGTACTTCTGCGTGAGCCAGTACGTACCGGGGTTGCCGTCGACGGCGTCAGGGACGCCCTCGGGATTCTCGCTGCCGTTGCCGGCGGGCGGAGGGTCGAAGTCCTTGGCTCCGGCGATCTTCACCGGCTTGCCGACATCGTCCTCGCCCCCGGGGCCGCTGGTCTGGCCGGCCTTGTCGCTCGCGGAGTTGTCGCTCTTGAGGAGGGTGTCGGCGACCTGCCAGCTGCCCAGCCCCAGCGCTGCGATGAGGAGCGCGGAGACGCCCCACTTGAGCGCCTTGCCGGTACGGCCCGGAAGGGCCGGCGGCGCGGGAGGCTCGGTGGCCGCACCGGGAGGGCCGGCACCGGGCCCGGGACGGTTCGCCGTGCCGGGCCCGTACGCGCCCTGCTGCCGGTACGAGGGCTGGTAGGGCCCCGGGGCGCTGAACGAGGACTCCGGGGGGCGGATACGCGGCATCGCCGAAACGGCCTTGGCCAGCTCCTCGGGAGTGGCGCAGGGACGCTCCTGGCTCGAGGCGGTGGCGCCGTCGTTGACGAGCGCACGCATCGCGAGCTGTGAGAGACCGCGGTGCACCCCCGCGCGGACCTGATCGGGCGCGAGGAGGCCGTTCATGGCGAGGGAGCCGACGCCGGTGAGGCCGTAGGCGTCCTCCTCGTAGGGCCAGCGCTGGGTGAGCGCCGCGTACAGCAGGGCGCCGATGCCTTCGGTGTCGGCGCGCTGAGGAGTCTCGCTGTGCACGCCGCGCAGGGCGGCGCTCACGGCCAGACCTCGGATGCGGTACTGCCCGGAGCCGGTGCGCAGCACAGTGCCCGGCGTCAGCTGGAGATGGGCCAGGCCCTCCCGGTGCGCCGCGGTCATCGCCTGGGAGAGCTGGCCGACGAGCTGGTGGGCGTCGTGCGGCTCGAAGGGGCCGGCCGCAAGGAGGTCGCTGAGCGGGGTGGCGTCCGGGAGCCACTCGTGCACGACGTAGACGAGGTCGTGGTCCTCGACGGCGTCGAGGACCTGGACGAAGCGGGGGTCGCCGAGCAGGGCGGAGGAGCGTGCGGCGGAGAGCACCGAACGGGCGCGGGGATGGCTCGACGAGAGGACGTGCACACCGACGGCACGGCGCAGCTTCTCGTCGACAGCACGCCAGCTGCTGAATCCGTCCAGACGGGTGACGCACTCCTCCAGACGGTACCGCCGGGCCAGCTTGTGGCCGCTGTGCAGCTCCGGTGGTGCGGGTGTCGGGGCGAAGGCCGCGGCATCGCCGTCGGGGGCTGCCTCGGCTCCTGCGGGCTCGGGGGGCTCTGTCTGTGCCGCGGTGCTGTCCGCGCCTCCGCTTTCGCCGGGCGCTGCATGTGAGGACACGTCGGCCTCGCTGATGCTCTCGCTGCTGCTGCCGTTGGCACTGTCGTGGGCGCTGTCCTGGCTGCCGCCGGGGGCTCCGGCGTCCTGTCTGGTCTCCTCCGGGGGCCGGTCGCTGCTGCCGCTGCTTCGGTTCGTCGCGCTGTCGACGCCGGCTTCGTCCGCCCGCGCGGTGAGCGTCTCAGGCTCACCGCTGCTCTCAGCCACGCCGACGGCAGCTGTGCTCCGTTCCGCCACCGTCGTTCCTGCCTCCCCAATTCAGTGCAGCCACTCTGTGAAACAGCTCAACAATTGTGCCCACAGTCCACCGATATGCACGACACGCAGTGGCCGCGGATGGTTGTACCGTCAGCGCCCCAGTCGGGCACGCACCATACCGACCATGGCGGTCATCTCCTCGATCCGCATCCGCTTCGCCGCTAGGACGAAAACCGCGCCCAATGCGATCCCTCCTGCTGCCAGAGATGCCATCGAGCCGAGAGTCCCGCTTCCCAGGGCGCGCGTGAGGACGTAGACGACGGTGCCCGCGACCACAGTGGCCGGTACTGCCGCGCCCGCGAGCCGCGTGTACGTACGCAGCACGTGTGCGGTGTCCAGATCGCCGCCCAGCCGCAGACGCAGCCGGCGCCAGGCGATGCCCACGCCCACGACGTATGCGAGGCCGTAGGAGGCAGCCATGCCGACGACGGCCCAGCGTGCGGGCAGCAGCAGGAAGCACGCGGTGGATGCGGCGGCGTTGACGACGGCGACGATGACGGTGTTGAAGAACGGTGTGCGGGTGTCCTCGTAGGCGTAGAAGGCGCGCAGCACGACGTACTGGACCGAGAACGGGATCAGACCGACACCGAAGGCCATCAGCGCGAAGCCCATGGAGCGGGAGGCGTCGATACCCGAGGAGCCGTAGATCAGGGTGCACATCGGGACGCCGAGGGCGAGGAAGCCGAACGCGATGGGCACGATGGCGACGGCCGAGTTGCGCAGCCCCTGCGAGATGTCGTCACGCACGGCGCCGGGGTCACCGTCGCTGGCGGCGCGGGAGAGCCGCGGCAGAAGCGCCGCCATCACGGAGACGGTGATGATCGCCTGCGGCATGTTCCAGATCAGCTGCGCCTGGGAGTAGGCGGTATAGCCGGTGCCCGGGTTGCCCTGGTCGGAGGCGGCCTCGCCCGCCCAGGTCGAGAGCTGCGAGACGACGAGCACGCCGGCCTGGTTGGCCAGCACGAAGAGGATCGTCCACTTGGCGAGCTTCGCGGCCTTGCCAAGGCCGTGCCCGCGCCAGTCGAAGCGCGGCCGTACGCGGAATCCGGAGGCCCGCAGGTAGGGGATCATCGCCAGCGCCTGCACGACGAGACCCAGCAGGGTTCCGACGCCCAGCAGACGGATGGCCTCGGGCGAGATGCTGCCCACGGACAGGCCGGAGGCGCCGGAGGTGCCGTAGATCCACAGGAAGGCGCCGACGGTGGCCATGATGACGATGTTGTTGAGGACCGGGGTCCACATCAGGGCGCCGAACCGCCCGCGGGCGTTGAGGATCTGACCCATCACCATGTGGATGCCCATGAAGAAGATCGAGGGCAGGCAGTAGCGGACGAAGGTGACGGTGACCTCGTTCGCCGCGGGGTTCTCGGCGAGTTTCACGGACATCATCCGCACCAGCAGCGGTGCCGCGAGGATGGCCAGGACCGTCAGCGCGCCGAGGATGACGGAGACCAGGGTCAGCAGCCGGTTCGCGTACGCCTCGCCTCCGTCCTCGTCCTCCTTCATGGCGCGGACGAGCTGCGGGACGAAGACGGAGTTCAGGCCGCCGCCGACGGTGAGCACGTAGAGCATCGTCGGCAGGGTGATGGCGAGCTGGTAGGTGTCGCCGAGCACGGCGGCACCGAGCGCGGCGACGATGAGCGCGGAACGGATGAAGCCGGTCAGGCGGGAGACCATCGTGCCGGCGGCCATGATGGCGCTGGAGCGCAGCAGCCCGCCGGACTTGCCGTCGCCCGACGCGGGGGCGGGCTTCTCGGCAGGCGGCTCGGGGGGCTCGGGAGTGTCCGGCTCGGGCGGGGGCGGGGTGGCTTCGGCGGGTGCGGCATGCGCCGCCTCGAAACCGGGGCCGGGCCCCGGGCCGACAGCCGGCTCCTCCGCGGGGAGGTGCCGCCGGGGGGTCTCTTCCGGCGGGGAGGTGGAAGAGGCGGGGCTCTGCCCCGGGGCGCTTTCGGAGCGGGGCTGCGGCGGGGCCGCGTGCGACCGGGCCGCGTGCGACCGGGCCGCGTGCGGCTGGGCGGCGGAGGGCTGCCGGGCCTGGTCGCGGAAGAGGTGGGCGAAGGCGTCCCCGGAGTCCCGCCGCGCCTGATCCGGCTGGTCCTGGCGCCGGTCCGTGCCGGCGAGGTGGTCCCGGTGGTCCCGGTGGTCCTGGCGGCCCGGGAGGTCCTTGCGGTCGGCGGGGCCCGACCCGTCCGCGTGTTCCGCGTGTTCCGCGTGCCGCCCGTCGTCGGGAGAGCTGAGCAGTCCGTCCACGCCCGTGTACTGGACGGTCGCCGGGTCGTCACCGTGGGGGAGCCTGCGGGAGGGGCCCTCCGGTTCGGGGGCCGGAGGGGGCGCCCAGCGCCGTGCGTCGGGCGCGTGCGGGCCGGGGTCCGGCGCTTCGTAGAGCGCCTGCGGGTCGGGGAGACTGCCGGGCGGAGGGGGCGGGTCGGCAGCCCGGTCGCGGATGGCCTCACTGACCGGGTCCTGGCCGGCCGGGTCGCGGTCCTGGTACGGGTCGCGTGCGTAGGCGTCCCGTACGTACGGGTCCTCCGGTGGCTGCGAGCCGTCACCGGGGGCCTGGCGCCCCTGGTCACCGTCGTGCGGCGCGTTCATCTGCTAACCCCTGCCCCTGCTCGCAAGCTGACTCAACGGTCCACTTTCTCACCCGTGCCGGAGGCGCTGTCACTTCCGTGGCCGGTGTCGTGCTCGCCGGGCTCTTCGGGATCTGCGCCCTTCGCGGGGCGTCCGGAGACCGCGTCGGAGTCCGGGGGGTCTGCGGAGGCCGGGGGGCCGCCGCGTTCCCCGGGCCCGTCCGGAGTCTCCTCCGGCTGCGGGGAGCCTTCCGCCTCCCCCGGCCCGTCTGTGTCCGAGGGGCCTTCGGCGTCGTCCTTGGTGTCACCGTCACCGTCGCCGCCGGAAGCGGTGCCCGAGCCGTTCCGCTTGCGCGTCGTGTACATCCGCACGCCGGCGAGGACCACGAGCAGCACGCCGCCCGCGATGACGAGCAGCACGGTCGAGGTGATGGAGGTGACGTTCACCTGGAAGACCATCGGCCTTCCGTACGCCTTGCCGTCCTCCGTGTAGAGCTGGGCCTCCACATAGGAGCGGCCGTTGGCCTTCGCCGACGTGGAGAACTTCACCGACTGGCTGTGCCCGCCGTCGATCCTGACGGCCTGCGCCTCGCCGACGTCCAGTCCGATGCGGCGCCTCGACTTCAGCCGCAGCTCCAGACCGTCGACCCCCTGGACGAGGTTGTTCTGCACCGTGACGGGGATCGTCGCGCTGCGGCCGGAGAGGGTGATGGGGGACTTCTGGATCAGGCTGACCTTCTTGGTGAGCCCCACCAGATAACTGCGGACCCTGTCGCGGTACTTCTCCCCGCCCTCGGCGTCCCCGCGCCAGGAGGTCGACTCGCCGCGCTCCACGGCGCTGCTGAACGGCGTCACGAGACGATCGTCGCGGGTGAGGATCTGTTTGAAGTCGTCGACGACGCGGTTGGTGCTCTGCGCCTGCTCGTACGCCTCGGTGGGCAGTTCCTGCTTGCGCAGTGAGTCCGGGTAGTCGCGGCCGCGGGGAACGCGCCGGTTCGCTCCGGGGTCGGGCTTGGCCTTCGCCGCCTCCGACAGGTCGCTGCCCTCCATCCAGCGCCCGTCGTCCTGGAGGGAGCTGAGGGCCAGCGCCATCGCCTGTGCCTGGTCGGTTGTCGGCATGCGCTGCGGCGCGACCAGGACGCTGCGTTCCTTGCTCGGCACCTGGGCGGTGAGTGCCTGGGTCTCGCCGAGGAAGCGCTGCACGGCCTCGGACGTGGCTCCCGGCCTGGTCAGATCCCCCTCGAAGGCCCGGGAGAGCCGGGTGTCCGCGACGAGGGCGGTGTTGCCGCCGCCGATGGGACGTGCGGCGGTCGGCGTGTAGGAGAGCGCGGTGTCGCGGAGGCTGTCGCTGCGTGCGATGACGTTGCGGGCGCCGGCCGAGGTGGCCACGTCGACGATCCTGGAGTCCAGAGCGCCGTCGACGGGCCAGGCGTAGTCGGTGCTGGGCGTGGTGTGGAGGATCGACTCGACGGTGACGACGGCCCGCTTCGTGGCCGAGCCCAGACCGGAGAGCGCACCCGGCACGTTCCTCCCCCGGTGCGCGAGGGAAGCAAGGTCCGGGTCGGCGAAGGGGAGTGCGGCGACCTCCTCACCCTTCACGGCCCCCTGCAGATCCATGAGCCACTGCTTCGCGTACGTCTGGCCCTTGCCCGCGACCGTACCGCCGCCCTTCTTACGTACGCGGTACTTCTCGGTCATCGCGTTGACGCTGGCGAGCAGGTCGGGGTCGACGACCCAGGTGATCGGCAGGTCCCGGCCGAGCCTGACGAGCTGCTGGAGGCGTCCTCCGGGAGCGAGTTCCTCGGCGAGGTCGTCGTTGCGGAAGACGGGCGTCTGCTCTTCGTCGGACTGGGTCTCCGCGGTCATGTGGGCGGAGGAGATCAGCGGCCAGAGGTAGGTGAGGGACGTCTTGTTCTTCGCTTCCGAGGACTGCCAGGGCAGGAAGCTGCGCTCGATTCCCAGGATCTGGTCGTAGGGGCGCTGCCGTGTCTGCCCGGTGAGTGTGACCCCGAGCTGGTACACGCCGGAGGATCGCATCTTCAGCGCGCTGACGGGGAGCTTCAGTTTGAAGGTGCGGCGGATGCCGGGGCGCATGGTGCCGACCTTCGCCGTGGCGTCCTTGTCCTTCACCTCGCTGCCGTCGGCGCCGGGCAGGTACTCCTTGCGGCGGGCGTTCTGATCGAGGGCGCTGCGGCTTTTGGCGTTGGGTCCGATCCGCAGGCCGATGGCGCCGTCCGTGATGGCTGTGCGGCCTTCGTTGGTGACGGTGCCGGTGACGCTGAGGGTGTCGTCCTTCTCGGGGGTGGCGGGCGAGAGGGTGCTGATGGTGATGCCCGCGGTGCGCGAGCCGGTCCCGGTACGTGCGGGGGCCTGGGCCGCGGACTTGGCAGACGTGTGGGAGGCGGCAGTACGGGCCCCGCGGGTGCCGGCCGGGGCGGTGGTGGCCGCCGTCCCGCCGGTCGCGTTCACGCCCGCCGCGTCTGCCCCTGCCGCGCCCGCCGCCTTGGCCGCCGTTGCCGCCGTGGCACTGGCCGGCAGCAGCCCGCCGACGAGGGGCCCGGTGATGAGCAGCACGACTGCGGTACCTCGCACCAACCGGCGGACGGAAGCGGTCGGGGTGCCCTGGTTCTCAGCCGCCTCGGCCACGCGCTCGTCCGTCCCGTCGTGTCATCGTGGATGCGTCTCGCTGCTGGATCGCGGTGTGCCACCGCGATCGTGGTTCCTGAACCCCTGATGGTAACGATGTCCCGGCGCCGGAAGTGCCACGGTGTGGCCCTCATGATCCCCCGCCGGTTGTGACCAGGCGCGGGGCGGGACGTGTGGGCGGCAACGTACCCTGTGCTGTCGTGCCGAACGCCAACGATGACATCCAGCAGACCCCGCCCGCACCCCCGGCTCACGAACAGCTCAGCGCTGCGCAGCGCCGAGCGGTGAGCGAACTGCTACGGGTCTCGCCGGTAGCCGACGACCTCGCCCGCCGCTTTCAGGAGGCCGGGTTCCGCCTGGCGCTGGTGGGCGGCTCCGTACGGGACGCACTCCTCGGACGGCTCGGCAATGACCTGGACTTCACCACCGACGCCCGCCCCGAGGACGTGCTGCGCATCGTCCGCCCCTGGGCCGACGCCGTGTGGGAGGTCGGGATCGCCTTCGGGACCGTGGGCTGCCAGAAGAAGACGCGCGAGGGCGGGGAGACGCGCACCTTCCAGGTGGAGGTCACCACCTACCGCTCCGAGGCGTACGGCGACAGCACCTCACGCAAGCCCGAGGTCTCCTACGGCGACTCCGTCGAGGAGGACCTGATCCGCCGTGACTTCACGGTGAACGCCATGGCGGTGGCACTGCCGGAGAAGACCTTCATCGACCCGCACGGTGGCCTCGAGGATCTGGCCCGGCACGTGCTGCGTACGCCGGCCGCGCCCGAGACGTCCTTCTCCGACGACCCGCTGCGGATGATGCGGGCGGCACGGTTCGCCGCACAGCTGGACTTCACGGTCGCCGGCGACGTCCTCGGTGCGATGAGGGCCATGGCGGACCGCATCGCCATCGTCTCCGCCGAGCGCGTGCGGGACGAGCTGAACAAGCTGCTGGTCTCGGCCCACCCCGTGAAGGGCATCAGGCTGCTGGTCGAGACGGGCCTGGCGGAGCGGGTGCTCCCGGAGATCCCCGCGATGCGGCTGGAGCGGGACGAGCACCACCGTCACAAGGATGTCTACGAGCACTCCTTGACCGTTCTGGAGCAGGCCGTCGCCCTGGAGGAGGACGGACCCGATCTGACGCTGCGGCTGGCAGCGCTGCTGCACGACATCGGCAAGCCGAGGACGCGGCGGTTCGAACCGGACGGACGGGTCTCCTTCCACCACCACGAGGTCGTCGGGGCGAAGATGACCAAGAAGAGGATGACCGCTCTCAAGTACTCCAACGAGATGGTCAAGGACGTCTCCCGGCTCGTGGAGCTGCACCTGCGCTTCCACGGCTACGGCACCGGCGAATGGACCGATTCCGCGGTGCGCCGCTACGTGCGGGACGCGGGTCCGCTGCTGCCCAGGTTGCACAAGCTGACGCGTTCCGACTGCACCACGCGCAACAAGCGGAAGGCGGCGGCGCTCTCGCGTGCGTACGACGGTCTGGAGGAGCGGATCGCGCGGCTTCAGGAGCAGGAGGAGCTGGACGCCATCCGCCCGGACCTGGACGGCAACGGCATCATGTCGGTGCTCGGTGTGAAGCCCGGTCCGGTGGTGGGCAAGGCGTACAAGTACCTGCTGGAACTCCGGCTGGAGAACGGCCCCATGGAGCGGGACGATGCCGTCGCCGCTCTCAAGGAGTGGTGGGCCGGGCAGAGTCAGCCGGACGCCGGCGAGGAGGGCGGCGGCGCCGTGGACGGCTCGGCGGCGCCCGGGGGCAGTGAGCGTTTCACGTGAAACATGAGCACGGCGACGCCCGCGTACAGGACCGCCACGGTCACCACCAGCACGGCTGAGCGTCCGTCGAGCGGCAGTATCAGAGCCGCCACTCCGGCGGCGCCCACGAACGCGACGTTGAAGAGCATGTCGTAGAGGGAGAAGACCCGCCCCCTGTAGGCGTCGTCGACCGTGGACTGTACGGCGGTGTCGGCGGTGATCTTCGCGGCCTGCGTGACGAGACCGAGAACGAAGGCCGCTATGAGGATCGGGAGCGGTGCGAAGGTCAGTCCGAGCGCCGGTTCCAGTACGGCCGCGGTCGCCGCGCACAGCGCCAGCCAGCCGAAGCGGCCCGTCCGCCCCACCCCCCACGGTGTGATGACGGCGGCGGTGAAGTATCCGAGCCCCGAGGCGGCCACGGCGAGACCGAGCAGCTTCAGTCCCGCGCCGCGGTCCACCGCCTCCACGGCTTCGCCCACCTCGCCGTCCTCGCCCCATGCGTAGCGGCACAGCATCAGCACCATCACGGTCAGGGCGCCGTAGCAGAAGCGCATCAGCGTCATGCCCATGAGCGCGTAGGCGGCGGTGCGCCGCTCGCCGAGGTGGCGCAGTCCGGCGACGAGGCCGCGCGCGGTGCTCGCCAGTGCCTCGCGCAGTCGCATCTGTACGTACGCGGCACCGGGTCCCAGCAGGTTCTTGCCCATGCGCATCGCGGCGAAGCCGGCGAGCAGATACAGCACGGCGCCGACGCCGACCACCAGCGCGTCCGCTCCCCGGCCGCCGTCGGGGACGGTGAGGCGTACGGCGAAGGCGATGCCGCCGCCGGCGGTGGCGGCGAGCGTTCCGGCAGTCGGGGAGAGCGAGTTGGCCATCACGAGCCGTTCGTCGTCGACGACCCGGGGGAGTGCGGCGGAGAGCCCGGCGAGGATGAAGCGGTTGACGGCGGTGACGGAGAGGGCGGAGAGGTAGAACAGCCAGGACGGGACGGCCGCCAGGATGAGCGCGGCCGTTCCGGTGGCCAGGACGGCCCGCAGCAGGTTCCCGTAGAGCAGTACTTGGCGTCTGCGCCACCGGTCCAGCAGGACGCCCGCGAACGGGCCGAGCAGCGAGTACGGGAGCAGGAGTACGGCCATCGCGGAGGCGATCGCGGCCGGAGAGGTCTCCCTCTCCGGGGAGAAGACGACGTAGGCCGCGAGGGCGACCTGATAGACGCCGTCTGCGAGTTGGGAGAGCAGCCGCACCGTGAGCAGTCGACGGAAGTCGGGGAAGTGCAGCAGGGTGCGGAGATCACCGACGACGCTCATGGCCCCAGCTTCACACACCGGCCCGGCACACGCGTCCGCTTGCCAAGGGGCAGCGCCCATAGGGGAGTCGGGCGGGTCTCAGGCCTGTGCGCGGGGCGCGACGAGAGGGCCTGTCCGGACGCGGACCGCTCGCGGACCGGCTTGTGTTTCACGTGAAACAGCCCGCCTCCGCCGGGGGCGGCCGTGCTTCCGGGCGCCCCTCAGCTCGTACGCATGCCTGTGGCTCGGGTGCCCCAGCGCACCGGTGCCTGGGTGAAGGCGACGGCGTGGTCGTGCTGCGGCCGGCGCCGTCCCCTGACGAAGACGTCCGGTGCCCGGTCCAGTACGCCGCCGGAGGGGTCGTCGGAGCCGTCCCTGCGCACGATGTCCCGTTCCGGCAGCAGGATGTCGCGCACCACGACGGCGCACAGGTAGAGCGTGCCGAGCAGGTGGACGAGGATCACCAGCTGGTAGCCCTCGGTGGGCAGCCCCTGGTGCTTGTCCCCACTGCTGGTGTAGGCGAGGTAGAGCCAGATGCCGAGGAAGTAGACGACCTCGCACGCCTGCCAGATCAGGAAGTCCCGCCACCTGGGCCGGGCCAGCGCGGCCAGGGGGATCAGCCACAGCACGTACTGCGGGGAGTAGACCTTGTTGGTCAGCACGAAGAGCGCGATGACCAGCAGCGCCAGCTGTGCCAGGCGTGGGCGCCGGGGCGCCCACAGCGCGAGGACGGCGATGCCGGCACAGCCGAGCGCCATCAGCGCCGTCCCGTAGAGGTTGGCGTCGTCCAGCGGGTTGCCGGACCGCTGGGAGATCACGAGCCAGATCGAGCCGAAGTCGACGGCCCGTTCCTGGCTGAAGCTGTAGAACTTCGACCATCCCTGGGGCGCCAGCAGCATCACCGGCAGATTGACGACCAGCCATGACAGGGCCGCGCCGCCCAGGGCGGCACCGTACTCGCGCCAGCGTCCGGCCCGCCAGCACAGCACCAGCAGCGGACCCAGAAGCAGCACTGGGTAGAGCTTGGCGGCTGTGGCCAGTCCGATCAGTACTCCCGCCGCGAGTGGGCGGCTGCGGGACCACATCAGCATCGCGACGGACGTCAGGGCGACGGCCAGCAGGTCCCAGTTGATGGTGGCCGTGAGGGCGAGAGCGGGCGCGAGGGCGACGAAGAGGCCGTCCCAGGGGCGGCGCCGGTGGGCGTGGGTGGCGCAGACGAGGAGGACGGCGGTGCAGGCCATCAGCATGCCCGCGTTGACCATCCAGTAGAGCTGCTCGCGGTGCTGGATGCCGCCACCGGGCGTCAGCCATGCGGCGATCTGCATGAACGCGCCTGTGAGCACCGGGTATTCGAGGTAGGCCATGCCGCCGGAGACCCGGTCGGGGATGCGGTCGAAGTACGGCACGAGCCCGTCGGCGAAGCCTCGTCCGGCGAAGAGGTGCGGGATATCGGAATAGCACGCATGTACGTATTGGCTGGTCTGCCCCGAGAACCAGGCCCCGTTGAAACAGGGAGCCTTCTGCACCATCCCCAGTACGAACATCCCCAGCCCGAGCAGCACCACCACCCGCACCGGCGACCACCAGCCGCCCGCCCCCGTATCCATCCGGCGGCCTGCGGGCCCCCCGATCAACTCACTGCCGGCGGCGGCGACTTCGTCCTGCTCGGTCGGGTGGACGGGAGCGGCGCTCCGGTCCGGCAGCTGGGCGTGCGTCATGGGCACATCCTGCCGTACGCCCCCGGACGGCAGCAGCCCCGTCACGGAACGACCCGTGACGGGGCTGCTGTGCGCCTGCCGCGGCGGCGCGGGGGGCGCGGGGGCCCGGTGGACCGTGCGGCTACTCCCTGCGGCTCCCGCTCGGTCCGCCGAAGAGTCCTCCGTCGTTCCCTCCGCTGTCTCCGCCGGTGTCTCCGCCCGTGGCGCCTCCGTTGTCCTGGCCCTGGTCGGTTCCTCCGTTGTCCTGGCCCTGGTCGTTGCCGCCGTTGACCTGCCCCTGGTCGTCACAGTTGAACGGGTTGTCACAGGACTCGGACGGGGACGGCAGCGACGGCGTCGGAGTCGGCGACTGCGACGGCTGCTCCGAGGGGTCCTCGGAAGGAGTCTCGCTGGGCGTGGGCTCCGGACTCGGGCTCGCACCGGTGCCGAAGACCCGCTCACCGATGGGCTCGGGGGTCGGGAACGTCGCGACCTGCTTGCCCTTCAGCGCGCCCGTCATGTACTTGGTCCAGATCTCCGCGGGGAAGGACGCACCGTGGATGGACTCCTGTCCGCCCACCCCGTACATCTTCTGGAACTTCTGCACCTTGGCCTTGTCGTTGACCCTCCACATACCGATCGACGTCGACAGCTGCGGCGTGTAACCGGCGAACCAGGCCGACTTGTTGTCGTCCGTCGTGCCCGTCTTGCCGGCGGCCGGACGTCCGAGCGCCTTGGCTGCCGTGCCGGTGCCCTTCTGCACCACCGTCTCCAGCATGTTGGTGACGTTGTCGGCCACATTGGCCTCGAAGGCGCTCTTGACCTGCTTCTGGTGGGTGTAGATCGGCTCGCCGTCGTCCTCGACGCGCTTGACCGAGTACGGCTCGGACGCCTGGCCACTGGCGGCGAACGTGCCGTAGGCGGTGGCCATGCGGATGGCGCTGGGCGCCGAGGTGCCCAGGGAGAACGTCGGGGTCGTACGCGCCAGGCTGTCCTCGTTCAGGCCGGCGTCGAGCGCCGCCGACTTCACCTTGTCGACACCGACGTCCATGCCGAGCTGGATGAAGGGGGTGTTGGTCGAGAACTGCATGGCCTCACGCAGATCGATCTTGCCGCGGCTCTCGTTGCCGTCGTTGCGCTGGCGCCACTCCTGGCCTTCCTTGTCACGCCAGATGGTGCCGTCGTAGTTGCGCAGCTTGATCTTGTTGTCGCCGTCGTAGACGCTCTTGGGCGAGACGGGAGTGCGGGCGTCGGCGCCCTGCACCTCCGGGCCATCCGGGTCGCGGACCCCGTCGCGCATGCCGGCGGCGAGGACGAACGGCTTGAAGGTGGAACCGACCTGCACACCGGTGTAGTCGGCGTTGTTCGTGAAGTGCGTGGTGGCGTCGTCGCCGCCGTACATGGCCAGGATCGCCCCGTCGTTGGGCTTCACCGAAGCCCCGCCGAACTGGACGTACTTGTCGACCTCGCGCTTCTCCGGGTCGATGTTGGCCTTGCGCACCTCGGCGACCGCGTCGGACATCTCCTTCATCTTCCGCTCGTCGAAGGTGGTGTAGATGCGCAGACCACCCTGCTTGAGCTGCCGGTCGGAGATGTCGCTGTTCGCGGTGACGTAGTTGTTGGCGACGTCGACCATGTAGCCCTTCTGGCCCTTGAGTTCGGTCGACTTCTTCGGCTTCTTGGGCATCGGGAACTCCTGCTCCCGCCACTTGTCCCGCTGCGCCGCGGACATCCTGTCCGTCTGCACCTCGCGGTCCAGCGTCCACGCCCAGCGGTTCTCCGCACGTGCGAGGTTCTTCTCCTGCGTCGCCGCCGAACCGATACCGCCCGCGGGGTCGTAGAGGTTGGGTCCGTTGAGCGTCGAGGAGAGGAAGGCGCACTCGCTCGGGTTCAGCTCCTTGGAGTCCTTGCCGTAGTACGCCTGCGCGGCGGCCTGGATGCCGTACGCGCCCCGCCCGTAGTAGCCGGTGTTGAGGTACCCCTCGAGGATGTCCGGCTTCTTCTCCGTCGCGCCGACCTTGATGGAGATGAACAGCTCCTTGGCCTTGCGCGTCAGAGTCTGCGACTGGTCGAGGTAGGTGTTCTTCACGTACTGCTGGGTGATCGTCGAACCCGACTGCGTCTCACCGCCCATGGCCATCCGTCCGACCGCGCGGACGATGCCCACCGGGTCGACGCCGGGGTCCTCGTAGAAGGACTCGTTCTCGGCCGCGATCACCGCGTTCTGCATCGCCTTGGGGATCTCGGCGAGCGGCACGATCTGCCGGTTCTGGTCGCCGCCTCCCGCGACCACCATCTGCTTGCCGCTGGCCCAGTAGTAGACGTTCTTCTGCTGCTTGGTGGCCTTGTTGGCGTCGGGCACCTCCACCATGGCCAGCGCGACACCCGAGAGGCCGATGATGATCCCGAGGAAGCCCGCGGCCGAGCCCAGCATCAGCTTCCAGGAGGGGATCCAGCGGCGCAGGCCGGTCTTGTTCCAGCGCGGATAGTCGATGAACCGCTTGCTGGGCGGTGGCTGGTAGCGCCCACGGCCGCCTCTGCCGGGCGGCACACCGCCGCCGGCTCCGGCACCCCGGCCGCGTCCTCCCGCGCCGACTCCGGCGGCGCCCATTCCGGCGCCTGCGGCGGCGCCCGGCCCCGCACCGGAGTTGGGTGCCCTCCTGCGACCGCCGGGCCCTCCGCGTGGTGCCGCCCTGCGCGCGTCGGCGCGGCCGCCGTACGAGTTGCCGGAGGCGGCGTCCTGCGGCGGTGGCGCGGCACGGCGGCCGTTGCCGGACGGCGGCGGCTGCGCGGCGCGCCGGCCGCGCCCCTGTGGCGGCTTTCGACGGTGCTCGCTCATGGAACAGCTACTCCTCGGGCAGGCGCTCTCGCCTGAAGGTGGCAGTTGACGTCTGGTCCCCCCGAGCACAGCCTGCCGACGCTGGGTCGGCCGGCCGCACTGCACCCAGGACGATGACGCGTTCGGGCGTCTTCTGGTTCCCGGTGGTGGTCTGCACGCGCACAGACTACGCAGCTCCAAAACGCCTCTTAGCCAGCATTCGTATCAATCGGCGCAAGTTTCCACGGGCGATTCGCAGATGTGAGTCCCTTCACCCTGCCCTCACTTGTTGCTTCGAGCCCCCTCGGTCTATCGTTCTGATGTATCGGCTCGATACATCAGAACGATAGGCGGCCGGTGACCGGGGTGGTCGGTCCGAAGACGTACGGAGGGGGTGGTGCGGTGTGAGCAGACGCTCCGGCATCCTCGAGTTCGCCGTGCTCGGACTGCTCCGTGAGTCGCCCATGCACGGCTATGAGCTGCGGAAGCGGCTCAACACGTCGCTGGGTGTCTTCCGCGCGTTCAGCTACGGCTCGCTCTATCCGTGCCTCAAGACCCTTGTGCAGCGCGGGTGGTTGACCGAGGAACCGAGCCCTCCGCCTGAGGGCGGAGAGCGTGAGGCGCTGCCCGCCTCACTCGCCGGACGCCGGGCGAAAATCGTCTACCGGCTGACGGCCGAAGGAAAAGAACACTTCGAGGAACTTCTTTCACAGACCGGGCCGGACGCGTGGGAGGACGAACACTTCGGTGTGCGTTTTGCCTTTTTCGGGCAGACCTCGCGCGACGTGCGGATGCGGGTGCTGGAAGGCCGGCGCAGCCGGCTGGAGGAGCGGCTGGCGAAGATGCGCGCCTCCCTGGCCCGTACCCGCGAGCGGCTCGACGACTACACCCTCGAACTGCAGCGACACGGCATGGAATCCGTGGAGCGCGAAGTCCGCTGGCTGAACGAGCTCATAGAGAGCGAGCGGACCGGGCGCGGCCGGGGAGAGGGCCCGGAGGACAGCTCCGGTTCCCAGATCCCGCCGCGCCGTCCTGGAGAAGCGGGAGGACGGCTGCGGGCCGGGGGGAACCCCCCGCCGGACAGCCCGCCCGAGGAACCCGCATGAGGTCCCGTACGAACGGGATCTCACCGATCACACACAGGGAGCAACCGGAATGGGTTCGGTTCGTGTAGCCATCGCTGGCGTGGGCAACTGCGCTGCCTCACTGGTGCAGGGTGTCGAGTACTACAAGGACGCCGAGGCGGGCAGCAAGGTGCCGGGGCTGATGCACGTCCAGTTCGGCGAATACCACGTGCGCGACGTGGAGTTCGTCGCCGCTTTCGACGTGGACGGCAAGAAGGTCGGCCTCGATCTCTCCGACGCCATCGGGGCGAGCGAGAACAACACCGTCAAGCTCTGCGACGTTCCGCCCTCGGGCGTGTCCGTGCAGCGCGGTCACACCCTCGACGGGCTGGGCAGGTACTACCGCGAGACCATCGAGGAGTCCGACGCCGCCCCCGTCGACGTCGTACGCGCCCTGAAGGACGCCGAGGCGGACGTGCTGGTGTGCTACCTGCCGGTCGGCTCCCAGGAGGCCGTGGAGTTCTACGCCCAGTGCGCGATCGACGCCGGCGTCGCCTTCGTCAACGCCCTGCCGGTCTTCATCGCCGGAACCAAGGAGTGGGCCGACAAGTTCACCGAGGCCGGCGTGCCCGTCGTGGGTGACGACATCAAGTCCCAGGTGGGTGCGACGATCACGCACCGCGTCATGGCCAAGCTCTTCGAGGACCGCGGTGTCGTCCTCGACCGCACCATGCAGCTGAACGTCGGCGGCAACATGGACTTCAAGAACATGCTGGAGCGCGACCGGCTCGAGTCGAAGAAGATCTCCAAGACGCAGGCCGTGACCTCCCAGATCCGCGACCGTGACATGGGCGCGGACAACGTGCACATCGGCCCGTCCGACTACGTCGCCTGGCTCGACGACCGGAAGTGGGCGTACGTACGGCTCGAGGGGCGCGCCTTCGGCGACGTACCGCTGAACCTGGAGTACAAGCTGGAGGTGTGGGACTCGCCCAACTCGGCCGGGGTCATCATCGACGCGCTGCGCGCCGCGAAGATCGCCAAGGACCGGGGCATCGGCGGGCCGGTCCTCTCGGCCTCCTCCTACTTCATGAAGTCGCCGCCCGTGCAGTACTACGACGACGAGGCGCGCGAGATGGTCCAGTCCTTCATCGACGGCGACGTGGAGCGCTGAGGACGCGCATCCGCTGAGGGCCGCGTGCCCTGAGCGTCCGTAACCTCGCCTGTGACGCCCGGCGCGGTGGCCTCCGTGCCACCGCGCCGGGCTCGCCGCTTGCACGGGCACGTCCGTGGCTCGGTGCACAGCCCGGTGCACAGTCCGGTGCACAGCCCGGCGCCCGGCCCGGTGCACGGGGCCGGGCGCATGGGTGTCCGCGCGCGCGAACGCCTCAGCGGTCGACCGTACGGTCCACCATCGTCGTCGTGTGCCGCAGCTGCGCCGTCAGTTCCTCGCCGACCTTCGGCTCCCCGGCCTCGGCCGGCACGAACAGGATCGACATCTGCATGTGCGGCGGTTCCGCGAACCACCGCTGCTTGTCGTCCCACAGGAACGGCGAGAGGTTCCGGTTCACGGTCGCCAGCCCGGCACGGGCCACGCCCTTCGCGCGCGAGGTCATCCCCTGCAGCGCCTTCGGCGACTCCAGGCCCACCCCGTGCGAGGTGCCGCCGGCGACGACCACCAGCCATCCGTCACCGGGGGACTTCTGCTGCCGGTAGCCGAAACGGTCGCCCTTGACCACCCGCGTCACGTCGAGGATCGAGCCCCGGTACTCCGTCGCCGTGTGATCGCCCAGCCACAGCCGCGTCCCGATCCGTGCCCTGAAGTTCGTACGCGGGAACTGCTGCTGGAGCCGGGCGAACTCCTCCGGGCCCAGGTGGCTGACGAACATCGTCTCCAGCGGCAGCCGCGCGGCACGCAGCCGGTCCATCCAGCCGATGACCTCCTCCACCGCGTCCGATCCGTCCGTACGGTCCAGGGGCAGGTGGATCGCGAAGCCCTCCAGCCGCACCTCGTCGATCGCGGCGTGCAGGTTCGGCAGGTCCTGCTCGGTGACACCGTGGCGCTTCATGCTGCTCATCACCTCGATGACGACCCGCGCTCCGCGCATCAGCCCGACGCCCTCCACGGAGGAGACCGAACGGATGGCACGGTCGGGGAGCGGCACCGGTTCCTCGTCCTTGCGGAACGGGGTGAGCACCAGCAGGTCGCCGCCGAAGAAGTCCTTGACGCGGGCGGCTTCGTAGGTCGTGCCGACGGCGAGGATCTCGCTGCCGAAACGGGTGGCCTCGTCGGCCAGCCGCTCGTGGCCGAAGCCGTAGCCGTTGCCCTTGCAGACCGGGACGAGGCCCGGGTACTGCTGGATGACCGACTGCTGGTGCGCCCGCCAGCGACCGGTATCGACGTAGAGGGTGAGCGCCATGGCCGGTAAGGCACCTTTCTTCAGTGTCGTCTCGGTCTCTTGAGACCTCTCGCTCTTGAAACTTCTCGTCCGCGCTGCGGGCCGCGCCCTCAGCGCCTCGACATGTACATGTCCAGAGCCTTGTGCAGCAGCTTGTTGAGCGGGAAGTCCCACTCACCGAGATACTCGGCAGCCTCTCCCCCGGTGCCCACTTTGAACTGGATCAGCCCGAAGAGGTGATCGTTCTCGTCCAGGGAGTCACTGATGCCGCGCAGGTCGTAAACGCTCGCCCCCAGCGCGTACGCATCCTGGAGCATTCTCCACTGCATCGCGTTCGACGGACGCACCTCGCGCTTGTGGTTGGCCGAGGCGCCGTACGAATACCACACGTGACCGCCGACGATCAGCATCGTCGCCGCGGCGATCCTCTCGCCCTCGTGCTCGGCGAAGTACAGCCGCATCCGGTTGGGGTCCTCGGCGTTCAGGACCCGCCACATGCGCTCGAAGTACGCCTTGGGGCGCGGCCGGAACCTGTCCCGCTCCGCCGTGATCTCGTACAGCCGCTGCCACTCGTCCAGATCCTCCAGGCCACCCTGGACCACCTCGACGCCCGCCTTGTCGGCCTTCTTGATGTTGCGCCGCCACAGCTGGTTGAAGCCCTTGTGGACCTCCTCCAGCGAGCGCCCCTCCAGCGGTACCTGGAAGACGTAGCGCGGCTGCACGTCACCGAAGCCGGCGCCGCCGTCCTCGCCCTGCTGCCAGCCCGTCCGCCGCAGCCTGTCCGCGACTTCGAAGGCACGGGGCTCGATGTGCGTCGCCTGCACGTCCCGCAGCCGCTTGACGTCCGGGTCCTGGATGCCGCGCTTGATCGCCGGAGCGTCCCAGCGGCGGATCACCACCGGCGGGCCCATCTTCACCGAGAACGCGCCCTGCTGCTTGAGATGCGCGAGCATCGGGCGCAGCCACTCCTCCAGGTTCGGGGAGTACCAGTCGATGACCGGCCCCTCCGGCAGATACGCGAGATACCGCTTGACCTTGGGGAGCTGCCGGTAGAGCACCAGACCCGCACCCACCAGCTCGCCCTCGCCGTCGAACCAGCCGAGATTCTCCGACCGCCACTCGCCCTTCACATCCGCCCAGGCGGGCACCTGGCAGTGACTCGCCGAAGACAGGCTCCGGATGTACGCCAGATGTTGCTCACGGCTGATGGTCCTCAGGGTCAGGCTCATGCGGGACGCTCCTCCGGCGCAGGTAAGTAACTCGCCGCGAAGCCTACTGTGCGCCCGGCGGAACCCCACGGTCCGTGCCCCCGCGGATACGCGCGCACCAGCGGAACACCCGGCTCCGCGACGGGTGTTGGCGGCGGTCCGTGGGCCGCCCGCCGACGCGGTACGCGTGCCCCCGCCGGTTCCGCTTCACACGGCTTCACTCTTCCCGGTGCTTCTCCGGCTCCGCCGCCGGAGGCGGAGCCGACAGCGAGCACGAGGTGCAGACGGCCTCCACCGACTCCGGCGCCGGGGCGGCGGCCCGTACCGCGGTCCACGCCGTCACGGCCGCCACCGCGAGCAGCCCGGCGCACGCCACCATGGCCCCCTGGAAGGCCGCGTCGACATCGGCGGGTGAGCGGTACTCGTCCCCGGAGAGACCGACGACGGCCGGAACGGCGGCGACGGAGAGCAGCCCGCCGGTGCGTGCCGCGGCGTTGTTGACGCCGCTCGCGGTGCCGGCCCGTGCCACGTCCACGGAGTCCAGCACCGTGGCCGTCAGCGGCGCCACCAGCAGGGTCATGCCCGCACCGAGCGCGATGCCGGCGGGCAGCACGTCGTAGAAGTACGAGGCGCCGGGACCGATCCTGAGCATCAGCAGAACCCCGGCGGCGGCCACCAGAGGCCCCGCCGTGAGGGGGATGTGCGGTCCGATGCGGCTGCCCAGCCGGGCCGCCCGGCTGGAGAAGGCCAGCATCAGCAGGGTCAGCGGCAGCAGCGCGAGACCGGCCAGCAGCGGCGAGAAGCCCGAGGTGACCTGCAACTGGAGGACGAGGAAGAACGACACGGCCGCGAGCGCCCCGTAGATGAGCACCGTCACCACGTTCGTGAACGAGAACAGCCGGGAGGAGAACAGACCCAGCGGCATCATCGGGCGGGGCGAGCGCCGCTCCGCCCTGATGAAGGCCGCACCGAACGCCACCGACGACACCCCCGTCACCACAGCGACGACGGGCTGTGTGGAGGCCGCGGTCAGGGCGTAGGTGAGCGAGCCCAGGAACAGCGCCGCCAGCACCGCGCCGGGGACGTCGAAGCGCCCGCTCGCCTGCTCGTCACGGTTCTCCGGTACATGCCGCAGGGCGACCGCGACCGTCAGCACCGCCAGCGGCAGATTGATCAGGAACACCCAGCGCCAGCCCGGACCGCCCACCAGCCATCCCCCGAGCAGCGGGCCCACCGCGCCCGCCACCCCGCCCAGACCGGCCCACACCCCGACGGCCGCCGCACGGTCCTGAGGACGGAAGACCGCCTGGATGATCGCCAGCGAGCCGGGTGTGAGCAGAGCCCCGCCGACGCCCTGCAGCGCACGCGCCGAGACGAGGAACCCCGCGCTCGGCGCGAACCCGCACAGGGCGGACGCGACGGCGAACCACGCGACACCCACGACGAAGAGCCTCCGCCGCCCGTACCGGTCACCGAGGGAGCCGCCGAGCAGGATCAGTCCGGCCAGCGTCAGCAGATAGGCGTTCACCGCCCACTGGAGACCCGCCAGGCTGGCGCCCAGGTCCTCGCCGATGCGCGGCAGGGCGACGTTCACCGCGGTGCCGTCCAGCAGGACCATGCTGGAGCCGAGGACGGTGGTCAGCAGAACCCAGCGTCCGGTGGCGCCGTCCAGGGACACCTCACCCGCGCGACCCGCTCCAGCAGCGTTCATGGCTCCATCCTCGGCCCCGGGCCCTCTCCCGGCGTGCGGGGAACACGCGGACATGCCGGACCCCGCCGAACTCGTCATCATGGAACTGCCCGCGTCCGCGCCCGCGACACCGGGCTCTGCGGCCGTCCCGTCCCTGCCCGTGCGTGCCCGCACATGCTCCGCGCACGTGGCGGGCGGAAGACAGGCGGGTGCAGGACCTCCCGCGTGGTACCCGGCCCGTCTGGTGCCCGTCCGGGACCAGCGACCGACAGTGAGCAGGAAGGGAGAGGCCATGGAGCTCTTCCCGCCCCTGCCGCTCTCCGAGTGGCAGGACACCAAGGAGACGCTGCACCGCTTCGAGCAGATCGCCGGCAAGATCCGGCTGGCCGCGAGCCCCCGCCGCAACCACTGGTGGAACGTGCCCTTCCATCTGACCGGGCGGGGCATCACCACCCGCCCCATGGGCCTCGTCGACGGCAACCCGGTCTTCACCATCGACTTCGACTTCGTCGACCACCAGCTCGTCGTCGCGACACTGGACGGCACGTCCGTCTCGTTCCCCCTCCTCGGACAGTCCGTGGCCTCCTTCCGGCACAGCACCATGGAGACGCTGGAGGCACTCGGCATCCACGCGGACATCCCCCACCCCGAGCCCTTCGACCTGCCCGACTCCCCCAGGCCCTTCGCCGAGGACGACGAACACGCGACGTACGACCCCGAACACGCCAACCGCTACTGGCAGGTCCTCAGCCAGGTCGGGCTCGTCCTGGAGGAGTTCGCGGCGCGCTTCTCCGGCAAGAGCAGCGCGGTCCACCACTTCTGGCACACCTTCGACATCGCCCACACCCGCTTCTCCGGACGGCACATCGAGCAGCCGCCCCGGACCGACCCGGTCACCCGGGAGGCCTACTCACGCGAGGTGACCAGCTTCGGCTTCTGGTTCGGCGACAGCGCGTTCGCCGAGCCCGCCTTCTACGCGTACGCCGCTCCCGAACCCGACGGACTCGACGCGGAGCCCCTCAGCCCGGCGGCCGCGAGCTGGGCAGCGCACAACGGCAGCCACCTCGCCGTGCTGCGCTACGACGACGCCCGCGCCGCGGCCGACCCCCGTACGGCGGTTCTCGACTTCTACGAGAGCGCCTACAGGGGCGCGGCCAAGCGTGCCGACTGGGACGTCCAGGGGTTCGCCAGCCCCGACGGGATCACCGATCCGCAACTGCCGGTCCCGCACGGCTGACACGCAGGGGGCGGCGCGGCGGTCGTGCGCTGCGGCGGAGCGGCGAAGGCGGGTCTGGGCAGCGGCGGTGCGGGCCGGCGGCGAGGGGCGCCCGGAGCGGCGTCAGCGCAGCTGCCGCTGCCAGTCCGCGGGCACCTTGCCCTCCGGACCCGGGGTCGGCTGCGAGAGCGGGTGCGCGACGGGGGGTGCCAGCGCGGGCCCCGACTGGACCTGCTCGGTCTCCGCGTTCCAGAACCAGTCCTCACCCGGCTCGAAGCTGGCCAGGACGGGATGCCTCTTCTGCTGCGCATGCGCCGTGGCGTGCCGGCCGGGGGAGGAGTCGCAGCAGCCGATGTGGCCGCACGCGGCGCAGCGCCGCAGATGGAACCACCATCCGGGGCCGTCGCCCGCGGAGCACTCCACGCATCCTGTGCCGCTCGGAGGGGCGGTGGGGTCGATGTCCGAGTTCATCTCCTGTGCCATGCGCCGGCTTCCTCTCCTCGGCTCCGCCGGTCCGTAGGGGACGCGACTGCGCGCTCCGCGTGAGTACGGTGCCGGGCGGGGCGGTGACGACGTCACACGTTCGGCTGATCGCCGGCCCGGCGCTCCGGCGCCGGACAACTGTCAGCGTATGAAGCATCCCGTTCCGCGGCATTTCGGAGTGCGCCGGACGTACGCGGTCACAGCGCTTGTTGCTGTGGCCGGGCAGGTTCACCGGCAAACCTTCCCGGTCACAGCACTAGCCGAGCAGCCCGCCGTGCGCCATGCCCAGGTAGAAGCCGAAGGCCGCCCCGCCCAGACCGATGATCAGCGCGAAGCGTTCGCCCGTCGTCGCCGATATGAACTGCCCCCAGGCGCCGGTGAGGATGCCCGCCAGGCCCGTCCACGCGCTGAGCACGTGCAGACCCGGCCACAGCGCCGTCGCGAACGCGATGACGCCCAGCACGATCGTGACCGCCGCGAGGCTGTTCTCCATGGGATGGGCGCGGCGGTCGGCGAGAAGCATCGACAGCGGGTTGTGCCGTACTGCCTGTGCCATGCGGCACCTCCTCCTGACAGAGGGCGGCCGCGGCGTCTCCGAGTGACGCCGCTCACACCGCTGTGTCCAGGTTGCGGTGACTTGCCCCCGGATTTCAACCGGAAGGCCCAAGCCGGGTAGTCTGAACGGTCTGCACCGGCGCCTGTGTGCGTCCGGTGCGTACGCATCACGACCCTCCTGCCACGGAACGACCGTGGCCGCGAGTCCAGAGGAGGTGGGTTCCACATGCGTCACTACGAGGTGATGGTGATCCTCGACCCCGATCTCGAGGAGCGCGCGATCTCGCCGCTGATCGAGAACTTCCTGTCCGTCGTGCGCGACGGCCAGGGCAAGGTCGAGAAGGTCGACACCTGGGGCCGTCGCCGGCTCTCCTACGAGATCAACAAGAAGCCCGAGGGTATCTACTCGGTCATCGACCTGCAGGCCGAGCCTGCGACCGTCAAGGAACTCGACCGTCAGATGAATCTGAACGAGTCGGTCCTGCGGACCAAGGTCCTCCGTCCCGCCGCTCACTGAGCACCCGCCCCACAGGGGCACAGGGACCGGACAACCGGGCAGCAGCAAGCCACATTCGAAGCCACAAGCAGCCAGCAGCACCCCGCCGAGAGGTTCCCCATGGCAGGCGAGACCGTCATCACGGTCGTCGGCAATCTGGTCGACGACCCCGAGCTGCGCTTCACCCCCTCCGGTGCGGCGGTCGCGAAGTTCCGTGTCGCGTCCACCCCCCGCACCTTCGACCGGCAGACCAACGAGTGGAAGGACGGCGAGAGCCTGTTCCTGACCTGCTCGGTCTGGCGGCAGGCGGCGGAGAACGTCGCCGAGTCCCTCACCAAGGGAACGCGTGTCGTCGTGCAGGGGCGCCTCAAGCAGCGCTCGTACGAGGACCGCGAGGGCATCAAGCGCACGGTCTACGAGCTGGACGTCGACGAGGTCGGCGCCAGCCTGCGCAACGCCACCGCCAAGATCACCAAGACGACCGGACGAGGCGCCCAGGGCGGCGGCTTCGGCGGTGGTCAGGGTGGCGGCGGCTGGGGTGGCGGCCAGGGCGGTCAGCAGGGCGGAGGCGCACCCGCGGGCGACCCGTGGGCCACCAGCGCTCCGGCCGGTGGCGGCCAGGGCGGTCAGGGCGGCTCCGGCGGAGGCTGGGGCGGCGGCTCCGGTGGCGGCTACTCGGACGAGCCCCCCTTCTGACCGGTACGCGCGTGCGTACCGGCCGGGGAAGGGCCCGACAGCTACACACTTCTTGATACTTAACGGAGAGAGACATGGCGAAGCCGCCTGCTCGCAAGCCGAAGAAGAAGGTTTGCGTGTTCTGCAAGGAGAAGATCTCCTACGTCGACTACAAGGACACGAACCTGCTGCGGAAGTTCATCTCCGACCGCGGCAAGATCCGTGCCCGCCGGGTCACCGGCAACTGCACCCAGCACCAGCGCGATGTCGCCACGGCTGTGAAGAACAGCCGTGAGATGGCGCTGCTCCCCTACACCTCGACCGCTCGATAAGGGAAGGGTGACCGACAGATGAAGATCATCCTGACCAACGAGGTCTCCGGTCTCGGTGCCGCGGGCGACGTCGTCGAGGTTCGTGACGGCTACGCCCGCAACTACCTGGTTCCGCGCGGTGTCGCCATCCGCTGGACCAAGGGCGGCGAGAAGGACGTCGAGCAGATCCGCCGCGCGCGCAAGATCCACGAGATCGCAACGATCGAGCAGGCCAACGAGGTCAAGACCCGGCTGGAGGGCGTCAAGGTGCGCCTGAAGGTCCGGGCCGGCCACCAGGGCCGCCTGTTCGGTTCCGTCACCCCGGCCGACATCGCCGGCGCCGTCAAGGAAGCGGGCGGACCGGAGATCGACAAGCGCCGCATCGAGGTGGGTTCGCCCATCAAGACCCTTGGCTCGCACCAGATCTCGGTGCGTCTGCACGCCGAGGTGCTCGCCAAGGTGGACGTCGAGGTCGCCGCCGCGTGACCGGAGCATGATCCGCCGGCCGGGCCCCTGTGCAGGGTCGGCCCGCGGCTGAACGGCATCATGGAGGGCCGCATCCCGGAGGACGGGGTGCGGCCCTCCATGCGTTCGGGGCGGTCACCGGGTCAGGCCCGTACCGCCCCCGTCACCACCCACCGGCCGGAGCGGGCCCGCAGCCACAGCGTCACCAGCCGGAGTCCCATCATCAGTCCCGCGACGGTCCACCACAGCTCGGTCAGGCCGCCCCCCAGCCGCGGTACCAGCAGCGCCGCCGGAGCGAACAGCGCGAGCGTCAGCAGCATCGCCCACGCGAGGTAGGGGCCGTCCCCCGCGCCCATCAGCACACCGTCCAGTACGAAGACGGCTCCCGCGACCGGCTGTGTCAGCGCCACCACCAGCAGCGCCCCCGCCAACCGGTCGATCACCGCGCCGTCGGATGTGAACAGCGGCATGAACACCGGCCGCGCCGCCACGACCAGCATCCCCAGCACCACTCCGGAGACGACGCCCCACTGCACCATCCGCCGGCACGCGGCCCGCGCACCCGCCTCGTCCCCCGCCCCCAGCAGGCGCCCGATGATCGCCTGACCCGCGATCGCGATGGCGTCCAGGGCGAACGCCAGCAACGACCAGAGCGTCAGCGCGATCTGGTGCGCCGCGATGTCGGCGTCACCGAGCCGGGCCGCGACCGCTGTCGCGATCATCAGCACCGCCCGCAGCGACAGCGTGCGGACCAGCAGCGGCGCGCCCGCCTGCGCGCACGCCCGCACACCGGCCAGGTCCGGGCGCAGCGAGGCGCCGTGCCGCCGCGCACCCCGCACCACGACGTACAGATAGACGGCGGCCATCGCGCACTGCGCGAGCACCGTGCCCCAGGCGGAACCCGCGACGCCCAGACCCACTCCGTGGACGAGCACCACGCTGAGGACGGCGTTCGCGGAGAAGCCGCCCACGGCCACGTACAGCGGGGTCCTGGTGTCCTGCAGCCCGCGCAGCACGCCGGTCGCGGCGAGCACGGCGAGCATCGCGGGGATGCCGAGCGCGCTGATGCGCAGATACGTCACGGCGTGCGGGGCCGCGGTGGGGGACGCCCCGAACAGCTCGACCAGTGCGGGAGCGCCGGGCAGCACCACCGCGATCACGGCGGCGCCCAGGATCAGCGCGAGCCAGATGCCGTCCATGCCCTGCCGGATGGCGGAGGGGAGATCGCCGGCGCCGACGCGGCGGGCGACGGCGGCGGTGGTGGCGTAGGCGAGGAAGACGAAGATGTTCACGCCGGTCTGCAGCAGGGCGGCGGCCACGCCGAGGCCGGCGAGCTGCGGTGTGCCCAGATGACCTATGACGGCGCTGTCGACCATGACGAAGAGGGGTTCGGCGACGAGCGCCCCGAAGGCGGGCAGTGCGAGGGCGACGATCTCGCGGTCGTGGCGCCGCGCGGTGGAGCGGGCGGCGGGAGGCGTCCCGGAGGGGGAGGAGGACGGGGCGGAGCGATCGGGCATGGGTTCGATCCAAGCATCCACAGGTAATGGCTGCAAGTGCTTAGTGTCTATTACTTGAGCGAGGGTGGGTGTAGGTGCGCGGCAGCCGTGCACACGTCCGCGTCACGATCTCGCATTGGTGCCGAAGTTTTTTCCCCGCACAGGCGGTGGACGTCATCACAACAGGTCAGGCCGGGTTGGGCGTTGGGAACCGAGACTTCTCCACAGGGCTGTCCCCCGACGCGTACACAGCTTTCGCGGTCTTCTCCACAGGAACTTGCGCGTCGTCCACATCACCCTGTGGATAACAGGATTGGCGGGTGTGGCCGCTCGCCATACCGTAGAGCGGCGCCTGCCCCTGCCCACCCCTCATCAACAACGGGGCACCGACGCGCCGATGGCCGGGACGGGCGGCCCAATGTCAGAGCCGTGCCGTAAGAAAGAGGGGCACTGCGGCGAGGTCCGGTCGCGTTCGACCACCGGACGGGAGGAGGTGTCCGGGGTGACCCAGCAACCCGAGCACGTCGAGGACGTCTGGGCCGCGGACGCCGACTCGCACAGCGGTCAACGGCCGGGCGCCGGCGACCGGTTCCCCGCTGCCCGCCGCCGTGGTGCGGGCCACGGCGAGGGCGGCCACACCGAGCGGCACGATCGCGGCACGGACGCCCCGCCCGGAGCCGTCCCCTCCTTCGAAAGGGTGCCGCCGCAGGATCTCGAAGCCGAACAGTCCGTCCTCGGCGGCATGTTGCTCTCCAAGGACGCCATCGCCGACGTCGTCGAAGTCCTCAAGGGCCACGACTTCTACCGCCCGGCGCACGAGACCGTGTATCAGGCGATCCTCGACCTCTACGCCAAGGGCGAGCCCGCCGACCCCATCACGGTCACCGCCGAACTCACCCGGCGCGGCGAGATCGGCCGCGTCGGCGGCCCCGGTTACGTCCACTCCCTCGTGCAGACGGTCCCCACCGCCGCCAACGCCGAGTACTACGCGGAGATCGTCCACGAACGCGCCGTGCTGCGCCGCCTCGTGGAGGCGGGCACCCGCATCACCCAGATGGGATACGCGGCCGACGGCGACGTCGACGACATCGTCAACTCCGCGCAGGCCGAGATCTACGCCGTGACCGAGCAGCGCACCTCGGAGGACTACCTCCCGCTCGGCGACATCATGGAAGGCGCCCTCGACGAGATCGAGGCGATCGGCTCGCGAAGCGGCCAGATGACGGGTGTGCCGACGGGATTCACCGATCTGGATTCGCTCACGAACGGTCTGCACCCGGGCCAGATGATCGTCATCGCCGCGAGACCGGCGATGGGCAAGTGCATCGCGGCGACGACCATGCTGGTCGAGGCGCGTACGGGCGAGCGCATGAGCGTGGAGGACTTCGTCCGGCGGGGTCGGGCGGGTGAGCCCGTGGAGGTCCACACCCTCACCGAGGACTGGAGGCTGCGCGGCGTCCGCCCGTCGGACTTCCTGCACAACGGGCGGCGTTCGGTCCTGCGGCTGACGACACGGCACGGCCGCACGGTCTCCGCGACGCCGCGGCATCCGTTCCGCACGCTGCGGGGCTGGGTGCCGCTCGAAGAACTGCGGGCGGGCGACAGCATCGCCGTGGCCGGGGTGTCCGGTGCGTCCGGCCCGGCGGCTGCGCCGGGAGGGCCGGAGCAGGACCTGATCCCCGGCGAGGTATGGGAGTTGGCCGAGAAGGAGAAAGGCGGCCTGAGTTGGGCGGAAGCCGGCGCCCGTGCCGGCCTGCCGGCCGGTCACGACTGGCACGTGGGGCGGCCGGTCAGCAGGCACCGGCTGCTGGAGCTGGGCAAGGCCCTGGACTCGCGGCGGCTCACCGACATCGCCGAGTCGGACGTGCGGTGGGACGGAGTCGATTCGGTCGTGCCGGACGGCGACACCGAGGTGTACGACCTGACGGTGGACGGGACGCACAACTTCGTCGCCGAGGACATCGTCGTCCACAACTCCACGCTCGCCCTGGACTTCGCGCGGGCGTGCTCCGTGCGGCACAACATGCCGAGCGTGATCTTCTCGCTGGAGATGGGACGCAACGAGATCGCGATGCGTCTGCTCTCGGCGGAGGCCCGCGTGGCGTTGCACCACATGCGTTCGGGTTCGATGACGGACGAGGACTGGACGCGGCTGGCGCGGCAGATGCCGGGAGTGACGGAGGCGCCGCTGTACATCGACGACTCGCCCAACCTGTCGATGATGGAGATCCGGGCCAAGTGCCGCCGCCTGAAACAGCGCAACGACCTCAAGCTCGTGGTGATCGACTATCTCCAGCTGATGCAGACGGGCAGTTCACGCCGTCCCGAGAGCCGCCAGCAGGAGGTCTCGGAGATGTCCCGCAATCTCAAGCTCCTCGCGAAGGAACTCGAGGTTCCGGTGATCGCGCTCTCCCAGCTCAACCGTGGTCCGGAGCAGCGTACGGACAAGAAACCGATGGTCTCCGACCTGCGCGAGAGTGGCTGCCTGACCGCAGACACCACCCTCCTCCGCGCGGACACCGGGGCACCCGTCACCTTCGCCGAACTGATGGAGGACGGGCACGAAGGCGTACTCGTGTGGTCCCTGGACGAACAGCGCCGCCTGGTCCCGGCCCCGGTCACGAACGTGTTCTCGTCCGGCACCAAGCCCGTCCACCGGCTCCGGCTCGCCTCGGGACGGGAAGTCAAAGCGACCGCCAACCACCCGTTCCTCACCCTCGACGGATGGACGGCGCTGGGTGACCTCGAGGCCGGCAGCCCGATCGCCGTACCTCGGCACACCCCCGAGGCCGTCACCTCAGGGCTCGACTGGCCGGAACAGCGCCTCGCCCTGCTCGCGCACCTCATCGCACGCGGCTGCGGCCCGGTAGGGCAGCCCGTCCACTACATCTCGGACGACGAGGAGCACCTCGCGTTCGTAGAAGCGGCGGCAGCCGCCGAGTTCGGCGCCGAACCACGACGCTTCGAACAAGGGCTGTCGTGGCACGGCCCTCTTCCGGGCCCTGACCGAGGCACTGACGGCCGCCACAACCCTCTGCACGTCTGGCTACGGGAGTTGGGCGTCGAGGACCTGCGTCCCCAGGAGAAGCACCTCCCGGAGGCCCTGTACTGCGCCACTGACGACGAGGCAGCCGTCTTCCTCCGGCACCTGTGGGCCGCCGGCGGTTCGGTCTCGTCTCCGGAACCGGGCGGCGGGAGCGCCCCGGGTGCCTCCTGCCCGGCATCCAGCCGCGCACTGGCCGACGGGGTGGCGGTCCTGCTCTCCAGGTTCGGAATCGTGGCGCGGATCGGGAAGGTGACCGAGCCGGGTCATCAGCCCGGTTACCGCGTCACCATCGGCGACGGAGCGGGGCTGCGTACGTTCTGCCGGAAGATCGGAGTTCACGGACGACGCGGAGAGGAGATCCCCCGGCTCCTCACCCGCCTCGACGGGCGGGCAGCACACACCGGCACCCTCAACGCGGAGACGGCGCGAGCCGTCGCCGAGGACGATGTCTTCTGGGACCGGGTGGTGGAGATCGAACCGCTCGGGGAGCAGCCGGTCTTCGACGCCACGGTCAAGGGCACCCACAACTTCGTCGCGGACGGCATCCTCGCGCACAACAGCATCGAGCAGGACGCCGACATGGTCGTGCTGCTGCACCGGGAGGACGCCTACGAGAAGGAGTCGCCGCGGGCGGGAGAGGCCGACCTGATCGTGGCCAAGCACCGCAACGGCCCCACGGCGACGATCACGGTCGCCTTCCAGGGGCACTACTCACGCTTCGTGGACATGGCCCAGACCTGACGGAGCGGCAGTAAGCTCTCCGGCCCCGTGTCACTTTCTCGCACTCGGAAGGACCGGGTCAGAGAAGCAGCGTGAAGATGCCGATCACGCCCTCCCAGTGCTTTGTCTGGGGGTTCTTGATCCCGGGATACATGATCTTGAAGGTTTCAGCCAGGGCCACGCTCAGTCCACCGGTGATCTCGGGATATCTCGCCTCGGTCTCCTCGGTGACGGCCCGATCAAGCGGCGGGTGTGTTGCCAACTGCTCAAGGATCGGCTTGAGTTCGATGCTCTCGTCCAGCTTCCGGAACCGGTGGATGCTCTCCTGCAGCCCCTTGGTGATCGGCAGATCCCAGGGTTCGACAGTGTCCCGGCCGTTCGCCCCGGCCGTAGCCTGGGCGACGATCAGCAGTTCGTAGAGCTTGTGGTCGACGAAGTCGCTGTAGCGCTTCAGGTCGTTCTTGTCCACGTCGAGATTCGCTGCGGCACGGAAGAATCTCTCGAACCTCGACACGCCCATGACGGCCATGCCGCACACCTCCTCGCCGAATGTGACCTCAGCCGCGCCCGCAGCAGTAATGCCTGGGCAGCTACATGCAGAGTCCCAGACGGTGGAGGAGAGAGGCTTGTGCACGCGGGGTCAAAAACCGGGAGTACGTTCCACCTGCCGGGTCGATCCGGGCGACGACGGCGACGGCCGGACCGCCCGGATGTCCGGTCCCTCCAGGGAGGCAGGGGCCGTCAGAGCGATCCGTCGAGGACCTGCCAGATCCTCGTCGCGATGTGCAGGTTGAGACGGGTGTCCGCCTCCGTCAGGTCGTGGCCGCCGACTTCTCGGATACGGCCGAGCCGGTAGCGAAGAGTGCTGCGGTGGATGGTGAGTGCGGCGGCGGCGTCGTCGTACCTGCCGCCGGAGTCGAAGTACAGGGCGAGCGTCCTCACGAGGTCGGTGTGGTGCGTCGCGTCGTAGTCCCGCAGCGCGCCGAGCCACTCCTGTACGAACGTCGCGGCCTTCCGCTGTGAGTCTCCGTCGGCGACGATGCGGTAGAAGCCCAGTTCGTCGTATGCGGTGACACCCGTGGGGGTGCGTGAATGACGCCGGAATTCCAGTGCGCGCGTTGCTTCCTGATACGAGCGGGGGAACGCCGCGGGTGCGTCGGCCTGTCCGCCGATCCCGATCGTGCCTGAGGTCGAGTCCAGTGCATCCGACACGGCCCGGTGCAGGGCGTGGGGAGGAGCATCACCACATACCGCGAGGATCGTGGCTCCCGAGCGGCGGCCCAGCAAGAACCTGAGGCCGAGGCCGGTGGCCGCGCGGCTGACAGTCTCGGCGACGGTCTCGGCAGGCTTGCCCTCCCACTGGACCGCCACGACGCGGTGGACTCCGTGCAGGTCGTGACCGACCGCCTCCGACCGGGCGTAGGCGCCTGCGTCGTCGGTTCCGGTGATGAGGTCGTCGAGGAGTTCGCGGCGTAGCCGTAGCTCGACTTCCGCCAGACGGCGCTGGTGAGACATCTCCAGGGCGAGTGCCACACAGGCGTGCCGGAGTACGAACGCCTCGTGCGTTCCTGCGGTTCTGCCGGGGTCGATCAGCGAGATGGTCCCGAACACCTTGCCGCGATGCTGAGCGATGCGGGTGAGGCGGTTGCCGGCACGCATCGCACCGGGGCGTCGCATGGTGCTCTGCAACTCCTGCTCTCGGCGCACCAGCCCGTAGCGCGGGTAGGGGTCGGGGCGGCCGGGACCCGCCCAGACCCGGAGGTTCCCGAACGGGTCCTCGATGGCGACCGGGAGACCAGTGAAGGCGCAGACCATGTCCGCGATGCCGTCCTCGCTCTCCGCCGAGGCCTGGCTGAGAGCTTCATGCACGGATCTCTGGAATTCGAGTTCGGCCACCGACTCCTTCAGCTCAGAGATCGCCTTGCCCCGCTCACTGTGGGCACGTCGCAGCGCCGAAGCGTGCTCCCGCTCCGCTCTCCGCCCCGCGGCGTTGCTCAACGCGGCCGAGGTCTGATGGGTGAGGGCGTTGAGCCGGAACTGCTCGTCGTCGGAGATGCACGCAGCGGCGCTGACCACCAGGTATCCGATGACGCCGCGCGGTGAGCGCAGGGCGATCGCCTGGCACCAGTGCCGTCCGTGGATCTTGACGGTTCCGTCCTTGGCGCCGAGCGATTCGATCTGATCGTCGAGATCCGGGCCGGGTGCCCCGTCCCGGTTGTCAGGCGCGCGCACCCATGCGTCGTCGGCCCGGAGGTAGCCGGCCTCCGTCGTGCACGGGCCGAGCGTGGGGACGGCTGCCATGGCCATGCGCAGCACGTCGTCCTCGTCGTGCCCGTCGAACATCTCGACTGACAGAAGGAACAGGTTCCGCAGACCGGTCGGGTCTTCCTGGTCCCATACGTCGAGGGCGGAGGGTCCCTGCTGCTGTGCTGTCGGCTTGACTCCCATGCGGTGATCCCGTGCTCGGTACGGCACTCCCCTCTCTCAGGCTAGTCACGGGCGGGGCCGCCCGCCTGTTCGCGCAGCGGCCCCGTCCTGTGTGCCCCGCCGGTACGAGAGCAGTGGGCTCTCTTGGACCTCTGGGGCGCATGAACCCCTCCTCCACGTCCAGGACCGTTGGAGACCGCGCGCGAGCACCGCGTGCTTCCGGTCGGGAAGGGACCGAGGGACGAGGAGGCATCTCATGGCCAGGGCAGTGGGCATAGACCTGGGGACGACGAATTCGGTGATCGCCTTCTGGGAAGGCGGGGAAGCGACGGTCGTCCCGAACGCCGAAGGGACCCGTACGACGCCGTCCGTCGTGGCCTACACCGATACCGGAGAGCGCCTGGTGGGCCAGTTGGCCCGGCGCCAGGCGATTCTCAACCCCAAGGGCACGATCTACTCCGCCAAGCGTTTCATCGGCCGCAACTACGACGAGATCTCGGACGAGGCCAAGGCGGTCGCCTTCGACGTGGTCGAGGGAGAAGGGGGCGTCGCACGCTTCGAGGTCCGGGGGAAGCAGTATGCGCCGGAGGAGATCAGCGCGCAGGTGCTGCGCAAGCTCGCGGAAGATGCGGGGAAGGCGTTCGGCGAGAAGGTGACCGAAGCTGTGATCACTGTTCCCGCGTACTTCAACGACTCGCAGCGCACCGCCACGAAGGACGCCGGACGCATCGCCGGGCTGGAAGTTCTGCGCATCATCAACGAACCGACCGCCGCGGCCCTCGCCTACGGCATGGACAAGAAGGAGCACGAGAGCGTGCTCGTCTTCGACCTCGGCGGCGGCACCTTCGACGTCAGCATCCTGGACGTTGGGGACGGCGTCGTGGAGGTGCGCTCGACAGCCGGTGACGGGCACCTCGGCGGCGACGACTTCGACCGCCGACTCGTCGACCACCTCGCGGACAGCTTCCAGCAGGAGAACGGCATCGACCTGCGCAACGACCCGCAGGCACTGCAGCGCCTCTTCGAATCGGCCGAGAAGGCCAAGACGGAGCTGAGTTCCGTCACCCAGACGCAGGTCAGCCTGCCCTTCATCACCGCGGACGCCAACGGTCCCAAACACCTGACGGAGACGGTGATGCGCTCAACGTTCGAGCAGATCACCTCCGACCTCGTGGAGCGCTGCCTGGAGCCCGTCAAGCAAGCCATGGCCGACGCGAAGATCACCGACAGCGACATCGACGAGGTCATCCTCGTCGGTGGCTCCACCCGGATGCCCGCGGTGCAGGCCCTGGTCCGCCGGCTCACAGGCGGCATGGACCCGAACATGAGTGTCAACCCCGACGAGGTCGTCGCGGTGGGCGCCGGCATCCAGGCGGGAGTGCTGAAGGGTGAGGTCAAGGACGTCCTGCTGCTCGACGTCACCCCGCTCTCGCTGGGCGTGGAGACCCGCGGCGGCGTCATGACGAAGATCATCGAACGGAACACCACCATTCCGGTCCGCCGCTCGGAGACCTTCTCGACGGCGGAGGACAACCAGCCGGCCGTGGACGTGGTGGTGCTCCAGGGCGAGCGGGAGAACGCGGCCGACAACCGGGTGCTCGGCAGGTTCCAGCTCACCGACATCCGGCCGGCGCCCCGCGGTGAACCGCAGATCGAGGTCACCTTCGACGTCGACGCCAACGGCATCCTCAACGTCACGGCCCGTGACAGGGACACCGGCGCGGAGCAGGGCATCACGATCAGTGAGAGCTCCAACCTCGACCGCGGCGAGGTCGACCAGATGGTGGCCGAGGCGGAGCGCAACCGCTCCGAGGACCAGGCGCTGCGCCAGGCAGTCGACGCCCGGAACGAGCTGGACAGCGTCGCCTATCAGGTCGAACGCCGTCTGTCAGAACTGGGCGAGGACGCCCCGCAGCACGAGAAGTCCCGCGCCGAGATGCTCGTCGCCGATGCCCGGAAGGCCGTGCAGGAACAGGAGAGCGTGGAGCGGGTCCGCTCGCTCACCTCGGAGCTGCAGCAGCTGTTCCACTCCTTGGGAGCCCGGGGAGCAGAGCCGGGGCAGGGTGCCTCGGCCGACGGGACTTCTGCGAGCGGGACCTCCGGAGAAGGCGGTCCGGGTGACGACGATGTCGTCGACGCCGAGTTCGACAAGGGCTGAGGTGCGGCATGTCGAGCGGACACGAGCCCACGGAGATGGAGTTTCCGTTGAACGAGGGGGACGCGGCTCACGAGCCCGACGTCCCCACGGAGGGCGACGGTGGCCCGCAGCAGGCCGCCGTGGCCGAGTCCGAGGAGCAGTCGCAGGCCGTGGAGGAGCTGCGGGAGCGCTGGCAGCGCGCACTGGCCGACCTGGACAACCTGCGCAAGCGTCATGCCCGCGAACTCGAACGGGAGCGTTCCCTGGAGCGTGCCCGTACGGCGGCTGCCCTGCTGCCTCTCATAGACCACCTGGAGATGGCTCTGGAACATGCGGAGGCCGGTGAGTCCTCCGTCATCGAAGGCGTCAGGGCGGTGCGGGACGAGGCGGTGAGCACCTTCGAGAAGCTCGGCTTCCCCCGGCACGAGGAGACCGGGGTGCCTTTCGACCCCACTCGTCACGAGGCGGTGGGCACGGTGGAGGACGAGGGAGCCGGGCCCGGCATGGTCCACGAGGTTCTGCGCCCGGGCTATGGCGACGGCGTAAATCAGCTGCGTCCTGCGGCGGTCACCGTCACAGCTCAGCGGGAGTGACCTGTCATGGCACAGGACTACTACGAGGTCCTCGGAGTGCACCGGGGTGCGAGTGCCGACGAGATCCAGCAGGCCTACCGCACGCTGGCCCGGAAGTATCACCCCGATGTGAACACGGAACCCGCGGCGGAGGAGCGGTTCAAGGAACTCAACGAGGCCTACAGCGTCCTGTCCGACCCCAAGACCCGTGCGCGCTACGACCGTTACGGTCCCGCCTTCCGGCAGATCCCGGAGGACTACGACGAACGTGTGGCAGCCGGCGTCGGCGCCGGGCGAGCCGGGGCATGGCAGGGCGGCGGCCCGCGTGTGCGCGTCTCGCAGGACGTCGGAGGGGGCTACGGAGACTTCCAGGACGCCGGGATCAACTTCGAGGACCTCTTCGGTTCAATGTTCGGGGCCGGAGGCCCCGGCGGACCGGTCCGTGGCGCGGACCAGGAGGCGGAGATCCCGCTCAGCGTCGAGGAGGCATACCGCGGCGGTCGGCGCAGCGTCACTCTCGGCGGTGCGGAGGGAGCCCGCACCTATCAGGTCGACATCCCCCGCGGTGTCGTCGAAGGACAGCGCATCCGGCTGGCGGGTGAGGGCGGCAGGGGCAGCCAGGACGCCCCTGCCGGTGACTTGTTCCTGCGGGTGCGGATCACACCCCATCCGCAGTTCCGGCTCGACGGCCGCGACATCCACGTCGAACTGCCGGTCACCCCCTGGGAGGCGGCTCTCGGGGCGACTGTTCCGGTGCCGACTCCCGATGGGCAGGCGAAGGTGACCGTGCCCGCCGGTTCATCCAGCGGCAGGCGGCTGAGGCTGCGCGGGCAAGGCATGCCCAACCCCAGCGGTGCCCCGGGAGACCTCTACGCCAGGCTGCGCATCGAGGTGCCGCCCGAGCCCACGCGCCGTGAACGCGAACTGTTCGAAGAGCTCGCGGCCAGCTCCGACTTCGACCCGAGGAGGCCACGATGATCCCGCGATCGAAGCCCGCCTCCCACATCGCAGACAGGGGTGCGGTGCGCCCGTCCTACGTGCTGGCACCGGTACACCGGCTCAGCCTGGAGGCTGTCGCGGACCGTTCGGGGCTTCATCCGGACATGGTGCGGCGGTTGGTGACACTCGGCCTGCTCGACGTGCATCGCGATGCCGAGGGAAGGCTGTGGTTCCCCTCCTCCGCGCCCCTGACCCTTGCCCGCATCCAGCGCCTGCGAGCCGGGTTCTGCCTCAACTACGCGTCGCTGGGACTCGTTATGGACCTGCTCGACCGCATCGCCGTGCTCGAAGCCGCGCTGCGCCGCAGCGGCGTGAGGAGTGATGATTCGTCATGGACATGAACCGTCTGACCCAGAAGTCGCAGGAAGCGCTCCAGGAAGCCCAGTCCACTGCAACGCGGCTGGGGCACACCGAAGTGGACGGCGAACACCTGCTGTCCGCACTCCTCGGCCAGAGCGAGGGCCTGATCCCGCGCCTTGTCGAACAGGCCGGAGCCGACCCCTCGGCGCTGCGCGAGGCGGTGGAGGGTGAGTTGGGACGCAAGCCCAAGCAGACCGGCGCCGGGGCACCTTCGGGCGAGGTCCGGGTGACGCAGCGTCTGGCGAAGCTGCTCGAGTCCGCGGATCAGGAGGCCCGCAGGCTCAAGGACGAGTACGTCTCCGTGGAGCATCTGCTCCTCGCGATGACGGAGGAAGGCTCCGCGACCGGAGCGGGCCGCCTCCTGAAGGAGCACGGCGTCACCCGTGACGCCTTCCTGAAGAGCCTCACCCGCGTCCGCGGCAACCAGCGCGTCACCTCCGCCACACCGGAGGGTGCCTACGAGGCGCTGGAGAAGTACGGCCGTGACCTGGTCGCCGAGGCACGCAGCGGGATGCTCGACCCGGTCATCGGCCGGGACGCCGAGATACGCCGGGTGATCCAGATCCTCAGCCGCAAGACGAAGAACAACCCCGTGCTGATCGGCGACCCCGGCGTCGGTAAGACCGCCATCGTCGAGGGTCTGGCGCAGCGCATCGTCAGCGGGGACGTCCCCGAAGGGCTGAGGGAGAAGACCGTCTTCTCACTCGACATCAGCTCGCTCGTCGCCGGAGCCAAGTACCGCGGCGAGTTCGAGGAACGCCTCCAAGCCGTACTCAGCGAGGTCAAGGCCGCCGAGGGCAGCATCCTTCTCTTCGTCGACGAACTGCACAACGTCGTCGGGGCAGGCGGCGGTGCCGAGGGCGCCATGGACGCGGGAAACATGCTCAAACCGATGCTCGCCCGCGGTGAACTGCACATGATCGGTGCCACGACGCTGACGGAGTACCGCAAGCACGTCGAGTCGGACGCCGCACTGGAACGCAGGTTCCAGCAGGTGATGGTGGACGAGCCCTCGGTTGAGGACGCCGTGTCGATCCTGCGCGGTCTGCGGGAGCGGCTGGAGATCTTCCACGGCGTCAGCATCCAGGACACCGCGCTCGTCGCCGCTGCCACACTCAGCCACCGCTACATCTCCGACCGGTTCCTCCCCGACAAGGCCATCGACCTCGTCGACGAGGCGTGCGCCCGTATGCGCACCGAGATGGACTCGATGCCTGCGGAGCTGGACGAGTTGACGCGTCGCGTCACGCGGCTGGAGATCGAGGAGGCGGCCCTCTCGAAGGAGACGGACGCGGCGAGCGCCGCGCGCCTGGAGGAGCTTCGCCGGGAACTGGCCGACCTGCGGGCCGAGGCGGACGCCAAACAGGCCCAGTGGGAGGCCGAGCGTCAGGCGATCCGACGGGTGCAGCAGATACGCCAGGAGCTGGAGCAGGCGCGCCAGGAGGCCGAGGAGGCCGAGCGCTCCTACGACCTGAACCGGGCGGCGGAACTGCGTTACGGAAAGATCACCGAACTCGAACGCAAGCTCGCCGCGGACGAGGATCAGCTGACCGACAAGCAGGGCGAGTCGCGGCTGCTCCGCGAGGTGGTCACCGAGGACGAGGTCGCCGAGATCGTCGCCGCGTGGACCGGGATTCCCGTGACACGGCTCCAGGAGGGCGAGCGGGAGAAGCTGCTGCGGCTCGACGACATCCTGCGTGAGCGGGTCGTCGGACAGGACGAGGCCGTGAGCCTGGTCGCCGACGCGGTCATCCGGTCCCGGTCGGGCATCCGCGATCCGCGGCGGCCCATCGGGTCGTTCGTCTTCCTCGGGCCGACAGGCGTCGGAAAGACGGAGCTGGCCAAGGCCCTCGCGGAGGCTCTGTTCGACTCCGAGGAGAGCATCGTGCGGCTGGACATGAGCGAGTACCAGGAGCGGCACACGGTCAGCCGTCTGGTCGGCGCACCGCCCGGATACATCGGCTACGAGGAAGGCGGGCAGCTGACGGAGGCGGTGCGCCGCAAGCCGTACTCGGTGGTGCTCTTCGACGAGATCGAGAAGGCACACGCCGACGTGTTCAACACTCTGCTTCAGGTGCTCGACGACGGAAGGATCACCGACGCCCAGGGACGTACTGTCAACTTCCGCAACACGGTCGTCATCCTGACGTCCAACATCGGTTCGGTGCACCTGCTCGACGGTGTGACAGCCGACGGGCAGATCAAGGCGGACGCCCGCAGCCGGGTCATGGACGAGCTGCGCGGCCACTTCCGGCCCGAATTCCTCAACCGCGTCGACGACATCGTCCTCTTCAGCCCGCTCGGCCAGGAACAGATCGAGCAGATCGTCGAGCTGCAGTTCAACGACCTGCGCTCGCGCCTTGCGGAACGCAGGATCACCGTCGAACTCACCGAGGAAGCCCGTCGACTGGTCGCCCGCCAAGGCTACGATCCGGTCTATGGCGCCCGCCCGCTGCGCCGCTACATCTCGCACGAGGTCGAGACGATCGTCGGACGCGCTCTCCTGCGAGGCGACGTCCCGGACGGAGCCGTGGTACGCGTCGACGTCCGGAACGGGGAACTGACCGTCGACTACGGGGCGGCCGAGGAGAAGGCCGCCGACGACCACCTCGCACCGGCAGCGTGAGAGCCATGGATGCACAGCGCGACGCCATGGTCTCCTGCCCTTCCTGTGGGAAGAGGAACCGGCTCCCGGCTTCCGCGTCCGGAGTTCCCCGGTGCGGCAACTGCCGCTCTCTCCTGCCCTGGATCGTCTCCACCACGGACGGCTCCTTCCCCGACACCGTGGAGCGCGCCGATCTGCCGGTGCTCGTCGACCTGTGGGCCCAGTGGTGCGGGCCCTGCCGCACGGTCAGTCCGGCGCTGGAACAGGTCGCAGCCGACCTTGCGGGCCGCATCAAACTGGTGAAGGCCGACGTGGATCAATGCCCCCAGCTGGCCCGGAGATTCGAGGTGCAGGCAGTTCCGACGCTGCTCATCCTCGACCGGGGCGAAGTGCTCGGACGCCGTGCCGGTGCCCTGCCCGCGGCGAGCCTGCGCTCCTGGGTGGAGGAGACGCTCGCCCGTCATGACCAGGCCGCCTCTGCATCCCACGGCCGGGAGGTGTGATCCGGTGACCGTCCGCATCGGCATCCAGTCCCACGTGCGCTGCTCGGAGCCGCGCACTCACAGGCTGCCCCCGGCAGGGGAGAGGAGCTGATCCGATGTCCACCGAGACCCCGGACATCCACGGTGCCTATCCGCGGCTGACGGACGAACAGATCGAGTTGCTTGCCGCCTGCGGTGATCGGCGCCCGACCGTGTCGAGCGAGGTGCTGTTCAGCGAGGGCGAGCCGAACCAGGAGTTCCTGGTGGTCCTCAGTGGTCTGGTCGACGTCGTGCACGACTTCGGCCTGCCGGAGGAAGGGCTTGTCGCCACCCACGGTCCGGGTCGCTTCCTGGGTGAAATCGGTCTGCTGGAGGGGCAGCGGGCCTTCTACACCGCCGTCGTCCGGGAGGCCGGCGAAGTGCTCGCCCTTCCCGTGGACCGACTCCGTGAGGTGGTCGCGAACGATGCCGTGCTGGGGGACCAGATACTCCGTGCCTACCTCGGACGCCGTGCCCGACTCATCGGTGCCGGCGCCGGCTTCCGGATCATCGGATCGTGCCGCTCGCCACAGACTCGCCGGCTGCGCGAGTTCGCCGCCCGCAACCGTCTGCCGCACCGCCTGGTCGACCTGGACAGTGACGACGAGGCCGAGGCACTTCTGCGCCGTTTCGCCATCACCCCTCAGGAGACACCGGTCGTCATCTGGAATGGCCGCCGGGTGCTGCGGAATCCCGACGCGGCCGACCTCGCGCGTCTGGTGGGCCTGCCGGCGCCGTCCGGAGACGGGCCCGTCCATGATCTGCTCGTTGTGGGTGCGGGTCCTGCCGGACTTGCCGCCGCGGTCTACGGGGCCTCCGACGGCTACTCGACGGCACTGCTCGACGCCGTCGCCGCTGGTGGCCAGGCTGCCAGAACGTCCCGCATCGAGAACTATCTCGGCTTCCCCTCCGGGATCTCCGGCGGCGAGCTGATCGAGCGTGCCGTACTCCAGACCCACAAGTTCGACGCCGACATCCAGGTGCCGGCCGAGGCCGAGGCCCTGAGACGCGACGGGGACCACTACACCGTGGCCCTCGCCGACGGAACTGACGCCGCCGGACGCACGGTCGTCCTGACCACGGGAGTGCAGTACAGGCGACTGGTCGTCCCTGGCAGCGAGCACTTCGAAGGCAGCAGCATCCACTACGCCGCAACAGCCCACGAGGCCCGCATGTGCGGCCAGAACCCCGTGGCTGTGGTGGGCGGCGGCAATTCGGCCGGACAAGCCGCCGTCTTCCTCGCGGACAACGGTTCCCCCGTCCACATTGTCGCGATCGACGACTCCCTGGAGCGGAACATGTCCCGCTACCTCATCGACCAGATCGAACAGCGCCCCGGCATCGAGGTGCATCTGGAACAGGAAGTGGTCGAAGTGACCGGCGAGGACACGATTCGCCAGGTCAGAGTCCGCGACCTGCGGAAGCGACACGGGAGTGCCCTGGAGGTCCGGGCCCTGTTCGTCTTCATCGGTGCCCGTCCCTGTACGGACTGGCTCGGGAAGACGCTGCTTCTCGACGACCGCGGATTCGTCGTCACCGGGAGCGTACCCGGCGCGACGCACGAGGGCCCGTGGCAGTCGCTGGAACGGCAGCCGTTGCCCCTCGAAACAAGCTGGCCGGGAGTGTTCGCAGCGGGAGACGTACGCAGCGGCTCGGTCAAACGCGTCGCTTCCGCCGTGGGCGAGGGCGCCATGTCCGTACGCCTCGCCCATGAGCACCTTGCTCGGATCCCTGCGGGAGTCATGTCCACCCTGCGATCGGAATGAGAGGGGCCCGTCATGAAGAGCGACCAGTTCCTCGCCCGCGTGCGGGAACGTGGCGAGTACCGGGACCAGGCGGAGGCGATGCAGACCACCGAAGCGGTGCTCGATGTCCTGAGTTCCCGTATCACGGGCGGTGAGGCGAAGGACCTGGCCTCTCAGCTGCCCGACCCGATCGACCGGATACTCCTGGAGGGGAACACGGAGGCGGCCGAGTCCTTCGGCGTCACCGAGTTCCTCCGCCGGGTCGCCGAACGGACCGGAGCCTCGCCCGGGACGGCAGAATGGGACGCTGGCGCCGTACTGTCCACGCTCGCCGAAGCGGTCTCGGGCGGTGAGTTCAACCAACTCATCACCCAGCTGCCGTCCAGCTACGCGCCGTTGTTCGGCGAACCCGAGCTGGCCGGCTGAGACCCGGCAAACCGACACATCCGACCATGGGCCGGAGCGTTCACTGGACTCGCCCCACAGGGGCTGGTCTGCTGGGCGGATGCACACCCCGGACAAGTCGGTCGAGGGCGACGTGGGCGACGAGGCAGTCGAAGTCGTCGTCGGCGTGGCGGCCTCACCGGGGATGGTCTCGGAGTTCGTCGGTGGGATGGAGGGGGCGCTCTCCGACCGGATGACCGCGCGAGTACCCGATGTGCGCTGGAGGTTTCAAGTCGTTTCCGACCGGCTCGCAGTACCCCCGACCGACGTCTCGGAGATCATCTCGGCGGGTCGGCAGCGGCTGCTCCGGGAGGGCTGGGATCTCGCGGTCGTAGTGACGGACCTGCCGATCGCGACTTCACGGCGCCCTGTGGTCGCGCACGCCAGCGCGAGTCACGGGGTTGCCGTGATTTCGATGCCGGCGCTCGGCGCGCTGGGCGTCAGACAGCGGCTCGCTGCGACCGTCACGCGTCTCGTGGCGGCCCTCATCGGGGACATCAGCGGCGCGGAGGTGGATCAACGCGGAGTTGTGCACCGCCCCGGTCCGCCTCCCGGGGTGATGCGCAGCGTGAGGGAGCTCGGCCACAAGATCGAAGCGGATGAGTCCGACGTACGCATGGTGGCGCGGGTCACCGCGGGCAACATGCGGCTCCTGGTGGGAATGCTGCGTGCCAATCGTCCGTGGCGGCTCAGCATGCACCTCACTCGTGCTTCCGTCACCGCCCTCGGGACGGCCGCACTGGCGTTGGTCACGAGCGACATCTGGCGGCTCGGAGACGACCTGGGCGCAGGGCGCCTCGGCCTGATCACCGTTGCGTCCGTTCTCACCACGATCTGTACGTTCATCATCGGAGCCCAGCTCTGGGAGCGCAGTCCCCGGCGTGAGGCACGCGAGCAGGTGATCCTCTTCAACATCGTGACATTGGCGACGGTCACGATCGGAGTTCTCTCCCTCTACGGCACTCTGCTGGTGCTGACATGGCTCGGGTCCTTGATTCTCGTGCCGGCGGGGCTGTTCTCCGAGACGCTCGGCCATCCTGTCCGGATCGGTGACACGTGGGAACTCGTATGGCTGACAAGCTCCCTGGCCACCATCGGTGAGGCCGTCGGGGCCGGCTGGGAGAGCAACGAATCGGTGCGGGAAGCCGCTTACACGTACCACGCGGACGATCAGGCTCTCCCCGACGAGACATTCACCAAGGCGAGTACCTGACCTCTCCCTTCCCTTGTCTTCCCTCCTCCGCCCCGATCGCTTCGTACATCACGAAGGTGCGCCGTGACGCCCAGACGGGTGGCAGCCCGCTCGAGCGGTGCTTTCCCGCGGCGTGACCGGGAAAGGCCACCGGGTGCCGGATGTCCGTGAAGCCACCGCCGGTGTCCTGCGCCGCCGCAACGACCCGTCAGTGGTCCAGACGATCCGCTCCACAGCGGCGGCCGTGCTCAGTTACCTGGCCGCCCTCTGGCTGAGCGGCGCCCAGGTCCCGCTCCTCGCCCCGCTGACCACCCTCCTGGTCGTACAGGTAACCGTCTACGCCACGCTGACGCGAGGCATGCGGCGGATCATGGCCGTGGTCGCGGGTGTGCTTCTCGCTGTCGGTTTCAGCTCCCTGGTGGGACTGAGCTGGTGGTCGCTGGGGGTGCTCATCCTCGCTGCCCTGACCCTCGGGCATCTGGTACGCGTCAACGAGTTCGTTCCCGAGGTCGCAATCAGCGCAATGCTGGTGCTCGGCGTGAGCGTGACCAGGGTGGCCGAGACCGCCCTGGACCGGGTGGTGGAAACTCTCATCGGCGCAGTCGTGGGCCTTCTGTTCAACCTCGTCTTCGTTCCCCCGATCTGGACACAATCCGCCGGTGAGTCCATCGAGGACCTTGCCGAACGGATGAGAGACCTTCTGTGGAGCCTGGGCGAAGAAGTCGGAGGGCCCACCCCGGTGGAAGAGGCCGCTGCACGACTGGAGGAGGCGCGCCGACTCGACCACGACATCGTGCGGGTCGATGCAGCTGTTGCGCAGGCCGAGGAGAGTTTGAAGCTCAACCCCCGAGTCAGGGAAGGCACACTCTCCCGGCTCGTTCTGAGGACAGGCCTGGACACCCTGGAGATCTGCGCGGTCGTGCTCAGAGTCATCGCCAGGACACTGACGGAGCTCACGGAGGAAGGTGCGCACGAGTCGCTCTTCCCTCCCGAGACAACCGCTGCACTTCAGGAGCTGTTCGCTCAGCTGGCCGCTGCCATCGATGCGTTCACTGTGCTCGTCACCAGCGACGTCGCCACGGACGCAGAGAACGCGGAGGCCGAGTTGTCGGACAAGCTGCGCGATGCTCACGATGCCCGCGACCGGATCGCCCAGCTGCTGCTCGCCGAACAGCGGCGCAATCCGGAACAGTGGCAGCTTCACGGCACACTCCTCACCCAGATCGACCGGCTGCTGGACGAACTCGCCCCGGAGAAGCGCTCCGCGCGCTTGAACGAAGAGCTGGACCTACAGATCCGCGAACCCTTCACCCGGCACCCCCAGCTCGCGGTGCTCACTCGCCTTCCACCGTTCCGCCGTCTTCTCCGCCGGCGTCGAAAGGAGACCTGAACGGGGGTGTTCTCGCTTCGGCGCGGAGACCGTCGAGGTGGGGCGCAGGGCCACGAGAGGATTTCGTCATGACTTAGATCGTTCTGATGTCCGACCCCAGGGTCGCAGCTGTGCCTGTCCAGGAGTGCGGTGAACGGCTCGTGGCTGTACGGGGAGATGGCCCCCTGCTGGTCGACGAGCGGAAAGCGTCAGGACTCCGCTGGTGCCTTCGCCCACCTCCGGGAAGGAGTGCTCGACCGCCTCCTCGAAGCACATGCACAACTACCTCAAGGGGTGCGGCTGCTGTTCGTCGAGGGCTACCGCCCGCCGTCTCTTCAGCGCCACTACTTCAACGAATACGCCGCCCGGCTGCGGGCCCGCAATCCGGAATGGCCGGCCGGACAGGTGCGCTCAGCAGCCAGCCGTTACGTGTCCCCGCCCGAGGTCGCACCGCACTGCGCCGGGGCGGCCGTTGACGTGACGCTCGCCGACGACGACGGCCATGAACTCGACATGGGCACCCGTATGAATGCGACTCCTGAGGAGAGTGCGGGTGCCTGCTACACGCAGGCCGGCAACATCGGCGAAGACGCCCGCTCCCACCGGGACATCCTGAGTGCCGCGCTCACCGCTGTCGGCCTGGTCAACTACCCCACCGAGTGGTGGCACTGGTCCTACGGAGACCGCTACTGGGCCATGGCAACAGGAGCGACGGCAGCCCGCTACGGGCCCATGGATCTCGCCTGACCGTCCGGGCCCGCACCCGACGGCGGTACTTCGAGGACGAAGAACAGGAAGCAGGCCTTTGTCGAAAGGTCATGGAACTCGTCGGGGAACAGCTCACGGGCGGCGGGGTCGGGCTGCGGCTCGCTGATGGCGGAAAGCCGGAAACCGGCGGTGGTGAAGGCATCGGTCATCGCGTGCAACGGCTTGCGCCAGAACCTGATCGGGACGGACTGTCCGTTGAACGTCCAGTCGAAGGTGTAGCTGGTGGTCGCGAAGTAGTCCGGCCGAGGCTCCTGAAACGTGTAGGCCACGAAAGGGTGCTCCACCGATACGATCAGCCGGCCGCCGGGTCTCAGCACCCGCCGCAACTCGGCAAGCGTCGGCCCCCAGTCCTCCAGGTAGTGCAGCACCAGCGAGGCGACCACGTCGTCGAACGCACCGTCGTCGAACGGCAGGCGGTCGCTGAGGTCGGCCACGTGCAGGGCCGCGTCGTCACCGAGCCGCCGCCTCGCCAGCGCCACCATCCCGGCGCTGGCGTCGATGCCGGTGACGACCGCACCGCGGTCGCGCAGCGCAGCGGACAGTGGGCCCGAGCCGCAACCGGCGTCCAGGATCCGACGGCCGTCGACGTCGCCGGCGAGGGCCAGCATCGCGGGCCGCTCGTAGTAGGCGTTCACGAGATTGTTCTCGTTCTCCGCCGAATATCCCTCGGCGAAGCTGTCGTAGTCGTTGGAAGGGGCGGGACCGGCAGGCCGGGTGAGATCTCCGCACCCGTCGGTTGACCGTTCCATCGTCGCAGCCTAGTGGTCAGATGACCCGCCGGGCGGTCGTCTCATGGTGAAGCCGCCCGGAACCTCGGCCGCAGTCTGCAGGGTCGGTGACCCAGGCCAATCGGCTGAGCATCTGGGCCGCCACTTGATCCAACGCGCCGGGCCGAGACGCTTAACGCAGCCGCTTCGTGCAGCGCGTGGATCGCCTCTGCGGGCCGCCGGCCACGGCACCCTCAGCCACCAGGGATCGCTGCCTGTCAGCAAAGGCGTTTCACCATCACCAGTTCTCTGGCCCCCTCGTCGGAGGCGAGATCGTCGAGCGTTCCGGAGAGGACGAAACCGTGGCGTCGATACAGCGCCACGGCAGGCTCGTTGTCCGGAAGCACGGACAGGTTCAACGTGGTGGCGCCCGAATGCCGGGCCCACGACTCGACCGCGACGACGAGGAGGTCTCCGACGCCGCGGCCCCGAACCTCGGGGCTGACCCATACCGACCTCAGTTCACAGCCGTCGCGCCCAAGAGGAAGCCCACTGGCCAGGCCCACGGTCTGCCCAGGCAGAACCGCGACGACGTTGTGAGCAGCGGGCATGGCCAGACGCGCACGCCACCGTTCCTCCCCACCGCAGCCCCAGTCCTCGAGGCGGGACTTGAAGGAGCGCGGAGCCTCAGCGAGCGCAGCGAGACGAACGTCCCGCCACAGCGCCCAGTCGTCAGTCGTCAGAACTTGCAGACGCACCATGCGAGGAGTCTGCCGTGACGTCCGGGGAACCTCTCGACCACCCGTTGAAGAAATGGCACCGGCCTGAGAATCAACGGATTCGACGAACTCGACGGACCCAGCTGCTCCCCTGCACGCCGGGCCGGACATCACGCCTGTGCGCACCGCGGGGAGCGAGAGTACGTACGGTCGCAGGCCGGTGGGTGTGCGTTGACAGAAGTTCGGCCGATGTCTGTAATGGGCGGTGTGTCGCGTGACGCCGACCAAAGAGCAGTGGGCCGGTCGGCGGTTGTGCGGCACCTTTCACCAGGGGGCGATGCCGTGAGTTCCAACTCCGCACCTTGCGTCTGACGTGAGCGCCCGCGCGCGCCGTCCCCTGCTCCGCGCGGTGCCCGGCACCGTTTCCTGACGCCGGTCTCCGCGCTTCCAGACGGCACCGACTCTCTGCCGTGCGCTGTCCGGACGCTGTGCGCCCGGACGCTGTCCGGACGCTGTGCGCCCGGACGCTGTCCGGACGCTGTGCGTCCGGTCCGCGATGCCGTCCGTCTCCGGGCCGGGGGCCTTCCGCGCGTGTGCGCGTTCCGTGCTGTGACGCAGCACTGCAATCCACCGTCACCGCGGCCGCCGCGGATCAAGGCCTGTTTGGAGATCGAATGCCCATGCCCACACTGTTCAACAAATCCGTCATCGAGGAGTTCAGAGCCAACGGGGGGAAGGTCGGCGGTCCCTTCGAAGGCGGTGACCTGCTTCTGCTCACCACCACAGGGGCGAAGTCCGGCGCCGAGCACACCGTTCCGCTCGGTTACGTGCGCGAGGACGGACTGCTGCTCGTGGTCGGTTCCGCGGGTGGTGCGCACCGCCACCCCGCCTGGTACCACAACCTGCTGGTCCATCCCATGGTGCAGGTGGAGATCGGCACCGAATCCTTCGGCGCTGTCGCCGTCCCCGCCGAAGGCACGCGGCGCGACCGGCTGTTCGAGCAGGTGGTGCGTGCCGTGCCGGGATACGGGGACTATCAGGCGCAGACGGGACGCACCATCCCGGTGGTGGCCCTCGAGCGGTCCGAGCCGGAGGCCGGGGAAAACGCCGAAGAAGCAGCGAACCTCGCCGAGAAGCTGGTGGAGATCCACACGTGGCTGCGCTCGCAGCTGGCGCACGTACGGAGCGAGGCCGACGCTCACTTCGCGGCACGCGCCGCCGACGAGTTCTCCGGTCCGGGCCCTGCGCCGGTGCTGAGCCTGGGCCTTCAACTGCGGCAGCACTGCCTGGCGTTCTGCGAGTCGCTGGAATTCCACCACAGCAGCGAGGACGCGCACGTCTTCCCGGCCCTCGCCGCCCAGTACCCGCATCTGGCAGGCGCCTTCGAACGGCTCCGCGACGAGCACCGTACGGTCGCCCGCATCCAGGGCGAACTGCTCGCGCTGCTCTCGGGAATCGGCACGGCCGACCCGACGGCCTTCCGTACGGAGCTGGAGCGGATGTCGCAGCAGCTGACGGCGCATCTCGACTACGAGGAGGAGTCGCTCCTTCCCGTGCTGGCCGGCATCCCCCTGCCTTCCGGGCCGCCCGCCACGGCTGGGGACACGGCTGGGGCCACGACTGGAGACACGACTGGAGACACGACTGGAGACACGGCTGGGGACACGGCTGGGGACACGGCTGGGGACACAACTGGGGACACAACTGGGGACGGGGAAGGCGACGGCCGGGCCGCCGCCCCCGTGTGACCGAGCCCGTGGAGCGGCACGCCCGCGTCCGGGAGCTGCTGGTGAGCGCCCCGTGCCTCCGGGCTGCGCGCCCCCTCCCCTCGCCCCGGCTCCGGCCGGGTCGGGGCGAGGCGAGGCGAGGGGACGGTCGTCGGGGTGCAGGCGCTCACCCCGCGAGCTGATCCGGACCGGGTGGCCGGCGGCCGCATTCAGGCTGCGAGGACGAGAGCGAGGGCGGCTGCGGCGGGCAGGGCCTGGATCCACAGGATGCGACGGCTGACGGTGAGGGAGCCGTAGATCCCGGCGACGATCACACAGCACAGGAAGAAGACCCGCACCTGCGGGCCAGTCGGGTCGGCTGCGAACAGGCCCCAGGCCAGGCCCGCTGCCAGAAAGCCGTTGTAGAGCCCCTGGTTGGCGGCGAGCGGTGCCGACTCGTCGGCGAACTCCGGTGACGTGCCGAAGATTTCCCGGCCGCGCGGTGTGCGCCACAGAAACATCTCCAGTATCAGAAAGCCCATGTGGAGCACGGCGACCAGGGCGACGAGCGAGAGAGCGGCGGTGTGCACGAAGTCCTCCGGAAACAGGGTGGGTTGGATTTCGCAACCCACTGAACGCGAGGAAGGTAGCACATAGGTTTGCTTTTCCAACCATCCCCGGGTTGGATTGCCGTCATGGCGAGGAGAGAGACGAACCCGCGGGAGTGTTCGCTGGCGTCGGCGCTCAACGTGGTCGGTGAGAAGTGGTCACTGCTGGCGCTGCGCGAGGTGTTCTACGGCGTGCACCGCTTCGACGGCATTGTCCGCAACACGGGAGCCCCGCGCGACGTCCTCGCCGCCCGTCTGCGCACTCTCGTCGACGGTGGCGTGCTGCGGCGCGTGCGCTACTCCGAGCGCCCCCCACGTGACGAGTACCACCTCACGCAGGCCGGGCAGGAACTCGCGCCCGCCATGCTGGGACTGATGCGCTGGGGGATGCGGTGGGCGCCGGGTGCTCCCACCAGCACGACGGCCTTCACCCACGACTGCGGAGGTCCGCTGGACGCGGGTATCGTCTGCGGCGCCTGCGGGGAGGCGGTCACCGGCGGGAAGGTCCAGCTCCCCGACACCGGGGCGGATTCCTCGGAGGGCATCTGACGGACCGACGGAAGGACGCACGGACCGGCTTCCAACGTCGCGGCGCCGGACGTCCCGTCCGACGCCGCACGTCCCGTCCCCGTCCCCGTCCCCGTCGCCTCAGCTCACCTCAGCACGTGGAGTTTCGCGCCGCTGTTCCATGCTTCGAGCAGGCCGCGGTGAACGGCGGTCACTCCGTGACGCGCGGCGACCAGCAGCGCCTCCCGGGTGAAGGGCACCGTGGCGACCAACAGGGCCACGTCCGCGCTGTGTTGCCGCTCGGCCGTGCCGGCGAAGCCCTGTACCTCGCCGCCGGTGATGTGCCCACTCCCGGTGCGCCCCCTGCAACGGACGACGAGGCGGCGACCGTCCGCCGTGTGTCCGAGGATGTCCGCACCGGCGCCGCCGTGCCCGTCCGTGACGGTGACCTGCTCGCACCCGTCTCGCCGGCACAGCCATGCGACGTGCTGCTCGAACTCCCGCGTGCTCATCGCGTCGAGCGCCGCCATCGGACCCGATGCTTCACGCTGGCGCAGCACGCGACGGAGGCGGGCCGTCTCCGCTTCGCTCTCCGCCAGCCTCCGGCGCAGTTCACTGTCGGATTGGATCGCGTGGTTCAGGAGAGGCACGACGGAACGTGCGATGACGCCGCGTACGGTGCTCTGCACGATCTCCCGCACACGATCCTCGTCCACTGTGCGCTGTGACTGCTGCTGTTCGGCGAGGGTCTGCGCGATGCGGTTGTCCAGCCATTCGATGAGGCTGTGGATAACCGAGTTGTCCACAGGTGCCGTGCTGCGGGCGGTGCGGCCGGCCTGTTCGGCGTCGAGCAGATACGTGCGGATGCGCCGGGCGACGTCGCTGTCACGGAGCAGCATCGCGACGTTGAGGACCGCGCGGCGGCTGAACAGTGTGAGGTTGGACCGAGGTTGTGGATAACTTTCGGGATAGAGAGACAGAGTGTCTCTCTTGAAGCGTTCCAGCTCAGAGCCGCGCAACGTACGCATGCCGTTCTCGCTGAGCTCCTCGCGGTGGCGTTGCATCAGCCTGTTGACGACACGCTCGCCGACTTCGAAGTACGTGGCCACCATCCGTGTGGTCACGTGCAAGCCGTCGGGCAGCAGCGAGAGCAGCTTGACCTTGTCGAGCGCCTCGGTGCGTTCCGCGACGGACTCGCGCAGCGTCTGTGATTCCAGCAGTGCGCCTTCGTGCACCATGTGACATCCCTCCCCGCCAGGTGCGGACCTGGACCCGGGTGGGCATCTCCGGTGACCCCACCCCTTGTGGGATCAACGAGACTGATGATGTGAAGGCACGCGCGAATTGCGTGCGTTCATGCGATTCCGGAAGCCGGATGTGCAGGCGCAGCGCTCACAGCTGCATCTTGAAGCCCAGGTGCGAGGCCTCGAACCCGAGCCGTTCGTAGAAGCGGTGGGCGTCGATGCGGGTGGCGTCCGTGGTGAGCTGGACAATCGCACATCCCAGGCGCCGGGCCTCTGTGATGGCCCACTCGATCAGCTCGCTGCCAAGCCCGCAGCCGCGTGCGTCGCCGTGGATCCGGACGGCCTCGATCAGGGCGCGGGTCGACCCCTGCCGGGACAGGCCGGGGATGACGGTCAGTTGGAGCGTGCCGATGGTGCGGCCGTCGCGCTCGGCGACGACGAGGTGCTGGTTCGGGTCGGCGTCGATGCGTTCGAAGGCCGGGAGGTAGCTGTCCGGGTCGTCGGGGCTCTCGCGGCGGGCGCCGAGAGGGTCGTCGGCGAGCATGGCGACGACGGCCGGGACGTCGGCTGAAGTGGCGCGGCGCATCGTGATCGGCGTCGGCTCCTGTGCCGCTGAGGGGGGCGACGACGGTGACGAGGACGGTGACGGGGTGCCGGTGCTCATGATCGCAGCTTACGCCCCGGTTTTGGCCAGAGGTTGGGCTCGCTCGGAAAGTGCACAAGCGGGTGGGTGTGCGGGGATGGCGGCCGGTTTCGCCTCGGCCCCTTCACCTCGGCCCCTTCACCTGGCCCCTTGGCCTCAGCCCTTTCGCCCCGGTCCCGTTCACCGCGGCCGGCGTCTCCGCCCCTTTCACCGTGTCGGCTCCAGTGCCCGTACGGCCCGCACCAGGGGCGCCAGTTCGGTGCGCTTTTCGGCCGTGTCCAGGGCGGCGCCGAGGGCGGTGTCGTTCGTGGGACGTGCGGCGTCGAGCAGGGCGTGGCCCGCGTCGGTGACGTTGGTGTAGATGCCGCGCCGGTCGTCGGGGCAGAGGTAGCGGGTGAGCAGTCCGCGCTCCTCGAGCCGGTTGACGAGCCGGGTGGTGGCGCTCTGGCTGAGGACCACGGCGTCCGCGAGCTGGTTCATGCGGAAGTGGCCGCCCTCGCCGTCGTGTTGCTCGCTGAGTACGTCGAGCACGGAGAACTCCCGCACGCTCAGGCCGTGTTCCGCCTGCAGTGCGCGTTCGATGTGCGCCTCGATGCGGCCGTGCAGTGCGGACAGTGCGCACCAGCCCTGGGCGAGGCCGGGGTCCCGTCGTGTCATCGCTCGTCTTCTCCCTCTCCTCGGTGGCCGGTGCCGGTGCCGGTGCCGGCACCGGTGGCCTGGTGCCTTGTGCCTGGTGCCGGTGGCGCGTGTCGGTACCCCAGGGTAGTCCAGTCTCGAAATAGCCCGCGTTTGCATTTATAGCGCGTCTGCAATTAATGTCTGCGCCGGTTTACGACGGACGCAAGCAATCGTGAAGGGTTCACCATGCCGCTCGCACTACTGGCGCTGGCTGTCGGCGCTTTCGGGATCGGAACCACGGAGTTCGTGATCATGGGCCTGCTGCCCGACGTCGCGGACGACTTCGGGGTCTCCGTCCCCACCGCCGGATACCTGGCCACCGGCTATGCCCTCGGCGTCGTCGTCGGGGCGCCCCTGCTCGCCGTGCTGGGCACACGCGTCCCGCGCAAGCGGATGCTGATGCTGCTGATGGGCCTGTTCATCGCGGGCAACGTCGTCTCCGCCGCCGCACCCGTGTTCTCCGTGATGCTCGCCGGCCGCGTCATCGCCTCGCTCACGCACGGCGCCTTCTTCGGCATCGGCTCGATCGTCGCCGCGGGCCTGGTCGCACCGCACCGGAAGGCGGCGGCCATCTCGATGATGTTCACGGGGCTGACGGTCGCCAACGTCGTCGGCGTACCGATGGGCACCCTGCTGGGGCAGGAGGCGGGGTGGCGCGTCACGTTCGCCGCCGTCGCCGGGCTCGGGGTGCTCGGGCTGACCGGCATCGCCGCGCTCGTACCGGACGGCGAGGCACCGGAGCCGGAGGGGGCGCCGGCCGGCGTCTCCCGTATCCGGAGCGAACTGGCCGCCTTCCGTAACGTGCAGGTGCTGCTCGCCATGGCGATGACGGTTCTCGGCTTCGGCGGGGTCTTCGCGGCCATCACCTACATCGCCCCGATGATGACCGACGCCGCGGGCTTCGCCGACTCCTCCGTCACCTGGCTTCTGGTGCTCTTCGGGCTCGGCATGGTGGCGGGCAACCTCGTCGGCGGACGGCTCGCCGACCGTGCGCTGATGCCGCTGCTGTTCATCGCGCTGTCCGCGCTCGCCCTGGTGCTGGCATTGTTCGTCTTCACGGCGTACGACAAGGCCGCCGCGGCGGTGACGCTGCCGCTCGTCGGAGCCTTCGGTTTCGCGACCGTGCCGCCGCTGCAGAAGCGCGTCCTCGATCAGACGGCCGACGCCCCCACGCTCGCCTCCGCCGTCAACATCGGCGCCTTCAACCTCGGCAACGCCCTCGCCGCCTGGCTCGGCGGGCTCGTGCTGGACGCCGGAGGCGGCCCCACCTCCCCGAACTGGGTGGGCGCGCTGCTCGCGGGCTCCGCGCTGGTCCTGGCCGTGGTCTCCGCGCTCCTGGAGCGGCGCGGTACCGCCGCGGCCCCGTCCGTACGCGGCGCCGTCGCACCGGACCCGGACCGTTCGTACGCCGCCCGAGGTGTGCAGCCCAGCGCGACGGAGTAGGCCGCGAAGTGGCAGGCGGCGTCCCCCGGGAGGTCGGGTGCGGTGCGGAACTTGAGGGTGCAGTCGTGGTCGCCGGTCAGTCCGGCGGGGCGCAGCCACGTCTTAGGGCCGCCGTGGGGTGCGTCGACGTCGAAGCGGATCTCGCCGGCAGTGCGGGCGCCGGAACCTCGGAAGCTGTGGCATGCCTCACAGGTCGAACTCCCGGCGCGGGCAGCCGCTTCGGGCGGGAGCACCCGGGCGTACCGGCGCACTGCTCGTCCTACGATCGGTGTATGGCCCCGCCTCCTCCGCCTTCTCTGCCGCCTTCCCCGCCTTCCCCGCCTTCCCGGGCCCGGTTGCGCCGGCCCCGGCTCCATCTCTTCGACCTGGACGGGACGTTGATCCACGGCTCGTCCGCCGCGCTGGAGATTTCGCGGCAGCTCGGCCTGGAAACCGAGATCCGTGAGCTCGAAGTCGCCTTCGCGGCGGGAAGAATGACGCCCCCGGATTTCGCCGTACGTGCCTGCGCACTGTGGTCGCAGCTGACGGAGGATCATGTCGACGCGGCGTTCGCGGGAGCGCCCTGGCTGGCCGGGATTCGTGAGGTGTGGGAGCGGATACGGCAGGACGGGGAGCGCTGCGCCGTCATCTCGCTCTCCCCGGATTTCTTCGTCGGCCGGCTGCTCCGCGAGGCTCCGCCGTCCCCCGCCGGCTCCGCGGGGCAGGGAGCGGACGCCGCGTACGGGTCGCGGTGGCCCGCGGTTCCCTTCCGGGAGCCGGTCGATCCGTCGGGGATTCTCTCGGCGGCGGCGAAGGTGCGGATAGCGGACGAACTCTGCGCCGAATTCGGTGTGTCGAGGGCCGACTGTGTGGCGTACGGCGACTCGATGTCGGACGCGGAGTTGTTCGCGGCGGTCCCTGTGTCGGTGGCCGTGAATGCCGACCGGCATGTGCAGGGGCTGGCTTCCCGGGAATACCTGGGAAATGATCTTCGTGAGGCTTACGGACTTGTCGCCTCCGGCCGGTAACCGACATCCGTGGCTCTGATCACGTCATTCGCTCTCGCCGAGCACGGGACTTGTGCGACGAAGTGATAACGGTATGGTCGAGTCCGCATCGTGCGGTACGGCAATCAACGCGCGACGGTGTCAGGGGGTTGGAGCACGAGTCCGGATGCGCGACCGCGCGGATTGTCCGTAAGAGTTCGAGGCGAGGCAGACCATGACGACCACATCGGCCGGCAACGGTCCGTCCGCAGGGGACGGCGGAAGAGACGACGGCGACTGGGGATGGTTCACTCCCCCCAAGGCGCAGACAGACCGTCCGGCCGCCGAGGAGGACGCCCGGCGCGAGGACGCCCGGCGCGAGGACGGCCAGGAAGAGGCCGCAGGGCCCGGCCGTTCGCGGAGCGCGGTACGTCCGGTCGGTTCGGGCGCCGCCAGGGCCCGTCAGGGACAGCCCCCTCAGCCGCCGAACGCTCCCATGCGGCAGCCGTACCAGCCCCAGCCCGCACAGCCGCAGGCGGAGCAGCCGTACCAGCCCCGACAGCCGCAGCCGCCGTACGGGCAGCCGCCCGGCCCCGGGCACCCCGCGCCCGGACACCCCGGCACCGGCCACGACTCCGTCGGGGGCTTCGAGACGGCGCGCGAACATCCCGCCCTCTCCCCGCAGTCGGCGCCCCAGCAGCCGCATCACCACCAGCCGGACGCTCCGCCGCACGACGACGCCTTCGCCCCGGACCCGGCGGTGACGGACGGCGTCGAGTCCCGCGACGCGATGCTGATCCGGCTCACCATGGAAGAGGTGGAGCCGTCCGCCGACGCGGCCACCGCGTACTTCTACGCACTGCTCTTCGTCCAGCACCCGCAGCTGCGTGAGCTCTTCCCCGCCTCGATGGACAGTCAGCGCGACCGCCTCTTCAGGGCGCTGCTCACCGCCGTGCGGCTCGCCGACGACCCGGACGTACTCTCCCGCTACCTGTCCGGTCTGGGGCGCGGCCACCGCAAGTACGGCACGCTGCCCGAGCACTATCCGGCCGTGGGCGAGTGCCTGCTCGGTGCGCTCGCGCAGTACGCGCCCAACACCTGGAGCGCCGAGACGGAGGAAGCCTGGGTACGCGCGTACACGACCATCTCGCAGACCATGATCGACGCCGCCGCCGAGGACGAGATGCGCGCCCCGGCCTGGTGGAACGCCCAGATCGTCTCGCACGAGATGCGCACGCCGCACGTAGCCGTGATCACTCTCCGTCCCGACCAGCCGTACCCGTTCCTCGCCGGCCAGTACACGAGTGTGGAGACGCCCTGGTGGCCCCGGGTGTGGCGGCACTACTCCTTCGCGTCCGCCCCCCGCTCCGACGGGCTGCTCACCTTCCATGTGAAGGCGGTTCCGACAGGCTGGGTCTCCAGTGCGCTGGTGCACCGGGCACGCCCCGGCGACGTGCTGCGGCTCGGCCCGCCCGTGGGCAGCATGACCGTGGACCACGCCAACGGCAGCGGCCTGCTCTGCGTCGGCGGCGGAACGGGGATCGCCCCCGTCAAGGCGCTCGTCGAGGACGTCGTGCAGCACGGCAGGAGCCGGCCCGTCGACGTCTTCTACGGGGCGCCCAGCGAGCACGATCTCTACGACCTGGAGACGATGCTCCGCCTGGAGCAGCAGCACGGCTGGCTCACCGTACGTCCCGTCGTGGCGGGCGGTCCCGGACCGTCGACGGCGAACGCGCTCTCCGGTCAACTCCCGGACGCCGTGAGACAGTACGGTCCGTGGTCCTCCTATGTCGGCTATCTGTCGGGACCGCCGGGCCTGATCCGAAGCGGCGTCGAGGCGCTGGTGGAGTCGGGCGTACCCGCGAACCGGATACGGCACGACGCGGTCGCGGACCTGATCGTCAGCGGTGACTGAGGCTCCGGGCCAAGGCGCCCGGGAGCCCGCACCGCGCACAGCGTAAGCAGAAGCAGTGGAAGGGGAAGGGGTCAGCGCCGTGGCAGAGGCTGATGCGGCACATCCGTGGGATGGCCAGAACGTGCGTGCGCAGCACGGGCACGACGGTACGGCGCCGCAGTCGCCGGACCGTCACGACCGTACGGCCCCCGTGGGCGGCCCGGACCATGCGGCGCAGAACGGGCACGAGAGTGCGGCCGGCCGTACGGCCCGTCCCGGCAGTGAGGGTGAGCGGCGGCTGCAGCGCCGGCTCGGTACGTCCGAGCGGGCGGAGCGCTTCTACGACGAGCAGGTGCTGGACCATCTCAACGAGCGGATGTGCGAGTTCGTGCAGCGCCAGGAGATGTTCTTCCTGGCCACCGCGGACAGCCACGGGGAGTGCGACAGCACCTTCCGCGCCGGGCCGCCCGGTTTCCTCCAGGTGATCGACGACCGCACCCTGGTCTTCCCGGAGTACCGCGGCAACGGCGTGCACGCCAGCCTCGGCAACATCCAGGAGAACCCGCACCTGGGCATCATGCTGATCGACTTCACGCGGGCGCGCATCGGTCTGCACATCAACGGCCGTGCCACCACCGTCGAGGACGAGAAGATGCGCGGGATGTACCCGCATCTGCCCGAGGACCCGGTCCCGGGACGGCGGGCGCAGCTGTGGGTGCTCGTGGAGGTCGAGGAGGCCTACATCCACTGCGCCAAGCACATCCCGCAGTTGCAGAGGGCGCCCAAGCGCACGGCCCGCGACTGGGGCACGGACGACTACAAGCGCAAGGGCGGCGACTTCTTCGGCGCGGCCCGCGACGCACGTGAACGCGGTGCGGCCACCACCGGGACGACGGGGCGGGCCACTTCCGTCCCCGGCGAACCCTCCGCGGCCCCCGCCGGGGCACGGCCGGAGCCGTCTCCGGCGCAGGCGCCCGCCGGGGACGACGCGGCCGGGGCCGCTGCCGCACAGGAGGCGTGGACGGTTCCGGAGATGCCTCCGCCCCCGCCGGTGCCCTCCCTCTCCCTGGGCCGCGGCAGTCAGGGACCGGTCGCCGACCCGGCGTGGAGGCCGGACGCGCACCGTACGGGTCACGCGAGCACGACCGCCGCGGACGGGGCTTCGGGCGCCATCGCGGCGCGTGGCGCGGTCGGTTCGGCGCTGGACGTCGGCGGCACCGATCCCGACGACTGGCGGCAGGAGGCCGAACGTGCCCTCGCCGAGGCGCAGCGACGGGGCGAGGAGCGCGAACGCGGCACGTTCCAGGGCTGGTTCGGCTGAGCCGCGCGGCGGACGGGCCGGGGAGGACGCGGCCCGGCCGTGCGGCGCCGGTTCACCCCAGGTCGGGGGCGAGCAGCGACAGCACGCCCTCGATGTTCTTGTCGAGATAGCCGCTGAGCGCGGGCGGTACGAGTCCGACCGAGGCGATGCCCTCACGGGTGAAGGGCACGCGGACGAACTCGTACTCGCCGCAGGGCTCCTCCACTTCGGGACCGTGTCTGCGGCTCAGGTCCATCGAGGCGAGGCGGCAGACGAAGAAGTGCTGCACCTTCACACCCGTCTCACCGCTCCCGGTCGTGTGCGGGACCGTGTCGACGAACGCGGGGACGACGTCCGTCACCTTCGCGCCCAGTTCCTCGTCCACCTCGCGGTGCAGACCGTCGACGACGGTGGAGTCCACGCCCGGTTCGACCCCGCCGCCCGGGGTGATCCAGTAGGGCTCGCGTCCGGGCTTCGTGCGCTTGATCAGGATGAGGCGGGGAGGCTCGGCGCCCGGCCCGGCGGACCCGGAGGGGGCGCCGCCTTCCAGGAGGATGGCGCGGGCGGTGCGCTTGACCACGGGACGTTCATGGGCCATGGAGGAGGTCTGGCCCGCGAGGCGGTGGATCAAACACCGCAGTGAGCGCGAGGGGAGCGGTGGACCGGGGTCCGGGGCCCGGACGGGCCCGTACAGATGGATCACGACATCCCCGTCCCGCGTGACGAATATCTCCACAGAGCTAAGTCGATATTGTCGCGACGGTGACTGGACATTGACACACAGTCAACTACCCTGGGTTGAGCGGTTCTTCGCGCGTTGAACCGCGCCGGGCGGTTCGAGGCATGAGGGGGGAGCCTCGAACCGCCCTTGTGCGTGCGCCGGGGCCCGGGGGCGGCAGCCGCATCCCGTCGGGCGAGGCTCGAGCGTGGCTGGGGGAAGTGGCTGGGGGAGAGGCACCGCCGACGGCCCCTCGCGCAGTGCCGACAGCGCCTCTCCTCGCCCTCCTCGCCCTCCTCGCCGTCTTCGCCGTCTTCGCTTCTCCCCGGTCAGTCCGCCATCGGCAGGTAGACCTTGTTGCCCGACTCCGCGAACTCCTTCGACTTGGCGAGCATCCCTGCCCTGATCTCCTCCTCGCCGAGAGCGCCCTCCTGGGCCGCGTCCGGACCGAACTGCTCGTTGATGCTCCGACTGATCTTCATCGAGCAGAATTTCGGCCCGCACATCGAGCAGAAGTGCGCCGTCTTCGCCGGCTCCGCGGGAAGCGTCGCGTCGTGGAAGGCGCGGGCGGTGTCCGGGTCGAGGGCCAGGTTGAACTGGTCCTCCCACCGGAACTCGAAGCGGGCGTCCGACAGGGCGTCGTCCCAGACCTGCGCGCCCGGGTGGCCCTTGGCGAGGTCCGCCGCATGGGCCGCGATCTTGTACGTGATCACGCCCGTCTTGACGTCGTCCCGGTCGGGCAGGCCCAGGTGCTCCTTCGGCGTGACGTAGCAGAGCATCGCCGTGCCCCACCAGCCGATCATCGCCGCGCCGATGCCGCTGGTGATGTGGTCGTACCCGGGTGCCACATCGGTGGTGAGCGGGCCGAGGGTGTAGAAGGGCGCCTCCTCGCAGACCCTCTGCTGCCGGTCGACGTTCTCCTTGATCTTGTGCATCGGGACGTGGCCCGGGCCCTCGATCATGGTCTGCACGTCATGTGCCTTGGCGATGCGGTTGAGTTCGCCGAGGGTGTCCAGCTCCGCCATCTGCGCCTCGTCGTTGGCGTCGGCCACGGAGCCGGGGCGCAGACCGTCACCGAGGGAGAAGGTGACGTCGTAGGCGCGGAGGATCTCGCACAGTTCGGCGAAGTGCGTGTAGAGGAAGCTCTCCCGGTGGTGTGCGAGGCACCAGGCCGCCATGATGCTGCCGCCCCGCGAGACGATGCCGGTCTTGCGGCGCGCGGTCAGCGGCACGTAGCGCAGCAGTACGCCCGCGTGCACCGTCATGTAGTCGACGCCCTGCTCGCACTGCTCGACGACGGTGTCCCGGTAGACCTCCCAACTCAGCTCCTCCGCCCTGCCGTCCACCTTCTCCAGCGCCTGGTAGACGGGGACGGTGCCGATGGGCACGGGGGAGTTGCGCAGCACCCACTCCCGGGTGGTGTGGATGTTGCGGCCGGTGGAGAGGTCCATGACGGTGTCTGCGCCCCAGCGGGTCGCCCAGGTCATCTTCTCCACCTCCTCCTCGATGGAGGAGGTGACGGCGGAGTTGCCGATGTTGGCGTTGACCTTCACCAGGAAGTTCTTCCCGATGACCATCGGTTCGCTCTCGGGATGGTTGACGTTGGCGGGCAGCACGGCACGGCCCGCGGCGATCTCGTCCCGAACGAACTCGGGCGGGAGGCTCTCGCGCACCGCGGCGTACTCCATCTCGGGTGTGACAACGCCGCGTTTGGCGTAGGCGAGTTGGGAGACCGCGGTGCTGCCGCCGCCGGGGCCCGCGCGCCCGCGCCGCGGCCGGCGGGCACGTCCGGGGAAGACGGCGTCGAGGCCGTCGAGGCCGGCCGCGCCGTTCCCGGCCAGGGCGCCGCCGCGCGGTGTGGTGTGTTTGACCCCGTCGTCCTCGGGCCGCAGCGCACGGCCCGGGTACTCCTCGGTGTCGTCGCGTTCGATGATCCAGTTCTGGCGCAGCGGGGCCAGCCCGCGGCGCACGTCGGTGTCGATGGCGGGATCGGTGTACGGCCCGGACGTGTCGTACAGCGTCACGTCCCTGCCGTCGGTGAGGTGCACCCGGCGGACCGGGACCCGCAGGTCCGGGCGCGATCCGCTCAGATACCCCTTGTGCCACCCGGGTTCACGTGGCCCGGGGGCGGACGGGGGCATGTGTGCGTCCTGCATGGTCATGAGACCAACTCCCTACGCCGGCATTACCCGGTACAGGTTCGGCGGTCGACGCAAGCGATTCCGCCGCCGGTTCTCCCGGCGTGCGGAGGTCAGCGCCCTCTCAGCCCCGTGCTCGGAGCTCCCGCGATGTGCAAAGGCGTCTCCACGCTAACGGCTCACCGTGGTGCTGAACAGAGCACCCCGACTGGACATGCTTGCGATGATTCGGGGGTGACTCCGACTCCTCCGTACCCCTCCGGCAGGCAGGCACCGGGCCCGGCGAACTCCTCGCAGGTTCCGGGGCAGGGCCCTTTGCAGGAGCAGCATCAGCATCCGCCCGGCTCCGGGCACGGGCCCGGTGACGCGCACGGGCCCGGTGACGGCCATGGTCGGGGTCACGGGGGGCACGGTCATGGGGGGCACGGCCACGGCCACGGGCCCGCCGCGCCCGTCTCCCGGCACCTGCGCAAGATCATCGCGGCGGTGCTCATCCCGTTCGCCGTCGCGGTGATCGCCGGTCTGGTGGCGCTGTGGCCCGGTGGTGTGCCCGGCCACGGAGGCCCCGACGGAGTGGGGTTCGACCGGCCCACCTTCCCGGCGCGTGTGACGGCGGTGACCGAGGTCGACTGCGAGGACGTGAACGTACGGCAGCCCTCCCCGCAGGGGCCCGGCCAGTCACCGGGCGCGCAGGGGCAGGGCGGGGACGGCGCCGGGTCGGACGGCACGTGCCGGAAGGCCACCGTCGAGGTCGCCGAAGGCAAGGACAAGGGCGACACCTTCACCGAGGTGATCCCGCCGGACGCCACCCGCACCTACACCACCGGGCAGGAAGTGGTCGCCGCCTACGCCGCGAACGCTCCCCGCGAGCTGCGCTACAGCGTCATCGACGTCGACCGTGACGTGCCCATGATTCTGCTGGCGGGGATCTTCGCGCTCTTCGTGGTCCTCGTGGGGCGGCTGCGCGGAGTCCTGGCGCTCGCGGGACTGGTGGTGAGCTTCGCCGTGCTGACGCTCTTCATCCTGCCCGCCATACTCCAGGGTTCGAATCCGCTGGTGGTCGCGGTGGTGGGAGGCAGCGCGATCATGCTGGCGACGCTGTACCTGTGCCACGGCCTCTCCGCCCGTACGTCCGTGGCCGTGCTCGGCACACTGATCTCGCTGCTGCTGATCGGGGTGCTGGGTTCGCTGTTCATAGGCTGGGCGGCGCTCACGGGCAACACCGACGACCAGACGAGTCTCGTGCACGGGCTCTATCCCGACATCGGCATCCAGGGCCTTCTGCTGGCCGGCGTCCTCATCGGTTCGCTCGGCGTGCTGGACGACGTCACCGTCACTCAGACGTCCGCGGTGTGGGAGCTGAAGGAGGCCGACCCGAGCGCGGGCTGGCGGAAGCTGTACGGAGCGGCGATGCGCATCGGCCGCGACCACATCGCCTCGGTGGTCAACACCCTGGTGCTGGCCTACGCGGGAGCCGCGCTGCCGCTGCTCCTGCTGTTCTCGATCGCGCGGAGCAGCGTGCCGACGGTGGCGACGAGCGAGGTGGTGGCCGAGGAGATCGTGCGTACGCTCGTCGGCTCGATCGGCCTGGTCGCCTCGGTACCGGTGACGACGCTGCTGGCGGCCCTGGTGGTCTCCGCGGACAGGTTCCGCGGGGGCGGGGACGGGCCTGCCGGTCCGGCTGCCCGTCCGGCGCCGGCGGGGGCCCCGGACCCCGCGGCCGGGGTCCGTACGGGCCCCGGCGCGGCGGGTGCGGGCGCCGAAGTCCGGACGGGCGGCGGGACGGCGCCCGCCGCCGTCACCAGTCGTCGCGGCGGGAAGAGGAGGAAGCCGAAGTGAAGTGACGTACGAGGTAGATGAGGCCGCCGACCAGCGCCGCGAAGATCAGCAGCTTGAAGAGCAACCCGATGACGAAGCCGACGATGTTGGCGATCAGGCCGCCGAAGACCACTACCGCGATGACCGGGATCGCGACCCACTTCACCCACCACGGCATGCTCCTGATGATCCCCTTGGCGTCCATGAACTGCTCCTGTGGGCCGGCCGGCCCGGCGTGCGGACCGGTTGAGTGCGAGCTGTGAGGCGGAATCGCCGCCACCTTCCGCCTTCGATGCTAGAGCGCCGCCGCCCGCACCGGGAGGGCAGGCGCCCCCGGTCCTACCCTGAAACCGCCCCCGAGGCGGACCCGGACACCGGGTGGGCGGGCCTTGGAGGAGCGCGCCGGGCGGCCGGGGCCGGGAGCGGGGCGGGACTCAGCCCTCGGGCGGCGCGAAGACGACCAGCACCCGCAGGTCCTCGCTGATGTGGTGGAACTTGTGCGGCACGCCCGCCGGTACGTAGACGACACTGCCGCGCGCGACGGCCGTCGTCTCGTTGCCGACGGTGATGGCGCCGCGGCCGCTGACGACGAAGTACACCTCGTCCTGCTTGTGCGGCTGCTGCGGGTCGGCGGTGCCGCGGTCGAGGGCGTAGAGGCCGACGGACATGTGGCGCTCCCGCAGGAACTGGAGGTACGCGCCGTCGTGCGCGGTCCGCTCCGCCTCCAGCTCGTCCAGCCGGAACTCCTTCATCTCGCCGCCCACCCCGCGTCTTCCGCTCGACCCTTGCCAGGGACCCCGTGCGATGCGGGAGTCCGGTTCTGCCACGATCACACTATGACGAATTTCCTCATCAAGACGCTCGCGAACGCTGTCGCCCTCGCGGTCGCCACATGGCTGGTGTCCGGTGTCGACCTCACCGGTGCCGACACCGGTGAGAAGACGGTCACGCTGATCGTCGTAGCGCTGATCTTCGGCGTGGTGAACTTCGTGGTCAAGCCGCTGCTGAGCCTGCTCTCGCTGCCGCTGCTGATCGTCACGCTCGGCCTGTTCACGCTGGTGATCAACGCGTTGATGCTGATGCTCACCTCCTGGGTGGCCGACCAGCTCGACGTGAGCTTCCATGTGGACGGATTTGGCGCGGCGTTCCTCGGCGGCCTGATCATCTCGATCGTGGCGTGGGCGCTGCACATGGTCCTGCCGGACCGGGACTGAGGGACGGCCGAGGAGATGGAGACCATTCGCGTCTGTTTCGTCTGCACGGGCAACATCTGCCGCTCCCCCATGGCCGAGGCCGTCTTCCGCTCCCGGCTGGAGGACGCGGGGCTCGACGGCAGGGTCGTCACCAGCAGCGCGGGCACCGGCGGCTGGCACGTGGGAGAGCCCGCGGACCCGCGTACGGCCGCCACCCTGCACGATGCCGGATACGAACTCGACCACGCCGCCCGCCAGTTCGAACCCGGCTGGTTCGCCGGGCACGATCTGGTCATCGCCCTGGACGAGGGGCACGAACGCGAACTGCGCGCGATGGCCCCCACCCCGCGTGACGAGGCGAAGACGAGGTTGCTGCGCAGCTACGACCCGACGGCTTCCGAGCGGGACGGCTTCGGCTTCGACGTGCCCGACCCGTACTACGGCGGCTCCGAGGGCTTCGAGGACTGTCTGCGGCTCGTGGAGGCAGCCATGCCCGGCCTGCTCGCCGAGGTCGTCGCGGCCCTGGAGGGCGGCGGGGCACTCCGGCAGGAGGCGGCGGACTGATGGCGGCGCCCGCCGACCGCGTGCGCCGGCTGACGGGCGCCGCCGAGGTCACCGGCGCACAGCGCGTACCGGGCGGAGACATCTGCGACGCCTGGCGCGTCACCCTGCGCGGCGGGGGCGGCGCCGGTGGCGGTCCGGAGCGCACCGTGTTCGCCAAGACACTCGCGGAGCCCCCGCCCGGCTTCTTCGAGGCCGAGGCGGCCGGGCTCGCGCTGCTCGGCGGTACGGGCGCGGTCGCCGTCCCCGAGGTGCTCGCCGTCGGCGAGGACGTGCTGGTGCTGGAGTGGGTCGAGCCGGAAGCGCCCACCCCGGCACTGGCCGAGCGGCTGGGGCGTGACCTGGCCGCGCTGCACGGGGTGCCCGCGTCCTCCTACGGCACGCCGGGACGTACCGGCTACCTCGGCACGCTGCCCCTGCCCGATCCCGGTGGCCCCGGCACCGGCCCCGGCACCGGCCCCGGACGCGACCCCGGCGAACTCGATGCCGGCTGGCCGGACTTCCACGCCGAGCACCGGCTGCTGCCCCTCCTGCGCAGGGCCGTCGACGGCGGCACCATCGCCACGGCCGACGCCCGGGACGTGGAGCGGCTGTGCGAGGAGATCGGCCGGGTCGCGGGCCCGCCGCAGCCGCCCGCCGTCATCCACGGCGATCTGTGGTCCGGCAACGTGCACTGGTCCCCGGGCCGGGCCCGGCTCATCGACCCCGCGGCCCAGGGCGGTCACCCGGAGACCGATCTGGCCCTCCTCGAACTGTTCGGCTGCCCGGAACTCTCCCGTATCCTCGCCGCGTACGAAGAGGTACGTCCGCTCCAGGGCCGCGCCCGCCGCGTCCCTCTCCACCAGTTGCAGCACCTGCTGGTGCACGCCGTCCTCTTCGGCGCCGGCTACGGCGCGCAGTGCGGGGCGGCGGCCCGCGCAGCCCTGGGCGAGCCCGGCCGACACAGGAGAGCATGACCGCCATGAGCACCGACAGCGACGCCACCCGTGTCGTACGCGCGGGACTGCCGGGCGAAGAGCCCTACGCCCCGCCTCTGCCCGGCCCGGTCTTCGCCGCGCACTACCACCTCCCCGGCGACCCGGCTGGTGCGCCGTACGCCTACGGACGTGACGCCAACCCCACCTGGACCGCTCTCGAAGAGGCTGTCGGCGAGCTGGAGTCCCCCGGCGAACCCGCGCACACGGTCACCTTCGCCTCCGGCATGGGCGCCATCTCCGCCGTGCTGCTCTCCTTCGCCCGTCCCGGCAGCGTCGTGGTGCTCCCCGAGGACGGATACAACCTCCTCGCCGGGATGCGCGAGCGGCTGACGGGCTTCGGCGTCGAGGTGCGTACGGCACCCACCGCCGGGGACGCGCAACTGGCGCAGCTCGACGGCGCGTCACTCCTGTGGATCGAGTCGCCGAGCAACCCCGGTCTGGACGTGTGCGACATCCGGCGGCTCGCGGGCGCCGCCCACGAACGCGGCGCGCTGGTGGCCGTCGACAACACACTCGCCACTCCCCTCGGGCAGCGTCCGCTGGCACTCGGCGCGGACTTCGCCGTCGGCAGCGGCACGAAGGCGCTGACGGGGCACGGCGACATCCTGCTGGGCTATGTCACCTGCCGCGAGGAGGAGCAGGCGGAGCGGGTGCGGCTGTGGCGCAAACATGTCGGTGCCGTCCCCGGTCCGATGGAGGCGTGGCTCGCCCACCGCTCGCTGGCGACACTCGACGTGCGCACGCAGCGCCAGGCGTCCGGTGCGCGTGCCGTCGCCGAGGCGCTGCTCGAACGCCCCGAGGTCGGTGGCGTACGCCATCCGGGCCTGCCCGGCGACCCCGCGCACGAGCAGGCGGCGCGGCAGATGAGCCGGTTCGGCTGCGTCGTCTCCTTCACGCTGCCGGACAGGGAACACGCGGAGCGCTTCCTCGGCGCGCTGCGGCTGGTCGACGACGCGACGAGCTTCGGCGGTGTCCGCTCCACGGCGGAACGGCGCGGACGGTGGGGCGGGGACGCCGTCCCGGAGGGGTTCGTGCGGATGTCGGTCGGGGTGGAGGACGCCGGGGACCTCGTCGCCGATCTGCGTCAGGCGCTGGACGTGGCCGCGGGGCGGTAGCACGCGGCCGCCTGCTCGCCTACTCGGGAGGGTGCTCGGGGCCGCCGTACTCGGGGCTGGAGTAGTCCGGGCTCGAGTAGCGCGGCCCTGCGCTGCGCCCTTCCCGGCCGTCGGAGGGGCTGCGGCTGGAGAAGTCCGGCCCCGAGTAACCGAGCCGCGGGGTGCGCTCCGGGCCGCCCGTCGGCTCCCGCCCGGGCTCCGGGGCGTAGCTGGCGGGGGCGCGGGTGGCCGGACCGTCGGCCAGGGCCGTGGCAAGGAACGGATGGATGCCGTGTTCCAGCAGAGCCTCCCGCCAGGCGGCGCGTGCCTTGGAGACCTGCTCGGCGAGGCCGGCCGCACCGCTCGCGTCCGGGGCGCGCGCGGTCTCCTCGGCCGCCCTGCGGCGTGCGCCCGCTCCGTTGCGCAGCGCCGTCAGCCACAGCTCCACCATGGCGACGACGATCCCGGCGGCGGCGAGCACCGCGAAGACCCAGCCCGCGCCGCGCATCGGGGCCGCTATCGCGGGTTCGGGCGTCATCACGTGCAGCAGATAGCCCAGGACCAGGAAGATGACGGCGGCCGTACCGGCGAGCAGGGGGAGCAGGACGGAGACCATCGCGACCAGCCCCGCGCCCGCCGCCTCGGTGACACCTTCCCCCATGGCGCCCGCCAGGCTGAGCCCGCCGCCTCCCGCCTCGCGCTCGGCCTCGTCACCGGCGTGGCCGCCGGCTCCGGCGCCCTGTCCCTCGTGTGTGGGAGAGGCGGAGTCCGCAGGCCGGCGCAGCTCCGTACGCAGGCCGACGAAGTGCGCGTACTCGTCCGCCGCGTTGGCCGCGATCACGGTGGCCGCGCTGAGTGCCATGGTGCGCAGCTGCTCAGCGTTGAGCTTCTCGCCCGGCGACGCCAGGGCAGGGCGCCGGGCGGCGGAGCGCAGGGCCTCGTCCAGGGCTCGTTCGAACTCGGGCCGGTCTTCGGGCAACAGGTGCGGAGCGTTGTTCATGTTCATCCCCCGATGCTCCGTTGGGCCGTCGGTGGCCGGTCGGCGGGGCAGCCGTGGCGAGGGGTAGGGGAGCTCGCCGCGGCAGGACCGATCGTAGAGGGAGTCCGGCACCCCTTGAGAGAGAGTTTCCGTTAATTGCCCTCTTCCGGCAATGTATTCCGCGCCGCCCGCGCCCGCTCGTGACTCCTCACGCCCGCCCGTGAACAGGCTGTTCCGCCAAGGGCAGTTGGGTGACCAGAAGCTTTCCGGCCATGGTCACGCCGCCGTCCATCGCCAGTGCGAGCCCGTCGGCGTAGACGTGCGGGCCCGTCACGTCGGGCGCGGCGTCCTCGTCCTCGCTGCCGACCTCGCCGAGCAGGTACGGAATCGGGCTGTGGCCGTGCACGACGCGGTCGCCGCCGAAGACGGAGAGCAGCCCGCGGGCGTTCTCCGTGCCCTGGTCGTCGCGGAAGGCGAAGCGCTTGGTGAACTTGCGGAACAGGTCCCAGGTCTCGTCGGCGTCGTTGAGCTGGAGCGCCTGTGTGACGGCGTCGTTGACGGCCTCGATCGTGGTCCCGTAGTCGAGGTAGCAGGTGGCGTCGGAGTGCACCAGCAGATGTCCGTCGGCGAGCGCCATCGCGTCCAGCCGGGACATCCACTGGATGTGGTGGTCCTGGAGCCGCTCCATGTCGGCGCGCTGGCCTCCGTTGAGCAGCCACGCCGCCTGGAAGGAGGCAGTGCCGGCACTGGAGTTGACGGGGGTGTCGCCGAACCGCTTGGCGCCGATGAGCAGCAGTTCGTGATTGCCCATCAGGGCTTTGCAGTAGCCGCCCGCGGCGGCGGCCTGCGCGGAGAGGTTCATGACCAGGTCGATGACGCCGATGCCGTCGGGGCCGCGGTCGGTGAAGTCCCCGAGGAACCACAGACGGGCGTTGTCGGCCGTCCAGTTGTCCTGCGCGTCGATGATCCCGGCTTCCCGCAGCGCGGTGCGCAGTTCGCCGAGATAGCCGTGCACGTCGCCGACGACGAAGAGCGGACCGTCGCCGTCGTTGGTGGTCGCGTGCGCGGGAAGGTCCACGAGGGTGGGCTCCCGGCCCGCGTCCGTACCGGCGTTGATCACCGGGAGGTCGCGCTGGGTGGGGGTGTAGCCCTCGGGCTCCGCGCCGTTGCCGTTGCCGTTCCCGCCCGGCGGTGCGGGAGCCGCGGCGGGCGGCGGCGGAGCCGGATGTGCCGGGGTGTTCCCGCCGGGTGGCTCCGAGGCCTGACGCACGGACGGCCACGGCGCCGGGACGCCCTCCGGGGGCGGACCGCCGCCCTGCCACATGACGGGTCCCTGACCGGCCCCCTGAGTCATCGACCCCTCCACCATCGCGTGCCGCCGTGCACCTGTCCGGAACCGTGCCCCGCCTGACTCGGCGGGGAACTCCCCGCCCGCTGCCTGTCGCGCTGACCCAAGGTCCACGGGTCCACAGTTCCACAGGTCGAGAGCGGGTTCCGGTGTCGTGCGCCCATCATAGGAACGCCTGTGGCGGCTTGTGACGCAACTGGGGGTGGCAATTGAGGCTCGTGGGCCGGGGGATGGCGCATTCCTCCGGGTTTTCCCCTCTCGTCCGTGGTCCGGGAGTCGTCAGTTGTCGGCGGGCTGTCCGTCGGCGGTGGCGTCGGCGGTGGAGTCCGCGGTGGGGCCCGCCGTGGAGTCCGCGGCGGGAGAGCGCGGCGCGCTGATGGTGGTGCGCTGCGGCCGGCGCTGCGAGGACGTACGGACGATGAGGTCGGTCGGCATCACCTGGTGTGTCGGACGGCCGTCGTCGATGCCCTCGATGGCGTCGATGAGGAGCTGGACGACCGTGTTGCCGGTCCTGCCCGGCTTGAGGGAGAGCGTGGTGATGGGCGGTTCGGTGGCGGCGTAGACGCTGGACTCGCTGCAGCACACCAGCAGCAGGTCCTCGGGGACGCGCAGCCCGTAGCGGCGTGCGGCGGCGAGCAGGTCGGTGCCGTTGGGGTCGAAGAGTCCGTAGACGGCGTCGGGGCGGTCGGGGCGCGCGAGCAGACGGTCGGCGGCGACGGCGCCGGCGCAGGGGTCGTGGGCCGGGTAGTGCTCGTAGACCGGTTCCTGTCCGACGCGTTCGCACCAGCCGAGGTAGGCGGAGGTGGACAGGCGCGTGTAGGTGTCGGTGCTGGTGCCGGTCAGCAGCCCGACGCGGCGGGCGCCGGACTCTGCGAGATGGTCGAGGAGACCGCGGACGGCCTCCTCGTGGTCGTTGTCGACCCAGGCGGTGACGGGCAGCGAGCCGGCGGGCCGTCCGTCGGAGACGACGGGCAGTCCGGAGCGCACGAGTTCGGAGACGACGGGGTCCTCGTCCGAGGGGTCGATGACGACGGTGCCGTCGAGAGCGACGTTGGACCACAGGTCGTGCCGCGAGGTGGCGGGCAGGATGACCAGCGCGTAGCCGCGTGCGAGCGCCGCCGAGGTCGCGGCACGCGCCATCTCCGCGAAGTACGCGAACTCGGTGAAGGTGAACGGTTCTTCGCCGTATGTGGTGACCGTGAGCCCGATGAGCCCCGACCTGCCGGTGCGGAGCGTACGGGCGGCGGCCGAGGGGCGGTAGCCGAGGCGTTCGGCGACCTCGCGCACGTGGCTTCGGGTGGCGTCGGGCAGCCGGCCCTTGCCGTTGAGCGCGTCGGAGACAGTCGTGATGGAGACACCGGCCGCGGCGGCGACATCGCGGATGCCCGCGCGCCCGTTCAGCCGGCTCCCCCCGCGTGCGCTGCGGGAGGCCGCTGTCCGGCTTACCTGATGCTTCTCTGCTGCTGTCATGGCGACCCGATCGTAGGCCCGCGACGGAGGGTGAACGTGACGCTCCGCGAGGGCTCCGGAAGGCACGATTCTGCACGCCTTCGAAGTACCAACTACCTTGGAAAACAGGGTAGTTGACGCTCCGTCATAAACTTTGTCGCCCTCCGGGGCCGGTTGTGCCAACGGACACGGTGATGTCTCGAGGAGGTCTCAACTCACCTTCATGAGTGATGCGCGCCACCGCTTCCGCTACGGGCGCGGGCGTGCGTGGGGGAGCTCATGACGCACACCCGTACGCCCCACGCCGGATTCCTCTTAAGGTGAGAAGCATTGATGCCGGCGTCGGGGACGAGGAGGACCAGCGGTGAGCGAGAAGACACCCAGGCTGCGCAGCGCGCTCGAGGGGATTCCCACCTACAGGCCCGGCCGGCCGGCGGCCTCGGGGCCCGCCGCGTACAAGCTCTCCTCCAACGAGAACCCCTTTCCCCCGCTGCCGGGTGTGCTGGAGACCATGACGGCCGCCGCCGGGAGCGCCAACAGGTACCCCGACATGGCCTGCACCGCCCTGCTGGCCGAGGTGGCGGACCGGTTCGGCGTCCCCGTCGAGCATGTCGCGACCGGCACGGGCTCGGTCGGCGTCGCCCAGCAGCTCCTCCAGTGCACCGCGGGGCCGGGCGACGAAGTGATCTACGCCTGGCGCTCCTTCGAGGCCTACCCGATCATCACCCAGATTTCCGGCGCGACGTCCGTGCAGGTGCCCCTGACGGACGGCGAGGAGCACGACCTGGACGCGATGGCCGACGCCGTCACCGACCGCACCCGGCTCGTGTTCGTCTGCAACCCCAACAACCCCACGGGCGTGGCCATCCCCCGAGCGGCGCTGGAGCGTTTCCTGGACCGGGTGCCGGAGGACGTGCTGGTCGTCCTGGACGAGGCCTACCGCGAGTTCGTACGCGACGAGCGGGTCGTCGACGGCATCGAGCTCTACCGTGAGCGCCCCAATGTGTGTGTCCTGCGGACCTTCTCCAAGGCGTACGGGCTGGCAGGGCTGCGGGTGGGCTTCGCCGTCGCGCACGAGCCGGTGGCGGCCGCCCTGCGCAAGACCGCCGTCCCCTTCGGCGTCAGCCGGATCGCCCAGGACGCGGCGGTGGCCTCCCTGCGCAGCGAGGAGCAGCTGCTGGAGCGGGTGGAGACGCTGGTCGCCGAGCGTGCCCGCGTCTCACGTGAACTGGTCGCCCAGGGCTGGACGGTGCCCGAGTCGCAGGCCAACTTCGTGTGGCTGCGGCTCGGCGAGCGTACGACCGGATTCGCGGCGGCCTGTGAGACGGCGGGCGTGATGATCCGGCCCTTCGCGGGCGAGGGTGTGCGGGTGTCGGTGGGGGAGCCGGAGGCCAACGACCTCTTCCTGCAGACGGCCGCCGCCTTCCGCAAGAGCGAGTACTGAGTCCGTTCCGCCCGGCCTCTCCTCGCTCCGGCCCGGCTCCGGCCCCGGACGCCCCCGCACCACCACCGTCCCGCCCGCATCGCCCGTTCTCCTGGGCCCCGCGGGCGGGACGGCGCTTTCGGGGACCCCGCTGTGCTGACCCGGGAGACCGGTCGTAATATTGCTTGTGAATGTGAACTCATTCACGAGCGCCCCATTCCGGCCCGGTCACACCCGCCCCAAGCGGGACGGAACGCCACCCGGCGGCGGCGCGGAGGCACAGGCAAAGGAGAGAGCCGGTGGAGATCACAGCTCTGGCGCCGGAGACCCTGGCGCGCTGGCAGTTCGGCGTCACGACCGTCTACCACTTCCTCTTCGTCCCCCTGACGATCTCGCTCGCCTCGCTCGTCGCGGGACTGGAGACCGCGTGGGTGCGTACCGGCAAGGAGAAGTACCTCCGGGCCACCAAGTTCTGGGGCAAGCTCTTCCTGATCAACATCGCGATGGGTGTGGTGACCGGCATCCTGCAGGAGTTCCAGTTCGGGATGAACTGGTCGGACTACTCCCGCTTCGTCGGCGACGTCTTCGGCGCCCCCCTCGCCTTCGAGGCGCTGATCGCGTTCTTCTTCGAGTCCACGTTCATCGGCCTGTGGATCTTCGGCTGGGACAAGCTGCCCAAACGCATCCACGCCGCCTGCATGTGGATGGTCGCGATCGGCACCGTGCTCTCCGCGTTCTTCATCCTGGCCGCCAACTCCTGGATGCAGCACCCCGTCGGCTACCGCATCAACCCGGACAACGGCCGCGCCGAACTGACCGACTTCCTCCGCGTGCTCACCCAGAACACCGCGCTGGCCCAGTTCGCCCACACCCTCGTCGCCGCATTCCTCACCGGTGCGGCGTTCATGGTCGGCGTCGCCGCCTACCACCTCGTGCGCGGACGGCACGTGCCGGTCATGCGGACCTCGCTGCGGCTGGGCCTGATCACCATGGTCGTCGCCGGTACGCTCACCGCCGTCAGCGGCGACCGGCTGGGAAAGATCATGTACGACCAGCAGCCGATGAAGATGGCCGCCGCCGAGGCCCTGTGGGAGACGCAGGCGCCGGCACCCTTCTCCGTCTTCGCCTACGGCGACGTCGACGAGGGACACAACAAGGTCGCCGTCGAGATTCCCGGCCTGCTCTCCTTCCTCGCCCACGACAACTTCTCCGAAGCCGTCCCCGGCATCAACGACACCGAGAAGGCCCTGCGCGAGAAGTACGGCGACACCATGGACATCGCCGACTACCGCCCCAACATCCCCGTCGCCTACTGGTCCTTCCGCTGGATGATCGGCTTCGGGATGACCTCCCTGGCGCTGGGCGCCGCCGGTCTGTACCTCACCCGCCGGAAGCTGTGGCTCTCACCCCGGCTGCGCACCACCGCGAAGGAGGTGCCACGCCTCGCGCTGACCAGGGACCGCGAGCTGGGGCCCGTACTCACCCACTGGTACTGGCGGCTCGCGCTGCTGACCATGGCCTTCCCGCTGATCGCCAACTCCTGGGGCTGGATCTTCACCGAGACCGGCCGTCAGCCCTGGGTCGTCTACGGCGTGCTGCCCACCTCCGCCGCCGTCTCCCCCAACGTCAGCCAGGGCGAGGTGCTCACCTCGATGCTCGTCTTCATCGCGCTGTACGCGGTGCTCGCCGTCATCGAGGTCAAGCTGCTCGCCAAGTACATCAAGGCAGGACCGCCCGAGCTGACCGAGGCCGACCTCAACCCGCCCACGCGGATCGGCGGGCACGACGAGAACGACCCCGACCGGCCCATGGCCTTCTCCTACTGAGGAGCGTGCGATGCAACTTCCCGACATCTGGTTCGCGGTCATCGCCGTCCTGTGGACCGGCTACTTCTTCCTGGAGGGCTTCGACTTCGGCGTCGGCGTCCTCACCCGGCTCCTCGCCCGCGACCGCCGCGAGCGCCGCGTACTGATCAACACCATCGGCCCCGTCTGGGACGGCAACGAGGTCTGGCTGCTCAGCGCGGCCGGCGCCACCTTCGCCGCCTTCCCCGACTGGTACGCCACCCTCTTCTCCGGCTTCTACCTGCCGCTGCTGCTCATCCTCGTCTGCCTCATCGTCCGCGGGGTCGCCTTCGAGTACCGCTCCAAACGACCGGAGAGGAACTGGCAGAACCGCTGGGAGACGGCGATCTTCTTCACCTCCCTGCTGCCCGCGTTCCTCTGGGGCGTCGCCTTCGCCAACATCGTGCGGGGCGTGCCGATCGACGCGGACAAGAACTACGCCGGCACCGTCGCGGACCTGCTGGGCCCCTACGCCCTTCTCGGCGGCCTGGTCACCCTGACCCTCTTCACCTTCCACGGCGCCGTCTTCACGGCCCTGAAGACGACCGGGGACATCCGCGTACGCGCCCGACGCACCGCCACCGGTCTCGGCCTGGCCACCGCCGTCCTCACCGCGCTCTTCCTCGGCTGGACCCAGCGGGAGAACGGCGACGCCATGAGCCTGGCCGCCGCAGCCGCCGCCGTCCTCGCGCTCCTCGTCGCCCTCGCCGCCAACGCGGCCGGCCGCGAGGGCTGGGCGTTCGCGCTGTCCGGGGTGACGATCGCCGCGACCGTCGCCACGTTCTTCCTCGCGCTCTTCCCCGACGTCATGCCCTCCTCGCTCGACCCCGACTGGAGCCTGACCGTGCAGGGCGCGGCCTCCAGCCCGTACACGCTGGAGATCATGACCTGGTGTGCGGGCTTCGCCACACCCGTCGTCCTGCTCTACCAGGGCTGGACGTACTGGGTCTTCCGCAAGCGCATCGGCACCCAGCACATCGCCGACAACCACTGAGGCCGGCCCATGAAACCCGTCGATCCGCGCCTGCTCACCCACGCCCGCACCACGCGCGCCTTCCTCGCCGCCTCGGTGCTGCTGGGCGTCGTCACGGCGGCGCTCGTCATCGTGCAGGCGATGCTGATCGCGGACATCGTGGTCGGCTCGTTCCAGGAGCAGTCCTCACCCCAGGACCTGCGAACCCAGCTGCTGCTGCTGGCCGCCACCGCCCTCGGACGTGCACTGGTGTCGTGGCTGACCGAACTGGCCGCCCACCGCAGCAGCGCCGCGGTCAAGTCCGAACTGCGCGACCGGCTGCTGGAGCGGGCCACGCTCCTGGGCCCGTCCTGGCTCTCGGACCGGCGGACCGGCGAGCTGACCACCCTCGCCACCCGCGGAATCGACGCGCTCGACGGCTACTTCTCCCGCTACCTGCCCCAGCTCGCCCTGGCCGTCGTCGTCCCCGTGGCCGTGCTGGCCCGCATCGTCACCGCCGACTGGCTCTCGGCGGTGGTCGTGCTCGTCACGCTGCCCCTCATCCCGCTGTTCATGGTCCTCATCGGGTGGGCGACGCAGGCCCGTACGGACCGGCAGTGGCGGCTGCTGACCCGGCTGTCCGGGCACTTCCTCGACGTCGTCGCCGGCCTGCCCACACTCAAGGTCTTCGGACGGGCCAAGGCACAGGCACACAACATCCGCGCCATCACCTCCGACTACCGCCGCGCCACGCTGCGCACCCTGCGCATGGCCTTCCTCTCCGCCTTCGCGCTCGAACTGCTCGCCACGATCTCCGTCGCCCTCGTCGCCGTCGGCATCGGCGTCCGCCTCGTGCACGGCGAGCTCGACCTCCGTACCGGGCTCCTCGTCCTCGTACTCGCACCCGAGGCGTACCTCCCGCTGCGCCAGGTCGGCACCCACTACCACGCGGCCGCCGAAGGGCTCTCGGCCGCCGAGGAGGTCTTCGCCGTACTGGAGGAGGAGCCCCCGGCGCCCTCGCGCACCCCCGCGCCCGCTCTGCGCGGCGCGACCGTCACCCTCGACGGCCTCGCCGTACGCCACGAGGGCCGGGCCCGGGACTCCCTTCCCGCCACGGACCTGACGCTCGCGCCGGGCGAGACCCTCGCCCTCGCCGGTCCCTCGGGCGCGGGCAAGTCGACGCTGCTGCACGCCCTGCTCGGCTTCACCCGCCCCACCCGCGGGAGCATCCGCGTCGACGGAACCGACCTGCACGAACTCGACACCGTCAGCTGGCACTCCCAGATCGCCTGGGTTCCCCAGCACCCCCACCTCTTCGCGGGCACGGTCGCCGGCAACGTACGGCTGGCCCGGCCCGCCGCCACGGACGACGAGGTGCGCACCGCCCTCGCCCAGGCCGTGACGGACCTCGACCCGGCCACCGTCCTCGGCGAAGGCGGTACGGGCATCTCCGCGGGCCAGCGTCAACGTGTCGCACTGGCCCGAGCCTTCCTCGCCGACCGGCCGCTGCTGCTGCTGGACGAGCCGACAGCCGCGCTGGACGCCACGACCGAGTCGGCGATCGCCGACGCCCTCCGCCGCCACGCGGAGCACCGCACGGTGCTTCTGGTCGCCCACCGCCCGGCCCTGCTCGCGGTGGCAGACCGCGTGGTCACGCTCTCGGCACCGGAACCGGAACCGGAGGTCTCCGCGTACGAGGAGGAGCGGCCCGCGGCCGTCCGCCGGCCCCTCCCTGACAGCAGCCCGCACGGCCTTCCGGACGACGGGGAGAGGGAGGCCGGCGGGGACGCCCGTCGGGCGGGCGGCGCGAACGCGGCCGGCGACGGGACGGAACACGGCGACGGGACGGAACGCGGCGACGGGACAGGCGAATCCGGCGGCGAAGCCGCCGCCACGAGCACCTTCCACGGACCCGGGCGGCTGCGCCGGGCCCCCCGGTTCGCCCTCGCCCTCCTCCTGGGCTCCCTCGCCCTCCTCAGCGCCGTCGGCCTCATGGCCACCTCCGGCTGGCTGATCTCCCGTGCCTCCCAGCAGCCACCGATCCTCTACCTCATGGTCGCCGTCACGGCGACCCGCGCCTTCGGCATCGGCCGTGCCGTCTTCCGCTACACGGAGCGGCTCGTCTCGCACGACGCGGTGCTGCGGGTCCTCGCCGACGTCCGCGTCCGCGTCTACGCACGGCTCGAACGCCTCGCACCCGCCGCCCTCGGCCGGGCCCGCAGGGGCGACCTCCTCACGCGCCTCGTCAGCGACGTGGACGCCCTGCAGGACCACTTCCTGCGCTGGCTGCTCCCCGCGTACGTCGCGGCCACCGTCTCCCTGGCCTCCGTCGCCTTCACCGGCGCGGTCCTCCCCGCCGCGGGTGCCGTACTCGCCCTCGGCCTGCTCACGGCGGGCCTCGCCGTCCCCGCCCTCACGGCTGCGGTCTCCCGGCGCACGGAACGGCAACTCGCCCCGTCACGGGGCACGCTGACGACACGCGTGGTCGATCTGCTGACCGGGACGGGCGAGCTGACGGTCGCCGGCGCGCTTCCGGCCCGCAGGGCCGCCGCCCGCGACGCGGACAGCGCCCTCACACGCCTGGCCGGCCGTTCGGCCGCCGTCACCGCTCTGGGAGCGGGCCTGGCCGCCCTGGTCTCCGGCCTCACCGTCACCGCCGCCGCCTGGGCCGGAGTCTCGGCCGTGCACTCCGGGCGCCTGGACGGGGTGTGGCTCGCCACGGTCGTCCTCGTACCGCTCGCCGCCTTCGAGGCGGTGGGCGGGATGCCGCTCGCCGTCCAGTACCGCCAGCGCACCCGGCGCTCCGCCGAACGCGTCCAGGACGTGCTGCGGGCGCCCGAGCCGGTCAGCGAACCCTCCCGCCCCGAACCGCCCGCACCCGACTCCCCCTTCCCGCTGTCCCTGCGCGGTCTGACCGTGCGCTATCCGGGCGGGCCCGGCAGCGAGGAGCCGTGGGACACCCGGGCCGAAGGCCGCACCCCGCGCGGTCCGGACGTCGCTGTTCCGGCGCCCGGCCACCCGCCGCTCGCCGGCTTCGACCTGGACCTGACCCCCGGACGCCGCGTCGCCGTCGTCGGGGTGTCGGGTTCCGGCAAGACCACCCTCGCCCACGCGCTGCTGCGCTTCCTGGACGCGGACAGCGGCTCCTACACGCTCGGCGGAGTCCCCGCGGGCGACCTGCGCTCCGACACGGTGCGGCGCATGGTCGGGCTCTGCGCGCAGGACGCCCACATCTTCGACAGCAGCGTGCGCGAGAACCTCCGCCTCGCCCGTACGGACGCGAGCGACGCCGACCTCCACGGGGCGCTGGCCGCCGCCCGCCTCGACACCTGGGTCGCCACGCTCCCGGACGGCCTCGGCACCCTCGTCGGCGAACACGGCGCCCGGCTCTCGGGAGGGCAGCGCCAGCGGCTCGCACTCGCCCGCGCGCTGCTGGCCGACTTTCCCGTCCTCGTCCTCGACGAGCCCGCCGAGCACCTCGACCTGCCCACGGCGGACGCGCTGACCGCCGATCTGCTGGCCGTCACCGAGGGCCGGACGACGCTCCTCATCACGCACCGGCTGCAGGGCCTGGACGCGGTGGACGAGGTGATCGTGCTCGACGGCGGACGTACCGCAGAGCGTGGCACGTACCGGGAACTGGCCGCCGCGGACGGGCCGTTCAGCCGGATGCTCGCACGGGAGGCGGACGCCGCCCGCGACCTGAGCGCTACGGGGCGGCCGGCCCCGCCTCGTTCGCCGGCGCCTTCTCCGGTGCCTTCGCCGACGCCGGCGCCGGCGCGGCGCCGGGCAGACCGAGGAGCAGCTTCTCGATGACCTCGGCGACGCCGTCGCTCTCGTTGGTGGAGGTGCGGTGCGTCGTGGCCGCCAGCACCTCCGGATGGGCGTTGGCCATGGCGTAGGACGTTCCCGCCCAGGACAGCATCTCCAGGTCGTTGGGCATGTCCCCGAAGGCGACGACCTCCTCCGGCCGAACCCCGCGGCGGGCGCACCAGCGCTCCAGCGTGCTGGCCTTGCTCACGCCGCTGCCGCTGATCTCCAGCAGGGCGGACCTGCCGGAGCGCGTGAACTGGGCGTGCGCCCCCGCCGCCTTCCGGCCCAGCGCGAGGAACTCGTCCGGTTCCGCCTCGGGGTGGTACGCGAGCAGCTTCAGCACGGGCTCGGCGTTGCCGGGGCCCAGCAGCTTCTCCACCGGGGCGACGATCCCGAGGGGGTCGGGGTGCAGCGCCGGATACAGGGGTTCGAAGTGGATGCCTCCGGTGCGCTCGACGGCGAAGCTGACGTCCGGAGCGGCCTCCCGCAGGGCGTCCACCACTGTCAGCGCGTTCTGCTGATCGAGGGGCCGCACGTCGATGATCCGCCGCCCCCGGTGCAGGTCGACGACCGCCGCACCGTTCGCGCAGATGGCGAGGCCGTGCCCGTGGACGTGGTCGCTGACGACATCCATCCAGCGCGCGGGGCGCCCCGTGACGAAGAAGACATCGAGACCAGCGACCTCGGCGGCGGCCAGGGCGGCGACCGTACGGTCCGAGACCGTCTTGTCGTCGCGCAGAAGAGTGCCGTCGAGGTCGGTCGCGATCAGCCGGGGGCGTACCGGTGCCGCTCCGGAGCGGGCCGGGGCGAGCGGTGACGGGCGGGCGGAGGCGCAGGGGGAGGTGCGGGAAGACAAGCGGGAGGCGCCAGGGGCGGGAGTTGCGCGCGGCTCATTCACAGCGTCCATCATCGCGCATATGCACGCACACCCGTGCGGAGGACCTCCCCGATGAGCACCCGGCGCCTTCTGCGGCCGCCGGAAACGATCCGCGTCAGGCCCGGCCCGGCAGCTGCGCGAGCGCCTCGGTGGCGATCCGCTCGAAGACCCGCTCATCGGCGGCGAAGACCGTCCCCGGAACCGGCCAGTGCAGCACGATCTCGGTGACTCCCGCCTCCGCGTACCGTCCCGCGAAATCCACGAAGGCGTCGAGGGAGTCCAGCGGTCTCCCCGGAGTGAAGCCCGCGAGCAGGATCTTCCCCAGCTCTGCCGGGTCCCTGCCGGTCTCGGCACACGCTCCGCCTAGCCGGACGATCTGACGGCGCACGGCCTGCACACCCTCGTCCGGTGTGCCTGTCGCGGCGATGCCGGGGTCGCCGGGAGTCACCCACGCCTGCCCGTAGCGCGCGGCGAGCAGGAGGCCGCGCCGTCCCGTGGCGGCGACGGTGAACGGCAGCCGGGGGCGCTGCACACAGCCGGGGATGCCGCGGGCCTCCCGCGCCGAGTAGAACGTCCCGTCGTAGGAGACGACCGGATCGCGCAGCAGCCGGTCGAGGAGCGGCACGAACTCGCCGAAGCGGTCGGCGCGCTCGCGGGCCGACCAGGGGTCCTGGCCGAGCGCCGTCGCGTCGAACCCCTTGCCGCCCGCGCCGACGCCGAGCGTGATCCGGCCGCCGCTGATGTCGTCCAGGGACATCAGCTCCTTGGCCAGCGGCACCGGGTGGCGGAAGTTGGGCGACGTCACGAGCGTGCCCAGCCGCAGGCGTTCCGTGGACACCGCGGCGGCGGTCAGCGTGGGGACGGCGCCGAACCACGTCCCATCGCGGAAGGGCTCCCGCCACGAGAGGTGGTCGTAGGTGTAGGCGGTGTGGAAGCCCAGCTCCTCCGCCCGCTGCCACCGCTCGCGACCGCCGTCATGCCAGCGGTCGACGGGGAGGATCACGGCGGACAGGCGCAAGGAGGACGTCATGCCGCCGAGGTTACGGGGGGCCTCCGTCAGGGCGCAGGGAACCCGGGCCCGGACGGTGTCGCAGGTGGTGATCGCCCGAGCGCTCCGGGTCATTGGCCGGTCGGGTACCGGAAAGGGGACAATTACCTCAATGGTGTCGGTCTGCGCCGGCCCGGTCCGCGATGACGTGAGACGCGGCAGGGGCGGGAGGCGCCGGGAGGACACGCTCGGGGACGGCCGAGACAGGTGAGGAGGAGCGACGGTCATGGCAGCAGTTCACAGCCGGTACGTCGCCGACCGCGGACTGACCAGCCGCATGGTGATCACGATGTTCTTCATCGGGCTGCTCTACGTGGTGCTCGTCGGAACGCTGATCGCGGTCATGAGCAACGCCTGGCCACTGATCGTGCTGGCAGTGGGCGCGCTCTTCGTCGCGCAGTTCTGGTTCAGCGACCGGATCGCCGCCTTCAGCATGGGGGCCCGCGAGGTCACCCCGGAGCAGGCCCCCGAACTCCACGGCGCGGTGGACCGCCTGTGTGCGCTGGCGGACATGCCCAAGCCGAAGGTGGCCCTGGCGGAGAGCGACGTACCCAACGCCTTCGCCACCGGGCGCAGCCGGAAGAAGTCGATGGTCTGCGCGACCACCGGGCTCATGAGACGCCTGGAGCCCGAGGAACTGGAGGGAGTGCTCTCCCACGAGCTGTCCCACGTGGCGCACCGCGACGTGGCGGTGATGACGATCGCCTCCTTCCTGGGCGTACTGGCGGGCGTACTGACACGCGTCGCGCTCTTCGGCGGACTGAGCCGGGCCGGGCGGGGCAACGACAACGGCGCGGGGCTGCTCTTCCTGCTGATCCCCCTGGTGAGCATCGTCGTCTACGTCATCAGCTTCCTGCTGACCCGGCTGCTCTCGCGGTACCGCGAACTGTCCGCGGACCGGGCCGGAGCACTGCTGACGGGGCGGCCCTCGGCCCTGGCCTCGGCGCTGACGAAGGTGAGCGGCCAGATGGCCCGCATCCCCACCCGCGATCTGCGCAAGGCCGAGCCGTTCAACGCCTTCTACTTCGTGCCCGCCTTCTCCGGCGAGAGCGTGGCCACGCTGCTCTCCTCGCACCCGCCGTTGGAGCGCCGCCTCGACCAGCTCAGCCGCATCAGCACGCAGCTCGGGCAGCAGTGAGCGGCCGGGCACACAGGTGTCCGGCCGCCGTCCGCCGGGACACCAGGGCTTCACGGCCCGGCGCCCGCTGAGCGCCACCCCCTCATCCGCCGGCCGCCGCTCGCCGTTTCCAGCCGAAGGGACGTGAACACCGTGGGTCTCCTGGACGCTCTCCTCGGGCGCAGCAAGCCTGTACGTCCGGATCTCGACCAGCTCTTCGCTCTGCCCGCCGCCGCGGTCACACTGCAGGCCGGTGCGGACTTGGTGCCGACGGGCCTCGGGTCGGTCTGCTTCGCCAGTGTCGAGGGCGGCGCCTTCAAACAACTTCAGCGGGACGTGAGGGAGCTGCTGGACGCCGACGCCGACCAGGGCGGCACACCTGTGGAGTTCAGCCAGGACGAATACGGCTACACATGGCTGCTCGCCCGGCATCCCCCCGAGGAGACGACCGGCCTCGTCAACGACCTGCACGCCGTCAACACCCTCCTCGTCGAAGGGGGTTTCGGCCCCCAGCTGCTGTGCTCCATGGTCGGCTTCCGCGCGGCCGAGGAGGGCGACGACAGGCGGCTGGCGCTCGTCTACCTCTACAAGCGCGGCACCTTCTACCCGTTCGCGCCGCAGCCCGGGCAGCGGGAGAAGCGGGACAGCGCGCTGGAGCTGCAGGTGCGGGGGCTGCTGACGGACGATCTGGCCACGGAGGCGGACCTCGGCCGCTGGTTCCCCCTATGGGGAGCACCCGGCATCTGATGCGGGGAAGTCCCCCCTTCCGCCCCGGTGGCCGTGGACGGAGTCCCAGTTCACCGGGGTCTGCTCACCGCGTCGCCTCCCCGTCTCCGCCCGCCGTGGGCTCGCGGCCGCCCTCGCTGCGGCCGGTCGGCGGGCCGCCCGGACGTCCGGTCGTGAAGGCGTCCATTTCGCGGGCCCTCACCTCGCGTTCCGCCGCGGCGGCGATGAAGGCGGCGGCGTTCCCCGTGCCGACCAGGTCCCGGACGGCCGCGAGCGTCGCGGCGGGCAGCCGCACCTCCTCGGTGGGGCCACAGGCCGCGCCCGGGGCTGTGCCCGCGTCCGGGACTGCGCCCGCGCCCGCGTCCGCGAGGGCGCCCGTGTCCGTCGCCGGAGCCGCGTCCGGGGTGGCCTCCACCCCGGACGCGGCTCCCCGAAAGCCGGTGGAGCCGGTGGAGCCGGTGGAGCCCGTGGGGCCCGTGAAGTTCCCCTGCTCGCCCGGCAGGGGAGGGCACGCCGCCATCGTCACCGCCCCGTCCGTACGGTGCTCCCGGTCCCCGGCCGTCGCCCGCCGCAGATGCTCACCCAGGTTGCGTGAGGCCAAGGTCCGCATCGCGCGGGCCAGTTCGGCGTCGACGGCCTGCTGGGCGAGCGGGCGCAGCCGGCGTACGAGGCCGGCCGCCTCCGAGGCGTCCTCGTCCGAGGGAGATGAATGGAGATAGCGGACGAAGATGTGCTCGTTGACCAGATCCATGAAACGGGCCGCGATGTGCTGCACCTGTGGGCGCAGTTCGCGCAGATGCCCGGTGACGGCGGGCAGCGGCACTCCGGCACCGTGCAGTTCGGCGGCGACGGCCAGTTCCCCGGGGCTGGGGGCGAGGTAGTGCCCCGTCCGGTCCAGCAGCGGAATCAGCACGCCCAGTTCGACCGCCTCGGCAACGGCGTCACCCGTTCCCTCCTCGCCGAAGAGGGCGCGCAGTTCCGCGCCGGTGAGGTGTGCGGGTTCCTCGTCCGTCCACGGGCCCTCGACCTCCGAGACGAGACCCAGCACTCCCGCCAGTCCGCGGCCCTCGTACCACGCTTCGAGCAGCTCCTTTATGGAGGCAAGGGTGTAGCCGCGCTCCAGCAGCCCGGTGATCTGACGCAGCCTGGCAAGGTGCGAGTCGTCGTAGACGTTCGCCCGCCCGCGCCGTCCGGGCCTGGGCAGCAGGCCGCGGTCCTGGTAGGCGCGGATCGTGCGGACCGTGGCGCCGCTGTGCTGCGCCAGATCCTCGATGCGGTACTCCCCGCCCGCCGCGTGCGCCCTACTCACAGCGGAGGGTCGATCCTGGCGAGGGCGCGCAGGGCGCGCGGCGCGAACCGGGAGAGCATCCTCGCGCCGTGTGCCTCCGGCGTCACGGGAACCACGGCCTGGTTGCGCACGACCGCTCGCATCACTGCCTTGGCGACCTTCTCCGGCGGGTAGTTGCGCAGCCTGTACAGCCTGGCGATCCGTTCCCTGCGCCGCCGCTGTTCCGCCTCACCGAGGCCGACGAAGCGGGCGGTGCCGGTGATGCCGGTGTTGACCGGCCCGGGGCAGATCGCGGTGACGCCGATGCCCTTCCCCGCCAGCTCCGCCCGCAGGCATTCACTCAGCATCAGTACGGCGGCCTTCGACGTGCCGTAGGCGGGAAGCAGCCTCGTCGGCTGATAGGCGGCGTCCGAGGCGGTGTTGACGATGTGGCCGCCCTGGCCCCGCTCCGCCATCTGCTTGCCGAAGAGCCGGCAGCCGTGGATGACACCCCACAGGTTCACATCCAGCGTCCGCTTCCAGTCCTCGACGCTCGTCTCCAGGAAGGGGCCGGAGAGGCCGATCCCCGCGTTGTTCACCAGCACGTCGACGGTGCCGCAGTCCTCGGCGACCCTGTCGGCCAGCTTCTCCATCTCCCGCGCGTCGCTCACGTCGACGGTCTCCGCCCACGCCTGCGGCGCACCGGCCAGCCGCGCCAGCTCGGCCGTACGCTCCGCGCCCGGGCCGTCGACATCGACGGAGACGACGCGCGCGCCGACGCTCGCGAAGGCCAGCGCCGTCGCCCTGCCGATGCCGCCCGCCGCGCCGGTGACCAGCACCAGTTGCCCGCCGAAGCGCTCGGCGAGCGGTCCGCCCGGAACGCTGCCCCGTACCTCCGCGGCCGTCGGTCCCGACTCTCTCGCGGTGACGAAATCGCTGATCCAGATGGCCAGTTGGTCCGGTCTCGTGCGCGGTATCCAGTGCTTGGCGTCCAGCCGGTGCCGGGTGATTCCCGGTTCCCACAGTTCCAGGTCGTCGTGGAGCCGCTCGCTCAGAAAGGCGTCCCGCGTGGGCGTGACGACCTGCACCGGCACATGCGCGTAGCAGTCCTCACGGGGGCTGCCGAGCCTGTCGCGCACGTTGTCGCGGTAGAGCCAGGCGCCGTGCGCGGCGTCGCGGGAGAGGGAGGAGGTGGGATAGCCGTCGTCCGGAAGCTTCTCGGCCCGTCGCAGATACTTCGGCCAGTACGTCGAGAGCGGCCCCTTCCACGCCAGCTCCGGCAGGACCGGCGTGTGCAGCACGCAGACGTACCAGGAGCGGGCGCCCTGGCCCAGCGCCTGTGCGAGGCGCCGGGGCGTGGGCCGCCCGACGCGTCTCCTGATCCAGTGGCCGAAGTGGTCCAGGGAGGGGCCGCACATCGAGGTGAAGGAGGCGATCCGGCCCTCCGTCGCGCTGACCGTCGCGAACTCCCACCCCTGCACCGATCCCCAGTCGTGGCCGACGAGGTGGACGGGACGGTCCGGTGAGACGGCGTCGGTCACGGCCAGGAAGTCCCGCGTCAGCTTCTCCAGTGTGAAGCCGCCGCGCAGCGGGACGGGCGCGGAGGAGCGCCCGCAGCCCCGCACGTCGTAGAGCACCACATGGAAGCGGTCGGCAAGCCGCCCGGCGACCTTCGACCAGACCTCCTTGCTGTCCGGATAGCCGTGCACCAGCACGACGGTGGGACGGGCCTCGTCGCCGAGTTCCGCGACGCACAGGTCGACGCCCTCACCGCGCACCCAGCGCTCCCGCGCCCCTTCCAGCCCCTTGCCCACCGGCCCGTTCACAGATCCCGCACCCCGCGCTCGCTCCGTGGCCGGCGCCACCGCCGGCCCGCGTAGTTGACACCGATCAATGTGACAACACCCGCTGGCGGCGTCAATAGGCCGCAGAAGCCTGTGGATACCGTCGGTAGCTCACTATTTCCCCCACTTGTTCTCATCCCCTTAGGGGGAGCGTCCCCCTCGGGTACCAGCCGGATCCAGACCCCAGGACGGACGTGGCACACAGGGGTGAGGCCCTAGCGTCGGGAGGGTGAATGTGATTGCTATCGAAAGCCTGACCAAGCGGTACCCAAGGGTGACCGCCCTGGACCGGCTCACCGTCGGCGTCACACCGGGTGTTACCGGCCTGGTGGGCGCCAACGGGGCCGGAAAGTCGACCCTCATCAAGATTCTCCTGGGCCTCGATCCGGCGAGCGAGGGCAGCGCGACCGTCCTCGGCATGGACGTGGCCCGTGAGGGCTCCGCGATCCGTGAACGCGTCGGCTACATGCCCGAGCACGACTGTCTGCCACCGGACGTCTCCGCGACGGAGTTCGTCGTCCACATGGCGCGCATCTCGGGTCTGCCGGCGAACTCGGCGCGCGAACGCACGGCGGACACCCTGCGCCACGTCGGACTGTACGAGGAGCGCTACCGCCCGATGGGCGGCTACTCGACCGGCATGAAGCAGCGCGTCAAGCTCGCGCAGGCCCTCGTGCACGACCCGCAACTGGTGCTGCTGGACGAGCCGACCAACGGGCTCGACCCTGTCGGCCGCGACGAGATGCTCGCCCTCATCCGCCGTGTGCACACCGACTTCGGCATCTCCGTGCTCGTCACCTCCCATCTGCTCGGCGAGCTGGAGCGCACCTGCGACCAGGTCGTCGTCATCGACGGCGGCAAGCTGCTGCGCGCCTCCACCACGGCCGACTTCACCAAGAGCACGCCGTCGCTCGCCGTGGAGGTCACCGACACCGACGAGCACCCGGACGGGACCGAGGCGCTGCGCTCCGAACTGGTCGCCGCGGGTCTGTCCGCGCAGGCACCGGGCGGGGCCGGGGCACCAGGCGCCGGGCATCTGCTCATGGTCGACGCCACCGACGAGAGCGCCTACGACACCGTCCGGGACACCGTCACCCGGCTCGGCCTCGGCCTTGTCCGGATGGAACAGCGCAGGCACCGCATCGCGGAGGTCTTCCACGGGGGCGCCGACCAGGAGGCCTCCCTTGCGCAGGCCCGCCCGGACACGGACGGCGGCGCCGGGGACGCCGCGGCCGGCACCGCCACGGCACCCGCCGTCGCCCCCGCCGACCGCGAACTCCAGCCGCAGAAGGGAGGCAGCGGCGATGTCGCCTGAGCCTCACGCCCCCGCATCCGCGTCGCAGTCGGCGACGAAGACGGCGTCCGCCACGGAGCAGGCGCCCGCCGGCCCGCGGCGCGGCGACGACGTCATCCACAACATCGGCTACCGCAACTACGACGGACCGCGGCTCGGCCGCGGGTACGCCCGCACCTCGCTCTTCGAGCAGTCGCTGCGCGCCGCGTACGGGCTCGGCCGTTCGGCCAAGTCCAAGGTGCTGCCGATGATCCTCTTCGCCGTGATGTGCGTACCGGCCGCGATCGTCGTGGCCGTGGCCGTCTTCACCGACGCGAAGCGGATGCCCATCGACTACAGCTCCTACATCATCCAGATGCAGCCGGTCATCGGCATCTACATCGCCGCCATGGCACCTCAGGCCGTCTCCCTCGACCTGCGCTTCCGCGTCGTCCCGCTCTACTTCTCCCGTCCCATCGAGCGAGGCGACTACGTCGGGGCGAAGTACGCCGCACTCTCCGCGGCGATCTTCGTCTTCACCGGGGCGTCGGTCCTCATCCTCTACGTCGGAGCGCTGCTGGCGAAGCTCGACTTCGGCGACGAGACCAAGGGCTTCGCCCTGGGCATGGTCTGCTGCCTGGTCTTCTCCGTGCTGCACGCCGGTATCGGACTGGCCGTGGCCGCGGCGACCCCGCGGCGTGGTTTCGGGGTGGCGGCGATCATCGCCGTGCTGACCATCCCGTACATGCTCATCACCGCGCTGCAGGCGATCCTCGCCGTGCAGGACAACCCCGGGCCGATCGGCTGGCTCGGGCTGGGCTCGGCCGGGACGCTCATCGACGGCCTGCAGGGCAAGCTCCTCGACGGGCAGAGCGGCTTCCCGGCGGGCCAGGAGCTGACCGGCACGCAGGCCTCCGTCTACGTTCTGCTCACCGCCGTACTCATCGCCGGCACGTACGCCCTGCTGCTGCGCCGCTACCGAAAGGCCGGGCTGTGACCACGCTGCACATCGACCACACCTCCCGCTGGTTCGGGAACGTCGTCGCCGTCAACGACATCACCATGGACATCGGCCCCGGCGTGACCGGCCTCCTCGGCCCGAACGGCGCGGGCAAGTCCACCCTCATCAACATGATGGGCGGTTTCCTGGCGCCCTCGACCGGGAGCGTCACGCTCGACTCCTCGCCGATCTGGCGCAACCAGGAGGTGTACAAGGAGATCGGCCTGGTCCCCGAACGCGAGGGGATGTACGACTTCCTGACCGGCTGGGACTTCGTCCTCGCCAACGCCGAACTGCACAAGCTGCCCGACCCGGCCGCGGCCGCCCGCAAGGCCCTCGCCACGGTCGAGATGGAGCAGGCGCAGGACCGCAAGATCTCCACGTACAGCAAGGGCATGCGCCAGCGCGTGAAGATGGCCTCCGCCCTCGTGCACGATCCGTCCGTGCTGCTGCTCGACGAACCGTTCAACGGCATGGACCCGCGCCAGCGCATGCAGTTGATGCAGCTGCTGCGGCAGATGGGCGACCAGGGCCGGACGGTGCTCTTCTCCTCGCACATTCTCGAAGAGGTCGAACAGCTCGCGTCCCACATCGAGGTCGTCGTCGCCGGACGCCACGCGGCCAGCGGCGACTTCCGCAAGATCCGCCGTCTGATGACGGACCGCCCGCACCGCTATCTCGTACGCTCCAGCGACGACCGGCGCCTCGCGGCGGCCCTCATCGCCGACGCCTCGACGGCGGGCATCCAGTTCGACGAGGACGAGAAGGCCCTGCGCATCCAGGCCGTCGACTTCGGCAGGTTCACCCAGCTCCTCCCGCGGCTCGCCCGCGAGCACGGCATCCGGCTCTACACGGTCTCGCCCTCGGACGAGTCCCTGGAGAGCGTCTTCTCCTACCTCGTCGCGGCCTGAAGGGAGCCTTCACGATGTACAACCAGACAGTCGCAAGGCTCACCTACAGGGCGCTCCTGGGGCGCCGGCGCGCGCTGCTCCTGTGCGCGCTGCCGGTGCTCCTGCTCGTCGTGGCAGGTTCCGTACGCGGCCTGACGGGCGCGGACGACCAGGTGACGACGGAGCTGCTGGGCGGCTTCGCCATGGCCACGATGGTGCCGCTCATCGGCGTCGTCGCGGGCACGGGCGCGATCGGGCCGGAGATCGACGACGGCTCGGTCGTCTATCTGCTGGCCAAGCCGCTCAAGCGGTCCAGCATCATCTTCACGAAACTGATCGTGGCGATCTTCGTGACCGTGGTCTTCTCGGCGGTCCCGACGCTGGTGGCCGGTTTCATCCTCAACGGCAACAGCCAGCAGATCGCCGTCGCGTACGCGGTGGCCGCCGCGGTGGCGTCCGTCGCCTACAGCGCCATCTTCCTGCTGCTGGGCACGGTCTCCCGGCACGCTGTCGTCATCGGCCTGGTCTACGCCCTGATCTGGGAGGCCCTCTTCGGCAGCATGGTGCCGGGCGCGCGTGCACTGTCGGTGCAGCAGTGGGCCCTGGCCCTGGCGCAGAAGGTCTCGGACAACGGTGCCGGCATCAGCTCCGAGGTGGGCGTGACGACCGGTGTGACGCTGCTGCTGGTCGCCACCGTCGGCGGCACCTGGTACGCGGCCCGCAAGCTGCGCACCCTCACGCTGGCCGGGGACGAGTGACGCGACGCGTGCCGGTGCCCGCACCGGCACGGCGGCCCGCGCTGCCCGGCCGGCCGGTACCCGCCTGAAGGGCCGGGCACAGGCGCAGCGCCGAGCGCGGAGGGGCCCGGGCTACGGTCACCCGTGACCGTAGCCCGGGCCCCTCCGCACGTACGCCCGGGGGTGCCCAGACCGGCAGCGGACCGGCAGATGAGACAGCGGGCGCACCGGCTCCGCCGCACGACTAACGTGGCGGTATGTCACCAGCGAGCCGCTACACCTACCTCGGTCCCGAGGGGACCTTCACCGAGGCCGCTCTGCGCACCCTCCCCGAGGCCGCCACGCGCGAGCTGCTGCCGATGGTCTCCGTGCCGGCGGCACTGGACGCCGTACGGAACGGGGAGGCCGCGGCGGCGCTCGTACCGATCGAGAACTCGGTCGAGGGGGGAGTGACCGCGACGCTCGACGAGCTGGCGAGCGGCCGCCCGCTGATGATCTACCGCGAGGTGCTGCTCCCGATCGCCTTCGCCCTGCTGGTACGCCCCGGCACACCGATGGAGAGCATCAAGACGGTGACCGGGCATCCGGTCGCGCAGCCCCAGGTGCGCAACTGGATGGGCTCGCATCTGCCGGACGCGCTGTGGGAGTCCGCGGCGTCCAACGCGGACGGTGCGCGGCTGGTGCAGGAGGGGCGTTACGACGCGGCCTTCGCCGGAGAGTTCGCCGCGGCGACGTACGGGCTCGAACCACTGGTGACCGGCATCCACGACGCGGACAACGCCGCTACGCGCTTCGTCCTGGTGGGACGGCCGGCGCGGCCCGCGGCTCCGACGGGTGCGGACAAGACCTCGGTCGTCTTCTGGCTGCGTGACGACCATCCCGGTGCGCTGCTGGAGGTCCTGCAGGAGTACGCGTCGCGCGGTGTGAACATGATGCGCATCGAGTCCCGGCCGACGGGCGAGGGGATCGGCCGCTACTGCTTCTCGGTGGACTGCGAGGGGCATCTGCAGGACCGGCGGGTCGGGGACGTGTTCATGGGGCTGAAGCGTGCGTGCGAGAGGGTGCGCTATCTGGGTTCGTATCCGCGCGCGGACGAGGTGGCTCCGGTGGAGCGCAAGGGCACGACGGACGCGGACTTCGTGGAGGCCGCGGACTGGCTGACGCGCTGTCTGGACGGCCGCGGCTGACGCGTCTGTGCAGCCCACGGAGTTATCCACAGGGTAGCGGGCGGCCTGTGTACAAGTCTGCGACGCAAAACGGACATTGTCGACAAAGCATCATGGAGACCGCGTAAGAGTGCACAGGTGTCGTCGTCCCCCTTCGTCACGTCAATTCCCTCCTCCCACTCTTTGGGGTGAGTCAACCCCGCTCGATTGAGTGCTTATTACGGGTTTGCGACGGGAATTCCGAGGCGGTCCGGATTCTCTCGGAACGATCTCCTTCAATTTCCACAGCCCCGGCACGATGGTTGTGGAAAAAGTTCCGGAGGGGTGCGCGGCCTGTGGATAAGTCAGCCGCGGCCGCGTGCTGAGGGACTGTCAACTGCCTCTGTGCAGGGCGGAGATGAGGCTCCGCGAGTGTGCGCGGAGGTCTGCTGCCCGGGACGGCGCCAGCCGTGAGCACTTTCCTTCCTTTTCGGTAAAAAAGAGACAATCAAGTTCAGAATGAGCTGCTGAATTGCTGTCGAGCCATGCTGATCCCCACCGGTACCCTGGCGGGGTGATTGACCTTCGACTGCTCCGCGAGGACCCCGACCGTGTCCGCGAATCCCAGCGCGCCCGTGGAGAGGACGTCGGCATCGTCGACGCCCTGCTCTCCGCCGACGAACGCCGGAGGTCCTCCAGCGCGAGCTTCGACTCCCTGCGCTCGGAGCAGAAGCAGCTCGGCAAGCTGATCCCCAAGGCCGCGGGCGAGGAGAAGGCCGAACTTCTCAGGAAGGCCGGTGAGCTCTCCGCCGCGGTCAAGGCCGCCGACACCGAGCAGGACGAGGCGGCGGAGGAGACCCAGCGCCTGCTGCGCCTGCTCAGCAACGTCATCCGCCCGGAGGTCCCGGTCGGCGGCGAGGAGGACTTCACCGTCCGTGAGACGGTCGGCTCCCCCCGCGACTTCGCCGCCGAGGGCTTCGAGCCCAAGGACCACCTGGAACTGGGCCAGCTGCTCGGAGCGATCGACGTCGAACGCGGCGCCAAGGTCTCCGGATCGCGCTTCTACTTCCTCACCGGCGTCGGCGCCCTGCTGGAGCTGGCGCTCGTCAACGCCGCCATCGCACAGGCGACCGAGGCGGGCTTCACGCCCATGCTGACCCCGGCGCTGGTCAAGCCGCAGGCCATGGAAGGCACCGGCTTCCTCGGCCAGGCAGCGCAGGACGTCTACCACCTGGAGAGGGACGACTTCTATCTGGTCGGCACCTCCGAGGTCCCGCTCGCCGGCTACCACATGGACGAGATCATCGAGGCGTCCCGGCTGCCGCTGCGCTACGCCGCCTTCTCGCCGTGCTTCCGCCGTGAGGCCGGCTCGTACGGCAAGGACACCCGGGGCATCTTCCGCGTGCACCAGTTCGACAAGGTCGAGATGTTCTCGTACGTCGCGCCCGAGGAGTCCGAGGCGGAGCATCTGCGGCTGCTGGAGTGGGAGAAGCAGTGGCTGACCGGCCTCGAACTGCCCTTCCAGGTGATCGATGTCGCCAGCGGCGACCTGGGCTCCTCCGCCGCGCGCAAGTACGACTGCGAAGCGTGGATCCCCACCCAGGGCAAGTTCCGCGAGCTGACCTCCACTTCGGACTGCACCGAGTTCCAGTCCCGCCGGCTCTCGATCCGCGTGCGGGACGGCAAGCACGTACGGCCGCTGGCGACGCTGAACGGCACCCTGTGCGCGGTGCCCCGTACGATCGTCGCGCTGCTGGAGAACCACCAGTTGCCGGACGGTTCGGTGCGCGTACCGGAGATGCTCCGCCCGTACCTGGGCGGACGCGAGGTCCTGGAGCCGGTGGGCAAGTGAGCGACCGGCCCGGCGGTGCGCCCGCGTCGGCGCAGCCCTTTCCGTACCGGCTGATCGCCACGGACCTCGACGGGACGCTGCTCCGGGACGACAGTACGGTCTCCTCCCGTACGCGCGAGGCGCTGGCCGCCGCGACCGCACTCGGCGCCGCGCACATCGTCGTGACGGGACGCGCGACCGCCCTGGCGAAGGACATCCTGGCCGACCTGGACTACGAAGGGCTGGCGGTGTGCGCTCAGGGCGCACAGGTCTACGACGCGGGCGCGGGGCGGCTGCTGACGTCCGTGACGCTCGACCGGCAGCTCGCCCGGCTCGCGGTCGCGAAGATCGAGGCGGAGACGGGGCCGCTCGCGCTGGCGGTCGCACGGGACGGCACCGACGGTGAGGCGTTGGCCGGTCCGGGCTACCGGGTGCGTGAGGACAGTCCGGACACTGTGCTGTGCACCGGTCGTGACCCTCTCTGGGAGGCACCGCTGTACAAGCTGTATCTGCAGCATCCCCGCCTCGGCGACGACGAACTGGCGCACGCGGCCAGAGCCGTCGTGGGCGACATGGTGAGCGTGACGATGTCGGGCGAGGGCCTGGTCGAGCTGCTGCCGCCCGGACTCAGCAAGGCGAGGGGGCTGTCGCTCGCGGCACGGCGGCTGGGTGTCTCCGCCGGCGGGACGATCGCGTTCGGCGACATGCCCAACGACCTTCCGATGCTGGACTGGGCGGCGTACGGGGTGGCGATGGAGAACGCACACCCCGAACTGCTGGCGGTCGCCGACGAGGTGACGGCCTCCAACAACGCGGACGGTGTCGCGGTTTCACTGGAGCGGCTGCTTCCGCGGTGACGGGCGATCGCCCTGCGGGCCCGCTTCCTGCGCGCTGTCGCCGTGTGCGTCCCCGCCGTAGAGGGCGGTGACGCGGGCGGCGGCACCGGCGAGTTCCGCACGTGCCGCCGCGGGTTCGAGAACCTCGACGTCCGCGCCGAACTGCAGCAGTTGGCGGACGGCGGTGAGCACCGGGTAGGCGAGCGTGACGGGAACCCACTCGTCGGCACCGGCACCGGCACCGGCACCCTCCGCACCGCTGCCGCCCGGGCCCGGGTCGTCCAGCACGAACGGTCCGACGATGCGTCTGAACAGCTCGAAGCGTGAGCCGCGCACGCGGGCGCTGACCCTGACGTCCGTCGGCCGCTCCTCCACCTGGCGTCTCAGCACGTCCCATGCGTCGGCCAGTTCGACTCCGGGCCTTCGCTGGACGGGCGCCTCGGTGACGTTCGCCCCGAGGACGCGGTCGACACGGAACAGCTGCGGGCGTCCGCGCCGGTCCGCGACCAGGTACCAGGTGCCTGCCTTCGCCACCAGCCCGTAGGGGTCCACGGTGTAGTTGTGCGTGCTGGTCCCGCCGCCGTGCCGGTAGCGGATGCGCAGCCGGCGGTCGGAGAAGACAGCGGTGCTGAGGACGCCCAGGTCGACGGCGGGCTGTGTGCCGCTCAGCCAGCGGCCGGGGTCGACGAGTACGCGTCGGCTGGTGAGCTCGGCGGCCGGACGGTGGGGCGCCGGCAGCGCGGCCATCACCTTGCGCAGGGCCGAGCCGAGCGCGTTGTCCAGGCCGAGCGCCGAGTGTGCCGAGTGTGCGCCCTGTGCGACCAGCACGAACAGGGCGCGCGACTCGTCCGAGGTGAGGCCGGTGACGTCGGTGCGGAAGCCGGGAAGGAGGCGGATTCCGCCGTGCCGTCCGCGTTCGGCGTAGACGGGCACGCCGGCGGCCGAAAGGGATTCGACGTCGCGGTAGATCGTGCGGGTGGAGACCTCCAGACGGCGGGCCAGCTCGTCGGCGGGCACACGGGCGCGCGTCTGGAGCAGCAGCAGGATCGAGAGCAGACGGTCGGACTTCACCCTCTCCAGAGTGCCGGAAAACCTGACGGTGGGTGTCAGGAAAGACGGAGATGCTCGCCGTGTCCGCAGGTCAGCGAGACCGTACGAACGGAGAATGCCCCATGGACACACCAGAGACCGCCGCCTCCGACAGCGGGGGCCCCTCCGCGTCGCTCCCGCCGGACCCGCGCCCCCTCTACGAGCGTGCCGCCGGCCAGATGGCCGCTCTTGTCGCCCTCGTCGAGCCCGGACAGCTCGGCCGTCCCACTCCCTGCGGTGAGTTCGAGATGAGAAGTCTGCTGAGCCACGTCGTCGGCGGCACACACCGCATCGCGCAGGTCGGCGAGGGCGGCGGAGACGGTGAGGTCGACCCGGACGCCGCCGTCGACTCCGGCGTCTCCGGCGTCCCGGACGACGGCTGGCCGGAGGCGTACGCGCGTGCCCGCGAGCGCTTCTCGGCTGCCTGGGCCGACGACGCCAAGCTGGACGAGGTGTACACGGTGCCCTGGGGCAGCATGCCGGGCCGCATCGCGCTGACGGGATGCGTGATGGAGGTGGTCACACATTCGTGGGACCTGGCACAGGCTCTGGGCCGGCCCGGCGAACTCGACGAGGAGCTGGCCGAGTTCGCGCTGGGTGTCGCCCGCCGGGCGGCGCCCGCGGAGCGGCGCGGCGGGGACGTTCCGTTCGGCCCGGCGCTGTCCGTGCCGGAAGGTGCGGACGCCTACGAGCGGTTGGCGGCCTGGCTGGGACGCCGCTGGGACGGGGGCTGGGACGCGGACAGGGACGCGGACGGGGACGGGGCGCGGGAGGGCGGCCGTGGATGACGGACCGCGTGCCCGGGCACGCACCGGAACGTCGGCTCTTCGTACCGGCTCCCGCTCCTCCCTCCTGCGCGAGCCGCACGCCGAGCGGGTGACGGTGCCGGGCGAGGAGGCGTACGACGAGGAGCGCTCCGGTTTCCAGACGGCCTACCGGCACCGCCCGGACCTGATCGTCCGCGCGCGCGGCGAAGACGACGTGCGCGCGGCGGTCGAGTACGCCGCGGCGCACGCTCTGCCGCTCGCCGTGCAGGCCACGGGGCACGGACTGACCACCCCCGCGCGGGGCGGGGTGCTGGTGAGCACTCGGCGGACGGGCGGGGTGCGCGTGGACGCCGGGGCCCGCAGCGCGTGGATCGGTGCGGGGGTGCGCTGGGGCGAGGTCGTCCGGGAGGCGGCGCGGTTCGGACTGGCGCCGCTGAGCGGCTCCGGGCCAGGGGTGGGCGCCGTCTCGTACACCCTGAACGGCGGGGTCGGGCTGCTCGCCCGTCAGTACGGATACGCGGCCGATCATGTGCGCGCCATCGACGTCGTCACTGCGGACGCCCGTCTGCGTCACGTCACGCCGGACCGTGACGAGGACCTGTTCTGGGCGATGCGCGGCGGGGGTGGCGGTTTCGGCGTGGTCACGGGGATGGAGATCGGACTGGTGCCGGTGGAGCGCTTCTACGGGGGACGGCTGGTCTTCGGCGGGGAGCACGCCGAGGATGTGCTGGAGTGCTGGCGGGCGTGGACGGCCGGGGTTCCGGACGAGCTCACGTCATCGGTGACCGTGCTCGCCTACCCGGATCTGCCCGTCCTGCCGGACCACTTGCGCGGACGGTACGTCGCGCAGATTCAGGTCGTGTACAACGGCACGGAGGGCGAGGGGGAACGGCTGACCGAGCCGCTGCGCGCTGCCGGCCCGCGGCTGTCGGAGACGCTGCGGATGATGCCCTACGCCGACTCCGCGTCCGTATACGACGAACCCGAGCAGCCGCACGCGTACCACGGCACCAATGTGCTGCTGGGTGAGCGGCTGCCCGACAGTGCGGCGCTGCGCGGCGTGCTGCGGCTGACCGGACCGGACGCACCCGGCATGACGGTGCTCTCCCTGCGCCACATGGGCGGTGCGCTCGCGCGGGAGCCGTCCGTTGCCAACGCCGTGGGCAACCGGGACGCGGGTCACCTCATGAACGTGCTGTCGGTGACGGAGGACGCCGATCCCGCTGTGCTGGGGGCGCTGCACGAGGAGGTGTTCGCGGCGGTGGCGCCCTGGACGGTCGGCTCGAACCTCAACTTCCGCTACGGGCGAGCCGTCCGCGCTGTGCCCGGTGCCGCCCGTGCGGTCCGTGACCCAGAGGGGCAGCGGCGCCTCGCGGGGATCAAGGCACTCGTCGACCCGGAAGACCTCTTCCGCTTCCACCAGGGCGCACAGGACGAGCCGTAGGCGTGAACCGGCAGTGGCGGGCGAGCGGAACGCCGTCCGCGGGGACACGGGGCGAGGGGACGGCGCAGTGACACGGGCCGGGAGACACGCGCCGGGGACGCGCGCGGAAGACAGGGTGGGTCCGGCACGCGCCGGGCGCGCACCGGACCCACCCGCCCTCACGACTCCAGCAGTCGCTGCCCCACGTACTCGCCCTTCGCCGGGCCGCCCGGCACGGCGAACAGAGCGCTGGCCTCGTGGCGGATGAAGCGCGAGAGAGCGTCGCCGCGGTCGAGTTTGCGCTGCACCGGTACGAAGCCGCGCTGCGGGTCCGCCTGCCAGGCGACGAAGAGCAGACCGGCGTCCGGAGCGCCGTCGTCGCGGAAGCCGTCGTGGTAGGAGAAGGGGCGGCGGAGCATCGCGGCACCCCCGTTCGTCTCCGGGGCGGTGACGCGGACGTGGGCGTCGGCCGAGATCACCGGCGAGCCGTCGGAGTTCCGCTTGTCCAGATCGGGTTCGGTCTCCTCGCTGCCGCCGGTGAGGGGCGCGCCGTCGGACTTGCGGCGGCCGATGACCTTCTCCTGCGCGGCCTGGGACTGCTCGTCCCAGTCGTCGAGCAGCATCCGGATGCGGCGTACGACGGCGTAGGAGCCCCCCGCCATCCATGAGGCGGAATCCGAACCGGAACGGGGAACGAAGATCCGCTCCTCGAAGTCGCTCTCCGAGGGCTTGGGGTTTCTGGTGCCGTCGACCTGTCCCATCAGGTTGCGCATGGTCATGGGACGCGCGGTGGAGCCGGGCGTGCGGTTGAATCCGGTCATCTGCCAGCGCAGCCGTGCGGTGCCCTCGGCCTGACGCTGGAGCACACGCAGCGCGTTGAACGCGACGAGCGCGTCGTTCGCTCCGATCTGCACCCACAGATCGCCGTTCGAGCGGCTCTTGTCGAGAGCGTCGCTGGAGAACTCGGGCAGTGGCGCCAGCGCGTCGGGGAGCTGCTTCTCCAGGCCCGTACGGGCGAAGAACGTGCGCCCGAATCCGAAGGTGACGGTGAGCGACGACGGTCCGGCATCCAGTGCGATCTCCGTCGGGTCCTCGGACTGCTTGCCCGCCATCAGCTCACGGGCGGACGCCGACCAGCGGCGCAGCAGCGCGGCGGCCTGCTTGCGCCCCGCACCCGGGCTCATGTCGAAGGAGAGCAGGTGACCGAACGCCTGCACCGGCGTGGTGATGCCCGACTGACGGGTGCCGTGGAAGGGCACGCGCGTCGAACCGACCGAGGTGAGCGGTGTGGGCGGCTTCGGCGCGTCCTGGGCCGTGGCCTGCGCGACCGCGCCGCCCGTGGCCCCGACGGCGAGGCCGGTTGCGCCCGCCGCTCCGACGGTACTGATCAGGCGGCGCCGGGAGACGCCGTGAGGTTCGTGGTCGTGCTGGGTCATCACTGTCCTATTGAGTTCCGGGGACGGCGGTTCTCGGGCCCGCGTACGCATGAGCGGGTGCGTGCGTGCTGACGTCCATCTTTACGCTCATCCTCACGGTTTCCCCGGATACGCGATCTTCGGCCCTGTCTGCCTGTCTGCCTGTCTGCCTGTCTGTCTTTCCGTCCTTGTGGCCGTCCGGCTTCCTGCCCGGACCGGCCCTGCCCGCCGCCTGTTCCGGCCGGTTCCAGGCCGTGTCAGCGGATGTCCACGGTCGTGGTCTCGGTGACCTGGTCGATCTCCGACGTGCGCAGCGTCACCGCGACCTTCCACTTGCCGGCCAGGGGCACCTGGACCACCCGCGAGCGCCAGCGGCTCTTGTCGCCGTTGATCGACTCGAACGTGACGGAGACGGGACCGAGGTTCTTGGCGGGGAGGGTGAGGGCGACCAGCACCTCGTCCGCGTCGAGGGGCTTTCCGTCCGGGCCCGTCGTGCTGACCCGCAGCGCGTTGCCGCCCGCCTGGCCCGGGGTGACCCACACCTCCGCGGTGCCCTTGCCGTCGTCGCCCCCGGTGTCGAAGGAGATCTTCTTCTTGGCGGTGACGTAGTCGTCGGCGTTCTGGCTCTCACCGGCACTGTCGGCGGCGCGGGTGCGCTCCTCCGTACGTCCGGGCTGGGTGTTGGTCAGCCCTGTCGTCACCATGAGCAGCACGAGAGCTATCCCGGCCTCGGCGAATACCGAGCGGCGCAGGGCGGCGCGTGTGGGGTCCGCCTCCCGCTCCTTCTTGCGGCGGCTGCGTTCGACCGCTGCTTGCTGGCGTGCGAGTTGGGCGGCCCGTACTCCTCCGGCGGCGGCCGCGTCCGAAGTGCCCTCCGCGTCCTCCGTGCGGGCCTTCTCCGCGGAGCCGGGGTCGTCATCCTCCGCCTCGCGCGCACCGGACGCGGACCCGGACGCGGACCCGGATGAGGAACCGGATGCGGAACCGGACGCGGACCCGGAGGAGGGGCCGGAACCGGAGGCCGCACCCGAGCCTTCGCGCGGCTCGGGTCCGCCGTCGCCGTCCCCCGCTCCGACGGGTACCGGCTCCGCCTCCCGTACGCTCGTCTCCCCCTGAGCCGCTCCGGCCGGGCCGTCACGTGCCTCGCCGAGCTGCGCCGCCCAGCGCCGTGAGACCGAGGCCACCGCGACCATCAGGGCGACCAGGGCGACCTTCAGCATCAGCAGCTGCCCGAACGAGGTTCCGGTGAGCGCGCTGAGCGTCCCGACCTGGCGCCAGGACTGGTAGAGCCCCGTCGCTGTCAGCACCAGCACGCTCCCGAAGGCGATCTGCGAGAAGCGCCGCACGGCGCTGCGCGCAGGCGGTGGCCCCCAGTGCAGCGCCGTCAGCAGGGCCGCGAGACCGCCCAGCCAGGCGGCGACCGCGAGCAGGTGCACCATGTCCACCGGCATCGCCAGCTCCGCCTGCCTGCCGGTGGAGGCGTGTTCGGACATCGACCAGGTCGCGGCGAGGCCCAGCGCCACGACGCCGCCGCCGAGATGGAGCCCGAGATGGAGGTCGCGGCCCTCGTCCGAGTCCTCCTCCCGCTTGCCGTACGAACCGAACAGCACAGCGATGATCACGGCTGCCGTTCCCAGCAGCAGGAGCCGGGAGGCGAGCGCCGCGCCCGGCTTCGTCCCCAGGACCGATCTCAGCCCGCCGAGGTCGAAGACGTCGCCCAACTCCCCCGAACTCCCGTAGGAGTTGCGCAGCAGCAGAAGGAGCAGCGTGGTGACCGTGAGCGTCATCCAGCCGGTCACCACGAGCCGTTGGAGCGGGCGGACCGTCGCGCCGCGCGGCCAGCACGTCAGTACGAAGGCGGCGCCGCCCACGAGCAGCACGAAGCCCGTGTAGGCGGCGTACCGCCCCGACTGGTACAGCACGTCGACCGCGCCGACCTCCGAGTCCTCTCCTTCCTGTGGAACCTCCGCCGTGGTCTGGGACGGAGAGCCGACGGAGAAGGTGAAGGCGCCGGCGACGGGATGGCTGTCGGCCGACACCCCGTTCCAGGCCACGGTGTAAGTACCGTCGCGTACGCCGGACTTGAGGCCGACGCCCCGAGTCACCTTCCCGCCCTCGACGACGCGCACCTTGCCCTTGTCGACGCGCTTTCCGTCCGGCCCCAGCACCCGGAGCGAACCGTCCGACATCGAGATCCCCTCCGAGAAGGTCACGGTGACCTCGCGGGGAGCGCTCTTCACCACCGACCCCTCGGCCGGAGTGCTGTCCGTCTGCACGGCGTGCGCGGAGGCCGGAGCGGCCGTTCCGAGCACGGTGAGCAGGGTGCACAGCACGGCACACAGCAGCGCGCCGAACGCTCTGAGCGGCGCGGTGCTGCGGGGACGCCTGGTGGTGAGCGGCACGAGTCAGTCCCTCAATTCTCCGGTACGTGGTTCGTGGCCTCGACCGGCATCGAGACCTTCACGGGGTCGGACTTCTCGAAGTGGAGTGTCACGGGCACCTTCTCGCCCTTCACCGGTTTCCGCTCCGGTTTCATGAACATGATGTGGTTTCCGCCCCGGCTCAGGCTCAGCTCCCCGTTGGCGGGTACGGGCAGCGACTTCACCCGCTGCATCTTCCCGTCGGCCGTCCTGTGGAGCTGGACGTCGTCGAAGACGGCGCTGTCGATGGAGGTCAGCCTGTCCGCGGTGTCCCCGGAGTTGCGGACGGTGAGGAAACCGCCGGCCATCTCCTCGGTGACGGGTTCCGGTACGTATGCGCCCCGGACGGTCAACTTCGGTGGCGAGCCCTCCCGGTCGGCGTCCGCACCGGAGCCGCAGGCACCGAGCGTGAGCAGCCCGGCGGCGGCACAGGCCGACGCGGCGGCGGTGCGGCCCCGCCGGAAGGGGCCGCGTCGGGGGGATTTGCCCGGAGAGGGGGTCACGGGTTCTCCCCCTTGACGATCCTGGGCAGTTCCTTCTCCAGGATCTCGGGCCCGGTGTTGCCCTCCGTGTAGAGGACGTGCGCCTTGTCGTCCTTCGGCGAGAACGCGAGCAGTTGAGCGCCGTGGGAGGAGACGACGTCCCCGTTCTTCTTCTTGTAGGCGGGATCGATGCTGACGCCCACGGTGCGGGCCCCCGCCTGGATGGTGTCGAAGTCGCCGGTGAGTCCGACGAAGGAGGGGTCCTGGCCGCGCAGCCAGCTGCGCAGCTCCTCGGGGGTGTCGCGCTTGGGGTCCGAGGTGACGAAGACGACCCGCAGGTCCTTCTTCTGCTCCGCGCTCAGCTTGGACCTGGCGACGGCGATGTTGCTCATCGTGAGCGGACACACGTCCGGGCAGTGCGTGTAGCCGAAGTACAGCAGTACGGCCTTGCCCTTCGTCTCCTCGATCAGGTCGTACTCCTCGCCCTCGGTGTCGGTGAGGGTGAGGTCGGGCTTGTCGAAGGGCGTGTCGAGTACCACCCCGCCCTTCTTCTGCGGAGCGGAGGAGGCGGCGGCCTTGTCCTCGCCGTCTCCCGGACCGCCGCCGGTCCCGCCGCCGCACGAGGAGAGCGCGAGGGCTCCCGCCGCGACGAGTGCGGCAGCGGTGAGAGTTCTGGTCTTACGCATAGTGCACTGGCTTTCTGCTTTCTGCTGTTTCTGCTGCTTGGGTCTCTTCGCCGCCTCGCGGGAGGAGGAGCGTTCGCGGGCGCCGGGGGCGGGCCGCCCGCGCACACGCGCGGGCGCAGGCGGGCGGTCCCGCCCCCACAGCCGGTGTCCGGTCAGGCGCTGCGGCGCCTGCCCGCCAGCACCCCGAAGGCGACACCGGCGACGCCGACGACGATGCCGGCGATGCCGAGCACGCGAGCGGTGGTGTCGGTGCTGCTCCCGCCGGAGGAGGCCTCCGAGGAGTCGCCCTCCGCGGCGGTCTTCTCGGTGCTGTCCCCGGCGCCGCCCTTGGCGTCGTCCTCCGCCGCGGCCGGCGTCAGCTTCAGCACCGGTGCCGGGCTGTCCGGTTCGGGCTCGCCCTCCTTGGGCTCCTCGATCCAGCGCACGACCTCGTCGTTGTCGTAGGTCTGCAGAGCCTTGAAGACGATCTGGTCGCTGTCCTCGGGCAGCTGGCCCATGGAGACGGGGAACTGCTGGAACTCGCCGGCGCCGATCTTGCCGCCGGTCCACGTGATCTTGGTGACGGCCTCGGAGATCTTCTCGCCGTGCATCTCGACGGGCTTGTCCAGTTCGGACTCGGTGACCTTCACGTCCCACCCGGGCACCGGCTGCGGCATCACGGAAGCGAGCGGGTGGTCGGTGGGGAGGTTGACCTCGAGCTTGGTGGTGGCGGCGTCGTCGCGCTCGTTGGGGACCTTGAAGTTCACGACGCTGTAGCCGCCCTGCTCGGCCTCCCCGGGGTCGACGCTGACGTGGGCGAGGGCGGGCCCGGCGCACAGCACGACAGTTGTGGCGGCGAGGGCCCCGGCGGCGGCGAGACGACGGCGCGGAGTGGTCTGCATGGTTGCTCCCGAAGGACAGGACGGAACGCTGATTTGACGTGACAGCACAGGATCGGGTGCGCGGCGAGAGGCGCACGCCGTCGTTCCGTCGTTGGCGCCGTGCGTCAGGCCGCGAGTGTGAGGTTCTTCTGCCGCTCGCGCCGTGGCGGTCCGCGCCGGTGCACCGAGTGGTCGAGGAGCACGGAGCGCGGCGGGGCCTGGTCGCCGGCACCGTCGAAGCAGACGTGCGCGGGGAGTCCGGGCAGCAGGCCGTCGCGCGGCGACCGTACGTACGCCAGGGCCGTGCGCAGGGCGCGTACCCGGGCGACAGCCGTACGGGCGGAGCGCGCCGAGAGCCGTACGAGCCGCCACAGGGCTGTCTCACCGCGGCGCAGGAGCCAGCCCAGGACGAGCGCCGCGAGCAGGTGGCCGAGCAGCATCGGCACGTCGAAGGAGGACAGGGCGGCGCGCGCGGCGTTGTGCAGGCACTCCAGCGGCGTCTCGCCGGCGGACACCGCGGCACCGCCGCCACCGTGGCCCGCGGAGTGGTGCGTCGCGTGCTGGGCGGCCTGGTGGGAGAGTCCGGCGCTGCCGGACCCGCCCAGCCGGTCCGCGTCCAGGCCGGCGTCGGAGATGATCCGGCGGGCCTCGGACTCGCTGAGGCGTCCCGCGGACTGCTCGCCGCACAGCAGTTGCGCGGCGAGACTCCGGACGTCCGCACCGCTCCCGCCGTGGGCGCCGTGCGACGACGTGGCGGACCCCGCGGCCGACGCGGTGGTGCCGGCCGGACGGCAGGAGAAGAGCGTGTGCAGTCCGACCTGTCCGGCCGCGAGCAGTCCCGCTATCCCCGGCAGCGACCGTTCCCGCCCGGCGAGCGGCGCCGCGACGACGAAGACGGCCGCGCACGCGACGGCCACCGACCAGAACGGTGTGCGATTCCCGCCCGTCAGGGAGTGACCGGCGGCGGACAACGTCACACAGACCGCGGTGAAGACCGCGGCCCGCAGGAGTCTCAGATCCGCCCCGGCAGTCATGGCCGCGCCATCATCTCACCGCGACGGCAGCCGCATACGGCAGGGGTCGAGATGCCCGAATGGTCCGCACTCGGCCACCGGAGCCGCATCCCGTCCGGTTGCCGCCGAGCCGCCCAGCTCCACCAGCCGACCTGCGGTTTCGCCGGTCGCGGCGGCGCATGTGCCGCCCCACCCGTCCTCCGAACGGACGGGATGCACACATCCAGATGCGTATCGCTCGCCCACCCCGGCAATACGTAGCTCATGGCCGGGGCGGCCCCATGGGGCCGACCGTCGAGCTTCGGTCTGTGGAGGGTTGAGCATGAGCATGTGGTGGTGTCTCCAACTGAGGCGCGAAGCTGCCAGCGTGCCACTTGCCCGCCGGCTGCTGCTCGTTTCCATGGAGAGCGCCGGGGTGGACGGCGAGATCTCCTACGAACTTTCCCTCGCCCTCTCCGAGGCGTGCGCGAACGCGGTGGAGCACGGCACAGGCGAGCGCTCCGAGGCGTTCTGCGTGACCGCCTACCTCGAAGGCGACACGTGCCGCATCGAGGTGGCCGACTCCGGCCCCGGCTTCCGCGCCCCGGCCCTGCCGGGGCGCAACAGGCCGCTGGACGGTGAGGGCGGACGCGGGCTCTTCCTGATCGAGTCCCTCGCCGACCACGTCTACGTGCGCAACCGGCCGGGGCGCGGGGGAGCCGTCGTCATCTTCGACAAGACTCTCAAGTGGAGTCAGGACCACGACGGTTCAGCGGGTCGGGCGAAGATGCCGGAGACCGGGAGCAGCCCGCTCCTCGCTGCGGGCTGAACCACCGCCGCCCCGCCGCCTCCCTTCGCGCGCTCCGTGCCCCGCCCACGCGGGGCGCACGAACCGCCGCCCGTCACATGCCGCGGTCGCGGTAGCGCAGCAGCAGCATCGCCGCGTCGTCGTGCGGCGGGGCACCGACGTGCTCCGCGAGATCGGCGCGTACGGCTGCCAGCGCCGAGTCAGGGTCGGGATCCTTGAGCAGATCGCCGCGCTCACTGAGCGGGTAGAAACGGTTGCCGTCGTCCCGGGCCTCGCTGACCCCGTCGGTGTAGAACAGCATCTGGTCACCGGGGACGAACGGCACCTGATGCGGCTGCGCCGCCGGTCCGCCGTCCAGATCCAGCCCGAGCGGCAGGGCGCGGGCCGGCGGTTCCGCGTACTCCACGGAGCCGTCCGGACGGATCACCAGCGGCGCCGGGTGCCCGAAGTTGAGCAGCGTCGCCTGGTCCCGCTCGCGCACCTCGGCGAGCACGGCCGTGACGAACTTCTCCCCGAGCAGATGCCGGGCCAGCGCCCGTTCCAGGCGCTGGCCCACGGCCTTCAGATCGGCTTCGTCGTACGCGGCCTCCCTGAAGGCACCCACGACCACGGCCGCCGTCTCCACCGCCTCGAGCCCCTTGCCCTGCACGTCACCGACGATGACGCGGACGCCGGTCGGCGAGGTCACCACCTCGTACAGGTCGCCGCCGATACGGGCCTCGGCCATCGCGGAGGTGTAGGAGACCGCGGCGCGCAGATGTCCCGCGCTGCGCGGCACGGGGCGCAGCAGCACACGCTGCGCGGCCTCCGCGATGGACCTGACGCTGGCCAGTTCGGCTTCGCGGCGCTGGCGCATCGCGGTCGCCGCGACTCCGGCCACGGCGACTCCGGCCACGGAGATCAGCGTCGTGTAGCCGCGCCGCTCGCCGAGCTGGTCGTTGTAGACGCTGAGCATCAGTGACAGTACGAGCGCGACCGTCCCGATCAGCGCGCTGCGCCGCACGTTCCCGATCAGCCCCGCGAACGCGGGCCCCAGCGCCATCATCGGCAGAAACCCGATGCCCGGGCCCGCGGTGAAGTCGACCAGCACGACGATGCCCATGGCTACGTAGGGCAGCGCCGCCAGCAGACCTGGCCGGAACCGAAGGGTGACCACCGTGAACTCTCTTCCTCGACCGGAACCACCGCCGGACACATGCCAGGTTATGCATCTCGGCCCAATCCGGGCAGCGGTGTGATGAAAGTAGCCCGGAACCGGTGGCCAGGAGTCCCCGGGGCGCTTCAGCTCCGCAGACGCGCCATCCACTCCTCGACGTCGGCGCTGCGGCGTGGCAGCCCGGACGAGAGATTGCGGTGGCCCTCCGGGGTGACGAGGATGTCGTCCTCGATGCGCACGCCGATGCCGCGGTACTCCTCGGGGACGGTCAGGTCGTCCGGCTGGAAGTACAGTCCGGGCTCCACGGTCAGGCACATGCCGGGCTCCAGCGTGCCCTCCGCGTAGCTCTCACGGCGGGCGGTGGCACAGTCGTGCACGTCCATGCCGAGCATGTGGCCCGTGCCGTGCAGTGTCCAGCGGCGCTGCAGTCCGAGCTCGAGGACCCGTTCGACAGGGCCCTCCACCAGGCCCCACTCCACGAGCCGGGCGGCGAGCACGCGCTGCGCGGCGTGGTGGAAGTCGAGGTACTTCGCGCCCGGCCTGACCGCCGCGATGCCGGCCTCCTGCGCCTCGTACACCGCGTCGTAGATCTTCCGCTGCAACTCGGTGAAGCGGCCGCTGACGGGCAGGGTGCGGGTGACGTCCGCCGTGTAGAGCGTGTGCGTCTCCACCCCCGCGTCCAGCAGGAGCAGTTCGCCGGAGCGGACCTCACCGTCGTTGCGCACCCAGTGCAGCGTGGTGGCGTGCGGGCCGGACGCACAGATCGAGCCGTAGCCGATGTCGTTGCCCTCCACGCGGGCGCGGAGGAAGAACGTGCCCTCGATGTAGCGCTCGGAGGTGGCCTCGGCCTTGTCCAGCGACCTGACGACGTCCTCGAAGCCGCGCACGGTCGACTCGCACGCCTTGACCATCTCGCCGATCTCGAAGTCGTCCTTGACCAGCCGCATCTCCGAGAGGAAGACCTGCAGCTCGGTGTCGCGCTCGGCGGTGACCTTGTCGGTCAGGGCGTGCTCGACGGCCGCGTCGTAGCCGCGCACCACGCGCACCGGGCCGGTGCCCGCACGAAGCTCGTCGGTGACCGTACGCACGTCCGCGCAGCCCATTCCGTACAGCTGCTGCGCCTCGTTGAGGCTGTGCCGGCGGCCGACCCACAGTTCGCCCTGGCCGTCCAGCCAGAACTCGCCGTTCTCCCGGTCGGAGCGCGGCAGCAGAAAGAGGCTGGCCTCGTGGCCCTCACCGGCGGTGTCCGGCTCCATGAGCAGGACACCGTCCTCGGACTGGTCACCGGTGAGATAGGCGTACTCGACGGAGGCGCGGAAGCTGTACTCCGTGTCGTTCGACCGCGTCTTCAGGTTCCCAGCGGGGATCACCAGCCGCTCGCCGGGAAAGCGGGCGGAGAGGCGGGCACGGCGCTCCGCAGTGTGCGTGGCCTGGGTGACGGGCTCCAGCCCGCGCAGCTCGGTGTCCGCCCAGCCGGTCTTCATGTTCTCGGCCAGCTCGTCGGACACGGCCGGGTAGAGGCCGTTCTTCCGCTGCTTGATGGGCTGTTCGTCGGCGGGGTCCGCCACGTCTGCCTCCTCCTGGTGTTCGGCCGTTCCATCGTATGGGCGCCGTGCGGACGCGCGGAAGCTGGCCACAGCGGAGCGGGCGGGGCGTGGGCGCGTCCGTCCCGGGCGTTCACGGTGCGTTCGTAGTGCCGTGTGCCGTGTGTCGTGTGCCGGCGGGGAGGGCCGTTCAGAAGCGGGCGGCCAGCAGGACGACGTCCTCGGACGCGCCGTGCTGACCGTGCTGGCCGTGCTGGCCGGGCTGCACGCTGTGACCGTCCCCGGCAGACCGCTCCGCCGTCCCCTCCGGCAGGGTGGTGCGCAGCACATGGTCCACGAGCAGGTCGGGGTCGCACCGAACCGCGGGCGGGGCGGAGTCCGCAGCGGCATGCAGCCGGGCGAACGCGCGGTCCATCTCCTCGCCGGTGCGGTGCAGCAGCCCGTCGCTGTAGAGGAGCAGCGTCTCCCCCTCGTACAGCGACAGCTCGACGCTCGGCGCCTCCCAGCAGGCGAGCATGCCCAGTGGCGCGGAGAGCGTCGTCTCCACGAACTCCGTGCGGTGCTCACCGACGATCAGCGGCGGACAGTGCCCCGCGCCGGCCAGCAGGATGCGGCGCACGGACGGTTCCACGTAAGCGAAGAGAGCCGTCGCCGAACGCGCCGGTTCGGTCAGCCGCAGCAGCAGCTCCAGGTCGGAGAGGACCGCGACCGGGTCCTCGCCCTCCATCACCGCGTACGCGCGCAGAGACGCACGCAGCCGCCCCATCGAGGCCACCGCTCCCGGCCCGCTGCCGGTGACGCCGCCGACGCTGAGTCCGAGCGCGCCTTCGGGCAGCGGCAGGACGTCGTACCAGTCCCCGCCGCCGTCCGGACCGGTCTGATGCCGCACGGCCATCCCGACACCCGGCACCCGCGGCAGCCTGCTCGGCAGCAGCCCTTCACGCAGGGCGCCCAGATCCGCACGGGCGCCGGCCAGCTCGATGTGGCGAGCGATCTGCTCGCTGGCGCAGCGCAGATAGAGACCGAGCAGATGGCGCTGGCGGGCTGTCGGCTCGGCCGGCTCGTCGTAGAGCCAGACGGCCGCGCCGATACGGGGGGCGGCGGCCGTGGCGATGGGGGTCGCGTAGCTGGCGGCGTAACCGAGACGGGCGGCGACCTCGCGGTGGCGGGGGTCGAGGGTGTCGTCGGTGGCGATGTCCGGGTGGGTGATCTCGGGATAGCCGCGGTCCTCGCCCTGGCCCTGGCCGCCCTGGCCGCCCTGGCTCAGGGCGTCGGGGTCGCCGCCGCTCAGGTCGTGGCCGCGCACGGGGCCGCCGGGGGTGGGCAGGCCGTCCAGGATGCGGGCGTAGGAGGAGGAGCTGCGCGGCACGGTCTCCAGTTCGCCGATGTCGGCGCGGCCCAGTCCGAGCCCGATCGTGCGTTCAGGACTGTCGCTGTCCACGGGTTCGAGCGCGAGCAGCCCGCGCTGCGCGCCCACGAGGGTGGCTCCCGCACGCAGCGTCTCGCGAAGGGCGTCATCGAGGGTGGGGGTGCCGGAGAGACGTTCGGTGAGCTCTTGAAGAGTCGTCAGATCGGTTACCCAGCTGGCCAGCCTGTCGTGCACGGCGGCCAACTGTTCCGTGGACGCGTCGGATGTGGGGGGCGAAGTCTGGGGCGGCGGAGACGTGACGGGTTTGAATCCGGCCACTTTCGACCGCTGCGGGGCGTTCACGGGAACGTTCTCTCGCCTTGGATCTTCTCTGTGCATAGCATCGCAAACCCCCATGTCACGCTGCTCCGCTGGCAATGAACCAGATGTACACGTACCGATAACGGGATGTCCAGCATTGTCCTTGCACCGCGCATGGTGTCCGTGTGCTGGTGTTGACTTCACGGGGGCGGGCCGTGGTTGCGGGAGGTTGGCGTAAAATCATCTCTGGGAGACGGCATTTGCTGTCGACTGGAGCAACCCCGCACACTTGGCTCGCTTCCCCGCCCCTGAGGAAGCGCAGGCCGGAGGCCCGGCACATCCGTCGCGGGTACGGAACCCGGCGAGGGAGCGGCGCGTCCTAGATGACAGCAGCCACACCCCGTCCCGGGTCGACGGACAGGCACAGCCGGCAAGGTCAGCACGGGCGCAGTACGAAGCGTCATCGAGGGCACCAGCACAGGTGGCGGCACGGCGAGCGAGTGCCATGCGTGCGTCACCCCGCCAAGTTCCATGCTCGGATCACGGCACGATGCGCTTGCTCGCACGCACAGTGAGTAGTGAGTGACGTGTTGTGATGGGCTGAAAGATCTCTGTCGAGACGTTCTGTTGGCGTTCACGGAAAGGAACGAGCGCACATGCGCGAGATCCTCGGAAGGCGACGCATGAACCGGTCACCGCTGCTCAACGCGGCGCTGCACTGTGCCACCCACTGGGAGTGGCCGGTGCTGCCCGGCGCGACCCTTGCCCCGCCCACTTCCCCCGCCGCGCGCCACTCCAAACAGCCGTCCCCCGCGGCCTGCTCCTGCCCGGAGGCCGAATGCGCCGTTCCCGGCGCGCACCCTTTCGACCCGGTGCTGCTCGCGGCGACGACCGACGCCCGTATGGTCCGCTGGTGGTGGACCAACCGGCCCACGGCGCCGCTGCTTCTCGCCACCGGCGGCCCGGCGCCGTCGGCGCTCAGCCTGCCCGCCATCGCGGGGGCCCGCGCCCTGGCCGAACTCGACCGCCGCGGTGAGCGGCTGGGCCCCGTCGTCGCGACGCCGACACGCTTCACCCTGCTGGTCGCCCCGTACGCCCTGGAGGAGCTGGGGGAGCGGCTCTACGCCTATGACTGGGTGCCCAGTTCGCTGCGCTTCCACGGCGAGGGCGGGTACATCGTGCTGCCGCCGTCGCAGACGGGAGCGGGCCGGGTGCGCTGGGAGCGGGAGCCCGTGGCCGCGGACGAGGACGAGGCGGTCCGCAGGGGCTGGCGTGCCGCCGGCCGGGGTGCCGGGCGCGGAACACTCCCGTACGGCACTCCGTGGCTCCCCCGGATGGAGCGAGTGCTCGATGTGCTCGTCGAGGCGAGCGCGACGGCACCCGGGTCCGGCACCAGCCTCACCTACTGAACGCCCCGGGGGGTACGTACTCAGGGGGACGGGAGCACGCTGCCGGCGTCACCCGTAAGGGTCGGAGTCGGCACGGCGCAGGCGAAAGCGGCTGTCGGGCCGCTGAGTTGGCCCGGACGCCCGGACGCCAGGACGCCAGGACGCCCGGGGTCCCGCCACGGTGCCCGAGCCGGGGGGTCGCGCCGGGTGCCGAGCCCCGAGGCACCCCGGGTGCCGGTCCGGTGGGTCGTGCCGTCGTGTCGTGCGGACCCCGGGCCCTCACGCCCGGGGCCCCGCCTCGTGCCGCGAGGGCTCGTGCGTACGGGGCGGACTGTCCGTATCCGTGGGCACCGAGCCGGGCCGTGCCCGACGCCGCCGAGAGGGGCCAGGGCCGCGAGACCGCGGGAGGGCCGTGAGAAGGCCCGTACGGGCGCTCGGGGGCCCGGGGGTGCAAACCGGGGCCGGGGGTGCCGCCGCGGGCTGCGTGGCACCCACAGGGGCCCAGGGCCGGGGCGGCCGGGACCGCGCCGTGGAAGCAACTCGCCCCCGAGTCAGCCGGGTTGGTGGCGATGCGGGGTCCGCGCATGGAAGAACCCGGTCGCTGGCGACGGGGGATGCACCAGCGACCGGGCTCCTAGAAAGGTAACAAGAGATCGGCCGTTAGCAAATTCGATCGCGCAGATCCGGACGTTGATTTACCTGCCAGTATGCTCAGTTGCCGCTGGAATGTGACACGAGTCACGACACACTTTCTCCGTGAACCCGGCGCGGAATGGTCTGCTCCGGCCTCAGCTCAGAGTCACCTGGCGGTTCATGAGGCCGTTCCGGGCCCGCCTTTCCTCCGCGGTCAGCGGGGTGTCCGCGTCCAGTGCGACGGTCAGCCGCTCCGCGAAGGCCGTCGCCGGCTTCTCGCAGTCCTCGGAGGTCATGCTGCCGGGCAGATCCCAGACGGGCACCGTCAGGCCGTGCGCGCGGAAGGATCCGACGAGCCGGGTCTCCCCGCCGAGCGAGGAACTGCCTGCGGCGTGCATCCGGGCGAGGGCGTCCAGCAGCCGCTCCTCGGGATGCGTCATCACCCACCGCAGATGGTTCTTCTCCGGCGTCTCGCACCAGTACGCGCCTTCCGACCCCGCGAGCCGGGCCGTGGGAATCGCGGCCGAATTGGCACGCTCCAGGGAGGCGGCGACCTCACCGGACGCCCCGTCGCTCCCGTCGCCCAGCCAGAACTCGAATCCGCTGTGCACCTCCGGCGTGAACGGCGCGCCCAGATCCAGGATGTCCTGCAGCCGCGGCCCCTCCGGTGACGGCCGCCCGGCGTCCACCGGCGAACCGGGAGCCGTGGTGAGGGCGCGGGTCAGCGTGTCCGCGAGGTCCCGGCTGATGTCACCCGATGCGGTGTCGTTCTGCAGACCGAGCAGCACCTCGCCGTTGTCGCGGCGCAGCGCGGGCCACGCCATGGGCAGCACGGTGGCGAGCGTCACCGACGGCACGTCCTCCGGCAGCCCGTCCTTGAGCGTCAACTGCGCGGTGGCCGCCGGTACCAGCTCCCGCAGCGCGACCCAGTCGGGCTCGCCCGGCAGCCCCTCGAACGGGCGCAGTACGAGCTCGGTGGCGGCGTGCGAGGCGGCACGGCCGTGGCATGCCTTGTAGCGGCGTCCGGAACCACAGGGGCAGGGCTCGCGTGCACCGACCACGGGCACTTCCCCGTCGGTGAGTTGCGGTGCGGCGGCCTTCGGCTGGGGGCGGCGCTTCTTGGCCATGGCGTGCGGTTCTCCAGGTCTGCGACCGGGGGTGCGGGTCGCGGTCGCGGTCGGGGATCGGTCGGCGGACGGCGCGTGACCGGCGGTCGGTCAGCGGCCGGCCGTCCGCTGTACGAACGGCAGGCAGAGTGCGCCGCCCGTACCAACTGTCGCCGTGAGCCTAGCCGCTGAGCCCGCCCAGGGAGGCGTTCCGCGTGTCGTCGTCCGGCCTTCGCGGGCCGGGCCCGCCGCGTGCCCTTCCTCGCCTGTGCCCCGCCCCGTGCGGAGGGCCGGAGGGACGGTCAGCGCAGTTCCTCGACCGCTGCCAGGTCCAGCGCGAGACTCTCGGCCAGGTTCTCCCCGATGCCGCCGTCGCCGGCGAGCACCACCCAGACCGTCACCCGCCTCCCCGTGGCGCCCTCGGACGGCAGCATTCCGCCGGAGATGTCATGGAGTTCCTCCCGCACGCCCCAGTCACGGGCGAGCGCGCCGATGATGGCAAGGCCCCGGCCACCGCGCGCGCTGATGGAGGGAGTTGCCGGAAGGGGACGTGTGGGGCCGCCGCCGTCCGTCACGGAAATGGTCAACTCGCCATTTCCGTTCCGGTTCCAGCTCGCCCGTACGGATTCGTCCTCGCTCAGCGGCCTCGCGTGCCTGCACGCGTTGCTGAGCAGTTCCGAGAGGACCAGAACAGCGTCGTCCACGACCGTTTCCGTGGCCCCGCCCGCGTGCAGGTCCGCGCGCATGCGGCGCCTGGCCGCCCCGACGCCGGCGGGACCGTGAGGTACGGCCATCGTCGACGAAGCAGGCACGTTCTGTGCCATAACCACCGCCACCCCCGAGACCTCCTTTTGCCCCACGCCAATTCGATGGATGCCCACGTGGGGTCTGGCGGAAACCGGCCACGCGCCGCCGCTTGACGCATTCCGGGGGATCGAATACGGCGCGAATCCGCGGGTTCACACCAGGTAAGAGGTTTGCAGTCAGGCTGAATTGAGGTCGGGGGAAGCACGTGAAACGACACGACTGTGGCGTAACTAACACGACGGCGGACAATCGGCACCCTCAGCGAAGCTGTGCCACGACCTCCTGGGGCCGGTTCGTGATCACGGCGTCCACGCCGAGCCGGACGCACAACTCGACGTCCTCCGGTGCGTTGACCGTCCACACGTGGACCTCGTTGCCGAGGCGGTGGGCCCGCTCCACGTACTCCGGGTGGGCGCGCAGGATGCGCAGGCTGGGCCCGGCGATCCCGACCCCGGGCGGCAGCCGGCCGTCCCGGTGTCTGGGCAGCAGCAGTTGCATGAGGTAGACGGTCGGGATGTGCGGTGCCGCGGCCCGTACGCGGTGCAGCGACCTGGCCGAGAAACTCATGACCCGTACGGGCGTGACGGTTCGGTACCTCTGCAGCAGTTCCAGCAGCCGCGCCTCCACCTGGCCCGCCCAGCGCGAGGGGTGCTTGGTCTCGATCGCGAGTTCCACGGGGCGTGGTGCGTCGGCCACCAGCTGGAGCAGCCGTTCCAGGGTGAGCACGGAGGTGCGGTCGCTCTCCTCCTGGTCGGGTGACTCGTTCGGGTCCTCGTCGGCGCCCTCCTTCTTCCAGGAGCCGAAGTCGAGGGCCGTCAGTTCGGCGAGCTCGAGGGCGGAGACGGCGCCGCGGCCGTTGGAGGTGCGGTTGATCCGGCGGTCGTGCACGCAGACGAGATGTCCGTCGGCGGTGAGCCGCACGTCGCACTCCAATGCGTCCGCACCCGCCTCGATGGCCATGCGGTAGGCGGACAGGGTGTGCTCGGGGGCCGCCTCGGAGGCGCCGCGGTGCGCGATCACGGCAACCGGGCGTCCGGGGGAGAGGCGCGACCCGGGGCGGATCTCATAGCTCACCGGGTTATCGTGCCACCGGGGCCGTACGGGTGCCGGGGGCCTGCTGCCAGGGCGTCCGGAATGCCCGAAGTAAGGGATCGTTCCCCGGTGTCGGGCGGCGCCTTACGCCCGTCTGACGCACGATGGGAAAGGCTGTCTGCGGACGTCCGGACACGCGAACGTCCCGGTTTGCGATGGCGCGTAGCTGATGAGGAGATACCAGTGAGCACCGAGAACGAGGGCGCCGCCGCCACGCCGGCGGCGGGGCCGAACCCCACGCCCCCCACGGTGCACGACAGGGGGGCGCACGACGCCGCGAACGGCCGTGCACCTGAAGACGCCGACCCCCAGGGGCTGAGCATGGAGAACGCACCGCCCGGACAGCCGCCCCAGCCGCCCGTCCAACCCCCCGTCCAACCCCCTGCCCAGCCTCCGCAGCCCCCGGCGGGCTTCGGCGAGCACGGGCTCCACGGTGCCCAGGACCACGCAGGCCGGCCCGCCCAGGGCGGCCCCTGGGACGCCGGCAACCCCGGCGGTCCCGGCGGCCAGCCCCCGTACGGCGGTACGGGCGCGGGCGGACCGGGCCCCGGCGGCATGGGCCACGGCGCCGGCGGCCCCGAAGGCCCCGGCGGACCTCAGTACCCGTGGGGCGCTCCGCCCGTGCCCCCGGGCCCGCCGTCGGGGGGCAAGCGGCTGCCCGGCGGAGTGCTGGCGACCGTCCTCGTGGCCGCGCTGGTCGCGGGCGGCATCGGCGGAGGCATCGGCTTCTGGGCGTCGGACCGTGACGACACCGGCTCCACCACCATCTCCTCCGGCTCCGACCCCGAAGCCCTCAACCGCTCGCCCAAGTCCGTGGCGGGCATAGCGGGCAAGACACTGCCGAGCGTCGTGACGATCGAGACGCGGGGCGGCGGCGAGGAGGGGACCGGCACCGGCTTCGTCTTCGACAAGCAGGGCCACATCCTCACCAACAACCACGTCGTCGCCAGCGGCGCCGACGGCGGCGGTCTCGCCGCGACCTTCTCGGACGGGAAGCGGTACGAGGCGGAAGTCGTCGGCAAGGCCCAGGGCTACGACATCGCCGTCATCAAGCTCAAGAACGCCGACGACCGCAAGCTCTCCCCGCTCCCCCTCGGCAAGTCGAACGACGTGAAGGTCGGCGACGCGACCATCGCGATCGGCGCGCCGTTCGGGCTGTCCGGCACGGTGACGACCGGCATCGTCAGCGCCAAGAACCGCCCCGTCGCCTCCAGCGACGGACAGGGCAGCAACGCCTCGTACATGAACGCCCTGCAGACCGACGCGTCGATCAACCCCGGCAACTCGGGCGGGCCGCTGCTGAACGCCCAGGGCGCCGTCATCGGCGTCAACTCCGCGATCCAGTCGGCCGGCGGCGGCGAAGGCGGACTGGGGCAGGGGCAGTCCGGCAGCATCGGACTGGGCTTCGCCATTCCGGTCAACCAGGCCAAGCGGGTGGCCACCCAGCTCATCAAGACCGGCACCCCGGTCTACCCGGTGATCGGCGCCACGGTCACGATGGACCAGAAGGGCGGCGGCGCGGTCATCGCCGACGAGGGCGAGGGCAACCAGGACCCCGTCACGAAGGACGGCCCCGCCGACAAGGCGGGCCTGAAGCCCGGCGACGTCATCACGAAGTTCGACAACACGCCGATCGACAGCGGTCCGACACTGATCGGCACGATCTGGACCCACCAGCCGGGCGAGAAGGTCAAGATCACCTACGAGCGGGACGGCAAGGAGGCCACGACCGAGGTCACGCTCGGCTCCCGCAAGGGCGATCAGTGACGCCTCCGGTCATTCGCTAGGCTGGTCCCCGCGTCGCTCCCCCGGGGGCGTCGCGGGGAGGTGTGCCCGAGCGGCCGAAGGGAACGGTCTTGAAAACCGTCGAGGCAGCGATGTCTCCGTGGGTTCAAATCCCACCGCCTCCGCCGATGTGAACGTATACGCAGGTCAGAAGGGGTGCCCGTCGTCGACGGGCACCCCTTCTGCGTGCGCCCTGTCTCACTCCGTGTCGCGGGTGTCCCACTCCTGACCAGTGTGTGCGGCCAACCTGCGGCCAGGATTCACGGTCCCTGGGCTCCGGTCTCGTGCTCTGCCAACCCTTGGCCGATGAGGGCGTTCATCTTGTCCTCCTCGCCATCCAGCACCTTGGCGTAGTAGCGCTGAAGCACGGCCACGCTCTGTCCTGCTCGGCGGGCCGTTTCGGCCAGGCTCACGCCGGAGCGGAGCCAGAACGACACGCACGCGTGCCGCAGGTCGTAGGGAATGGCGGCCAGTGGAGAGGCGATCTGCGTGGGAGTGAGCGCCTTCTTGCGCGCTTCCTTCCACACTGCCCCGTACTCCTGGGAACGGACAGGGCCACCCCGTACGGCGCTGAACAGGCGGCCCTCGGCTGTGATGTCGAAGGTGTCGAGGTGTTCCCGGAGAATGGGCCTTGACCCCGAATCCTGAACACGGGTTATGCGGCTTGTGCCAGCGTAGTTGGTGTGAGGTGGAAGGCGTTCTCGAAGGCGATAGGTGATCGTTGTCCGAGGCGGGAGTGTCGGCGTCGGGCGTTGTAGCGGTGGAGCCATCGGAAGGCGTCGAGTCGCGCCTCACGCTCACCTGGCCATCTCTTTCGTCCCTGCAGGGTCTCGCGTTTGAAGGTCGCGTTGAAGGACTCGGCGAGTGCGTTGTCCGCACTGGACCCGACCGCGCTCATGCTCCGCCGAACCCCTTCTGACCTGCAGGCTTCGGCGAATGCTCTGCTCGTGTACTGAGCTCCGTGGTCGGTGTGCATGATCGATCCGGCGAGACTGCCGCGGGTTCGGATCGCCGCGGCCAGGGCGTCGGTGACGAGGTCCGCGCGCATGTGGTCGGCGATCGCCCAGCCGGCCAGACGGCGCGAGGCGAGGTCGATGACGGTCGCCAGGTAGCAGAACTTCCCGCCCTCGATGGGCAGGTAGGTGATGTCGCCGACGTACTTCGTGTTGGGGGCCGTGGCAGTGAAGTCGCGGCCGATCAGGTCCGGCGCCTTGGCCGCAGCCGGATCAGAGACGGTGGTGCGATGCCGGCGACGCAACCGGACCCCTTCGATCCCCGACGCTCGCATGATCCTGGCGACGCGCTTGTGATTGACCGCGACACCGTTCTCCTCGCGGAGCTCGGCGGTGATCCTCGGGGCTCCGTAGGTGCCGTCCGATTCCTGGTGCACCGCCCGTATCCGGGCGGCCAGGCGGGCGTCGGCCGCCTGCCGGGCGGCCCGGTCCGCTGCTGTCCGGCGCCAGTAGTAGAAACTCGAGCGGCTGACGCCAAGGATGCTGCAGAGCCGCTTCACGCCGTAGCGGCGCTGGAGGTCGGCGACACACTGGAAGCGGTTCACCAGCGCGTCTCCCCGGCGAAATACTTCGCCGCTTTGCGCAGGATCTCCCGTTCCTCCTCCAGCTCACGGACCTTCTTCCGCAAGGCGGCGTTCTCGGCCTCCAACGGGGCCGGCGGCTGAGACGGTTCCTGCGTGAGCCGTCCCCGGGGACGGCTCACGCCGGCTGCCCTCACCCAGTTCCGCAGCGTCTCCGGGTTGATCCCCAGATCGGCTGCGACCGACCTGATCGTCGCTTCCGGCCGCGACTCGTACAGCGCGACCGCGTCCGCCTTGAACTGCGGCGGGTAGTTCTTCATGACCACGAGATGTCCGTTCTCAGATCCTCAGGATCCAGTGTCTCGTGTGTTCAACATCAGGGGTCAAGGCCCAATCGCGACCAGGACGGGCGGGATGGGGACCGGGCGGATCGCGCGTCGGGCCCGGTGTTTCAACTGCCGTTCCTCGTAGAGCTTCCCGTCGTCCGTCCAGGCAGAGCCCACCTGTGGCCGGGCACCGGCGAGCATGAGCCGTCCCCATCCTTGGGAGGGGAGTTCGCATTGGTCGGTGCTGAGCATGGAGACCACCTCGGGCCGCATCGCCGCGTAGCGGAGTCGGTCGCGACCCCCTCGCGCTACGCACCTCGCCCCAGGTCATCAACCTACGGCCCCCGGTCGATCCTCTTCGAACTGACGGACGCGGCGGTGCGCCCGGGCAGCCCGGTCAAAGCCCTGACCGAGCCTCCCGGGCATCGAATACCAGGGTGTGCACGCCGCGTTGTACTGGCGCTGCACCATCGGAACGAAGGGGCGCGGCTGGCCGGGATAGCCGCTGCCGAAGGCGGTCGACGGGCGGATCGTCCGTGCCGTCGACTTCAACGTCATGGTGTTCACCAACTCGCGCGAGGTGCCTAATAAGGCAGCGGCGCCAGTCCGGGCCGTTGAACCTGGCACGGTTGGGGGTAGGGCAGACGGATACCGGTGGGTAGAGGTGGGGCAACGAAGCTGCCGCCGGCTGCACAGTCGGAAGGTGTCCGGCTCGGCAGCACCACGCACACCTGGTACAGACAACTAAGCCGGGGCGTACCGCGTGATCAGTACGAGTGCCCGCAGTCGACGACGCCGCTGCGCGGCACGTCGAATGTGCCGTGCGCGGGGGAATCGCTCGCGGCCGCAGGGGGGACGGTTGATGGGTCAAGAGACGGACAGCAACAACGAGTTGAGCGGTTCCGTGTATGGGCCGAGTCTGCAGGCGGGCGCGATTCACGGCGGGGTTTATATCGGCACCGGCTTCGCCGACGCCGGCCGTGAAGCCCCCGTGCCGTGGCAGCTTCCGCCAGGTGCACCTCTCACGGACCGTAAGGATGCGCTGGCCTTGCTCGAGCGCCATCGGACTCAGTTCGCGGAGCAGGGCCACCACACGTTGACCGCCGTGAGTGGCCTCGGAGGAGTCGGCAAGACCGCTCTCGCGCTGGCCTGGCTGCGCGCGTTGCGCGATCGCTACCCCGGGGGACAGCTCTATGCGGACCTGCGCGCGCAGTCGTTGGACAGCCCCGCCGATCCCAGTGAGGTACTGGCCCGCTTCCTGCGCGACCTCGGCGTGTCGGCCGAGCAGGTACCGGTCGACATCGGTGAACGCACGACTCTCTACCGGTCGTTGACGAGCGAGCGCCGTCTGGTGGTGCTACTCGACGACGCGCTCTCGGCCGCTCAGGTCAGACCGCTGTTACCGGGAGGCCGCAACGTCACGGTGGTGACCAGCCGGAGGCGGCTGCCCGGCTTGACTCTCGACGGCTGCCGGGCGGTGCAGTTGGAGCCGCTGGGGGAGGACGCTGCCGTTGAACTGCTGGCGGCCACTCTCGCGGACGGACGGGTCGACGATCAGCCGGACGAGGCGCGGGCGCTCGTCGACCTGTGCGCGGGGTTACCCCTCGCGGTGCGCGTGGCGGGTGCGCGGCTGGCGACCCGACCCTCCCGGCGCATCGGAACGATGGTCCGGGCCCTGACCGAGGAGCGGGGCCGGCTCGCGGTACTGACCGTCGAGGACGACGGCCACAATGTCCAAGCCGCGCTGGACCTGTCCTACCGGGAGCTGCCCGCCGAGGCGGCACACCTCTACCGGTTGCTGAGCCTGCACCCGGGGAGCGAATTCGGCAGCGGCGTGGCCACCGCTGCATTCGCACGCCCAGACGGCACGTCGCCTGCTTCGTATGAGGCGAAGGCGACGGCGCTTCTCGACCTCCTGCACGACGCCAGCCTCCTGGTGGACGCAGGAGACGAACGGTATCGCTTTCACGACCTGGTGCGATTGCACGCCGTCGCGAAGGCGGCGGCAGACGAACCCCGCGAGCAGCGTCTGGCGGCCCGACGGCGAATCGCGGACTACTACTTGGCGGGAGCCACCCTCGCTGAGGAGATCATCGATCCGCAGCACCGCACCATGGCCCGCACCTACGGCCCCGGCCCCCGGATCGTCCCGGACCTCACAGGCGACGGTCGCGAAGCGGACGCGAACATGGCCCTGGACTGGCAGGAACGTGAACTGCCAAATGCGATGGCCACGTTGAAGATGGCCCGCACTTCGGGCTTCCCTTCTGTCGCTTGGCAGCTCGCCGACGCCCTGTGGCCGCTCTTCCTCCGCAGAAAGCACTACGACCACTGGCGTGCGGCACACGCGGAAGGACTCGCAGCAGCACGCGAATCGGCGGACCCGGTGGCAGAGTGCCGCATGCTCACTTCCGGCGGAATGGGTGAACTCCACATGAACCCCGAGGCCGCGCTGGTCAAGTTCGAGCGGGCGGCGCAACTTTTCGAGGCCACCGGCGATGCGCTCGGGCAGGCTCGTACGCTCAACTACCGCGGGCGGGCACTCATCCGGTTGGGCCGACGGGCAGAGGCGGCGGAGCTGTTCTCCCGCGCGGTCGACCGGCTGCCCGAGTGTGGCGACGAACGAGCGGGCGCCTTGGCGCGCTTCAACGTCGCCGAACTCGACCTGGAGAACGGACGGTTGGGCGAGGCCCTGGCCAACGCCCGCGGCGCGCGGGCCACTCTGCGGGACGCGGGTGACGTGTACAACGCGGCCCGCGCCGCCGTACTCATGGCTCGCACCTGCCTCGCGACCGGAGATGAGGGCGGGGAGGCACGGCAGGAGGGGCTCCAAGAGGCGGAGCTCTGGCTCGCCGAGGCGCTGACCGTACTGCGTCCGATGGCCGCCGACTACGAGACGGCACGCGCTGTGGAATCCTGCGCCCGGCTCGCCGGGCTGCGCGGGCGCGCCGGGCAGGCGCGGGACCACTACCGCGAGGCGGTCGCCCTCTACTCGGCGGCCGGGCACGTTGACGAGGCCGAGGCCGTACGTAGCCGGATGGAGCGGCTGTCCACGGCCCGGCCCGGCGAAGCGGGCGCCACCGCCGGCAGAGAAGACGCAGGCGATGCCGACAGTGGCGCCGTCGGCCCGGACTGACTGGGCCGGACCGATTGGGCTAAGGCAGCCGGTGCGCGGAATCCGGCAGCGTGCCGAACTCGTCCATCGGCCATCCCGCCACCAGCCAGGCGTGCGCCGCCGACGCCCACACGTTCCAAGGAGCCCGCGCCCGGTGAGCGTCACCGAGCGTCAGCAGGGCGCCGGTCCCGTACAGGCACGGAGCCGCGGCACCGTAATGCAGCACGCATTCCGCGCCCTGCGGCTCGGCGACCACCATTGCGCCCGGGTACCACACGGTGGACGCCCGCCCTGTGCACTCGGCGCAGACGCCGCCTGGACGCGGAACGTCGCCGCCGCAGCCGACCAGAACGTCTGCGAGCCTGCGCCTGCGGGGCGGAGCGTGCAGCCCGACGCGCAGATGCTCGTCCACCACGCGCTCCTCTGCGGGCCCGGTGAGCACGACGCGGACGAACCGCCCTTCAACGCAGCCCTGCTCGTAAAGGCCGCCCGCCACAGCGCTCTCCATCACCGTCAGCACCTCGTACGAGCGGCCCCGCAACGCCCCGCCGGGCAACGACAGCCGCTGCACCGCGCTCACCAGGTGCTCCGGTCGTCGCAGTCGACGACTGGAAGTGCGGCCGGCCTAGTCACCGGCCGTACGGCGGGCGGGCGCAGCCTGAGCGTCCGGTAGAGCAGGGCCCGCATCCGGTGTACGTACCGCCCCGGCTTGGAGGTGATGCGTGACGCGACCCTCTCGTGGAGGTCGTGCCGGTACGTCGCTGAGCTTCGGGCGAGCTGCCCTTCCAGCGGCCGGTCGGGATGCAGCCGCGGCACAAAGGAACGCAGTTCAGCAAGGGGTGAGTCCGGGGCCAATTCGGTCCCGCCCAACCCCGTTTCGCCCGCCGCCAGGACGGGCACGCCGGTCATCGCGCCGTACAGAGAGACCGAACCGTGGTCGCCGACGATGAAGTCCCCGGAGACCATCGCCCCGCACCAGTCCGCACGGTGGCTGAGCAGCACTAGCCCTCTACGGCTTAGGGCCGCAAACCAGCTCCGTACCATCCACGGGCTGTGTGTGTTCCACACGTGCGGGTGGAGCAGCAAGGCGGTGCGGTACCGCTCGCGCGGCAGCTCGGTCACGAGTCGCTCCAGCAGTCCCCAGTCACGCTGGATCAGCGAGCCTCGGCCCCAGGTGGCACAGGCCAGAACCAGCGACTGCTCCGGCGAGACGCCGAGAGCCTGCCGGTACAGCGCCCGGGACGAGAAGCTCGCCGTGATGCGGTCGAAGCATGGGTCGCCCACGACCTCGACGGCGGGAAGCGCCTCTGGGCATTCACGGCCCAGGCGGTCCCTTTCGTCCTCGTGACCGAGGGCAATGGCCCGGGGAACGACGATGCCGTCCTGCACCAGCCACTGCCGGCTCAGCCCGGACACGTTCCGCTTCGCGAGAGCGATGGTGCCCTCTCGCCTGGACTGGAGCTTGTTGTGCCCGGCCCCGTGCGGAATCACGATCACCGGGGCGTGCAGCTCGTGCAGGCCCCCGTGGGCCGCCGCCAGCGCCAGGTCGAACTCCGTCCGCACAGCGTGGCTCCAAGGCAGGACCAGGCCGTCAGCGCCCGCGAGGAACTCCTGGACCCCGTTGCTGAAGACGTCGGGCCCGGCAGTGAAGAACACCTGCACCCGAGGGTCGCCCTCCAGCAGCCGTGCGGCTTCCATTAATCGCTGCCCGGCGGTGACCGTGTGAACCACAGCCAGAACGCGCTTGCACGCATTCCGGGTCGCCCACCGTTCGACGTCTAGCCGCAATGGCACGTGCTGTGCACTCTCCAGCATGGTCACGCTCATGAAGTCCCCGTCTCCCTCAACTCTCGTTCGGAATGACCTTGCGAGTAAGGCCTTTCCGCCAGGCGCGACGACGGGATTGCAGAAACCTTGCACCGACGTTGTGCCGTGCGGGAGTTGCACGACAGCGCCGTGCCGGAGCAGCGGGGACGCCGCGTGGGCGGGGAGGTGTGCGCCCCGGATGCGTCCATGCGCCCCTCACCGTTTACCCGCTGCGGCGGGAGAGTGGAGAGGGGCCGCACATGGGTGCGGAGACTGCCGTGATCGGCAGGACGAGGCAGAACCATCAGGGGGTGATGGTGGACCTCATTGCACTGGGACCGCTGGAGCTGTGGCACAAGGGAGAGCAGTTGCCGCTCGGACCGGTCCAGCATCGACGCGTGCTGGCAGTCCTGCTCCACGCAAGGGGTGAACCGGTGAGCGTGGAGACCCTGGTGGCTCGCGTATGGGAGGAGGGGGAACCGCCTCCCGGCTCACTGGAGACCCTCCGTACTTACATCTCCAAGGTACGGAGGCCTCTCGAATCAGCGAGTGACGAGGTCCGGTTGGCTCGCCCTTCACCGCGGCAGTACCGGCTCAGCGTGCCTCCCGAGTGTGTGGACATGCTGCGCTTCGAGCGCCTGCGCGTCCGGGCGCGCGATGTCGTCGGCCGCGAAGGTCCCCCGGCAGCTGTCGCCCTGCTAAGGGAGGCCGAGGCACTGTGGCGCGGAGAGCCGCTCGCCGAGTTCACGGGAGAGTGGGCCGCGTCCACACGCGCCCGGCTCCGAGAGAACCTGCTGCGGGTTAAAGAGGAGCGAATCGGCCTGGAGCTGGAGATGGGACACCATGCCGACCTCGTGGGTGAGCTTGGCGAACTCGTCGCGGAGAATCCTTTCGCCCAGCGTGCCGTCGGCTCGCTGATGCTGGCGCTCTACCGCAGCGGCAGGCATGCCGAATCGTTAGACGTCTACCGCGCGACGTACCGGTGCCTCGACGACCGGCTCGGGATCCGGCCCGGCACGGAGTTGCAGCGGCTCAACCGGCAGATCCTGGAGCAGGACCCGGCACTGGACCTGACTTCGCCTCACGCCGAGGGCGGGAGCGGAGATGCGGAGGGTCGCGCCGCTGCGGCTACGCCGAGCGCGTCACGGAACGTGACTGGTGGTAGGGCCAGGGGCGAGGGGTCGGGCGGCGGCATCGGAGATGCGGAAACACGGCGGGCGGGGAACCTGCCTCGGGATATCCGTGACTTCACCGGACGTACGGGAGAACTCTGCGCCCTGCTCGCCGATCACGCCCGTCCAGACGGCGAGGACGAGACCGTCATGCCGGTCACCGTAGTGTACGGAATGCCGGGAATCGGCAAGACGGCGACGACTGTCCGTGCCGCACACCGGATGCGGGAGCGCTATCCGGACGGGCAGTTCTACGTCGACCTGCGTGGGTACAGCGAGCAGTCCCGGTGCGAGCCCCGCGAAGCGCTCGCCCTGCTGCTGCGATCGTCGGGAGCCGTCACCGAGTTACCTGACTCGCTGGACGAACGAGCCGCCCGGTGGCGCGAGTGGACTGCTCGGCACCGGGCGCTCGTCATTCTGGACAACGCCCGCACAACACAGCAGGTGACGCCCCTGCTGCCTGGCGAACCTTCCTGCCGGGCGATCGTGACGAGCCGCGTCCGTCTCGCCGGACTCGACGGGGCCCAGTCGCTCTTCCTGGACGTACTGTCCGCAAACGAGGCGGTTCAGCTGTTCGGACGCGTCGCAGGTGCGGCACGTACAGCGGACCGCGCGGCGCTGCGCCAGGTTGTTGAGGCCTGCGGCCGGCACCCGCTCGCTCTGCAACTGTTGGCGGGGCGCTTCCGGCACAGGGAGTCATGGGACCTGGAACATCTTCACGACCGGCTGACGCAGGCACAGGACCCGCTGGACGAGTTCGATGCGGGGCTCGAGATCGGGCTGGGTCTGACTCAGGCTTTCCAGCTGTCGTACGCCGACCTCACCGACGAGGCACGGCGGTTGTTGCGCCGTCTCTCGCTGCACTCCGGCCCGGCCGTCACCCTCGGCGGAGCGAGTGCCCTCCTCGGCACGGGCCTATCGACCGCGCTTCAGCATGTCGAAGCGCTGCTGGACGCGCATCTGCTCACCGAAGGCCAACGGGACAGTTACCAACTCCACGACCTCGTACGCGCCTTCGCCCTCCACGTGTGTCGCCGAGACGAGCCGGAATGCTCGCGGCACTCAGCAACTGACCGTCTCCTGACGTACTACCTGCGCAGCGCTGATCGAGCCGACCGTCTGGTTTATCCACGGCGGCGCCGGCTGCCCGTCGACGGTGGCGAGGCACTCGAAGTACCGGTGTACGCAGAACATTTTGCCGACGCAGACGAGGCCTCGGTCTGGCTGGACGTCGAACGCGCCAATCTGCTCGCAGCGGCATCTACGGCGAAGGACTCGGCACCGTCGCGCATCGCAGGTTTCTCCCACGTGCTCGCCCCCACGCTTAAGTCTTGGGGTGTCTGGCGCCTGGCAGCAGAACTGCACGCTGCCGCGGTCTCCGTGCTGCGCACCGGGACCGACCGGCCCGCTCTGGCACAGGCGTTGACTGACCGTGCGGGCATACGTGCCCAGGAGTGTCCCAGCGACGCCCTGGGCGACGCGTCCGAGGCACTCTCGCTCTTCGAGGAACTCGGCGACATCGAGGGGACCGCCGCTGCTCTCCTTCAGCTCGGACGCGGGCGTCTCGCTGCGGGACGCAGTGACGGAGCCTTGCGGACACTGGAGCGGGCGCTGCGACTGCACCAGGAGTGCGGGGACCGCTACAGCCAGGCGGAGGTCCTCAACGTTCAGGGTGTCGCACTGCACTACCGCGGCGATCACCGCGCGGCTTCGGAGCGCTTCGGCGCCATGCTTCGCCTGTCGGAGGAACTCGGCGATCAGCAGCTTGAATCGAGAGCCTTGAACAATATGGGCGACTTGTCGCTTCTGGAAGAACGCTATGAGGAGGCACGCGAATATTTCGAGCGGTCACTCGACTTGGCGCGGCGGTTCGGTGCGCGCCGTGTTTGCGTGATCCTGGAGGGGAATCTGGCTGTCGTCTATAACGCCACCGGCGAGCCAGAACGCGCCCTGGCTTCGCTGCAACGAGCCCTCGATGGCTACCGCACCGGCGGCGACACAAGCGGCGAAGCGGACACCTTGATCGCCCTGGGCAAGACCTTCTCGGACATGGGGCGCCTGCGCGAGGCCTTGTTGCACTTCACCAAGGCCGAACAATTGGCACGCAGCATCGACAACTCGTATGAACAACAACGTTCATTGGTGCACACAGCAGACATTCATCGGAAGGCTGGGCGCCTGAACCAGGCGCTGGACATTTACGGGACAGCGCTGAGCATCTCTCGAGCGATCAATTACCCGCTGGGCACCGCTAGGGCACTTGACGGGCTCGTGCGCAGTACGTCGCTCATAGCGGCCGGAAGCCAGGTGCGCACCTGCGCGGAAGAGGCCCTGGCTCTCTACGCACGACTGGGAGCCAAGGCCGAGGCGGTTTCCCTCCGGATTTTCCTCGGAGAGCGCAAGGCGACGGGCTCCTGAGCAGCACCCAGGAGCCCGCACCTACCGCGTGATGATCAAGCGCCCCTCGCCGTAGTTGGCCAGTCGTCGACCTGGAGCACCCGGCCGGGACTTCTCACCAGTCCATTTTGTCGTCAATGGCCACCGTGACCAGGTCGGACTCTGCCCGATCGTCACCCTGGAGCGTCTGGGGTATCACCGCGACAGCCAGCGCAAGAGCGGCGGTTACGACGAATGGGACGACAAGCTTCTTTGCTGTCACTTCAAGCTCATTTCACTCTTATGAGTCATTCGTAGCACGCGTGTTCGTGGGGGTGCAGTGCAGGGATGATCATGCCGCAGTCCGCGTGCGCGCGCCAATTCGGTCTGGCCTCGACTCCCCCCGGCTGAGGCGCAGTTCAGGCTGCACGTTGGAGTCCCGCGACTCCCGAACGGCAAGGGGTCGACTACAGCAATGAGACCAAGCGTGGCCAGCCCGTCATGCGGTCATGGTGGCCGACTACAGAGAGCGAGAACCCGGCCCGGACGCCTCCAGGCTCGAACCTCGTACAGTCCTCTGATCTGGTCGACAAGTTCCGGTCTTGGAGGATTAGTTGGATACCGGCGAGCAGTTCGTGACGATCAGCGCCGTCTTATTGGGCGTCCTGATGACGCACGTGACAACTACATCCTGGAAAGGAGCCGCAACCGGCAAACGAGCTGCTGAGGCGCTGGGACGACAAGAAGCCGGAATACAGGCGGCTTCGCCCTCGGCTTTGTAGCGGGCGATCAGCTTGTTGACCCACCCCTTGGAGACCCCGTCCTCCCGTGCGACCTCAGCTTGAGGCCTGCCCTCGACGACGACTGCAGTGATGATCAACCTAGCTTTCGACACCGTCGAGCATCGACCGGACCCAGGCTTCCCATGTCCCGAGACACCGTTTCCGATGACCTGAGACATGGGTTTCTATGCCCCTCCTGAACCAGAACACCACCGCCTCCGCCGAGGTCAGAGAAGTAGCAGGTCAGAAGGGGTGTCCATCAACGATGGGCGCCCCTTCGGCGTGCGCGCTGTCTCACCCTGATGCGCGTCTGTCCCACCTCTGGCCAGTGTGTGCGGCCAACCGTCCAGCACCTTGGCGTAGTAGCGTTGAAGCACCGCGACGCTCTGTCCTGCGCGGCGGGCCGTCTCGGCCAGACTCATGCCGGAGCGGAGCCAGAACGACACGCATGCGTGCCGCAGGTCTTAGGGAATGGCGGTCAGTGGAGAGGCGATCTGCGCGGGAGTGAGCGCCTTCTTGCGCGCTTCCTTCCACACTGCCCCGTACTCCTGGAAACGGACAGGGCCACCCCGTACGGCGCTGAAGAGGCGGCCCTGGGCTGTGATGTCGAGGGTGTCGAGGTGTTCCCGGAGAATCGCGACCAGGACGGGCGGGATGGGGACCGGGCGGATCGCGCGTCGGGCCCGGTGTTTCAACTGCCGTTCCTCGTACGGCTTCCCGTCGTCCGTCCAGGCAGAGCCCACCTGTAGCCGGGCGCCGGCGAGCATGAGCCGTCCCAATCGTTCGGAGGGGACGCATTGTTCGGCGCTGAGCATGGAGACCTCTTCGAGCCGCATCGCCGCGTAGTAGATGCACGCGAAGAACTCGACCAGGTGAGTGCCACGGCGGCCCTGTTCGCGAACGGCGTCCAGCAGTGAGCGCGCCTGTGCCGGAGTTGCGACGCTGTGCACGTCCAGCTCTTCCACCGTCTTGGGCGTCTCCCAGTGGAGACGGTGCAGCGGGTTGCCGGGCAGCAGCTCGTGCTCGACGGCCAGAGGGAGGCAGTTGCTCAGCACCGCACGGCGCCGTCGGAACGTGTCCTCGCGTTCCCAGCATCGCCTGCACCCTCATCTGCTACCGCAGACTCGCCAAATGAGACGAGCTCTCAGCGCTGAGCCGTCAGGGTGGGTGGCCGGTCCCGGCGCCGACATCGACAGAGCTGGCCACCACGTCGCTCACCATGCTCACTCGCCGGGGCTGACGAGTCCGGTCTCGTATCCGATGATCACGAGCTGGGCGCGGTCGCGTGCGTTCAGCTTGCCGAGGATGCGACTGACGTGCGTCTTCGCTGTGAGCGGCGACATGTAGAGCGACTCGCCGATCTCGGAGTTGGTCTTCCCCCGTGCGACCTGGGCGAGTACTTCGCGCTCTCGCTCGCTCAGGACATCGAGGGGACCCGTGTCTCCCGGACGGCTGATCGGTCGGCGAACGAGGTCGGCGACCAACCGCTTGGTCATCGCCGGTGAGATGAGGACGTCGCCGTCGGCGGCGGCGGTGATCGCCTCGAGCAGGAGTCGCGGTGGGGTGTCCTTGAGCAGGAAGCCGGAGGCGCCGGCTCTGAGCGCCTCGTAGACGTACTCATCGAGCGCGAAGGTGGTGAGCACGAGCACCTTGGTGGTGCTGAGCCGTTCGTCGCCGCAGATCGCCCGGGTCGCGTCGAGTCCGTCCATGCGAGGCATGCGGATGTCCATCAGCACGACATCGGGGCGTGTCCGCCGGGTCTCGGTGATCGCCTGCGCGCCGTCGCCGGCCTCACTGACGACCTCGATGCCGGGTTCGTTGGCGAGCAGTGCTGCGAACCCGCGGCGCACCAACTCCTGGTCGTCGACGAGCAGCACGCGGATGTCGCGCCTCGTCGCGGCAGGTGCGTCGAGCCGAGGGGTCATGCCCACCGCCCGCCGGGCAGTTGGTATGGCACGAACGCGTGCACCGTGAACCCGCCTTTGTCGGTGGGTCCGGCGTGGACGGTGCCACCGAGGAGCTCCGCTCGCTCGCGGATCGCGACCAGACCGATGCCGGTGCCCGGAGTCGTAACGCGTGAGGTGGCCGGGGCGTCGTTCGACACGGTGACGTGCACGCCGCCGTCTGCGTGCCGGAGCCGGACGGTCGTGGGGACGTCGCCGGCGTGGCGGGCGACGTTGACCAGGCACTCGTGCACGATGCGGTGCACCGTCACCACGGTGCTCTCCGCCACGTTCGCAGGATAGTGACCGTCCTCGACCACCTCGACCTTCCCCGAATGCCCGGCGGCAGTGACGACGTCGCTGAGGGTGGTGGTGGCCGCCGGTGTCGGGCGAAGCGGGACCGACTCGTCGGACCGGAGGAGCCCGAGGAGGGATCTCAGCTCGTCGAGCGATCGTCTGCCTGCGTCGTTGATCTCGACGAGCGCAGTGTGAGCGGCGGCGGGATCGCGCTCGAACCCGTGGGCGGCGATGCCGGACTGGACGGTGATCGCCGACAGCGAATGGGCGACGATGTCGTGCAGGTCGTACGCGATGCGAAGGCGTTCCGTCTGGAGCCGCTCGGCGACCTGGCGTTCCACCGCGTCGGCTCGACGCCGCAGGTTGGAGCGACGGGCGTCGGCGGCGGCGATCGGGAGCAGGAGAACGGCTGAGTAGGTGACCCACTCGAACCAGAACGGCTCGCCACCGGCCTGCGCCCCGAAGCCGGCGACGACGATCGCGACGAACGATCCGAACCAGATCACAGAGCGGTCGTCGCTCCGGCGCACGAGACGGAACAGCGCCACGGCGAGCATCGGTCCCAGCGCGACCGGGCTGGAGGTCCATGCGAGGGTGACGACGGTCAGCACACCGATCGCCACGACGGTGACCCGACCGAACCGACCGGCGACGACGAGCAGCACGGCGGCGGCGGCCGCGATCGCGATGCCTGGAAGCTGCCGTCCGGCCTGGACGTCCGGATCGAGGGCGAACACGCCGACCGACACCGCCAACGCGGCGACGAGCGCAGCGAGATCGGCGCGACCGGTGCGGTGATCCGTGTGCGGCATGGCACCATCATCGTCGCGGCCGGTGGCGGGCGCATACTCCGACGGGAGGTCTCTGCACCTGGACCGGTCGTGGGCCGCCCGGTCCAGGTGCTGGACCTGGCGCATCAGCGGTCCCGGCTCACCAGCTCGAGCACAGGCACCCGGGAGACCCGGAACGCGGGCCACGCCGCAGCGACCACGCCCGCTGCGACTGCGACGATCAGCGTTACGGCCAGACGGAGCCAGGGCACGACGACGGACGGGATCTCCGCGCCCCCGGTGACATCGATCATCGCCCAGCCGAAGCCGGCTCCGACGGCGACACCGATCGATGCTGCCACGAACGACAGGAGTGCCATCTCGAGCCGCACGATGCGACGCAGCTCCCGCCGAGACGCCCCGACCGCTCGCAGCAGCCCGATCTCTCCAGAGCGTTCATTGATCGCGAGCGCCGTGGTGTTGGCGACCCCAAGAAGCGCGATCAAGCTCGCCAGAATGAGCATCCCGTCGATGAAGTTCCCGAACGCAGCGATCTCGCTCCCGCTGCTGGCGACGTGTTCTTCCCGGGTCGCCAGGAACGATCCGGGCGTATCCCGGACCAGGGCACTCACGTCTTCCTCGGCGTCCGCCACCGCTCCGTCGGCGAGGTCGACGAACACCTGCGCATCGAGCAGACGGCCGACGGAGGCGTCGAGTGTCGCACGGTCGACGAAGTACGCCGGGGCTTCGAAACCGCCGGTGCTCCTCTCGACCACGGCAACGATCGGCGCTTCGACGGTCGATCGTTCGAACTCGATCTCCAGGCTTCCGCCGAGCAGCGCCGGGTCGTCACCGACCACGGCCACGCCTCCAGAGCTCAGATCGGCGAGGTCGCCGGCTATCGGGTCGAGGTCGTACATGGTGGGCAGTGCCGTCGGGTCAATGCCGCCGACCGCCTCGGCTTTCCCTGCCACTATCCCTTCGGCGACCGACAGCGCAGTGACCGAGTCGACGTCGGGCAGTGCTGCTATCCGGCCGGCGAGGGTGGGGTCGACCGTCGAGAAGTCGGGGGTCGCCGACGTGACCACCAGGTCCCCCTGCAGTCCCTCACGGACGTCCGTTCCCACCGCGCTCGTCAGTGAGCTCGCGAAGATCGAGAACACCGTCACCATCGCGGTTCCGAGCATGAGCGCGAGCGCCGTCGATGCCGATCGACGGGGGCTCGCAGCCAGGTTGCCCGCTGCGACCGATCCGGACACACCGGCGGCGCGGCGGGCCGCCGGAGAGCTCCAACGTGCTGAAGCTGTCACGATCGCCGGGCCGCACAGCACGAGCGCCGGGACGATGGCAGCAGCGAGCATGAGCCACACCGGGTTCGAGCCCACCACAGCCACAGCTCCTCCAGCGATCGCCGCCGCGGCGAGCACGAGTCCGCTTGCAGTGCGCGCTCGGCTCACGACTCGTGCTTCGGCCGCGCTCTCGCGCAGTGCCTCGACCGGTGGTGTCGCCGCCGCGCGGCGAGCCGGGATCCATGCCGAGAGGATCGTTGCGCCGATACCGACGGTCGCGGCGATCGCGATCGAGGTCGGGCTCACGATCGTCGGCCCGGTGAGCAGGCTGACCCCGGTGAGTCCGACGACCCAGCGCAGCGCGCCCACTCCCGCGACCCCGCATACGAGGCCGGCGAGCGTGGCGATCGTTCCGACGAACGCCGCCTCGATCACCACTCCGCCGAGCACGTGGCGTCGTTCCGCACCGATCGCACGCAGCAGTCCCGACTCCCGCCGGCGGCGGGCGACGGTGAGCGCGAACGTGTTGAAGATGATCGTCACGCCGATCAGAATCGCGACCACGGCGAAGGCCAGGAGGAACACGTTCAGGAACTGCAGCGGTGACGTCGCGGCGTCCTGCCTCGTCCGGATGTGGTCGGGTCCGTCGACGACCTCGGCATCGGACAGCGCCGACACCCGGCCGAGCACCTCGGTGCGGTCGGCGCCCTCCGCGACGTCGACGAGTGCCTCGGTCGGCGCCGCCGTGTCGAGCCAGGCGGGCACCGCTCCGCCGGGCAACAGAACCGTTCGCTGCAGCGGTGCCGCGTCCGCCGAAGCGAACGTCGCGATACCGGTGATGGTCGCGTCGTGCATCCCCGTCGCGGTCAGGACCTGTACGACGTCACCCGGAGCCACGTCTGCGTCATCGGCGAGCGACCGATCGATCACGATCTCTCCGGCCTCGGTCGGTGGTCGCCCGCTCGCGAGCCGGAACGGATTGAGCGCCGGGTCGGCGACCCAGTTGCGACCGACGTCGCTCGCCGTGCCGGTTCCGACCGTCGATCCGTCGACGACCAGCTTCGCGAAGCCGACCCACTGCGAGGCGGCCCCGTCGACGCCGTCGACCGAAGCCACGCGCTCGGTGATGTCGGGATCCAGTGATCGCCGAACCGACCTGGCAGAATCTCCCGGTCCTCCGCCGGGCTCGCCGAGGGAAACGCCCTGCACCACGGCGTCCGTCCCGGCCAACGCTTCGGCGATATCGCTGGCCGCTCGGCCGCGCATCGAGTCGGCCAGCACCAGCGTCGCGACGAGGAAGGCCACCGACAGTGCGGTCGCGGTGCCCGTGAGCAGGAACCGACCCCGGCTCGCGAACACGCTCCGGGCCGCGCTCCGCACCATCTGGCTCATCGCCCCAGGTCCTTCACCACGTCGAGCACCGAATCCGCCGACGGGCGATCCATCACGTCGTGCACCCGGCCGTCGACGACGAACACGACGCGGTCCGCCCAGGCAGCGGCGTTGGGATCGTGCGTGACCATCACAATCGACTGATGATGCCTGTCGACCGCTGACCGCAGGTTTCCGAGGATCTCCTGTCCGGACCGGGTGTCGAGGTTGCCGGTGGGCTCGTCGGCGAACACCACCTGTGGCCGGGCGACCAGCGCCCGGGCGACGGCGACGCGCTGTTGCTGGCCGCCCGAGAGCTCCGCGGGCCGATGATGCATGCGATCACCGAGGCGCAGCAGCGACACGACCTGATCGAGCACTTCGTCGCTCGGACGGCGGCCCGACAGCGTCGACGGTAGGCAGATGTTCTCCTCGGCCGTGAGCGTCGCCACGAGATTGAACGTCTGGAACACGAACCCGATCCGTTCTCGGCGCAGCCTGGTCAGTTCGCGGTCGTCGAGAGTCGACAGATCGGTGCTGCCGACGAAGGCGCGGCCCGACGTCAGTTGATCCAGCCCGGCGGCGCATTGCATCATCGTCGACTTTCCCGAACCCGACGGGCCCATCACAGCCGTGAACTTCCCCGCCGGGAACGCGATGGTGATGTCGTCGAGCGCGACGACCGCCGACTCGCCGGAGCCGTATCGCTTGACGGCGCCAACGAGCATGGCCGCAGCGTCGTCAGCGTTGGCTGACAGAGCGCTCCCGGACTGCCGATCGACAACTGTGGAATCTGGATGTGGGGACACGAGACCTCCGATGAGTGGTTGGTGTCCACCACGTTGACGGCGGCCTCCGGCCGCCGCGTTCACCCACAGGAGGCGACGCGTACTCGCACGGGAGTACAGGCGCGATCGCGCGGCCGGCCTTGATGGCCGACGATTCGGCCGAGGAGCGTGACGGTGCCGGTCATCGCCGTCATCGCGGAGGATCGCGGTCGCCGGGAGTGGGCGCAGGCCACTCTCCGCGGTGGCCGGTGTTTGGTTCAGCGATACCCGGCTACTGGGGGGTGCCCGGGCGGGGCCGCCGTTCCTGGGGAGGTCCGGCGGCCCCTCCTTGGTGCCCTGCTGAGGAAAGGGCGGATCCGGTGCGCCTGGGTGCCTGGTGCCCCCTCTGCCTGACAGAACAGGTGGTGGGCAGGCAGATGTGAGCGTGGGCTCTCGGTCACCGCCAATTCTGAAGCAGGCTCGACGGTTTGGTGACCGACCGGATGAATACACACGATCGCGTGGGAAACCCGGCCGGTCGCCAAGAGGTACATTTCGATCGAGAGAGGCTGTTTCTCCCATGCGTGACGACGAGTTGCTGGCAGAGGTCCGCGACCAGGGTGATTACAAGGACCAGCAGGAGGCACACGCGGTGACGGACGCTGTGCTGACGGTCCTCGCTGCCCGTATCACCTCAAGTGAAGCCCATGACCTGGCTGCACAGCTCCCCTCGCCCCTGGACCAGCCCCTGCGGGACACAAACGGTGCCGGCGGCGAGTCGTTCGATCTCGCCGAGTTCTACCGCCGCGTTGGGGAGCGGACGGGCAGGGGCCCTCATACCGCCGAACGGGATGCCGCTGCGGTCCTTTCGGCACTCCCCGCTGCCGTGTCCGCCGGGCAGGTCCGTCACCTCGTGACCCAGTTGCCCAACGATTTCGCTGCGCTTTTCAACCGGCATGAAGATGGCAAGTTGCCCTGATCCCGGGTCGCGCACTGTCGGCGCTGCCGGAATTCTGAGCGCCGAAGCGCCGCTCATGCCGGCGTGCGGCCAGCCGCGAGTGCTTTCCGCTCCAGGCTGGCCGCGTAGTGCACCGCCTCGACGCGGTTATGAGAACTGACGGCTGCCTTCCGCTCTTCGACTGCCGCCTCGAAAGTCGTACCGGCAGAGGTGAGCATGTGCTCAGTCGAACGTGTGGTGAATGGGGCCGGCATCGTGGAAGGCGCGCAGGACAGGCTCGCTGACCTCGGTGATGTGCAGGCGCCCGCGAGTGACACGCAGGGCGCGCTGCACTCCGGCGATCCCGTGGAGCGCAGCCTCCTCGCACCTGGTGACTCCCGCCATGTCAAGGCTGAGGTGGCGGTGGCCCCGTCTGAGACATTCGAAGACGTGGTCACGGAATGTGTACATGCTCTGTACGTCGAGTTCGCCCTTCAGTTCCAGGGTGATCTCGCTGCCGTCCGGTTCCGGGCGCAGCGCGATTTCCATCCCTGGCGCTGTGATCGGCGGGTCCATCACCTGGCCCCTGAGTGACGCGACAACGACGTCGAGTAGCAAGTGGGAAATTCTCCTTCCGTGAATGATAAATGGGCTCGCCGAGCTTCCACAATTGAGACGGCCTGAGGAAGGACGTCCCGCTTGCCTCCCCGGACTGCGGCAGCCCGCGCCGGAAGGGTCTGAACGATTGGGAATTCCGTTTCAGCGTTTCGGCTACCGGTGGAGGAAGGCGATTCGAAGCCGGCGGAGGATGCCGGAGGACGCCGGGGTGCCCGGCGGCCCCGGCGTCACTCTCCGGGGCCAGTGCCGAGGCCGGGCCCGGTGCCCGGCAGGGACGCGGGGATGCCGTCCGGGTCGTTGCGGTACGCACGCCAGATGACCTCGACGCCCACCTCGCCCGGCGCGGCGGGGCCTTCGGGTACCGGTCGTCGCGCGACCTCGGTGAAGCCCAGTCGCATCGGCACGCCACCGCTGGCCAGGTTGGCCTCGTCGTGACGTACCTCGACCGCGTCGATGCCGGGGAGGGTGAGGGCTTCGCGCGTCAGTGCCGCCGCGGCCATGGTCGCCAGCCCCTGCCCTGTCCAGGAGCGATGGAGCCAGTAGCCGATCTCCAGTGCTCCCGGGCCGACGCGGCGCATCAGGCCGCAGCTGCCGATCGTCGAACCGCCGAGCGAGATCGCGTAGTTGTACGCCTGGTTCTCCTCCCACTCCCGTTCGCAACGGGTCACGAACTCGCGCGAGGCGTCGGGACCGTATCCGTCGGCCCAGGGCATCCACGGCGTCAGATGGTCTCGCGACTCCACGACGACGCGGTGCACGGCGTCGGCATCGAATGCGCGCCAGCGCCTGAGCACGACGCGTTCGGCGCGGAGCAGTTCGGCAGGTCTGTGGCGGTCCATGGTCCGGATGCTTCCTCCCGGGCGCGGACGGGACAACGCAATTTGTGAGAACACCGGTTGGAACGGCGCCCGGCTGTTCCCTTCCCCTCTGTTCCATTCCCCGTCCGAGGGGGCGCGACGGGAGGCGCGCTCCGTGGGCAGGTACAGATATGCGCAGGTCATGAGCGTTGAGGTCACCGTCCTCGGGCCTCACTGGGGGAGTCGAATCCCGTCGGAGTCCGCAAGTGGCCAGCGATGGGGAGAGGGGTGCACTCGAACGGGCATATGAACTCTACGAAATCACTGACGGTCTTTCACTAAATAGGGTTACCCGGAGTTGCATCGCCATCACCAGGCCAGGCATCATCTTTCGGACCAAAGCCCCGACTTGCCCCGCTGTCCCCGTAGTTCAGCGATGTCGGCGGCTCCACGTCCCCCGGAAGGTGTCCCCTACTTGATCACGCATGTCTTGGGCCGGCGGGCCCGTCGGTTCACGCTGCTCGGCGCCGCCACGGCGATGATCGGCGGCGCGATGGTCACCGTTCCCGCCCACGCCGCCCCCGCGGACGGGAACTCCGGTTCCACCGGCAAGGCGACGGCCGTCGCCGCCCGCACCGACCTCGACGTCTCCGTGGCGAACGCCGCCAACGTCCAGGTCGACGCGTCCCTCAACGCCGTCGGCGCACCCGCCGCCGCCGAGAAGACACTGCTGACCGCCGAGGTCAACGGTGCCAACAAGGACCGTCCGCTGAAGCTCGTACAGGCCGATGTCGCACGCTCCGGCGCCAAGGCCGACGAGCAGCAGGCCGTCGGGCACGTCAAAATGGCCGGGGTCCGGGCCTTCGCGCCCGGTCTGCTCACCAAGCCGCTGGTGAGCGCCGACCTCCTCGCGGCCACCGCCACCTGCAAGGCGGGCGAGAAGCCCACGGCCGAGGCCGACCTGGAGAACGTCTCCGTGCTCGGCAAGCCGGTCGAGGTCAACGTCGGCAGCCAGCAGGTCGAGGTGGCCGGAGTGGGCACCGTCGACATCACGGTGGAAGAGGAGACGACGAAGACCGCCTCCGGGGCCGCCACGGCTCTGAAGCTGTCGTACGAAGTGAACCCGGCCCAGCTGAACGTCGTGAAGGCGGCCGGTGACATCGTGCTCTCCGAGGCCACCTGTGAGACGCCGAAGGGCGAGGACGGCGGGACCGGCGGAGCCGGGGGCAACGACCCCGGCCCGCAGACCGGCGGCAACGGTGGTGACAGCGGCGACGGCGGCGGCCTCGCCGAGACCGGCGGCAACTCCGCCACGCCCGTCGTGGCCGGGGTGGGTGCGCTGCTCGTCGCCGGCGGCAGCGCGATGTACCTGATCCGGCGCCGGGGAGCCCGGAGCAGCTGACAGCGGGCAGCCGACACAGAGCAGCTGACACCGGGGAGCTGTGCCCGGAGGGGGCCGGGGCACCGCACGGCGCGCGAGTCCCGGTAACTCCTCATGGACACCGGTCCGTTCCCCGGACCTGGAGCCCACCGCCCTCCGTTCTCCGGAGGCGGTGGGCTCCTGCGCTGCGGCGCCGAGTGCTCCCGTGGTGAAGCGATCCGGGGCACGCCCGCGCTGGGTCGCGCTGGGACGCCCGCAGTGTGGCGGCTGTCCCCGGGCTGCTGCCTCAGCCGTGCCTGCCGACCGGCCAGCTCGTGACGGACTCCCACGTCCCGCAGTCCGAGGTGCCGGCGTCGCCCTCGCAGACGGCGACCGCCCCCGTCGTGGTGGGCATGTAGCTCTGGAGCGTGATCGAGACGGGCTTGCTGCCCGCGCCGCACTGCGTGACGACCTTCTTCGGCGGGAGGGGCGCGAGGTCGTGGGTCCACTTCACCCAGAGCGAGCTGCAGCCGGCGCCGAACTTCTCCAGGTCTCCCTCGATCTTCAGGGTGGGGAAGATCGTGCCGCTCTCCGTCCACCGGGTACCGGACGCGCCGGCGTCGCCGTGAGCGGCGGACCAGTTCACCGGGCCGGCCTTCGGCTCGCTCGCGTGGTCCGCTGCGACGGACGGCTGGGCGAACGCGAGCATCGCCGTGCCGGAAGCCAGGACCGTCCCAAGTGCCAGTGCGGGTGACCGCTTCATGTTCTCTCCCCGTTTGAAACGCTGATGCGACGGGAGGAACTTACTGCTCTCACAGCACAGTTACAACGCCACGTCGCACGCTTCGCTCGTGCCGGCCGTCTTCCGGGGACGCCCGGAGCGGGCTTCGATTCCACCTGTCCGCCACGGAGTTGCCCACCGGGTGTCTCCCTCTGCGAGCATGCGGGGCATGACGGAGGACGACGGCGCGCTCGACGGCTGGCCGGACGTCGTCGGCGATACGGCGCTGACCGTCAAGGTCCCCGAGGCCGATCCCCTCGTACGTGCCGGTTTCCCCGCGCACATCACCGTCCTCTACCCCTTTCTGCACGTGAGCCGTGTGGACGGCGCGGTCCACCGTGACCTGACCGAGGTCTTCAGCTCGCACGAAGCCTTCGAGATCACCCTCGCGGAGTTCGGCCGCTTCCCGGGAGTGCTTTTCCTCGCGCCCCGCCCCGCGGACCCGTTCAAGGCCCTGACGAAGGAGATCATCCGGCGCTGGCCCGAGGCGGAGCCGTACCGGGGGATCTTCGGCGGCGAACTCGATCCGCACCTGACCATCGCCAACAGCGAAGGGCCGGGGACCTGTGACGCCGTGTACGACGGCCTGGAGGCCGAACTCGCGCTGTCCCTGCCGCTCACAGTCCGGATCGCCGCCGTGGATCTGATCGTCCGGGACGCTTCGGACTGGCGGGACCGTGCCACCTACCCGCTGGGCCGGGCGGAGCGTTAGAGGGGCGGCTGCGCACTCCCCGCCGTCTCGCCCCTCCGCCCACAGCGGCAGCCCGCAGCGGTCAGTCCACAGCGGTCAGTCCACAGCCGTCCGGGCAGGGGTCGCGCCTCCGATGAGTTCCGGCCGTCGCGGGCGTCTGTACGAAGGAGAGCTCACCGACCGCGCGTCCTGGAGGCACATCATGCGGAAGATCATCGCCGGGATGTTCATGTCGCTCGACGGAGTGGTGGAGGCACCCGACCAGTGGCACTTCCCCTACTTCAACGACGAGATGGGCACCGCCGTCGACGCGACGATCGCCTCGGCCGACACTCTCCTCCTCGGCCGCAAGACCTACGACAGCTTCGCCGGGGCGTGGCCGGAGCGTGAGGCGGCCGGCGGTGAGGAGGCCGACTTCGCCAAGAAGCTGGGCGACGCACGCAAGATCGTCGTCTCGCGCGGGCAACTCGACTTCACATGGCGCAACTCGGAGCAGCTGGGGGGCGACTTCGCCGAAGCGGTCACGGCGTTGAAGGAGGAGCAGGGCGGCGACATCGCCATGAGCGGTTCGGTCTCTGTCGTCCGGCAGCTTCTGGCCGCCGGCCTGCTGGACGAGCTGCACCTGCTGGTGCACCCGATCGCCGTCCGCGGTGGCATGCGCCTGTTCGAGGAGGCGGGGACGACGCTTCCGCTGAGGCTGATCTCGTCCGAGACCTTCCGGACCGGGGTGCTGAACCTCGTCTACGGCCCTGCCGAGCCGGCCGGCGGCGAGGGCACCCACGAGGACGCCGAGGCTCATCCGCCCCGGCGGGAGGAGTAGAGCGAAGCCCGGGAGTGACTCCCCGGCCCGGCCCGGACCGGGTGCGGACGAGCGTGTCGCCGCTGACGGGTCGCGGGCGCGGAGTCGCCCCGGGACACGGTCCGGGTCCGGGCGCCGAGGCCGGGCGTCGGGTCCGGGTATCGGGTCCGGGCCGTCAGGCGTCCGGCCGGGGCTTTCTGAACGCGCCGACGGCCGCCGCCGCCACACCGCCGACCACCAGGACGAGTCCGCCGATGTTGTCCCACTGCGGCCCGGACTCCGCTTCCCGGATGCGCTCGTAACTCTCTATGGATATCGGGCAGTCCTTCTCCTTGTCGACGAAGCCCGAGGTCCTGGACGGGTCCTTGGCGCACTCCGACTCGGGCCCCGCGGGCTCCCATACGAACAGGCCCACTCCGAGCACGATCAGCAATGCGGCAAGTACCAGAAGTCTCTGCTTCGTCATGATTCCCCCTGAGGTGAACTGTGATGTCGTGGCTACCCGGGCGAGCGAGGGCAAGTAAAGGTACATCGGCTCTCGTCCGGTCGACTCCGCGCCCGCGTGGGTGGATACGGAGCCGTGACCGGGCACCGCGGTCCGCGCTTCCGGTGGTCCCGGGGCTTGTCGGGACCGGGCGGGCGTTCGTACGGTCGTCGGCATGGGACGGATTGCCGCCGGGGCGGCCGGACGACACAAGCGCCTGGCCCTGCTCGTCGCGGCAGTTCTCGCCGCGCCCGTGGCCTGCGCCGATGAGACGCCCGGGAAGGACGGTTCCTCCGGGAGCGGTTCGCCGGAGCGGTCCGGGCAGCCGGGGCCGGAGAGGAATCCCTACAAGGGCTCGCAGAGCGGCCCGTACGAGGTGCGTACCCAGGAGCTGCGGGACGAGGACACGGGCGGGGACTTCGGCAGCGGGACGGTCCACTACCCGGAGGACGACAGCCGCAAGTACGGCGTGATCGCTGCCTCCCCCGGGCTCGGTGCGGACGAGTCGATGGTCACCCCGTTCGGTGAACTGCTCGCCTCCCACGGCTTCGTGGTGATCACGTTCAACACCAGGACGCTGGAGGACTCGCCCGCGCAGCGCGGTGGCCAGCTCCTGGACGCCCTCGACCACGCGGCCGAGCGCAGCGACGCGGCCGGCCGCGCGGACCCCGAACGCCTCGGTGTGATGGGTCACTCGATGGGCGGCGGCGGTGCCCTCCACGCGGCGTCCCGCAGGCCGGAGATCAAGGCGGCGGTGCCGCTGACGCCGTACGCCGGGAAGGGCGACTGGGCGCGGGTGAAGGCGGCCACGCTCGTCATCAGCGGCAGCACCGACGAGATAGCGGCGCCCTCCGAGCACGCCGAGCCCTTCTACGAGGGGCTGACCGGCGTGGAGGAGAAGGCGTACATGGCGCTGAACGGCGACCACTTCGTCGCCACGCCACCGGACGCGCTCGTCTCCGGGCATGTGGCCGCCTGGTTCAAGCGCTTCCTGAACGACGACGCGAAGTCCGGTGACAAGATCTGCCCGCCGCCGCGCACCGGCCGGATCGTGGAGTCGCGGGACACCTGCCCGATCGGCTGAGGAGGCGAGGACGGGAGCAGCGGTCAGCGGGGACGGCCTGCCCCTGTACGGTTCACTCCCGCCGCCTGCCCGGCTGCCCCTCGTCGAAGTACGCCGCCAAGTCCTCCGGCAGCGGCGGCACTTCGAATGGTCTGCCGCCCGCGCGCAGCGAACGTGTGGCCGCGTGCCCGGCGGCGACCGCCTCGCGGGCGGCGACGGGTGAGGTCTCCGTCGTGCCGCCGTACGCGGCGAACCGCAGGAACTCCTCGACCAGCAGCCGGTCGGCACCGCCGTGCGTCTCCTGCGACGCCGGTATGCGCACGGTCTCGTCGGCGTCGTCGCGGTAGCCGGACCGGCGGGAGTTCCAGACCTTGATGAGGGAGCCGTCGAGGTCGCCGAAGTTCTCGAGACGGCCGTGGTCGCCGATGACCGTGTAGTTGCGCCAGTAGTCGGGTGTGAAGTGGCACTGTTGGTAGCTGACGAGGACGCCGCTGTCGGTGCGGCCGGTCAGCATGCTGACGTCCTCGACGTCGGTGACGGGGTTGAGGCCCTTCAGCGCGGTGGGCGGCCAGTTCGCCGCGGGGTCGTACCACTCCGTCATGCGTTCGCCGGTGCGGTCGCGGCGGTCGGCGATGTCGCCGTAGACCGCGAGGTCGCCCATGGCGGTGACCTGCCGGATGAAGCCGCCGGCGAGCCAGGCGATGACGTCCAGGTCGTGGGCGCCCTTCTGCAGCAGCAGGCCGGTGGTGTTGCGGCGTTCCGCGTGCCAGTCCTTGAAGTAGAAGTCGCCGCCGTGGCCCACGAAATGTCGGCACCACACCGCGCGTACGCGGCCGACGGCACCCTCCAGCACGAGCCGGCGCATCTCGCGGATCACGGGGGCGTGGCGGAGGTTGTGCCCGACGTAGAGCCGGCTGCCGGTCTTCCGTGCCTCACGCAGCACGAGGTCGCAGTCCTCGGCCGTCACGGTGAGGGGCTTCTCGACGAAGACCGCAGTGCCCGCGCGCAATGCGTCCGTCACGCACGGTGCGTGCAGATGGTCGGGGGTGAAGATCATGACGGCGTCCGGGAGTTCGGTCTCCAGCAGTGCGCGGTGACCGCTGTGCACGGGAACGCCGGGGCCGAAGAGGGCCTGTGCGGCCTGTCTTCCGCGCGGGTGCGGGTCGGCGCAGCCCACGATGCGCGCTCCGCTTCCCGGCCGGTGGGCGTGCAGGGCGAGCGACGCCCGCTCGCCCACGCCCACGACGCCGATCCGCAGGTCCCGCCCGCCGCTCCCGTGTGCGTCCAACTCGCCGCGCATGGTCATCTTTCGGCCACCCCTGTGTCGTGTTCGATCTTCTCTGCGTCCGCCTATACAAAACAGTCCTGCATAATTTTCTGGCTCGAAGCCTTCCTGTTCAGCGCTGGTTATGCAAGAGTCCTCAATCAAACACCGGAAGCCCGGCAGGAGGAGGTGCGGAGTGAGAGGCCACGATCTGGCCGCTCTGAGGCGGCTGAATACCATCGCCGTGCTGCGCTTCCTGCGCTCCCAGGGCCCGGGGCGTCCGCAGTCGCTCAGCCAACTCGCTGCCGCGACGGGACTCTCGCGTCCCACCGTGGATCTCGTCGTGGAGGAACTGACGGCCCAGGGCTGGCTCACCGAGGCGACCGACAGCGCGGCGGGACGTTCCGGCAGGCCCGCGCGGCGCTTCCGCTTCCGCGGCGAGGCAGGACGGGTGGTCGGCGTCGACATCGGACTGCACAAGGCCGTGCTGCTGATGTCGGACCTGGCCGGCGACGTCTGCGCCACCGCACGCGAGGACATGGACCCCGGGATGGGCGGTGCGGAGCGCCTCGCGTTCCTCCGTGACCGCACAGAACGCTTCCTCGACGACAACAAGGTGCGCCCCGACGAGCTGTGGGCCCTGTGCGTCGGGGTGCCGGGCATCGTCGGGGAGACCGGCCGGATCACCTCGGTGATCGTGCCGGAGTGGTCGGACTTCGAGCTGTCACGGCGGCTCGCGGAAGCCTTCCCCTGCCGGGTCATCGCCGAGAACGACGTCAACCTGGCGACGATGGCCGAGCACTGGCGCGGTTCCGCGCAGCTCGTCGACGACGTCGCCTGCGTACTGACAGGCCACCGCACCTCCATGGGCTTACTGCTGGGCGGCAGGCTGCACCGCGGACACCGCGGTGGTGCGGGCGAGTTGGGACTCCATCCGCAGCTCGGCCTCGCCCGCGCGCACGAGGCGCTCCAGTGGCGCGGTCCGCGGGCGGAGGGCGAGTCGGAGATCGCGGCGCTGGCACGCGCGGCGAGTGCCGAGGACCCCGGCGCCCTGGAGTTGCTGGACCGCTACGCGGCCGGCCTCGCACCCGGCATAGGGGCGCTCCTGCTTGCGGTCGACCCCGAACTGATCGTCCTCTCGGGCGGGATGACCCCCGCCGGTCAGGTGCTCACCCCGCTGCTCACCAGGCATCTGCGGGAGACCACCCTCGACGTCCCCCTGCACGTGCCCCGTATCGCCGTCAGCACACTCGGTGATCAGGGCGTCGCGCTGGGGGCCGTACGGAAGGCTCTCGACAGCGTGGAGGCCGTGCTCACCGACGCGACCGGTCCCCTGCCGTCCGTGGCCCGCTGAGCCGAGCCCCCTGCCGCGGTCCCCTGCCGCGGTCCCCCTGCCGCCGTCGCCGGCCCGGGACGTACAGCGCAGTGCGTCCGGCCGCTCCCACATCCCCCGCCCGGCCCCGTCACGTCACGTAACGGCCCGTCCCTCGGCACGGGGCGCCGCCACTTCTCACTCGTGACCCCTCATCCACTCCCCCCTCGCTTCTTTCCGGAGGCGCGAATGCGCAGGAGAAGTCTGCTCGCCGGAGCCCTGGCGGCGCCCCTCGCGGCCGCAGCGGCCACCGGCTGTTCCGGTGGCGGCGGTTCGCCGCGCACGCCGGGCGGCCGGACCACCATCTCGTACGGGATGTGGGACCCGCTCCAGGTCCCCGGCATGGAGAAGATCATCAAGGCGTTCGAGGAAGAGCACCCCGACATCTCCGTCAGGATTCAGCTCACCCCCTTCACCTCGTACTGGACGACCCTGAAGACGGCCATGCGCGGCGGCTCCGCACCCGACGTGTTCTGGATGAACGCCGTCAACCTTCAGCTCTACGCGCAGGGCGGGGCGCTCCGGCCGCTCGACGCGTTCATCGAGCGCGACGGGTTCGACATGGGTGTACACCCCGAGGAACTCCTGCGGATGTACACCCACGAGGGCACGCGCTACGCGATGCCGAAGGACTTCGACACCATCGGCCTCTGGTACAACAAGGAACTCTTCGACAAGGCGGGCATCGAGTACCCGGACGAGAGCTGGACCTGGGAGACCGTCCGGGAGGCAGCCGCCGAGCTGACCGACCCCCGCCGTGGCGTACACGGCATCGCCGCCGAGATGAGCAGGCAGTACACGTACTACAACACCATCGCCCAGGCCGGCGGTTACGTGATCCGCGACGGGAAGTCCGGATTCGGCGACCCGCGCAGCATCGAGGGCCTGCGCTTCTGGACCGACCTGATCGACAAGGGCCACTCGCCGACCCAGAGCGCGATGACCGACACCACCGGGCGCCAGCTCTACCTCTCGGAGAAGGTCGCCATGAACTACGACCTGTCCGCGATGGCCTCCCAGATGTACGCGGCGCCGCCCATCAAGGACCACGGCAGCGTCGCCGTACTGCCCAAGGGGCAGCGGCGCGCCACCACCATCCACGGCCTCGCCGCGGCGATCTCCGGCAAGAGCGAACACCCCGAGGCCGCGTGGAAGTTCGTCAGGTTCCTCGGCTCTCGCAAGGCCGCCCGCATCCAGTCGGGCGAGGGAGCGACCATCTCCTCCCACGCCGGCACGCAGGACGCGTGGGTGGAGTCCATGCCGGAGTTCGACCTGAAGGTCTTCATCGACATGCTCGACTACGCCGTCCCCTACCCCGCCTCGAAGCTCACGCCCGTCTGGGAGAACCTCCAGCCGCAGTTCCTGGGCGGCCCGTTCAGCGGCAAGGGCGGCATCGAGTCCGCCTCCCGCACTCTGGCCCGCCAGATGGATCTCGCCCTGGAACAGGAGAAGTGACGACCATGGCTGTCTTCCCCTCCACGGCAGCGGCCCGGGCGGCGGACCGGAAACGCCCGGTCCGCGGCGCTGCCCCGGCCACCGGGCACACCGGACGGCGACGCCGCTCGCAGCGCGTCGCATACCTCTTCATCGCCCCCATCGCACTGGGCTTCCTCGTCTTCTACATCTGGCCGCTGCTGCAGACCTTCTGGTTCAGCTTCACCTCCTTCGGGGCCTTCGGCGGCAACACCTGGGTGGGAGGCGAGAACTACGGGCGCGTGGTGCAGGACGTGACGGTCGGGCAGGCCCTCGGCAACACGCTGCTGTACATGGGGATGGGTCTGCTGACGCTCCCGGTCGCGATCGTGCTGGCGGACCTGATGAACCGGCGGGGGCTGCGCGGCGTCCCCGTCTACCGGGCGCTGTACTTCGTCCCGTTCATCACGATGCCCGCCGCTGTCGGACTGGTGTGGAACTGGCTCTACAACGGCGACTTCGGCATGGTCAACCAGGCGCTGTCGTGGATCGGTGTGGACGGCCGCTACTGGGTCTCCGACCCCTCCACGGCCGTGTACGCCATCGGCGCCGTGATGATCTGGTCCCACATCGGCTACTACCTGATCATCTTCACCGCCGGCATCAAAGCCATACCGCGCGACTACTACGAGGCCGCGGAGATCGACGGCGCCGGGCCGGTACGGCGCTTCTTCCGCATCACCCTGCCGCTGCTGAGCCCGAGCATCTTCTTCTGCTCGGTGATCTGCGTGATCAACTCGCTGCAGCAGTTCGACCTGATCTTCGTGATGATGAGCCCGAACAACCCGGCGCTCGGTGAGACGCAGTCGATCGTGACGCTCTTCTTCAAGTGGGCCTTCCAGGAGAACGCGCAGGGCGCCGCCGCGGCGCTCGCCTTCCTCCTGATGCTGCTGATCGCGGCCCTGACGTACCTGCAGTTCCGGTTCCAGAAGAAGTGGGTGCACTATGCCTGAGCCGACGGCGACAGCCATCCGTGCGACGCGGCTCCCGGAGCCGGGCGCGGGAAGGGGTCCGGGGAAGGGCGCGGGGAAGGGCCCCGTATCCCGGCGACGGCCCGACCCGGGTGCCGTCGCCACCCACGCCGTCCTCGTTCTGGGCGCGGTGGCCATGGTCTTCCCGTTCGTGTGGCAACTGCTGACCGCGTTCAAGACGATGCCCGAGTCCGTACGGGTGCCGCCGACGATCCTTCCGGAGGCGTGGAACCTCGCCGCCTTCCAACAGGTCTTCACCGCCCTGCCGTTCACGGAGATGCTCACCAACAGCCTGCTGAACACGGCGGGCCGCACGCTCGGGCAGCTCGTGTTCTGCTCGCTCGCCGCGTACGCCTTCGCCCGGCTGCAGTTCCGGGGCAAGAACGTGCTGTTCGCCGTCTTCCTCTCCGTGCTGATGGTGCCCTCACAGCTTCTCGTGCTGCCCCAGCACGAGATCATCCAGCAGCTCGGTCTGCTCAACAGCGTTCCGGCGCTCTTCCTGCCGGGCATGTTCAGTGCGTTCGGCACGTTCCTGCTGCGGCAGTTCTTCATGGCGCTGCCGAGGGAGCTGGAGGAAGCAGCACGGATCGACGGTGCCGGTCCGTTCCGGATCTTCTGGAGCATCATGCTGCCGCTGGTACGGCCCGCCCTGGCCGCCCTCGCCGTCATCACGGCGATGTGGTCGTGGAACGACCTGCTGTGGCCGCTCGTGGTCAACACCGACCCGGAGACCGTGCCCATCAGTGCCGGACTGATCTCCCTGGAGGGCCAGTTCCTCACCGACTACCCGATCCTCATGGCCGGTTCCGTCATCGCCAGCCTGCCCATGCTGATCCTCTATCTGCTGCTGCAGCGCCACTTCGTACAGGGCATCGCACTCAGCGGGTCGAAGGGCTGAACGACGGGCCCCGGCCCGCGGCCCGCCCTCACCCGTACCCGACAGGAAGGCGGTCACATCCACATGCCGGAACTCGCAGTGGGCCTCATAGGTGCCGGCGGCATCGCCCGCGCGCATCTGCCCGCATGGCTCGAACTCGGAGCCCGGGTCACCGTGTTCACCCCCGACGAGAGCGGCGCGCGTCTGGCCGCGGAGTACGGGAAGCAGGGCGTACGGGTGGCGAGCAGCCTCGGTGAACTCCTGGAGGGGAGCGAGGCGGCCGACATCTGCACTCCCACCCACACCCACCGCGACGTCGCGACCGCCGCTCTGCGCGCGGGTGTCCACGTGGCCTGCGAGAAACCCCTCGCGCTCCGCACCGAGGACATCGAGGCGATGATCGGTGAGGCACAACGGGCGGGCGTCCTGCTCTTCCCCGCCCACGTGGTGCGGTACTTCCCCGAGTACGCGGCCATGGCGGAGGCCGTCGCGGGCGGAGCCGTGGGCCGGCCGGCGGTGCTGCGCTTCACGCGGACCGGCAGCTACCCGGTCTGGTCGCCGTGGTTCGCCGACCCGGAGCTCTCCGGCGGCCTCGTCGTGGACCAGATGGTGCACGACTTCGACTTCGCGCGGCTGCTCGCGGGCGACGTGGTGCGTGTGCACGCGCACATCCGCGGACATCAGCAGGCGCCCGCCCCGCCGGGGTGCGTGGCCGCCGCAACAGCCGTCCTCACCCACGCCTCGGGCGCGATCAGCCATGTGCACGGTGTGTGGGGACTGCCGGACTCGCAGTTCCGCACGACGTTCCGGATCGCCGGCCGGGACGGTGTTCTGCACCATGACTCGGCGCGGACCAAGGCGTTCCGCGTGGTCTCGCAGGGCGGAGCGGAGGCGGGCGAGGGCATTCCCGCCACGAACCTGACCGAGAGCCCGTTCCTGACGGAGCTGCGGGAGTTCGCGGCGGCGGTCCGCGGAGGGCCGGCGCCCAGGGTGACGGCTCAGGACGGACTTGAGGCGGTACGCATTGCGCTCGCCGCCGCGGAGTCCACCCGCACCGGCCAGGCCGTGCGGATCGGGAGCCGGACGACCGGCGAAGCAGCGGAGGTGGCCCGGTGAGCCGGATGAAGGTCGGAGTGCTGTCGTTCGCGCACGTCCACGCGGCCGGTTACGCGGCCCTGCTGCGCGACATGGACGGGGTGGAGGTCCTGTGCAGCGACCCGGACGCCGCCTGGGCGCCTGACGGCGAGGTGCGCGGCGCCGCGCTCGCGCGGGAGCTGGGCGTCGGCCACGCCGGAAGCTACCGGGAACTCTTCGAGTGGGAGCCGGACGCCGTCATCGTCGCGGCCGAGAACTCCCGCCACCGTCCGCTGGTGGAACTCGCCGCGCAGCACGGCGTGGACGTGCTGTGCGAGAAGCCGCTGGCGACCACCGCGGAGGACGGGGAGGCGATGGTGGCGGCATGCCGGGCGGCGGGGGTGCGGCTGGGTGTCGCCTACCCGGTGCGGTTCTCTCCCGGGTATGCCGCGCTGCGTGAGGCCGTGCGGGGTGGCGGGACCGGACGGGTGCTCACGGTGGCGGGCGCGAACAACGGCAGGCTTCCCGCGGGGTCGCGCGCCTGGTTCACCGACCCCGAACTGGCGGGCGGCGGAGCGATGATGGACCACACCGTCCACCTCGCCGACCTGTTCGACGACCTGTTCGCGGGAGCGCGCGCCGTCGACGTCTACGCCCAGAGCAACAACCTCATGTACGGCGGCGAGGTGGACGTCGACACCGCCGGCCTGGTGACCGTCCGCTACGACAACGGGGCCGTCGCCACCATCGACTGCAGTTGGAGCCACCCCGACCGTCACCACACCTGGGGCGGCCTGGAGCTCCAACTGGTCGGTGAACACGCCACGGTGGAGATGGACGCCTTCGGGCAGGCCGTCTCCGGATTCGACGACAAGCGGCAGAGGGGGGTGCTGCTGCCGTGGGGCACCGATCTGGACGCGGCGATGGTGCGTACGTTCCTCTTCGGCGGTGAACCGGGCGGGGTGCAGGTCGCGGACGGTGAGGCGGGGCTGCGTTCGCTGCGTGTGGCGCTGGCCGGCTATGCCTCCGTACGGTCCGGGCAGCCGGTTCCCGTGGGCTGACGGCGAACTGGACGACGGCATCGGGACTCGCCCCCGCGAGAGTTGTCCACAGGGGTGTGGACAACTCTCGCCGGTCGCCGCACGTGCGCAGGTCGTCCAGGCGAATCTCTCACGCGGAGCGGCACGGCAGCCGCACGCGGTCGCGGACTGCCGTGCCGTTCACACACGCGGAGACCCGCCGCGCGCCCACCGGGAGCCACCAGCGCCCACCAGCGCCCACCGGAGAGCAGCGCAGGCCGCAGGGGCGGCCGGCAATACCGGCCGCCCCCGCCCCCGGCCGTCAGTCGGCGGAGCCGTCCCGCAGCCACACCGTCGTCTCGGCGGGCAGCTCGTTCCCGCTCAACGGGCCGCTGCTGAGCAGCACTTCACCCTCCGGCAGCGGCTTCGGCTCCGAGCCGAAGTTGGTGACGCAGTGCCACCCGTCCGGACGCACGAAGTGCAGCAGTCCCTCGGCCTCGGACTCCTCGTCACTGACCCAGCGCAGTGACTCGTCCGTGCCGACGAGCTTGTGCCGCAGCCGCAGAGCCTCCCGGTAGAGCTCCAGGGTGGAGCCCTCCACGCCCTCCTGCGCCTCCACGGACATCCGGCCGAAGTACGCCGGCTGCGGCAGCCACGGGTCGCCGCCGAAGCCGAACGACTCGCCCGTCCTCGTCCAGGGAAGCGGGACGCGGCAGCCGTCCCGCCCCTTGCGGGTGTGCGAACTGCGCTCCCACGTGGGGTCCTGCAGGTCCTCCTCGGCGAGATCGGCCACCTCGGGCAGGCCCAGTTCCTCGCCCTGGTACATGTAGCCGGACCCCGGCAGGGCCAGCATCAGCGTCGTCGCGGCGCGTGCCCGGCGCAGCCCCTGCTCGGGGTCGACGTGGGGCTGCGTGCCGCCGCTGAGCAGCCACTCGTCGCTGTCCGCCCCTTCGGGCAGCGCGAGGCGCGAGGCGTGCCTGATCACGTCGTGGTTGGAGAGCACCCACGTCGCGGAGGCACCGGCCTCCTGGGCGGTGCGCAGCGAGACGTCGATGACGGAACGCAGCTGGGGCGCGGACCAGCCGGTCCTCAGATAGCTGAAGTTGAAGGCCTGGCCGAGTCCTTCGGGGCGGGCGTAGAGCACCAGCCGGTGGTTCTTCACCCACGCCTCGGCGACGCCGACGCGCGGCGGGTCGTACTCGTTGAAGACCTCGCGCCACTCGCGGTAGATCTCATGCACCTCGTCGCGGTCCCAGAACGGGTGGCTGCCGTCCTCCAGGTGCTCCATCTGCTCGTCGTAGGAGATGTCACCCATGTCGCGCAGGGGGTCTTCGAGGTCCTTCATCAGCGCGTTGGCGACATCGATGCGGTAGCCGTCCACGCCGCGGTCCGACCAGAACCGCAGCGTGGTGAGGAAGTCGGCGCGTACCTCGGGGTTGTCCCAGTTGAGGTCCGGCTGCTCGGGTGCGAACAGGTGCAGGTACCACCAGCCCTCGGGCAGCCGTGTCCATGCGGGGCCGCCGAAGGCGGACTGCCAGTCGGCGGGCGGGAGTTCGCCGTTCTCGCCCCTGCCCTCACGGAAGACGTAGCGTGCGCGCTCCGGGGAACCGGGGGCCGCCCGCAGCGCCTGCTGGAACCACTCGTGGTCCTCCGAGGTGTGGTTGGGGACGATGTCGATGATCACCTTGATGCCGAAGCGGTGGGCCTCGGCGACCATCGCGTCGAAGTCCTCCAGTGTGCCCAGCCGCGGGTCGACGTTCCGGTAGTCGGCGACGTCGTAGCCGCCGTCGGCCAGGGCGGAGGGGTAGAAGGGGCTCAGCCAGACGGCGTCCACCCCGAGTTCGGAGAGGTAGGGCAGCCGGGAGGTGACGCCGGGTATGTCGCCGAGGCCGTCGCCGTCGGAGTCGGCGAAGCTGCGGGGGTAGATCTGGTAGACGGCAGCCTGGCGCCACCAGTCGGGGCCGTCCTGGCGGTGCGGTGCGTTGCTGTCGGTCACGTTGATCCTCGCGTCCGGTGCGGTCGGTTGCGGTCGGTTGCGCTCGGTGTCTCTATTCGGTTGTCCGGGCACGGGCAGCCATGGCCGCACGGGCGCCGGGGCGTGGGAGGTGCGGGACGTGCGGAAGCGGCGTGCGCGAGGGCGCGGGTGAGGTGCGGCACGGGTGAGATGCGTGCACGGGTGCAGGGCAGAGGCCAGGGAGATCGGTCAGGTCTCGGTGACGGTCAGGTGGGGGGCCGCGGGGGCGTGCGGGAGGGATCACTGAATGAAGGCACAGGAGTGGTCCGGCAGTCCAGCCCTCACGCTGTCAGCGTCGAGGCGCCGCGATCGAGTCCCGGCGGCGTACCGGCATGGGAATGCGGTGCACTCCGGGACGTGGACTGCCGGACAGCAGTAACGAGACGGCTCTTCGCCCGAGTTCGCGGTGCGGCAGAGCGATCGAGGTGAGGGCCGGCCGCAGCCAGGAGGCCAGCTCGGAGTCGTCGAAGGAGATCACCGAGAGGTCGTGCGGGATGGACAGCCCGCTCTCCCGCACGGCCTGGTACGCGCCGAAGGCCAGCCGGTCGTTGCAGCAGATGAGGGCGGTGGGGGCCGTCCCGCTGCCGAGCAGCGAGCGTACGGCGCGGTAGCCGTGCTCCGGGGCGGACCAGTCGCATTCGACGACTCCCGAGAGCCGCGCGCCCGCCGCGGTGACGGCCGACTCGACGCCCCGCATCCGTTCGTGCCCGGCGAAGACGCCCTCGGGCGTGCCGCGGGTGAGGTGGTGGCCGCCGATGACGTGGATTCCGTCCCCGTGCCCGGCTTCCAGCAGCAGTCTCACGGCCTGGGCGCCGGCGGCCTGCTCGTCCGGTACGACGCTGGTGAACTCGCCGGAGTCGTCGAGGCAGTTGAGCAGGACGACGGGGTGGCCGCGCGTAGGCTCACGTGGGTGTGCCCTGCGGGTCGACATGGCGGCGTGGATGATGCCGTCCACCTGCCGGTCGAGCATGCCCTGGAGCAGTTTCTCCTCGACTGCCGGATCGTCGCCGGTCTCCGCGAAGTAGAGCAGGTGGTCCTGGTGGAGGGCGGCCTCCAGCGCGCCCTGGATCATCGCGCCCGCGTAGTGGGTGCTGGCAACGATGTCGGAAACCAGCCCGATCGTGTGTGTCTTGCGGGTGCGCAGGCTCTGGGCCGTGAGGTTGGGACGGTAGCCCAACTCCTGTGCGGCACCCAGGATCCGCTCCCGCGCCTCCAGCGAGATGCGTATTCCCTCGCGCCCGGAGAGCACGAACGAAACCGCCGTACGGGACACACCCGCATGACGCGCGACATCGGCCTGAGTGACGCGGGAAGACGGCATATGACCTCCGGCTAAATCGAGCTAGCCGAGCATCACCTGGGCTTCCTCGCGGTGTCAACGCCTTTTCGGGACGACCGGAGCGGCCCCGGCCGGGGGTTCCCGTCGAAGGTCTTGACAGGGCAGCGTCAAGGGAAACATCCTCCTGCTCACTCGATTTAACACCGCTGTTCCCGGACCGCTGTGAGTCGTGTGCTCTCCCCTGCCCGCATTCTCCGGGGAGCGCGCCACGCAATGACAGCACCCGGCGGCGGGCCAGGCCAGAGGCTGAAGGAGAACATGTGAGTGCCATCCCCCGACGACTGCTGCCATGCACCGCCGTCACCGCGGCACTCACCCTCGTCGGCGGCTGCGGCCTGGGAGCCAGGAGCGTGGAGAGCGGGTCCGACGCCGAGGAACGCGGCCCCATCACCTACGCGGCGGCCAAGGACCTCTCGGGAGTCGTACCCGACCTGATCAAGCGGTGGAACGCCTCCCACCCCGGCGAGGAGGCCAAGTTCATCGAACTGCCGGAGAACGCCAACAGCCAGCGGCAGATGATGATCCAGAACGCGCAGCTGAAGTCGGACGCCTACAGCGTGATCTCCCTCGACGTCGTGTGGACCGCGGAGTTCGCCGCCAACCGCTGGATCGACGAGATACCCGAGAGCGCCTTCCCGTTCGACAAGACGCTGGGCCCCATCAACGGCACGGTCAAGTATCGCGACAAGTGGTTCGCCATGCCCTACGCCTCCGACGGCGCGATGCTCTACTACCGCAAGGACCTCCTGGAGGCGGCCGGCGTGAAGCCGCCGAAGACCTGGGACGAGATGCGCGAGGTGTGCGGCAAGGTCCTGAAGGGCCAGTCCAAGATGTCGTGCTACTCCGGTCAGTTCGAGAAGTACGAGGGGCTGACCGTCAACTTCTCCGAGGCGGTGCACTCCGCGGGCGGCAAGGTCACCGACGCGGAGGGCAACCCGCATCTGGACACTCCCGAGGCCGAGCGGGGCCTGGAGAATCTGGTCAAGGGCTTCCGCGACGGCACGATTCCCGAGAACGCGATCACCTTCATGGAGGAGCCAGGCCGGCGCGCCTTCGAGCAGGGCAAGCTGCTCTTCTACCGGCAGTGGCCCTACTCGTACTCGGTGTCGAACAAGAAGAGCGCCGGCAACGTGGCGGCCGGCAAGTTCAGTGTCGCCCCGATTCCCGGCGAGAAGGGCCCGGGCGCCTCATCCCTCGGCGGCCACAACCTCGCGCTGTCCGCCTCGGCCCGCAACAAGGCCACCGCCCTGGACTTCATGCGTTTCATGACCAGTGAGCAGACCTCCCGCATGAATCTCGTCAAGGGCTCCCTCGCGCCGGTCTACGGCAAGCTCTACGACGACCCGGAGATGGTGCGCCGCTTCCCCTGGCTCCCGGTGCTGAAGAAGTCCATCGTCGGCGCCGAGCCCCGGCCCCGCGTCGTTCGCTACGGCGACACGACCACCGCCATCCAGGACCAGGCCTACGCCGCGCTGACCGGAAAGAAGAGCTCGGCCGCGGCACTTCGGACTCTGCAGCGGCAACTGCGCGAACTCGCACCCTGATCCGACCGTCCCCCACGCAGCCGCAACCCGGGGGCGCCCGCGCAGCGGAGCCGTCGGCCGAGAAAGGAACACTCGAACCCATGTCGCTGACAGCTCCGCGGCGCCGCAGTAGCGGGCGTACCGCGACGGCGCGATCGCGCCTGCAGGCCGAGGGACGGATGGCCGCTCTCCTTCTCTCACCCACACTGTTCGTGCTCGGGCTGGTCATCGCCTATCCCGTGCTCGCGGCGGTGCACACCTCGCTGCACGGCGTTCCCGAGATCAACTCCACAACCGGATTCGTCGAGCCCGGCGAGCCGTTCGTCGGTCTGGAGAACTTCACCTCGATCTTCACCGGAGCGGGCGACCGCTTCTGGAACGCTCTGTGGAACACCTCGTTCCTGACGGTCACCTCGGTGATCCTGGAGACCGTCATCGGTCTCGCCATGGCGCTGATCATGCACCAGGCGCTGCGCGGAAGGGCCTGGATACGGGCCAGCATCCTGGTGCCCTGGGCCATCCCCACGGCCATCTCCGCACTTCTGTGGCGCTGGATCTTCGACAGCGAAGGCATCGCCAACTCCCTGCTGAACACCGAGGTGCTGTGGACCACCGAGGGATTCCAGGCACAGGCGGCGGTCATCATCGCCGAGGTCTGGAAGACCTCGCCGTTCGTGGGACTCCTGGTGCTCGCCGGGCTCCAGATCATCTCCCAGGACGTCTACGAGGCGGCGCGCGTCGACGGGGCCGGCCCGGTGCGCCGCCTGTGGAGCATCACGCTGCCGCTGGTCAAGCCCGCCCTCCTGGTCGCGGTGCTCTTCAGGCTCCTGGACGCGCTGCGCATGTTCGACCTGCCCTACATCCTCATCGGCGCGGGCAAGGCATCCGTGGAGACGCTGTCGATGCTGGCCCAGGACGAGGCGTCGAACGTCCGGTTCGGACCCGCCTCCGCGTACTCGGTGGTGCTCTTCCTCTACGTCTTCCTCATCGCTCTCGCGTTCATCAAGCTCCTCGGCGCCGACCTGCTCAGCGCGCGGGACGAGCCGGACGGAGGCACCCGCAAGCGCCCGCGCGCGGCAGCCGGCAGTGGCCGGACCCAGCAGAAGGAGGCCACGGCATGACCGGCACCGCGTCCACCGCCACGGCGGAGGCCCCCGGCGGCTCGACCTCGCCCGTCCCCGTCGCGCCCAGCACGGACCCCGCCCCGCGCAAGCCCGCCGGCAGGCCGTGGCGGACCGCGCTGCGCACCTCGGGCGTCGTCGCCGTGGCCGCCTGGTGTCTCGCGCCGTTCTACTGGATGCTCGTCTCCAGCCTGCGGCGGCCCTCCGACATCTTCGACATCTCGCTGTGGCCCGCCCCCGTGTCGCTGGCCAACTACCGCAGTGTGCTGGACCCTTCGGAGGGCTTCGTACGGTCGCTGGGCAACAGCTTCATCGTCGCGGGCACGACCACGGTGCTGGCGCTGACGGTCGGTGTCGCCACCGCGTACGCGCTGGCCCGGCTCGACTTCCGCTTCAAGCGGATGGTGCTCACCGGCATCATCGCCACCTCGATGTTCCCGGTCGTCTCGATCACCATTCCGCTGCTGAAACTCTTCGTCGGCATCGGCTGGATCAACACGTATCAGGCCATGGTCGTGCCGAGCATGTCCTTCGCCCTGCCGCTGGCGGTGTGGAACCTGACGGCCTTCTTCCGCCAGATGCCCACGCAGCTGGAGGAGTCGGCGCGGGTCGACGGCTGTACCCGTGGCCAGGCGTTCCGCAAGGTGATCCTGCCGCTGGCCGCGCCGGGCCTGTTCACCACTGCGATCCTCACCTTCGTGATGGCCTGGAACGAGTTCCTGATCGCTGTGTCGATGACCAACAAGCAGTCCATGCAGACCGCCCCGGTCGCTGTCTCGAAGTTCACGGGGGCAGTGCAGTACGTCGCGCCGCACGGCAGCCAGATGGCCGCGGGTGTGCTGGTGACCGTTCCCCTGGTGGTCCTGGTGCTCTTCTTCCAGCGCCGTATCGTCGCCGGGCTGACGGCGGGCGCGGTCAAGTAGAGCTGTGGAGTGAGCCGTTGAGGCTACCGTCCGGGGGCGCCGGCCCGTCGCCGGCGCCCCGCGCCAGCTCTCGTCCCGCGCCCTGCCCCGCGCCCCCTGCTCGCTCTCGCCGCGGGGCTGTGCGCACCGCACCCGCCGCCGGGAGCGGACCAGACGGGCGAAACCGCGCCGGACGCGGGCGAGCCTGACTGCTCCCGGTGTCGCCGCGCCTTTCACTCGGCCCATGCGGCATACAAGGCACATCATCGGTAAAGCACTCGTCCCCTTCGTCGTGCTCGCCGCCCTTCTCGGGGCGGAGGCGCTCCCGGCACTCGCCGACAGCGGGTCGCGGGGCTCACCCGGCCCCCGCACGAAGTCCGGAGCGAGCCGCGTCAGCGGCGACCCCCGCACCGCCCTCGGTGCGAAGATCTTCACCGGTGAGGCCTTCGACACCTGCCGCGCGCCCTCGGCCTCCGTCATGCGCTCCTGGTACGGAACCTCCCCCTTCGGGGCCGCGGGCGTCTACATCGGCGGACGGGCCCGCGCCTGCACCACCCAGCGCCACCTCGACAGCGGCTGGGTGCGCAGCGTCACCGCCACCGGATGGAAGCTGATCCCCATCTACGTCGGTTCCCAGTCGCCGTGCGTGAAGGCGTCCAGCAAGCGCCGGTTCGCCATGAGCCACTCCTCCCCCGCCGCGAAGGGCGCCGCGGAGGGCCGCGACGCGGTAAGGCAGGCCAAGAGGCTGGGGATGGGCACGCGCAGCGCGATCTACCTCGACATGGAGGCGTACGACAACTCCGCCACCAAGTGCGCTGCGACCACGCTCAGGTTCATCCAGGGCTGGAACCGCGCGGTGCTGAAGGCGAAGTACATCCCCGGCTTCTACAGCAGCGCCGACTCCGGCATCCGGCACATCGAAGGCGCGCGCAAGGCGGGCCGGAAGTGGCTGCCGGAGATGGTGTGGTTCGCCCGGTGGAAGGTGCCGGGATCGGTGTACGGGGAGAAGTCGCTCAGCCCCTGGGGATGGCGTCCGCACCGGCGCATCCACCAGTACGACGGTGACGTCCGGCGCACCTACGGCGGCCACCGGCTGAACATCGACCGCAACGTGATGGACGCACCCGTCGCCGTCGTGAAGTGAGCGTCACGGCGGGCCCGGACGGCCCGGGGGCGCGCACCCCGGATGCGCGCCCCTGAGTCACCCTGATCCCTGCGGCGTACGGGGTCCACCCTACGGAGGTGCGGCGGACCCCACCTCTACGCCCAGAGGCGGAGGCACCTTCGCGACCCTGGGGCGATCCCCCCGGCGGCCTCCGCTCCTAGCGTTGAGCCATGACCTCGCCTGGGACTGCCCGGTCTGCCGGGACCACCTCTTCGACTCGGACGCCGCTGACGTTCACGTCGTACGTGCAGGCGCGCGGTCCGGTGCTGCTGCGCACCGCCCGCTCGCTCACAGCCAATCCGTGCGATGCCGAGGACCTGCTGCAGACGGCCCTCACCAAGACCTTTCTGGCCTGGGAGCGCATCGAGGACCACCGTGCGCTGGACGGCTACGTACGCAAGGCGCTGCTGAACACCCGCACGTCGCAGTGGCGCAAGCGCAGAGTGGACGAGTTCGCCTGCGATGAACTGCCCGAACCGGAACCCGTGCAGGGCCCCGACCCCGCCGAGGCCCGCGCCGACCGGGACGCGCTGTGGCACGCCATCCTCAAGCTGCCCGCGCGGCAGCGCGCCATGGTCGTACTGCGGTACTACGAGGACTTGAGCGAGGTGCAGACGGCGGAGGTGCTGGGGGTCTCCGTCGGTACGGTCAAGAGCGCGGTCTCCCGCGCGCTGGTGAAGCTCAGGGACGACCCCCAGCTCGCGTCGGACGTCTTCGGCGTCCCCGCAGCACCCCGCGGGAAGCTCTCCGCGGCCCGGGAGGCGGACGGGGAACTGGCCGCCGCGTGAGCCGGCCGGCCGCACGGCGGCAGGGGGTTCGGGGGTTCGGGGGGTACCGGTCACGCTCCGGGGCGGCGCGTGACCGTCCGGCGAGGCGGCGGGGCGCACGTGGCGCACGTGGCGCACGTACGGGGGCTTCCACGGAACACGCACGCAACGCCCCCAGAACGCCCACGGAACTCCGCGGTGGCGAATTCACCGACGGGGTAGTGACATACCGGCCGGTACGCACGCACAATCAGCGCCACGATTACCCATGCGTAACCGGCCCTCCGGAGGCTCCCCCGATGCTGAGCACCATGCAGGACGTACCTCTGCTCATATCGCGCATCCTGCGTCACGGTTCGACCGTCCACTCCGTGTCGCAGATCACCACCTGGACAGGAGAGGGCGAGCCGCACCGGCGGAGTTTCGGGGAAACGGGTGCCCGCGCCGCCCAGTTCGCGCACGCCCTGTCCGACGAGCTGGGCGTCGTGCCGGACGACAGGGTGGCGACCCTGATGTGGAACAACGCCGAGCACGTCGAGGCGTACTTCGCCATTCCGTCCATGGGCGCCGTCCTGCACACCCTCAACCTCCGCCTCCCCACCGACCAGCTCGTGTGGATCGTCAACCACGCCGCGGACCGCGTCGTCGTGGTCAACGGATCGCTGCTGCCGCTGCTCGCCCCGCTGCTGCCCGGACTGGAGTCGGTCGAGCACGTCGTGGTCGTGGGCCCCGGCGACACCTCCGTGCTGGAGGGCTGCCGGCCGTCCGTGCACGAGTACGAGTCGCTGCTCGACGGGCGGCCCACCACCTACGACTGGCCCGAGCTGGACGAACGCCAGGCCGCCGCCATGTGCTACACGTCGGGCACCACCGGCGACCCCAAGGGCGTCGTCTACTCGCACCGCTCGGTGTATCTGCACTCCATGCAGGTCAACATGGCCCAGTCCATGGGCCTCACGGACGCCGACACCACACTGCCGGTCGTGCCGATGTTCCACGTCAACGCCTGGGGTCTGCCCCACGCGACGTTCATGACCGGCGTGAACATGCTGATGCCCGACCGCTTCCTGCAGCCCGGACCGCTCGCCGAGATGATCGAGTCGGAGCGTCCCACGCACGCGGCGGCGGTACCCACCATCTGGCAGGGCCTGCTGGCCGAACTGGCGGAAAAGCCGCGCGACATATCGTCCCTGGGGCTGGTGACGATCGGAGGTTCCGCCTGTCCGCCCGCGATGATGCGGGCCTTCGAGGAGGACCACGGCGTCCGCGTCTGCCACGCCTGGGGCATGACGGAGACCTCGCCGCTGGGCAGCTTCGCCCACCCGCCGGCCGGGCTGAGCGCCGAGGAGGAGTGGCCGTACCGCATCAGCCAGGGCCGCTTCCCCGCCTCGGTCGAGGCACGCCTCGCTGCTCCGGACGGCTCCTTCGCACCGTGGGACGGACGCTCACCCGGCGAACTGGAGGTGCGCGGCCCGTGGATCGCCTCCGCCTACTACGGCGGCGCCACCGACGAACCGCTGCGCCCGGACGACAAGTTCAGCCCGGACGGCTGGCTGCGCACGGGCGACGTCGGCGTGATCACCCCGAACGGCTATCTGACGCTGACCGACCGGGCCAAGGACGTCATCAAGTCCGGCGGCGAGTGGATCTCCTCGGTCGAGCTGGAGAACGCCCTGATGGCGCACGAAGCCGTCGCCGAGGCGGCGGTCGTGGCCGTGCCCGACGACAGGTGGGGCGAGCGTCCGCTGGCCACGGTCGTCCTCAAGGAGGACGCGGGCGACGTCGGCTACGAGGAGCTGCGGGCCTTCCTCGCCGGGCGGGTGGCACGGTGGCAGCTTCCGGAGCGGTGGGCCGTGGTGCCCGCGGTGCCCAAGACGAGCGTGGGGAAGTTCGACAAGAAGGTGCTGCGCGGGCAGTACGCGGCGGGGGAGCTGGACGTCACGCAGCTGTGAGGCCGTGGGACGGTCCGCACGGCTCCGCTGGGTGAACCGCCCCGCCAACTGCAGACCGCCGACCGCCCCGCCAACTGCCGACCGCCGGCCGCCGGCTGTGCACGGGAACGGGGACGGGTACGACAGGGGCGGGCACCCGAGGTGTCCTCCCCTCCCGTGCGGTCAACGCGCGGAGACCGATGCCCGCGACGGTGCAGGTCAGTTGGCGCCGATCCGCGTCAGCAGATCGACGAGCCTGCGCTGCACCTCGCCGTTCGTCGAGCGCTCGGCGAGGAAGAGCACCGTCTCGCCGGTCGCCAGCCGGGGAAGCTCCGCCGGATTCATGTCGGCGGAGGTGTAGATGACGAACGGGGTGCGGCTGAGCAGGCCGTTCGCCCGCAGCCAGTCGATGATTCCGGTACGCCGCCTGTGCACCTGCATCAGGTCCATCACGACCAGATTGGGGCGCATCTGCGCGGCCACGTTCACCGCGGCCTCGTCCGTCGGAGCGTGACCGACCTGGATGCCGCGCCGTTCCAGCGACGCCGCGAGCGCACCCACGATCGGGGGACGCTCCTCGATCAGCAGTACACGCGGCGGGTGCTGCTCGCTGTCCCGCGGCGCGAGTGCCTTGAAGAGCACGGCCGGATCGGCGCCGTACGCCGCCTCACGCGTCGCCTGCCCGAGCCCGGCCGTCACCAGCACGGGCACCTCGGCCGCGATCGCCGCCGTACGCAGAGACTGCAGCGCTGTCCGTGTGATCGGCCCGGTGAGGGGGTCCACGAACAGCGCGGCGGGATAGGCCGCCTTCTGCGCGTCGACCTCTTCGCGCGAGTGCACGATGACGGGGCGGTAGCCGCGCTCGTCGAGGGCCTGCCGGGTGGAGGCGTCCGGCTCGGGCCACACGAGAAGCCGCCGCGGATTGTCCAGCGGCTCCGGCGGCAGCTCGTCGTCGACGGCCTGCGGGGGCACGGGCACTCCACGGCCGTCGGTCACCTCGACGGGACTGTCCGGGCCGTCCAGTGGCTCCGGGCCCTCAGCGGCGCCCGCCGCCGGTGCCTCGATCGTGAACTCGCGGGCGGGCGGAGCCGCAGCCTGCGCCTGAGCCTGCCCGGATGCCTGAGAGCCGCCGGGCTGCGGCTGCTGACCGGGCTGCTGCTGACCGGACTGCGGGCCGGACGCGCCCTCGTCGGCCTCCCCCGGAGGTGCCGCGAGCCTGCGGCGCCTGCCGGAACCGGGCGTGGACGGGGTGGACGGTATGGCCGTCGGCGGCGTGGGCGCAGGCGTGGGAGCGGGCCCGGCGGGCGGCCCCGGAGAGGCAGGCCCGGCCTGCTGCTCACCGCCACCGTGCGTGAACGGCACGCCCTGGCCGAGCGTGCGTACGAGATGGTGCCCCGTCTCGTACGGGGACTGCCCCTCGGAGCCGCCCGGCGCGCCCGGCATGGGCAGGCCCTGCGGCTGCGGGGAGCTCTGCGGCAGCGGACCACCGCCCAGGATCGGACTGGCGGCGACCACCGAATGCTCGACGGCACGCGGTTCGGGCTGCTGCTCCTCCTCCTCGGGCTCCGCCTCCGGTACGGGCGGCGCCTCGGGCTGACCGGACTGCGGCGGCTGCACCGGGGACTGCACCGGTGGCTGAACCGGGGACGGCGGCGCCGCGCCGTTCTGCGCGGCTGCCACCTCCGGGCGCGGCTGCGAGGGGGGCACGCCCTCCCCGCCCGCCGCCGCGGCAGCGGCGCTCACGGCAGCCGAACCGTTCGCGTTGCCGGCGGCGACCGCCTCGGCCGGCTGCGGGGCCGCCTGTCCCGGAGGGAGCGCGAACGCCGTGGGCTGCTGCCCCTGCCCTGTTGGGGCCGGTCCGGGCTGCCCCTGCACCTGCCCGGTCTGCGCCGGTCCCGGCAGCGGCTGCGCGGGCGGTGCCGCGAACTGCACACCCTGCGCTGCCGGTTCGCCTTCGGGCTGCGGGGTCTGCCCCGGAGCCCGGGCGTCGGCCTGTACCTGCGGCTCCGACCCCGCCTGCCCCTGCGCCTGGGCACGGGCCAGGCGCCGGGCTCTGCGCCCGCCGGAGCCGCCGGCACCTCCGGCCGAGTCGCCCTCGCCTTCAGCTCCGCCCGGTTCGGCCGCGCTTCCGCCCGTTCCGGCCTGGTCGGGCTGAGCCGGCTGCACGGGCTGAGCCGCCTGTTCGGGCTGAACGGGCCCGACGGGCTGAGCCGGCTGAACGGGCTGCTCCTGCGCGGGACGGCGCGCACGGCGGCCCGTACCCGGCTGAGCGGGCACCTGCTGACCGGGAGCCGCCTCGCCGGCACCCGCGGAGACCTGCCCGGCACCAGCAGCCTGCACGGCACCTTCCGCTTCCGCGTCCGTACCCGCCTGCGCCGGCGATGCCAGAGCGCGCCGGGAGCGCCGCCCGGCACCCGCCTGCTGTGGCACGGCCTCACCGGGAGGGCCGCCCGCGTCGCCGCCGGCGGCGGGCAGCTCCAGCGCGCCGCCCCGCGCACCGGAATCGTGCGCGGCGGCTGTCTGTTCGTGCTGTGCCTGTGCCTGTGCCTGAGGTTGTGCCTGTGCCTGCGCCTCGGCAGGGCTGGGACGTCCGCGGCGACGGCCGGTGGGACGTCCTTCCTCCTCGGGCGCGGACGGTACGGCCACCGCGTGCGCCTGCTCGGACTGCCGCTCCTGCGCGGCATACGCATGCTGGCCCGGTGCTCCGGGCGCGCCCGGCTGCGCCTGGAACTGGTTCGGGAGGCCGGCGGCCTGCGGGCCGCCCGTCACGTCACCCGACCCGGTCCACGCGCCGGCAGCGGACAACTCGCCGTCGCCGGCCTGAGCTTCCGTGCCGCGCACCGGCTGCGCGGGAACGGGCATCACCGTCGTCTCGTTCTGGCCCTCGCGAGCACGCGGGACGGCACCGTTCGCGCCGGCCCCACTGCCGCCGACACTGCCGCCGCCACTGCCGTCGGTGCTGCTGCCCCCAGCGTCCATACCGGGAGCTCCGGCCTCCGCCCCGCCGCCGGACCCGTCCGCTGAGACAGGCACCTCCAGCACGTACGCGCTGCCTCCCGCACCCGGCACCTCGTGTGTCTGCAGGACACCGCCGTGCCGGCGCACGATGCCGCGCACGATCGGTTCGTGGACGGGATTGCCGCCGCTGTAAGGCCCGCGCACCTCGATCCGGACCACGTCACCGCGCTGCGCCGCCGCGACCACGATCGTGGAGTCCAGCCCGGGAGTGGCCGCAGGGGCGCTGCCGGTGGCGTCGACCCCCGCGACGTCCGCGATCAGATGGGCCAGCGCCGTCGCCAGCCGCTCAGCGTCGACCTCGGCCTCTATCGGCGGCGCGTGCACCGCGAACTGCGCGCGCCCCGGCCCGATCAGCTCCACGGCGCCCTCGACGCCGTTCGCCACGACCCCGTCCAGGGAGACCACTTCGCGCCGCAGCTTCTCGCGGCCCGCGTCAAGGCGCTGATAGCCGAGCACGTTGTCCATCAGCGTCGTCATCCGCGCGTAGCCCGCGGACAGGTGGTGCAGGATCTGGTTGGCCTCGGGCCACAGCTGTCCCGCGGGGTCGGCGGCCAGGCCGCCCAGGTCGTCCCGCAGCTGCTCCAGCGGGCCGCGCAGCGACTCCTGGAGCACGGCGAGCAGTTGCTCGTGCCTGCCTGCCAGCGACTCGTAGGCGCGGCGGTCGCTGAAGGTCACCACGGCGCCCACGAGCTGCTCGCCGTCGCGCACGGGTGCCGTCGTGATGTCGACGGGCACCGGCTGCCCGTCCTTCGCCCACAGCACCTGCCCGGCACGCACCCGGTGCTTGCGCCCGGACTTGAGGGTGTCGCTGAGGGTGGTCTCCTCGTACGGGAGGGCGTTTCCGTCGGGCCGCGAGTGGAGCAGCAGCGGGTGCAGCTCCTGGCCGCCCAGGTCGCCCGCGCGGTAGCCGAGGATCTGGGCCGCCGCCGGGTTGACGAGAACGATGCGCCCCTCGGTGTCCACCCCTACGACACCTTCGGACGCGGCACGCAGGATCATCTCGGTCTGGCGCTGCTGGCGGGCGAGTTCGGCCTCGGTGTCGAGGGTGCCGGTCAGATCGCGTACGACGAGCATCAGCAGCTCGTCGCCCGTGTAGGAGTTGCCGGAGCCCGGACCGTGGTCCGCGAAGGCGGCTTCGAACGCGGACGCGTACGGCGTGCGCCCGTCCTCGAGATTCGCGCTGGTGACCTCGACGGGGAAGTCGCTGCCGTCAGTGCGCCGGGCCACCATGCGGGTCGGCCGCTGGCGCTCCTGGATCTCGGCGGCGGCGTCGTCCGGCCTGCGCATCGAACCCGGAATCCGCTTCGAGTCGAACTCGGGCAGCAGGTCGAGCAGCCCTCGCCCCACCAGTGCGGTGCCGGGGGTCTCGAACGCTTCCAGCGCGATGGTGTTGGCGTTCACCACCGTTCCGTTGCAGTTGACCAGCAGCAACGCATCGGGCAGCGCATCGAGTATGGCGGCGAGACGAGCAGCGCCTCGTGATGGCCTGCTGCTCACGACGACCCTTCCTCCCTGATGACCACGGTGCCGGTGACCAGCGGCCCGTTTCTGCTCCGTCCGGTCACGGCTGCCAGTGTGCCGCTGATCCCGGGCGTCTCACTAGAGGGGAGTCTAAGGGCAGCGCCTGCGGGTGAGGCCGGGATGCACGGGAGAGGGACGGCGGGCGGGCGGCGGGGGCACCGCGCCCCCCTGCCCGTGCCCCTGTCCCTGCCCGTGGCCGCTCTGCGGGCTCCGGGTGCCTCTTCCTCCGCCGTCAACTTCGCTCCTCGCTGTGCGTACGCCTGCCGGGGGTCTTCGGCAGGTCGGGCAGGGTGCGCCTTCCCCGTCGTTCCGATCTCACGTCCGCCGGCCCCTCTTCTCCCCGGCCTCCGCCGCCTCTTCCGGTGCACCGGGGGTGCCGTGCCGCGTGGGGCGTCAAGTCGCGGATAGTTCCCGGTCATCGACGGTCGGGCTGTCATTCGCTTTGCCCGCCGGTACCGTGACCGAGTACGGTAGGGGCCGATTGGAGACAGCCGGTGAGGCTGTGCCATCATCAAGCACACGCCGCCTCGCTCGAGCGAGGTGCGTCTGGAGGCTTCGCCTAGTCTGGTCTATGGCGCCGCACTGCTAATGCGGTTTCGGGGTAACCCCCTGATCGAGGGTTCAAATCCCTCAGCCTCCGCTTCCGATCTTCGCGATCACGGAACCCCGGCTTCCGCGGCCGGGGTTCTTTGCGTCCGGGGCCAGTGCTCAGGGGGCCTTTTCGCAGCTCAGCGGGGGTGCGGCAAACAGATTTCGCCTCTCGGCACCGGTCATGTAATGTTGTTCCCGCAACGCAGCCCGGCCGCTCAACAGCCGGATGTCAAGCGCTCGTAGCTTAACGGATAGAGCATCTGACTACGGATCAGAAGGTTGCAGGTTCGAATCCTGCCGAGCGCGCGCTGTGAAGAAGCCCCTCGGGATTTCCCGAGGGGCTTCTTCCGTGCCGCGGGCAGAGTGCGTCCATGCGCGACGACGTCACCCTGCGGCCGCTCGACGAGGAGTCGCTCCGCGAACTCCTGGACGCCGCGGTCGAGGGCGCGGACCCGGCAGAGGTGATGCCCCCGGTGGAGGGCCCCGCCGGGTGGACGGCCCAACGGCGGGCGGCGTTCCTGCGGTTCCACAGATCCAGGTCGCTGTCGGCCGCGCCGGTGGAGATCACGTACGCCGTCACCGTGGGAGGAACCGTGGCAGGCGCCGCCCGGCTCGGTGTGCTGGAGACGGAGAGGCGTGCCGCGGAGGCCGGGTTGTGGCTCTCAAGGTCCCAGCGGGGCAGAGGGGTCGGTGGCGCGGTGCTGGGCCGGCTCGTCGACCTCGCGGGCGCCGAGGAGTTCGAGTCGTTGTTCGTGAGTACGACTCCGGACAACGCGGCCGTTCGCCGTCTGCTCATGCAGAATGGCGTCGAACCCGTCCCGGTGGGGGAGACGGTCACCGGTTGGATTGATCTCGGCGCGGGCGGGCAGGCGGGTCGGTGATTCGCCGGGAGGGCGCGATTTCCCGTACCGGAGGTGCGGCGTCCGGTGGATTCCGGGGGTTTTCGGCCTTCGGCGTTCTTTCGCTTCACCCGGGAAATACAGGGCATTTGCGGTGCTTGGCCGTCCTCGAGTGACGGCAGGTCCGGTGAGCGGCCGGTCCGGCGGTCCGGCCCGCCACGGATTCCGTACGCCAACAGTCCCCGGCGGCACGGCAGTTCGGTCCAGAACGTGAGACGCGGATCTCTTTCACTGGTTGGACCAAAAAAGAAGTGGTCCGAATTCGCGTGCCTGTGGACGATTCGCACCGCCGTTTTTCTTCACCACGCCGAGAAAAAGCCACTTGTTGAGCGAACAGGGTTGTCGCGTACATGGCCGGTCTCTTCTACTGGCGTTCGCACGGAATTCGTCTTCATCCGTGGAAGGAATGCCGATGTCCCGTCCCCACAGCGGACGCACCAAGCGCGCGCTGATCGCTCTCACCGCCGCCTGCGGCTGTGCCCTGACGACCCTGGTGGCCCTGCCGTCGAGCGCGAGCGCAGCGGCGGGCGAGAAGGCCGCCTACCCGGGTGCCTGCCCGGTCGCGGCGGAGATCAGCCAGGGGTACCACGACGGCCACGACGGCGTCGATCTCGCCGCCCCGATCGGTACGCCGATCTTCGCGGCCGGTCCCGGTGAGGTCACCGAGTCCGGTCCGGCCAGCGGTTACGGCCAGTGGGTCCGCATCAAGCACCCGGACGGCTCAGTGACCGAGTACGGCCACATGTTCGAGCGGTTCGTCGCCGTCGGCGATACCGTCACCGAAGGCCAGCGGATCGCCTCCGTGGGCAACGAGGGCCAGTCGACGGGCCCGCACCTGCACTTCGAGGTGCATATCGACGGCGGCACCGGCTTCGGTGACGACCCGCTGGCCTACATGGCAGAGCGCGGCGTCACCCTGCCGTGCACACCCTGACGGGCTGACGTTCGCGGAGCGGGTCCCCTTCCCGCTCTCCGTACGGTCCTGTCGCCGGGGCGCCACGTGCAGCGCGGCGCACAGGCGGCGTCACGTCCCGCTGCCCCCCACCGGGACGTGACGCACGGGCGTACCACGCCGACCCACCAGGTACCGGCCGAGATCCGGCGTGCCGGCCGGTACCGCAGAGCTCGATCCCCCCACCACGCGCCGGAACTGCAGAGAGGCGACCAGCCCCATGAACACACGCAAGAGAGCCCTCACCGCGACCGTCTGCGGCGCGATCGCCCTGTCCCTGAGCGCCGTCGGGCAGAGCGCGACGGCGGCCCCCGCCGGCGCCGGGCCGACCATGAACGAGGCCTTCACCGAGGCCGCTTCGGAGTTCGACGTACCGCGCGACCTGCTGGTGTCCGTCGGCTACGCCGAGACACGCCTCGACGGTCACGACGGCAAGCCGAGCCAGGACAACGGCTTCGGCGTCATGCACCTCGTCAGCAACCCCGAACGGCAGACGCTGGAGCAGGCCGCGAAGATCACCGGAGAGTCGGTGACCGACCTGCGCGAGAACGACGCCGCGAACATCCGCGGCGGCGCGGCGGTCCTCCGGGCGTTCGCCGACAAGGCCGGCCTGAAGGCGGCCGACCGTGACCGCATCGAGGCGTGGTACCCGGCGGTCGCCGGCTACGGCGGTGCCGAGAGCGCCTCCCTCAAGCGCCTGTACGCGGACGCCGCCTACGAGTTCGTCAACGAGGGCATCCCGGCCGGGGGCACTTCGAAGGTGAGGCTCTCGCCGCAGAAGGTCAGCCCGGAGCGGGGCGGACTCGCCGACGTCTCGGCCCCGGGCACCAGGAGCGACGACTACCCGCCGGCGATCTGGAACGCCGCCGACCCCTCGAACTACAACACCGGCCGGACTGCGGCGATCTCGCAGGTCATCGTGCATGTGACCCAGGGCGCCTACGCCGGGACGATCAGCTGGTTCAAGAACCCGGAGTCCGACGTCAGCTCCCACTACGTGGTGCGTTCCTCCGACGGCGAGGTGACGCAGATGGTGCGGGACGCCGACACCGCATGGCACGCCAAGAGCGGCAACGCCTCCGGTCTCGGAATCGAGCACGAGGGCTTCGTCGACGACCCGGCGTGGTTCACCGACGCGATGTACCGCTCCTCCGCCGCGCTGACGAAGCACCTGTGCGACAAGCACGGCATCCCCAAGGACCGCGCGCACATCGTGGGCCACAACGAGGTTCCCGGCAACGACCACACCGACCCGGGCCCGAACTGGAACTGGGACACCTACATGTCCTACGTGAACAGCTGACCCCATAGGGGTGACACCGCCGCTCCGGTGGCCCGGCGCAGTGCCGGACCGCCGGAGCGGCGCCGCGTCGGCGTGCGGCGCCGGGCAAAGCGGCCAGAGCCCCCGCAGCAGACTCGTGACCGCGCTGCCTGCGGAGGCTCTCCGCAGGACTCACCCGTAGTCCGGCAGCGTCTCCCCCTGCACCGCCTGGATGTCGAGCTCGATCTTCAGTCTCGTCCCGATCGCCGCGATGCCGGCCGCGAGTATCTGGTTGTAGTTCATCGCGAAGTCCTCGCGCCTGAGTTCGGCCGTCGCCTTGAACGCGGCCCGTACGCCGCCCCAGAGGTCGGGGCCGTAGCCGAGGTAGGAGAGGTCGAGTGTGACGTCCCGTACGACGCCGTGCATCGCCAGCCATCCGTGTACCGCCCAGCGGTCGGTGCCCGAGGGCTCGACCGCGTGGCTGCGGTAGGTCAGCTGTGGGTGCTTGTCCACATTGAGGAAGTCCTCGGAGCGCAGGTGCGCGTCGCGGACGGGGTTGCCGGTGTTGATGCTCGCGCCCTCGATGACGGCCTCGACCCAGGACCGCTCCGGCTCCTCGTCGATCTCCACGCGGGCGTAGAACTTCTCGAAGCGGCCGTGCACGCTGGAGATGCCCAGGTGCTGTGCCGTGGCACCGACCGTCGAGTGGACCGGATCGATCGTCCACGGCCCGGGCGGCGGCAGTTCGGTACCCCCCTGCCGCACCAGTTCCAGCGTGCCCAGGTCGACCCGTCCGGAGGCGGTGACCAGCGCGGTGGAGGCGGCCGGAGCGTAGCCCAGAGCCGTCGCGATCACCGTGTACGGTCCGGCGGGCAGCGCCTCCTCGCTCTGTATGAGGCCCTCCGGGTCCGCCTCGACGCGGAGGACCTGCTCGCCCGTCATGTCGGTCACGGTCAGCACGGCGTGCTGTACCGGCCAACCCTCGCGGGTGTGGATCTGCGCCCGCACGCCTGTGCCTGCCATGTCTCGATCTCGCTCCTTCTCGTTCAGGCACGGTCTGTCGTCCGGCCTGTGACAGGCCCCGGGCCACCGCTCCCTGGTTCCAGGACCGGGCCGCGAGACCGGGCACCGGGACCGGGACCGGCGAGCCGTCCCGTGCCCGCCGCCCAGTCTTCCTTCTGCCGCCGCGGGGCGGGAAGGCCGTCACCGGCCCGCCCCGTGCGGACCGCGTACGGGGAGGGCACCCCTGGGGCGGTGCCGGACGGCGGGTGGCTCACTCGCCGGGGTGGTGCAGTTCGATGTCGTAGGCGTCCTCGCCGTGACCGTCGACATTGAGGGCGGACGCCACCGGCGGATACCCGGTGGCGATGACCGAGTAGTCACCGGGGTCGAGGTCGGTGAAGCCGTACGCGCCGTCCTCGCCGGTGGTGGCGACGGCGACCACGTTCCCCTCCGCGTCGACGAGCGTCACGCGTGCGTCCGGCAGCGGGCTGCGGTCGACGCCCGCCCGGATGACGCCCTGCACGCGGGCGCCCGCGGCCAGTTCGACCTCGACACGGCTGACGCCCTGCCCCGCCACCTCGACTGGCTGTGCGGAGGGGCGGTACCCGGGTGCGTTGACGGCGAGGGTGAAGGTGCCGGGCACCATCTCGTCGAAGCTGAAGTCCCCCCGCTCGCCGGTGCGTCCGGTGGCCAGCACCTCGCCCCGGTCGTCGGTGACGACGACCATCGCCGAGCCCACGGGCTGTCCGTCGACGGAGCCGCGTACGTGGCCGGCGAGCGCGCTGGTGGCGTGCAGGAGCACGTCCTGGAGGAGGGGCTCCTCGCCGACGGTGATCGTGGACGCCTGCGGCTGGTGGCCGTCCGCGGCGGTGATGAGCACGTAGCTGCCGGGGCCGGGGGTGTCCACGCCGTACCGTCCGTCGGCCCGGGCCACGCAGCGTCCCAGCTGGCTTCCGGTCAGCGAGATCAGAGTCAGCGCGGCCCGCGGCACCCCGGCGCCCTCGGCGTTGCGGACGACGCCGCGCACCGAGTGCTGGGAGAGCGAGGAGAGGTCGGTCTCCTCGGCGCCCTTCGCCGACCACGGCCCTGCCCCGTCCGGGCCGCCGTGTGCCTGCTCCTGCCGCGCCGAGTGCCACGCCGCGGCGGCAGCGGCGGCGGAGGCGTCCGGGACGCTCTGCTGCCGGCCGTCCGCGCCGGTGCCGCCGTCCGGCTCCCCGTGTGCCTGCTCCATGGCCGACGTCGTCCTCAGCGGCATCTCCTTGATCCACAGCACCAGCAGCAGGCTCAGCAGGGCGCAGGGTGCGGCGTAGAGGTAGATGTCGCCGATGCCGTGGCCGTAGGCGTTCTGGATGACCTCGCGTACGGGGCCGGGCAGTTCGGAGAGGTCGGGGATGTCGCTGCCGCTGCCGCCTGTGGGGCCGCCGTGCTGGATGCCGAGTCTGTCCAGTCCCGCGTCGACGTGGTCGGCGACGCGGTGGGCGAGCACCGCGCCCAGCACGGAGACGCCGACGGCGCCGCCGAGGGAGCGGAAGAAGTTCACCGTCGAGCTCGCGGCGCCAAGGTCGGCGGGGCCCACCACGTTCTGCGTGGCCAGCACGAGGTTCTGCATCATCATGCCGACGCCGAGGCCGAGCAGGGTCATGAAGACGGCCATGTGCCAGTAGACGGTGTCGTACCGCAGGGTGCCCAGCAGCCCCATGCCGGCGGTCACCAGCAGGCCGCCGGAGCAGAGCCAGAGCTTCCACTTGCCCGTACGGGCGATGATCTGCCCCGAGAGGGTGGTGGAGAGGAACATGCCGACGATCATCGGGATCGTCATCACACCGGCCATCGTCGGTGACTCGCCGCGCGCCAGCTGGAAGTACTGGCCGAGGTAGACCGTCGCGCCGAACATCGCGATGCCGACGAACATCGAGGCGGCCGACGTCAGCGCGATCGTGCGGTTGCGGAACAGCCGCAGCGGGATGATCGGTTCGGCGGCCTTGGACTCCACGAGGACGAACAGCAGCGCCAGCAGCAGCGAACCGCCCACCATCGCGTAGCTCTGCCACGAGAACCAGGCGTACTTGTCGCCGGCGAAGGTCACCCACACCAGCAGCAGCGAGGCGGCGGCGGCCACCAGGAAGGCACCGGTCCAGTCCACCTTCACCTGCCGCTTGACGACCGGGAGACGGAGCGTCCGCTGGAGCACCACCAGTGCGATCACGGCGAAGGGGATGCCGACGTAGAAGCACCAGCGCCAGCCGAGCCAGCTGGTGTCGGTGATGACGCCTCCCAGCAGCGGACCGCTCACCATGGCGACCGCGAAGGAGGCGCCGATGTAGCCGGTGTAACGGCCGCGTTCCCGCGGGGAGATCATCGCTGCGATCACGGTCTGGACGAGGGCGGAGATACCGCCCATGCCTATGCCCTGCACGGCGCGCGAGGAGATCAGCATGCCGGTGTTCTGTGCCAGTCCGGCGCTGGCCGAGGCGAGTACGAAGATGACGATCGCCGTCTGGATCAGCGCCTTCTTGCTGAAGAGGTCCGCCAGCTTCCCCCACAGGGGGGTGGAGGCGGTCATCGTCAGCAGTGAGGCGGCCACCACCCAGGTGTAGGAGCTCTGGGCGCCGCCGAGGTCGGCGACGATCTTCGGCAGGGCGTTCGCGACGATCGTCGAGGACAGGATGGCGACGAACATGCCGAGCAGCAGCCCGGACAGCGCCTCCATGATCTGCCGGTGCGTCATGGGTGCGGTGCCGTCCGGCCCCAAGGAGGCAGGCGGCTGCGTGCGGGACGCGTTCCCCGCTCCGCCTCCGGCGCCGGTGCCCTGCACACCGGACGGTGTGGTCGTGGCCATTCTCTTCCTTACTTCTTCCTCAGTGCCGTGCGGTGGTCTGTGGAGGGCCCTGCTGAGCGGGGCGCGCACGGCTGTCGCCGAAGCTCTCCCGAAGACGCTCCAGCATCTCGTTCAGCCGTGCGATGTCCTCCTCCGTCCAGTCGTGAAGAACGTTCTCCAGGGCCTCGGTTGTGGCCTCGGAGAGGGTCTCCAGTTGCCGGTTTCCCCGTTCGGTGAGGCGGAGCAGCCGGGAGCGGCCGTCCTCCGGGTCGGGGTGCCGCTCGACCCATCCGCGCTCCTCGGTGTGTGAGACGTGACGGCTCGTGACCGACATGTCCGTGGCCATGAGTTGCGAGAGCCGGCCCATGCGCATCTCGCCGTACTTGTGCAGAAGTGTGAGCACACCGGCGGAGGCGGGCGGACAGTCATGTGGCAATCCACGCGCCATCTCTCGCCTGACGGCACCGATCCCGCTAAGGTGCCGGGCCAGTTCCTCGTAGCTCCCGCGTGCGGCTCGTGCAGCCATCTCACCCCTGCTTATCGTTGCTTCGGGCAACCATAAACCCTTAGTTGCCGTACGCAAATGAAGTGGGCGTATCCGGAGGCAAAGAATCAGCAAAGCTGATCTTGCTCCCGGGGAGTGCCGCGCTGTGCCGGAAGGCGCGGCCGGGCCGGGGCTGCCGAGGACGGAAGGGTTCGCTAGGGTCCTGCCCCATGGCTCACAACCCTCATGCCCCGCAAGGTCCCGACCCCTCCCAGGACCCGGCCGGCAGCACGCAGATGTTCCGCGCGTTCGTCGACGAGGAGACGGGCGGTGGTGCGAGCGCGAGGCGGCACCCCGCGCCGCAGCCTGCTTCCTCGGGCCCCAGGACCGGACTGATCGTCGGCGTCGCCGCCGCCGTCGCGGTGGTGGCCGCGGCCATCTGGCTCGCCTTGTTCTGACGGTCCCACGCCGAAGCGTTCTCACGGTCCCACGCTGAAGCGGCCGGTCCGCGTGCGTACCGGCCGTGGGCTGAGGCCGCCCCGCGGGCAGGCCGGGCCCGCGGCTCCGACTGGCCGGGCAGCGGCCCGTGTTGCGGCCCTGGCCGGCCGGCGGCGGTGCCCGGGGCGCTCGCCGCGCGTGTCCCCGCGCTTTCCGGTCGCCGAGCCGTCTCCGGCCGGGTCTGTGGCTCGTCAGCCGTTCCCGGCTCCGTGCCGGGGGTTCCAGCGCCGGGAGATGCGTGCGTACGGCACGGCTCCGTACGCGGCACATCCGTACGCCGTACGTCCGGGCGGCATGTCCCGGTGCGGCGCAGGGCTCACTCCTCCGCGATCAGCCCCTCGCGCAGCTGCGCGAGCGTACGGGTCAGCAGCCGCGAGACGTGCATCTGCGAGATGCCGACCTCCTCGCCGATCTGGGACTGCGTCATGTTGGCGAAGAAGCGCAGCATGATGATCTGCCGTTCACGCGGCGGCAGTTTGGCCAGCAGCGGCTTCAGCGACTCGCGGTACTCCACGCCCTCCAGCGCGCTGTCCTCGTAACCGAGCCGGTCCGCGAGCGATCCCTCGCCGCCGTCCTCCTCGACGGACGGGGAGTCCAGCGAGGAGGCCGTGTAGGCGTTGCCCACAGCCAGCCCGTCGACCACGTCCTCCTCGGACACCCCGAGACACTGGGCGAGTTCGGTCACGGTGGGAGAGCGGTCCAGGGTCTGCGACAGCTCGTCGCTCGCCTTCGTCAGCGCGAGCCGCAGCTCCTGCAGCCGGCGCGGCACCCGCACCGACCAGGACGTGTCGCGGAAGAAGCGCTTGATCTCGCCGACGACCGTCGGCATCGCGAACGTGGGGAACTCCACGCCGCGCTCCGCGTCGAAGCGGTCGATCGCCTTGATCAGGCCGATCGTGCCGACCTGGACGATGTCCTCCATCGGCTCGTTGCGGCTGCGGAAACGGGCCGCCGCGTACCGCACGAGCGGCAGGTTGAGTTCGATGAGGGTGTCGCGTACGTACGTCCGCTCGGTGCCGTCGTTGTCGAGTGCGGCGAGCCGGAGGAAGAGGGAGCGGGAGAGGGTGCGCGTGTCGATGGCATCGTGGTCTGCGGGGGCCTCGGGGGCTCCCAAGGCGTCGACGTCGTCGGTCGTGTTCTCGTTGAGCACCTTCGAGCTGCCCAGTTCTACGGACATGCCACCCCCTTGAGGTCGCGGACGGATCGCTGCGGCACCCTCCGGAGAGGGAGGCACCTCCCCCTGCATACCGGAAGCGCCGTCGCCGCAAACGCAGCTCTTGCAGAATGTCACAAGTAGGCAACACGACGTAGCCTCATGTCGATAAAACTGCATAGCTGAGGCAGTTGGGTCGCCACAACGCGTGCCTCTGTCCGCTTATGCCTCGATTCGATTGGCGGCCCGCAGTCGCGCGAAGCTCCGCGACAGCAGTCGCGAAACGTGCATTTGCGACACCCCCAGCTCGGCGCTGATCTGTGACTGCGTCAAGTTCCGGTAGTAGCGCAGCAGCAGGATGCGCTGTTCCCGCTCCGGCAGCTGGACGAGCAGATGCCTTACCAGATCGCGGTGTTCGACCCCGTCCAGCTCCGGGTCCTCGTAGCCGAGGCGGTCCAGCAGGCCCGGCAGGCCGTCCTCGCGCTCCTGTGCCGCCTCCAACGACGTTGCGCGGTAGGAGCGTCCGGCCTCGATGCAGGCGAGGACGTCCTCCTCGGCGAGCTTCAGGCGGTCCGCGATCTCCGCGGTGGTCGGTGAGCGTCCGAACGCCGTCGTCAGGTCCTCGGTCGCGCTGCTGACCTGGACCCACATCTCGTGCAGCCGCCTCGGCACGTGCACGGTGCGCACGTTGTCGCGGAAGTAGCGCCGGATCTCACCGATGATCGTCGGCATCGCGAAGGTGGGGAACTGCACCCCGCGCTCGGAGTCGAAGCGGTCGATGGCGTTGATGAGCCCGATGGTGCCGACCTGGACGACGTCCTCCATCGGCTCGTTGCGGCTTCGGAAGCGGGCCGCGACATAGCGCACCAGCGGAAGGTTGGCCTCGATGAGTGCGGTGCGCACCCGTTCGTGTCCCGCGGTGCCGGGCTCCTGCCCGGCCAGCTGCTCGAAGAGCTCCTGGGTCAGCGCCCGGGCCTCCGCGCTGCGGCTCTCGCGGGTCTGGGTCGCCGCCACTCAGCCACCACCTCTTCACGGGTCCGGGTCGGGTTTGCTTCACGCAACAGCCAAAAGCGGTCATAGCATCACAAGACATGTGCAATGTGCGCAAGCACCGTAAAGTGCCGTGTTGGTGAGGAGTTGAGGACTGCGGCGGGACTTCGAGCATGTATGCCGGAGCGGCCGCGGACGTGCGCACCGGGGGCCGCCACAGAGCACGGCCCCCGCACCGGTGACGTGCGAGGGCCGAATGCCGAGCGGACGACCGGAGTCGCCGGGGGGTCTAGTTGACCAGCTCCGTCATGAAGTGGCCCACGCCTTGCGCCGCGCTCGATATGCCCTCGAAACCTATCTGGACGAGGTCGGCCGCCCGGGCGGGGGAAGTGATGATCGTATACAGCGCGAAGACGGTGACCGCGTAGAGCATGATCTTCTTCGTCTGCGCCATCTCGTGCCTCCCGCGGCCGCCTGGGGTCCCCTGATCGCAGTCGGGTGAGTCTAACCACCGGTACGGGCGGTGTGATCTGCCCTTACTGCCACAAAGTCGTCGCAACCAGGGCCCATTGACCTGCGCCGCCACGATTTCGGTCCGCTTCCGGCGGGACTCGCCACGGCACGGGATCGCCCCTCGGCGCCCGCGCCGCCGCAGCGTCCTGGCCGGCGTCCGGGCCGGCGTCTCGGCGGCCGCTCCGGCGGCGAGAGCCCGGCCTCCGCGCACGCGTGAGCGCTCGCCCCGGGCCCCGGCCCGCCGCGTCACCGTCGTGAGCGTCAGGGGCGTGGACGGTCCGCTGACGCGCTGGTGGGCACGCTGCCGCGGACCGACCCCTCCCGCGAGCGGGCCTTTCCGCTCTGGCAGGATCATGCGCCTGAACGCCCGGCCGCGGGGGACCAGCCGCCGCGCCGGGCCACGGGAACAACAACTCAACGGGGAAAGTGAGAAGACATGCGCACGTGGACTCGTGCTGTCCCGGCAGCGGTGGGCGCCCTGGCGCTGGCTGTGACGCTGGCCGGATGCAACGACTCGGGCTCGTCGAAGAAGAACCGCGACGACGCCGGCTCCCACTCCTCCGGCTCCGAAGCCGGCTCCGGTTCCAAGTCGTCGGACGGCAGAACGGCCTACCGTTTGGGGGAGGCCAGCCCGCCGCAGGAAAGCACCATGCAGAAGTCCAAGGGCGCCGAATTCACGGTCACGCCCACGAAGGCGCAGACCGGGACGAAAGCCGACATGGAAAGCTCCGGCCTGAAGAAGGACAAGGACGAGGACCCCAAGGTCCCCGTGTACGTGTGGGCGACCTTCACCCACAAGAGCGGCAGGGCAATGGAAGTCGGCGAGATGGACGACAAGCTGGTCGTCAAGACGGACAAGGGTGAGCGCACCAAAGCTCTCATCGTCATCCTGGGCGACGCCAAGTGGCCGAACTGCCCGGCGACCGACACCGACAAGAAGCTGAGCGCAGGGCAGTCGGAGAAGACCTGCACCGCCTTCCTCATACCCGAGGGCCAGAAGGCAGCCTCCGTCGAACTGAGCCGGGGCTTCAGCAAGAAGCCGCTGGAGTGGCCGGTCGAGAGCTGAGCCCGCAGTAGCAGCACCTCGGCCGGATCCCGGCCGAGGTCGCTGCCGCCGTCCGCGAGGCAGAGGGGACAAGAGCCGGGGCGGAGCACGCGGAAGGGCCGGACCCCCCGAGGGGATCCGGCCCTTCCGACCTGCGGTAGCGGTGGGATTTGAACCCACGGAGGGTTGCCCCTCACTCGCTTTCGAGGCGAGCTCCTTCGGCCGCTCGGACACGCTACCGAGAGGAACTCTAGCCCAACGGGTGCCGTGGGCCGAAATCCGGAGGGGACGTCCGCAAGAGGCCGGACGTGCTTGCGTGCGTCAGCGCTCGCCGGGAGAGCCCCGGAAGAAGTCCGTGAGCAGGGACCCGCATTCGTCGGCGAGTACGCCGGAGATCACCTCCGGCCGGTGGTTGAGGCGCCGGTCCCGTACGACGTCCCACAACGAGCCCGCCGCACCCGCCTTGGTGTCCCGTGCCCCGTAGACGAGGCGGTCCAGGCGGGCGAGCACGACCGCGCCCGCGCACATCGTGCAGGGCTCCAGGGTGACCAGCAGGGTGCAGCCGTGCAGCCGCCACTCGTCGTGGAGCGTGCCGGCCGCCGCGCGGATGGCGACGACCTCCGCGTGTGCTGTCGGATCGCCGCTCGCCTCACGGGCGTTGTGGCCGAGGCCGAGGACCGTTCCGTCCGGGCCGAGGACCACGGCGCCCACCGGTACGTCGCCCGTCCCCCGTGCCCGTACGGCCTCCTCGAGGGCGCGGCGCATCGGCGCCCTCCAGCGGTCGCGGACGGGGTCGGGCACGGGGGAGGCGTCGTTCATGCAGCCAGTGTCCTACCGCGCGCGGACTGCCGGACTACCGCACGGCCTCCAGCACGTCCGTGCAGCCCAGCGCGTCGGCGATCTCGCTCAGCGCGTCCTCCGGGGCGAGCGAGAGCAGGATCTTGTCCTCCATGCCGAGGTCCGCGAGAACACGCGCGTCCCCGATGGGGCCGGGGGGTGCGCTGTCCGGCGTTCCCTCCGCGTCGTCTCCCCCGGGGGAGACCTCCTTCGCTTCCGGCTCGCCGTCCTCCGTGCCGTCGAGGTCGACGAGCTGCTCCAGCGCATCCATGTTCTCCGGTTCGCGGCCGAGCAGTTCGTCGGAGAGCAGGATCTCGCCGTACGAGCTGCGCATGGCAGCGGCGGCGTCCGAGACGAAGACGCGCGGGTCCTCCTCGCCCTCGACCCTCACGACTCCGAACCACGCACCCTCCTGCTCGATGCAGGCCAGCACCGGCTCGTCGTCGGTCGAGGCTTCACGGGCCAGGTCGGCCAGGTCGGCCAGGGTTTCCACATCGTCGAGCTCCGTGTCGCTCGCTTCCCACCCGTCTTCGGTGCGCGCGAGCAGTGCGGCGAAATACACCGTGACTCTCCCACTGGTATCTGAGGTGCCCGATGGCTGCTGACGAGGACTTCGCCCCGCCCCATCGGAATCGTGGCAGAAACCGGCGCTGTGCGAAGGGTCTTCGACAGTGCGTCGTGCGGGTGTTTGTGCAGATCTCGCCCCAGGACCCGCCAGAACGGACGCAGAGTGATTTTTTCATCACCACGTGTTGCGGTTTGCCCCGGTGCCGCGTGGCCGCTCACCGGCCGACGCCTCTCCGCCTCCCGTCTCCCCGCCTGATGCCTCCCGTCTCCGCGGCACTTCGGCCGGTGCCCGTCCGGCGGACGTACGGCCGTCGGGCCGCCGGACAGGCAGGCCGCCCGGTCACCAGCGGAAGGTGCGCATGAACAGCGCCTGCCGCATGCGCGCGCTGCGTGCACGGCGGGGTTGCACGCGCTCACGGAGTTCCTTCGCCTCGTTGCGCTCCCGCAGGAAGCGCGCACGCCGGCGCAGGCGGTCCGTGTCGGCACCGCCGGCCGTACGGGATTGTGCGTCGTCCGGAGCGCGGGAAGCGCGCCCCTCGGTGGGGCCGCCGCTGCTCCGCGCGGCCCTGCGTGCGGCGCTGATCTCGCGGGCGCGGGTGTGGCCCGCGTCGCTCACAGCGGGGATGTTCCCGGCGTTTCCCGGGTCGAGCGGGTCAGGCATGTGTACACCTCCGGCATACCTCCCCACCTTCCCTCGCTGCGCGGGGGTACGCCATTCGAGCTCGACGGGCGCTCGGATACTGTCGGGTCATGCGGATCCATGCCGTCGACCACCCACTGGTGGCGCACAAGCTTTCGACACTGCGCGACGAGCGCACCGACTCGCCGACTTTCCGGCGCCTGGCCGACGAGTTGGTGACCCTGCTCGCGTACGAGGCGACCAGAGACGTGCGCACCGACAACGTCGACATCCGCACACCGGTGACCGACACCACCGGCGTGCGCCTGTCGTATCCCCGCCCCCTGGTGGTGCCGATCCTGCGTGCCGGCCTGGGCATGCTGGACGGGATGGTGCGGCTGCTGCCAACCGCCGAGGTGGGTTTTCTCGGCATGATCCGGGACGAGCAGACGCTGCAGGCGTCCACGTACGCGAACCGGATGCCGGACGACCTGTCCGGACGTCAGGTGTATGTGCTGGACCCGATGCTGGCCACCGGCGGGACGCTCGTCGCGGCGATCGGCGAGCTGATCCGGCGCGGCGCGGACGATGTGACGGCGATCTGCCTGCTCGCCGCCCCGGAGGGCGTCGAGACGATGGAGCGCGAGCTGGCGGGGGCCCCGGTGACGGTGGTGACGGCCTCGATAGACGAGCGGCTCAACGAGAACGGCTACATCGTCCCCGGTCTCGGTGACGCGGGAGACCGGATGTACGGGACGGCGGGCTGAGCGAGCCCGCCCGGTCCGCCGTGGGAGCGGCGCCCGGCGTCCTGCGTGGCGCCCGGCCTGTCGCGGGACGCGGCGTGCGCCGTCAGTCCGCGCAGCGGCTTGTGGAGGGGGACGGGGCGGGGTCCGACAGTGCCGTGAGAGCGGCGTCGGCTTCCTTCTCCTTGACCAGCTTCTCGTAGCCCTCGCCGACGATCAGGTCGACGTCGTCGCCCTTGCGGTCGTCGAAGCGGGTGTCGGTGTCCTTGAACTGGGTGCCCAGCACCTTCAGGCGCGCGTCGCCGTCCTCGCCGGGGGCGCCGAGCAGTACGCCTTCGGTCTTGACCTTCTTGCTGAACTCCTCCGGGGCGTTGGCGACCTCGCCGATCCTGAAGCCGCGCTTCTTCAGTGCGTCCGCCGTGGACTTGGCCAGGCCGCTGCGGTCGGTGGAGTTGAGGACGTTGACCTTGATGGAGTCCGGGTCGGGCAGCTTCACGTCCTTGCCCACGCTGCCGGCCTGAGTGTTCTGCCCCTTCTCGTCCGCCGCGCTCCCCGGCTTCGTGCCCGGTTCGCAGTCCCCGCCCCTGGCGTGGTCGCTGGAGGCGCTGGCGGGGGTGCCGCCCGAGAAGATGTCGATGAGTTGGAGCGTTCCCCACCCCGAGACACCGAGGGCGCAAACGGTTGTGATCGACGCGAGCACGATTCTGCGGCGGCTGCGGGGGCGGCGCATGCGGGGATAGCGATTTCCCGTGATTCGGTACTTTCCGCCCATGCCGGGGGGAGTCAGCATGCTCATGAGCGCAGCGTAATGCGATATGAACGCAATGCCTACTAGATGATCAGTGATTGTGGCGTGCCGACCCTGAAAGGGCTAGTGAAAAGCGGACGTTTTCAGTCCAGTTCCAGCACGCGGGCGTGCAGCACTTGTCGCTGCTGGAGAGCGGCCCGCACGGCACGGTGCAGGCCGTCCTCCAGATAGAGGTCCCCGCCCCACTTCACGACGTGCGCGAACAAGTCCCCGTAGAAGGTCGAGTCCTCGGCGAGCAGCGTCTCGAGATCGAGCTGGCCCTTCGTGGTGACGAGCTGGTCCAGGCGCACCGGGCGTGGGGCGACATCCGCCCACTGGCGGGTGCTTTCCCGGCCGTGGTCGGGGTACGGCCGCCCGTTTCCGATTCGCTTGAAGATCACACGGAAAGCCTACCGGGCCAGCCGCTCCGGGCGCAGCCTCCTGTGGCTCTTGTCGCCTGCCGTGCCCTCGCCCGGGGCCGTTGCCGGCCACGGCCCCGGGCGAGGGCACGGCCTGTCGTATGGCGCGGCCGGGTGAAGCGCTTGCCGAGCGCGCGTTCCGTGCCGAGCGCTCACGCGTACGGTGCCCGCGCCGCGCGAGGGGGACGAGGAGTCACGCGCGGGCGGGCACCGTACGCCGGAGCGCCGTCGAGGGGCGCGGGGGTGCCGCGGGGCCGTCAGGGCAGGTCGCTGACGTCCCGTGAGTAGCGGCCGACCGCGTTCGCGATCACCTTGACGTTCAGGTCGAGCGCCTTCTCGTCGATGTTGCCGAGGTCGTCGCACTCCTGGTGGTAGCAGCCGTCGTACGCCGCGCCGGCCTCGCCGCCCCAAAGCTGCTGCTCCTCCTCGGACTTGATGCCCTCGGCGCCCGTCTTGGAGCCTCCGGCGGGGATGCCCGCCTCGATGAAGGGTCCGTAGTCGGAGCGTCCGTCGAAGTCCGCGCCGCGTGACTCCTCCCCGCGCGAGGCGATGAAGTCGACGATGTCGCGCTCCAGTTGGGCCGAGCCCTCGGGGCCGGGGCCCGCGCCCTCGCCGTCGGAGTCGTCACCGTCGTGGACGAACAGGCCGTAGTTCGGGGAAGCGATCATGTCGAAGTTGAGGTAGAGCGCGATCTTGTCGCGTTCGGCGCCGGAGAGTTCGGAGACGTAGTGCTCGGCGCCGCGCAGCCCGACCTCTTCAGCCGTCCACAGGGCGAAGCGCACCTTGTTGCCGCTGTCACCCCTGGTGCCGCCCGCCTTGGCGAACTGGAGCGCCGTCTCGATGATTCCCGCCGATCCCGACGCGTTGTCGTTGATGCCGGGGCCCTTGTCCACGGAGTCGAGGTGGGCGCCGAGCATCACCACGTTGCCGGGGTCGCCGCCGGGGGTCTCCGCGATGACATTGGGGGTGCTGCGCTCCTCCTGGAGCTCACGCAGCTCCACGTTCGCGGTGACTTCGCCCGCCTCGGCCTCCGCCGCCAGTGCCTCGCCGTCCTCCTTGCTGATGCCGCCCGTCGGGATGCGTCCGTTGGCGGGGTCCTCCAGGGTTCCCTCGAGCGCGCCGTCCTCGTTGTTGTAGATCACCGCGGCCACGGCGCCGGCTTCGGCCGCCGCTGCCTGCTTCTCGGCGAAGGTGCAGCCGCCGCGCCGGATCAGTGCGATTCGGCCGTCGAAGTCACCGGAGGCGTAGTCCCCCGCCGTGCATCCGGTGGTGCCGTCCTCGTCCACCGGGACCGCCGCCACGGCGGCCTCGGTGCCGCCCTCGGGAGTGCTCTTCGTGTACGTCATCACCTTGACGGGAAGCTCACGCTCGTCCGGCGTGCGGATCGTTAGCTCCTCGGCGAGGGTCTCGCGGTAGATGAAGTCGAAGTTCTGGAAGGTGACTTCGTACCCGGCGGCCTTCAGCACGGCGCCCGCGTACTTGGCGGACAGTTCGTGTCCGCGCGATCCGGCCGCGCGGTGTCCGTCGCCTGCACGGGCGACGGCCTGCATGACCCGCATGTGCCGCAGGGCGCCCGCGGCGCCCGTCCGGCGGACCAGCTTCTTCGCCAGCTTCCCGCCCTCCCCGGCGGCGCCGTCGGCCGCAGAGGCCGGTGACGGGGCCGGTGCCGGTGCGGCGGTGCCCGTTGTGGCTGGAGCGGCCGCGGAGGGAGAGGCCGCGGCGGTGAGGAGCAGCGGGGCGGCGGTCACGGCCGCCGCGAACGCGGCGAGGGACCGGCGTGTCCGCGCCCGGCGGGCGGGGCCGCGCGGGGGGAGGTCGGTCGTCGGAGGCGGTACGTGCACTGTCGGGGTCCTTCCGGTGCGTGCGGCGGGAGGCGGCACTGGGCGGCCTTGTGCGATCCGTGTCCGGGTTGCGGACATGTCGTACCGGAAAGCTAGCGGGCGCGGGGCCGGCTGGGAACGAGTGCGGCGCAGTCCGCTGCGTGCGGCTGCCGGGGCAGGACGGACGTCAAGAGGCGGGGCCCGGACCGCTGTTGGTCCGGGCCCCGCCGTGAACCTTCCCGTCGGCCGTGGCCGGCGTGCCGTGACCGGAGCGCCGTCGCCGGTGAGCCGTACGGGTGCTACTTGCTCTCCATCCGGCGCCGTTCCGCTGCCGGGTCGTCGCGGAAGGCCCAGTTCATTCTCGGCTCCATGGAGAAGCGGAACGCACGGCGCACCGGAGCCGTGCAGAAGACGGTGATCACCGCTGCCGCGATGGCCGTGACACCGATGGCGCCCAGGGGGGTGTGCACCCAGTCCGCCTCGTACCAGTCCCAGAAGCGGGAGCCCTTGGCGAAGAAGCCGTGCAGCAGGTAGCCGTAGAGCGTGCCGGCGCCCAGCGCGGTGAACCACATGTGGCGGCGCGGCACCCAGGCCAGGAAGCACGCGGTGAGCAGCATCGAGCAGCCGAAGAGCGCGAACGTCATGATGACGCCGACCCACCAGGGTGCGCCCAATTCCTGGGCGCTGTCGCGGTGGTAGAACCACTCGGCGTTCATCCGCTCGACCGCCCAGTACGCGAAGACGAGCGAGACCAGCATCACGGGCAGGGACATCAGCCGGGCGTTGCGGCTGCGTACGAGGTCGAAGTGCTCCGTCTTGAGGAAGAGCCCGATGACGAAGAACGGGAGGAACTGCAGGACGCGTTGCAGGTCCAGGTCGTCGCCGATGTCGGGGGAGATCGAGGCGAGCACGGCGATGGCCAGCGCGAGGGGCACGGGCCAGCGAACGGCGTTCCACAGCGGCGTGGTCAGCCGCCAGATGAACAGCGCCCCGAGGAACCAGGTCAGATACCACGGGTCGAGCAGGCTGATGGGATAGCCCGGGTCGTCGTCCGCCCAGCGCTTGAAGAGGGTGTAGGCGACCTCGAAGAGCACGTACGGGACGGCGATCCCCGTCACCAGCCGCTTGAGCTGGTGGGGCTTGCCCGTGAAGCCCCGTGAGAAGTAGCCGGAGATCACCATGAACGCCGGCATGTGGAAGGTGTAGACGAAGACGTAGAGGGCTCCCGCGGCACGCGAGTCCGCCCTCAGCGGCTCCCACGCGTGACCCAGCGCCACGAGCACGATCGCCAGATACTTCGCGTTGTCGAAGAACGGATCACGCTGTGCGGGCTTCTCGGGCTTCGCCGCCGCGCCGCTCCGGTGGCCGCTGTCGGCCTCGGGCGGTCTCGTGTCCGGCTGCGCCGGGGCTACGGCCGCGGGGAGTGGGGCACGAGTCGAGTTCGGCTGCTCCGTCTGCTGTCTCACCGGACCTCCAGGAAAGACCGTGACCGACGGGACGCCTGAGCGGGGCGTGGGGAGGGGAGGGGCATCGGCATCACTGTAATCGCGCGGCCACGGCTCGCAAACTCGCCTTCCGACGGACCGGGCCGGCGGTGCGTCAGTTCCGGCGGGACGGTGAGGAGCGCCGTGTGACCTGCGGTCCCTGTGGCGTGCCGCGTACTCGGGCCCGGTCGGTTCCGCCTACTTTGAGCGGTACTGATTCGTCGCCTTCTTCGCGTCCTCATGCCTCCCGCCTTCCCGCCACCGCTGATTTCTCTCCTCGCAGTGGAGCCGTCCGCCATGAACGCCCGTACGCACTGGCTCTTCGGTGATCAGCTGGGCCCGCACTTCCTCCGTCCGGGGAAGGACGGGCCGGACCGCGACGCCCCCGTCGTGATGATCGAGGCGCGTTCCGTGCTGCGCCGGCGGTCATTCCACCGTGCGAAGGCCCATCTCGTGCTCTCCGCCATGCGCCACCGGGCCGCGGAACTGGGCGACCGGGTGACCTATGTGCGGGCGGAGACGTACCGCGAGGGCCTGCGCGAGGCGGCCCCGTCCCGCGAGGTGACGGTCTGCCACCCCACGTCCCGACGGGCGCGGGACCTGGTCGGAAGCCTCGAAGGGGTGCGAGTGCTGCCCGCGCGCGGTTTCATGGTGCCGCACCGTGACTTCGAGCACTGGGCCGCCGGAGCCGGCTCCGGCGCCGCGACGCGGCTGGAGGACTTCTACCGCGAGGTACGCCGCAGGCACGGCGTGCTGATGGAGGGGGACGCCCCCGCGGGCGGACGCTGGAATCTCGACCGCGACAACCGCGAGCCTCCGCCGCGGCAGGCGTCGGTCCTGGACGTTCCGGAGCCGTGGCGGCCCTCGGAGGACAGCGTCGACGAAGAGGTCCGCGCGGACCTGGACCGATGGGAGCGCGACGGCGAGGTCTCCTTCGTGGGACGGGACGGCCCCCGCCGGTTCCCCGCCACCCGGCGTGAAGCGCTCGCGGCGCTGCGGCACTTCCTCGGGCACCGGCTCGCGGACTTCGGCCCGTACGAGGACGCGATGCTCGCCGCGGACCCCGTGCTCAGCCACAGCCTGCTGTCGGCTCCGCTCAATCTGGGGCTGCTGGACCCGGCCGAGTGCGTGGAGCGGGCGGAGCGTGCCTGGCGCCGGGGCGAGGCGCCGCTCAACAGCGTCGAGGGTTTCGTGCGTCAGATCGCGGGCTGGCGCGAGTACGTGTGGCACCTGTACTGGCACTTCGGCGAGGAGTACCGCGACAGCAACGCGCTGCGCCACACCGCGCCGCTGCCGGACTGGTTCCTCGGACTCGACGCGGACGCCGTCACCGCACGCTGCCTCTCCACCGTCCTCGCCCAGGTGCGCGACACCGGGTGGACGCACCACATTCCCCGGCTGATGGTGCTCGGCTCGCGCGCCCTGCAGGACGGCTGGGAACCGGCCGCGGTCACCGACTGGTTCCACCGCTGCTTCGTCGACGGCTACGACTGGGTGATGCTGCCGAACGTCATCGGGATGTCGCAGTACGCGGACGGCGGCCGGATGACGACCAAGCCCTACACCACGGGCGGCGCGTACATCCGCAGGATGAGCGACATGTGCGGCCCGTGCGCGTACCGGCCGACCGAGCGTACGGGCGAGCACGCGTGCCCCTACACCGTGGGCTACTGGGCCTTCCTGGAACGGCACCGGGAGCGCCTGTCGCACAACCACCGGACGGCCCGGGCGGTCGGCGGGCTGGACCGGCTCTCCGACCTTCCGGAGCTGCTGGCGGAACACCGGGCCCGTGGGCAGGCCCCGCCGTGAGAGCCCCTTCCTGAACGCCCTTCCTGAACGCCCTTTCGCGAGAGCCCTGTTGTGAGAGACGCCGGGGGCTCCTTCGCGGGAGCCCTGCCGCGAGGGCCCGGCCACGGGAGCCGTGCGCGTCGCGGCACCCGCTCAGGCGGCCAGCGCTCCGCCCGTGCCGTGCTGTGAGGCGGCGGGCGCGGTGGGCGCGGTGGTCGCGGTGGGCACTGCGACGCCGAGCTCCGCGCGGGCGTCGTCGACGAGACGGTGTGCGTGGTGCAGGCCGATCGACTCCAGCTCTCCGCGCAGCTCCTCGAGTTCGGCGGACGTACGGGCGGGCGCGCGGCCCAGCCGCGCGCGGGACTTGACCAGGCCGAGCCGGGAGAGTGCCTCGCCCCGCGGCTCACCGATGTCCCGGAACCGGGCCAGCGCGTCCTCGTACACCTCCCGGGCCGCCGCGTGACGGCCGGCGCGGTAGAGGACGTTGGCGCGCATCTTGTGGTTGTAGGCCAGGGCCGACCGCAGGTCCATGGCGCGGCAGAGTCCGGCGGCCTCGGACAGCAGGGCGAGCGCGCGTTCGGTGTCGCCGTCCCGTACGGAGAGAAGGTCGGCGACGCCGCGCAGCGCCCAGGCCCGTCCCCGGTGGTCGTCGGCCTGTCCGGCGATCTCGGCGGCCTCCTCGAACATCGCGAGTGCCGAGTCGTGGTCCCCGGAGTTGCGCCGCATCTGTGCGATGCCTTCGAGGGCCCACACCGTGTGGCGTGCCTCGCCGCGTTCCCGCGCCTCGGCGAGCAGCCGTTCGTGCAGGGCGTCGACCGCCTCGTAGTCGCCCTGGATACGGCCGGTCTCGGCCAGGCCCGCGAGGGCGTAACCGCGGGCGAGTACGCTGCCGGCGCGTTCGCCCAGTTCGGCGGCGAGGGCGAGCAGCCGCCGGGCCAGTGTCATCGCGCCGCACTGGCGTGCGAGCGTGCCGCCGCTCCAGGCGGCCCATGCCATCGCGGCGGGGTCGTCCGCGGCGCGCGCCGTGCGGTAGCTCGCCTTCCAGGCCGTCCCGGCCTCTTCCACGTTGCCCAGCCGCCGGTGCGCCTCGGCGACGGCGAGTCCGCACCGGGCCTCCTCGGCCGCGCTCCCGGCGCGCTGTGCGGAGCGCAGCTGCTTCTGTCCGCGGGCGAGTACGTCGGCCAGTGAGGAGTTGACCGACAGCGAGCCGAGGGCGCCCTGGTATTCGGGCGCGAATGCCTTGCCGTACATGTCCTGCCCTTCCGCGTTCCTGTTGGGGCTTGATCGCCGCGCCGACTATACACGTCATGTATACACCGCGTGTATAGAACCCCGTGAGAGCAACGGCGCGGTCGTCGTGAAGTCCGAGTCCGGTCCGAGTCCCGTACGGAAAAGGCCAGTTGAGAGCGGTGAAGCCCAGCCCTGAGGTGTGCTTGTATGACTGTTTTCGGGGGCGGATAGGGCCCACAGGGCCCGGGTAGTGCTGAGCCGACCGGGTGGCACAGCGTCAGGAACAGCGGTACGCGCCTGGGCTGCCGCCTGCTCGACCGCCGTGCCGCAGGGGCGATTCGGGAAAGGCCGGACACCAGTGACACAGCCCTTTGAACTGCCGGACTTCTACATGCCGTATCCCGCGCGGCTCAACCCGCATCTGCGGGAGGCCCGCGAGCACTCCACGCGATGGGCCCGCGAGACGGGCATGCTGGAGGGCTCCGGCATCTGGGAACTCAGCGACCTCCAAGCCCACGACTACGCCCTGCTCTGCGCCTGCACCCACCCCGACGCCTCGGCCCCCGACCTGTGCCTCGTCACGGACTGGTACGTGTGGGTCTTCTTCTTCGACGACCACTTCCTGGAGACCTTCAAACGCTCCCAGGACCGCGAGGGCGGCAAGGCGTACCTGGACCGGCTTCCGGCGTTCATGCCTCTGGACCCGGCGGAGGGCACGCCCGAACCGGCCAACCCCGTCGAGGCCGGTCTGGCCGACCTGTGGGCCCGTACCGTCCCCAGCATGTCCGCCGCCTGGCGGGCCCGCTTCGCCGAGAGCACCAGGAACCTGCTGAACGAGTCCCTCTGGGAACTCTCCAACATCAACGCACACCGCGTCCCCAACCCCGTCGAGTACATCGAGATGCGGCGAAAGGTGGGCGGCGCCCCCTGGTCGGCGGGGCTCGTGGAGTACGTGGCCCGCGCCGAGGTGCCCGCGTCCATCGCGGACTCACGCCCGATGTGCGTGCTCCGCGACGCCTTCTCCGACGGCGTGCACCTGCGCAACGACCTCTTCTCGTACCAGCGGGAGGTCGAGGACGAAGGGGAGAACAGCAACGGCGTGCTCGTCCTGGAGACGTTCCTGGGATGTACGACGCAGGAGGCGGCGGAGGCCGTCAACGACCTGCTCACCTCGCGGCTCCAGCAGTTCGAGAACACCGCACTCACCGAACTCCCGCCGCTGCTCGCCGAGAAGGGCCTGGACCCGTCCTCCTGCGCGCGCGTGCTCGGCTATGTCAAAGGGCTGCAGGACTGGCAGTCGGGCGGCCACGAATGGCACATGCGCTCCAGCCGCTACATGAACGGGGGCGCCGGGGGCGGCGCGGCCCGCGAGGACGGCCGGGCCGGTGAGGCAGACGCGGTCGGCGCGGCCGGCGGGGTCAGCCGGGGCTGCGGAGTCGGCGGGGGCACCTCAGCCGGCGGGGCAGGCAGAGCCGTGGGGGGTGAGGAGACGCCGGTGGCGCCCTCCGCCCCGCTGTCAGTCCCGCTGCGGCCGACCGGGCTGGGCTCGTCCGCCGCGTACCCGGGCAGGCCGGCCGCGCCGACGACCGTACGTGCCGAGACGGCACGGGCCCGCGCCTTCACCCACGTGCCGTACAGGCGCGTCGGGCCCTCCCGGCTGCCCGACTTCCACATGCCGTTCACCACGCGGCTCAGCCCGCACCTGGACGGTGCCCGGCGGAACCTCGTGGAGTGGGCGCACCGCATGGGCATCCTCCAGCCGCAGCCGGGGGTGCCCTTCTCGCACGTGTGGGACGAGCGCAGGCTTCTCGACATCGACCTGCCGCTGTGCGCCGCGGGCATCCACCCCGACGCCTCGCCCGCCGGACTCGACCTCAGTTCCGGCTGGCTGGCGTGGGGAACGTACGGCGACGACTACTACCCGGAGGTCTACGGACGTACACGGGACCTGGCGGGCGCCAAGGCCGCCACCGAGCGGCTCCCCGCCTTCATGCCCCTCGAAGGCACCGCGACGCCGCCGCCCGCCGACGCACTGGAGCGCTCACTCGCCGACCTGTGGGCCCGTACGGCGGGTCCGATGACCCCGGAGGGCCGCAGTGCCCTGCGCCGGTCCATCGAGGACATGACCACGAGCTGGCTCTGGGAGTTGGCCAACCAGGCGCAGAACCGCATCCCCGACCCCGTCGACTACATCGAGATGCGGCGGATGACCTTCGGGTCCGACCTGACGATGAGCCTGTGCCGTCTCTCGCACGGCGAGCAGATCCCGCAGGAGATCTACGCCAGCGGGCCGATGCGTTCGCTGGAGAACGCCGCCGCCGACTACGCCGCCCTGACCAACGACGTCTTCTCGTACCAGAAGGAGATCGAGTACGAGGGCGAGGTGCACAACTGCATTCTCGTCGTGCAGAACTTCTTCGACTGCGACTACGCCGCCGGTCTCGCCGTCGTGCACGACCTGATGACGTCGCGCATGAACCAGTTCCAGCACGTCGTCGCGCACGAACTTCCCGTTCTCTACGACGACTTCGACCTGCCGCCTCAGGCCCGCAGCACCCTTGACGGCTATGTGAGGGACCTGGAGAACTGGCTGAGCGGCATCATGACCTGGCACGAGGGCTGCCGCCGCTACCGCGAGGAGGACCTGCGGCGTCTCCACGGCGGCACGCGGCAGCGCGTCGACATCCCCACAGGGCTGGGCACTTCGGCCGCTCGCGTCCTTCTGCGGCCGGGGTCTTCGGGGCTGCCGGAGCGGTCGGGGCGGTCGGGTCTGCCGGGACGGTCCCGGGGGAGCCTCCCGGACACCGCCTGAGGTGACGGCAGGCGGACCGGTGGGCTCTCCCGCCCCCGTGATGCGGAGGAGCCCACCGGACGCCCGTCACGCCGCGGCACTCGTGCGGCCACCCGCGCGGCACGGTCCCGCACCGGGCGTCCGGGAGGCCGTCAGCTCTCGCTGCTGCCTCCGTTCTCGCCCTCGCTCTTGTCCTCGTCCTTCGGCTTGTACTGCTTCTCGCACCAGGCCTCGACCTTGGCCAGGCCCTTCTTGCGGTCCTTGAGCCTGGGCCCGAGCGCACGCCGGTCCTTGAGGCGCTCCTCGAGGAAGCCCGCGACGGTGTCGTGGCCTTCCTTCTTCGCGTTGTCGATGCGCTTCTCGAGCCTGTCGAGGGAGCCACGCTTCTTCGCGTCCCCGTCGATCCTGCGCAGCACGCGGTCGATCTTCTTGTCGATCTTCGGGGCGCGCTTGCAGAGCTTCTTGGCACCGTCCTTCTTCGGGCCCTGCTTCTGCGACGCGTCCGCCCGGCCGGCCTCGGCCGACGCGGGAGCCGCGTCGTCGCCCGCCGTGGCGACGGCGGTGGCGGCGCCGCCCGTGGCGAGCAGCGCGGCGACGGTGGAGAGTGCGACGGTGGTGGCCTTGAGCTTCCTCACGAGATGTCTCCTTACCTCTGTGGCACAGCACGAGTCGGATCGACCGCGCGGCCTGGGACGCTAGAGACCGTCTTTGTGAATTCCCTGTGGACCGGAGACAGTTCCGATCAGCCAGTCGCGCTCCGCCGGCAGACGCGGCCCGGCTGCGGGCCCTTCGCGGTGCGCGAGCGGCACACGTACCTCGACGCGTGTACCGCTGCCGCCGGCCGGGCGGTCCATGATCTCGACGGTCGCCCGGTGCAGCGCGGCCTGCTGAGCGACGAGGGTGAGCCCGAGTCCCGAGCCGGTGCTGCCCGTCCCGCGCTGGAAGCGCCGGAAGACGGCAGCCCGGCGCTGTGCGGGTATGCCCGGCCCGTGGTCGTCGACGGTGAGTACGGCGATCGGGCCCGCCGGTGAGGTCTCCCCTCGCAGGCCGACCTCGACGCGGGCACGTCCTTCGTCGCCGCGTCCGTGGGCGAGGGCGTTGGCGAGGAGGTTGTCGAGCAGGGAGCGCAGCCCCGGCTCCCAGCCGTGCACGGTCATGCCCTGCCCGTATATGCCCTCCCCGGTCATGCCCTGCCCGGTCATGCCCTCCCCGGTCATGTCCTGCGCGGACGGCCCGGGGAAGGCGGACCCGGCGCCGCCGACGGCGATGTCGGCCGTGGGGTCGCGACGGCGGGCGTCCGCCGCGGACGCCTCGACCACGTCGGACAGATCCAGCGGCCCGAACGCCTCCGCCTCGACGAGGTCGCCCTGTCCCAGCTCCCTGAGCATCACCAGCAGACCCAGCAGCCGGCTGTGTTCCTGCTGGAGATCCTCCAGCACCTCCTCCCGTTCGCCGCCCGCCAGTTCGGGATGTGCGGTGAGGATCTCCAGGTTGGTCTGCATGCTCATCAGCGGCGTGCGCAGCTCGTGTGCCGCCGCTGATGAGAAGGAGCGGGCCGTGGCCAGCGCCTGGGCCGTACGGGCGGCCTGCTCGTCGTAGCGTGCGAGCACGGTACGCAGGGTCTCGGCGAGGTCGTCGACCTCGGTGATCCGGGTGGGTGCGTGGTCGAGCCGGGAGGTGTCCGATCGGGGGTCGAGGCCGCTGGTGCGCTGCTGGAGCCTGCGCAGCGGACGGCTGGCGCGGGACGCCGCGGCCCAGGCGAGCAGCCCGGACACCGGCGCGGCGACGAGCGCGACGACGACCACGCGGTCGCGCACGAAGGCGAGTCGGGCCGCTCCCGTGGTGTCCGGGGAGAACAGCCACAGCGTGCCCTCCACGCCGGGCCGCCTGCCCTCCACGTCCAGGGAGAGCACACGCCAGCTCTTCACGCGCTGCTTTCCCGGCAGCCCCTCGGTCACGCCGCTGCCCCGCTCGCGGACGGTGACCGGGTCCGGTGCGGAGCGCGGCAGCGGCGTGGCCTCATCGGGCTGCGGACCGCCGGAGACGGTGCCGAACCGACCGGTGACGCGGATGCCCACGTCGAGAGCCGACTTGTACAGCTGCCGTTCGCGCAGCTGCTCGGCGGCGGGACGGTCGGCCGCGCTGACCCGCAGCAGCCGGCGGGCGTCCGCCTCCGCCGCGACGGCCCGTTCACGCAGATGCGCGTCCTGCTCCGCGTGGATGTCGCGGGCGACGAGCGTGAACAGCAGCCAGCCGGACGCGAGCACGAGCAGGGGCACAACGACGCCGACGGCCAGGGCGATCCGGGTGGAGAGCTTCATCCTCACCTCTCTCTCCCCCACTTCTCCTCGCGCAGCACGAAGCCCACGCCCCGCACGGTGTGCAGCAGCCGGGGCCTGCCGCCGCTCTCGGTCTTGCGCCGCAGATAGCTGACGAAGGTGTCGACGGCGTCGGTGCGCACCTCGAAGTCGTAGCCCCAGACACGCTCCAGCAGTTGGTCCCTGGTCAGCACGATGCCCGCGTTACGGGCGAGGACGAGGAGCAGTTCGAACTCGCGGCGGGTGAGCTGCAACGGCTCACCGTCGCGGTGCACTTCCCGCGTCGCGGGGTTCATGGCGAGGCCGCCGGCACATACGGTGCCCGCTTCGGCGGCGGCCCCCGCACCCGGCGGGCTCCCGGACCCGGACGGATCCGAGACGGCGTCGCCGGCCCCCGCACCGGCCGTCCCCGCCACCGGGACACGCCTGCGCAGCAGCGCGTCGAGGCGCAGCACCAACTCCTGGAGCGCGAACGGTTTGATCAGGTAGTCGTCCCCGCCCGCCTGGAGCCCGGCGATCCGGTCGGCGGTCTCGTCGCGCGCGGAGAGCATCAGTACCGGTACGTCGTTGCCGTCCTCGCGCAGTGTGCGGCACACCTGGATGCCGTCGAGGCCGGGCATGGAGATGTCCAGTACGACGACGTCGGCGGGCTGCCGGCGTACGCGGGAGAGAGCGCTGTGTCCGCCCTCGGCGAGGTCGACGGCGAAGCCGTTCAGGCGCAGTCCGCGCCGCAGTGAACGGCGGATCGCGGCGTCGTCGTCGACCACGAGCACGCGTCCCCTCTCCTCGGCCGCCCCGCTCATCCGTCCTCCTCGCCCTGCGCGCTCCCGCTCTGCGCGGTGCCGTGCGGCGCGCACCGTCCGGTGCCGCGGGTTGCGCGTCGCCCCGTGCCCCTTGAGCGCGCAGTCTCGCGCGGCAGCAGCGTCTTCGCGACCCCCGCCTCTGTGCAGTCCCGCGCGGGCGGTGACGTTTGCCGCTCCGCGATCAGGCGTACAAGGGGTTTACGGGATCTGGGGTGTGGCTACTGTCCGCGACGCCGGACCGCGACGCCGGTGAGCGCGGCGTGCCGTGTACGAGCAGTGCGGTACCGGCGTGGTGGGGTGACGGCGTGAACGACTGCCGGGCAGGCGCCCGGCGGTGAACAGAACAGCGGAGGTGTCGGGATGGCGGCAGGACCACGTGTGCTGGGCATCGTGCTGGCGGGCGGCGAGGGCAAGCGGCTGATGCCGCTCACCGCGGACCGCGCCAAGCCGGCGGTGCCCTTCGGGGGTGTCTACCGGCTGGTGGACTTCGTGCTGTCCAACCTCGTCAACGGCGGAGTGACGCGGATCTGTGTGCTCACCCAGTACAAGTCGCACTCGCTGGACCGGCACATCTCCACGACCTGGCGTCTGACCGGGCTGCAGGGCGACTACGTCACGCCCGTACCCGCGCAACAGCGGCTGGGCCCCCGCTGGTTCATGGGCAGCGCGGACGCCATCTACCAGTCCCTCAACCTCATCCACGACGAACAGCCCGACTATGTCGTCGTGTTCGGGGCGGACCACGTCTACCGCATGGACCCGCGGCAGATGCTGCGCCGGCACATCGACGGCGGCGCGGGCGTGACCGTCGCCGGAATCAAGGTCCCGCGTGAACAGGCGGAGTCCTTCGGGGTGATCAGTACGGAGCCGCGGAGCCAGAGGATCAGCGAGTTCCTGGAGAAGCCGGCCGACCCGCCCGTACTGGCCGACGACCCCGAGCACGTGTTCGCGTCGATGGGCAACTACATCTTCTCCACGCAGGTCCTCCTCGACGCGCTGCGAGAGGACGCGAAGGACCAGGACTCCGTGCACGACATGGGCGGCAGCATCCTGCCGATGCTCACCGCACGCGGACAGGCCCAGGTCTACGACTTCGACGACAACGAGGTGCCCGGCGAGACCGAACGCGACCACGGCTACTGGCGGGACGTGGGAACCCTCGACGCCTACTACGACGCCCACATGGACCTGATCTCGACGGAACCCGTCTTCAACCTCTACAACCGCGACTGGCCGATCTTCACCAACCAGGCGCAGCTGCCCCCGGCCAAGTTCGTCGCCGGCGGCATCGCGAGCGAGTCGATGGTCAGCGCGGGCGGCATCATCGCGGGGCAGGTGACGGGGTCGGTCCTGGCGCCCGGGGTGGTGGTCGAGGAAGGCGCGGTCGTGCAGGGCGCGGTGCTGCTCCCCGGAGTACGGGTCGGGCGCGGGGCGGTGGTGCGGCAGGCGATCCTCGACAAGAACGTGGTCGTGCCCTCCGGCGCCACGGTCGGCGTGAACAGCGAGCAGGACGCCGAGTACTGCACCCTCTCGGACGAGGGCATCGTGGCCCTGGGCAAGGGGCAGCACGTACGGGCGTAGCGAAAGGAGGCCGGGCCCCGGGGCGTGGACACGAGCCGCGGGCACGGGCCGCGGGCCCGACCGCCTGCCGCCTGCCGCAGGCCGAGGACCCCGGGGCCGAAGAGCGTGTGACGCCCGCGCACCGTACCTTCACCGGCCCCTTCACACACAGCCCTTGGCTGATCACCTTCCGTCGCCCTAGAATCCGGCGAACCGTCAGTAACCACTGGTAACTCACTGGCATTTCGCGCAGCCTCCCCGAGCCCCCCGGTGCGTCAGGCTGCTGCCGCAACCCTCGCTGGAGCTCTCTTGACTGTGCGCCGTCGACCCGGCACCGCCTCTCACCACCACCGCCGGGCACCGCGGACACACTCAGGCTCCACCGGCGAAGCCCTCGGCGCCGAACGGCGCAGCCTGATCCGCAGGGGAGTCGGCTCCGTGCTCGGCAGCTTCCTGCTGTACGCCCTCGCCTCCTGCTTCGTACCGCAGCTGCTGACCAGCCCGGTGGGCACCACTTTTCAGGTCGGTGAACTCGCCGGCGCCGCGCAGGTGGTGGTGATCTTCCTGGGGGTCCTCCTCCACGACCGCCGGGCCCGGCGGCACGTCGACCCGCTGGCGCGGCGGGTGTCGAGGCGCGAACGGGAAGGCCACAACGGCGCGTTGGGCGGCACCGAATCCGGCACGGAATCCGGCACGGCGACCGGCACGGACGGACACGCCCGGGGCGGCCCCGGCGGCGCCCCGTTCAGCGCCTTCGACCGCTCAAGGGCGTTCGGAGAGAGGGCGGCGCTGTGAGCGCACTCGCGGGCGACCGCGCCACAGCCATCTCCCTCTTCCTCGTCTTCGTCGCCGGCTGCCTCTTCGTCTCCATGCTGACCAGCCCGGACCTGAACGAGGGCGGGGACGACTTCTACACGGAGCAGCCCCCGGGCGGTCCGCTCCGCCGAGGTCTCGCCCTGACAGGGGACTTCATCTCCGCGGCGGGTGTGCTCTACTTCTGCGGCGTCGTCGCCGTCGCCTCCTACGACGGAGTCCTGCTCGTCGTCGCCGCCGCCCTCTCTCCGCTGCTGCTGAAGGTGTGGCTGGCCGAACGGCTGCCCGAGGGGCCCGGCTGGTCCCTGGGCGACGTCCTCGCACGCCGCCTGCCCGTCGGACCCGCGCGCCGGGCCGCCGGCGCGGCGACGCTCATGGTCTCCGTCCCGCTTCTGGTCGCACAACTCGTCCCGATCGGGCAGATCACCGCCGCGCTGATGGGACTTACGAGCGAGAGCGGCGAGATCGTGTGCATCGTGCTGGTCGGCGTGCTCATGCTGTGCTGCGCCGCCATGGCGGGCGTACGCGGCTCCACGCTGCTCCAGATCGGCAAGACAATCGCGTTCCTGCTGATCGCCCCGCTGCTGGTGGTGCTGGTGCTCGCCCAGTTCGACTGGGACTACGGCGAGGTGCTCTCCCAGGCCGCGCGGGGAAGCGGCGCCGGCGACGCATATCTCGCACCCGGGCAGCTGTTCGGCACCGGCCTGACCGGACGGATCGACACCCTCAGCCTCGCCCTGACCATCCTGGCGGGTACGGCGTTCGTGCCGCATCTGGTGATGCGCCTGTCGACGGCACCCACGGCGGAGGGCGCCCGGCGCGCCACCAGTTGGGCGGTCGTGACCAGCTGCCTCCTGTGCGTCGCCGCCGCGGTCCTGGGATACGGCATGCAGGCGATCGTCGGCGCCGCAGGGCTGAGCGAGGCCGGGCCGCAGGGAGGCAACAACCTGCTGCTCCTCGCCGCCGCCCTCGACGGCAGCGACCCCACCGGCCGCGACGCCCCGGGCGTTCTGCTGACCTTCATCTCCTGTGCGGCCTTCCTCACCGTGCTGGCCTCCGCCTCGGTGCTGCTGCTGGCCGGCTCCGCCGCGATCGTCCACGACATGGGCCGTGACCGGGCTTCCCCGGACGGCCACCGCTCCGCGCACGGGCACCTGCGGGCGCGGTCCGTCCTGATCCTCGTCGGCGCCGTCTGCGTCGCCCTCGCGGTCGCGGGCCGCGGCGCCGACGCGCAGTTCTGGCTGACCCTCACCTTCACCGAGGCCGCCACGGTGGTGCTGCCCGCCCTCGCCTACGGCCTGACGTGGCGGCGCTTCACACTCCGCGGTCTGCGCTGGTGCGTGTACGGCGGCACGCTGGTCACCGTCGTGCTGCTGGCCCTCTCCCCGGCCGTCTCGGGCACCCCGGACGCGCTGGTGCCGTACGCCGACTGGAGCCTCTTCCCCCTGCACTCCCCGGGCCTGGTCAGCATTCCCGCCGGCTTCCTGCTGGGCGCCCTGGGCTCGGCGGGAAGGCCGCAGAGGCACGCCGCCGCGTCGGCCGCGAGGTACACCTCGGCCGACGCCACCGGGGGCCGTCGGCCGAGCGGCGTCCTCAACTGACGTGGCGGCAACTGACGCGGCGGCGGAACATCCGGGCTGATTCGCCCCGCTCCATGTCAAGAGTGTGATCCGGGCGCTAATGTTCATCCACGCACTCAGTGCGATGAATTGACGCACAAAGGACATGCCGTGCGGGTGTTCCCGGAGCGGCGGTGCATTCTGGGGGCCGTATGCACGAGATGGTCAAAGGCGCCAACATCGGTCTGGCGACGTTGAGTGAGAACACCGACTCGGTCAGGGTCGGGCTGAGTTGGAGCAGCGACGCGGGCGACGGGGACGCCGACGTCTCCGTGCTGTTACTCGGAGCCGACGGAAGAGTTCGTGGGGACTCGGACTTCTTCTTCTACAACAACCCGAGCGCTCCCGACGGGAGTGTGCAGGTCCTCGGCAAGACACCGACCGACGACGGCAGCGAGGACCGCATCAGCCTGGATCTCAGTGCGATGCAGCCGGACGTCGCGCACGTCATCGTGGCGGCCAGCCGGTACGGGGGTGCGCAGTTCGGTGAACTGGACGATCTACGGCTGACGTTGACCGACCGTACGGGTGAGCGGCTGCTCGGCTTCTCCATCACGGACGCCGCCGCGGAGAGCGCCTTCGTCTTCGGGGAGCTCTACCGACGGGGAGAGCAGTGGAAGTTCCGGGCAGTCGGGCAGGGGTACGAAAGCGGCCTGGCGGGACTGGCGACCGACTTCGGCATCGACGTCGACGACGACGAGAACGATGAGGCGGAAGCACCACCACAAGTCCGTACGACCCCGGAACCCACAGCGATGACCGTGGAGGTACGTGAGACCACGGTCACCGAACTGTCGGTCACGATCCCCGCTCCCGCCGCGCCGGCGCGTGAATCGCCGTCACCGGAGTCGAAGAGGCGGCCAGCCGGGCGGCCACGCACGGCGCGGAAGAAGATCACACTGCCGAAGACCGGGAAGAGGACCCTCGCGGAGAACGACGCCTGGCGTCCCGCGCGTCTTTTTCCCGTCTCCTCGCTGAAGAGCGACCGGGAGCGGGAGACCCGGGCGACTTCCGTGCTCCTGTCGGTGATGGCCCAGGTGCCGGAGTTCGGACGCCGGCTCACCGCCGCTTTCGGCGCCCCGGCCGGCCGTATGGAGACCTTCGTCGAGGTCTCGCTCCCCAGCGGTGACTCGCCCCAGCGCCCGGACGGCGTGATACGGGTGGAGAGAGCGGGCAAACTGTGGACCGCTCTCGTCGAGACGAAGACGAACGGCACCCCACTCCGCCCCCAGCAGGTGCAGGACTACGTCGACATCGCCGCCAGGCGTGGGTACGAGGCGATGATCACGCTGTCCAACGATGTCGCACTGGACGGGTGCCCGATGGTCGACGTCCGCAGCGACGGACGCCGGAAGCACAAGGTCTCGGTGTGGCATCTGTCCTGGGCGGAAGTGGCACACCAGGCTCAGATGCTCATCCTTCATGAAGGGGTGAGCAACGCCGCCCACGCCTGGCTGCTCCAGGAGTTGCTGCACTACTTGCGGCACGACAACTCCGGCTGTCACGGCTTCCAGAACATGGGTCCCGCCTGGGTGCCGGTCCGCAACGGGATCGACGAAGAGACCCTCAGCCGAGGTGACCCGCGGGCCACGGAGGTCGTGGAGAGCTGGGAACGTCTGGTCAGGCAGGTCTGCCTGCGTCTTGGCGGTGAACTCGGCTTGAAGGTCCTGCCTGTTCAGCGCGGTACGCGCAGCAAGGACCCCATTGCGCGCCGCGCTGCCCTGGCCGACCGGCTCTGCGAACGGGGCTGCCTCTACGCCGAGTTCCGCATCGAGGGCATGCGGGGCGTCCTCGCCCTCACGGCTGATCTGCGGACGGGCAAGCTGCGCACGTCGATCGACCTGCCGGCTCCCGAGCAGGGCTATCCGCTCACCTGGGCCAAACGTCTGGTCCGGCAACTGGCCGATGCCCCTGCCGATGTACATGTGGAAACACTCGTGTCAGGCGGGGCCGCCGGACCGCGGGGCACCCTGGAGAGGCTGCGGCCCGAGCCTGGAGACATCCTCCCGAAGGAGGGTGCCCAGATCGTCGGCTTCCGGCTTTCCCTCTTCAAGGGGATGGGAGGCAGCCGCGGCAACGCGGAGTCCGGCTTCATCCGCAGTGTCGATCAGGCAGTCGACAGGTTCTGCACCACCGTTGTCGCTCCTCTCGAGCGACATCACGCCCGCCCCGCGTCGCGCAGGCGCCGGCAGACCGTGAGCGTTGACGAGCGTTCGTCCGCGCTCGACGTCACGGCCACTTGAGGCCCGACTCCCTGTGCCGGCACGGGACGCGAGAGCCCGCAGCGGAGCCGGTGAGCCGGATCAGCCCTTCCGCACACCGGCGGTCGGGCTGTTCCGCTCTTCCTGGGCGCGTGCATCTCCCGCGTGCCCCTTCTGCGTCCCCCTTCCGCGAGCCGGTGGTCCCGGCCGCGTCCGTCTCCGCCGGCAAGCGCTCCTCCCCGGCCGCGCCCGCGCCCGGTCGGCCCGCCCGCCCGTCCGCACCCGCCCGTGCCCCGCATGCCGGAGGCACCGGCCGCCGATACGCTCGGAAGAGACCGCGGACCGCACCGGCCCACCTGCCGCCACGGCACCGAGGATTGGCGGTCGAGAAGGATGCCCGAACTGCCCGATGTGGAAGGCTTCCGCGAGGTTCTGGACTCCTGCGCCCGCGGCAGGCTCATCCGGCACGTCGAGGTGTACGACACGGACGTCCTGCACGGTGTGAGCGCGCGGCGCCTGCGCCGGGAGCTGGAGGGCCGCCGCTTCAAGGAGCCCGGCCGGCACGGGAAGTGGCTGATCGCCCGCACCGACGGCCCCGCGCTGCTGCTGCACTTCGGCATGACCGGCGGCCTGCTGTGCTGCCGCCCCGCCGACGAGACGCACGTCCACGACCGGGTCGTCCTCACGGTGAACCGCGACCGCCAGCTCCGCTACCGCGACCAGCGCAAGCTCAAGGGACTCTGGCTGGCCGACGAGGCGGCACTCGCCCGCACCCTGGAAAGACAGGGCCCCGACGCGGCGGCGGTCGGTCCTGGCGAGTTCGGCGAGCTGCTCTCCCCGCGCCGCGGCGGCCTCAAGTCCGCCCTCACGGACCAGTCCGTACTGGCGGGGATCGGCAATCTGCTCGCCGACGAGATCCTCTGGCGCGCACGGCTCCACCCGGCCCGCAAGGCCCGTGAGCTCACCGGCGACGAGCGGTCCCGGCTGTACACGGACATGCGCCGCGTGCTGCGCTCGTCGCTGCGGGCCCACTGCGTACCGCCCCGCGCGTCCTGGCTGACCGGGCACCGTGACGCCCCTGACGCCCGGTGCCCGCGCTGCGGCACGGAGCTGTGCCGGGGACGCGTCGCCGGACGGGGAACGGTGTGGTGCCCGCGCTGTCAGCCCGCCCCTTAGCCGGTCCACTCCTCAGCCGGTCCGCTCCGGGCCCTTGCCGACCGCATCCACCGCGTCCGCGCAGGTCGCGGGGGTCTTCCGGGTCCGGGCTGGCAGGGCGCCCACCTGTACCCCAAACTGCCACAAAAGGGACGATGGCATCCATGTGCGTGGTCGGAGGGACAGTTACATGACTGGAAACAGGGCCGTGGCCTACGTCGAACCCGGCGTCGTCGAAGTGCAGTCGATCGGCTATCCCGACCTGGAAGTGCACGACGGTCCCGGAGTGGACCCCCGGAACGTGGGCCGCCACTGCCGCCACGGAGTGATCGTCAAGGTCCTCGCGAGCAACATCTGCGGCAGCGACCAGCACATGGTGCGCGGCCGCACGACCGCCCCCTCCGACCTCGTGCTCGGCCACGAGATCACGGGCGAGGTGGTCGAGAGGGGCCCGGACGTCGAGTTCGTCGAGAACGGCGACATCGTCTCGGTCCCCTTCAACATCGCCTGCGGACGCTGCCGCAACTGCAAGGAGCGCAAGACCGCCATCTGCCTCAACGTCAACCCCGCCCGCCCCGGGTCGGCCTACGGGTACGTGGACATGGGCGGCTGGGTCGGCGGCCAGGCCGAGTACGTGATGGTGCCGTACGCGGACTTCAACCTGCTGCGATTCCGCGACCGCGACCAGGCCCGGGAGAAGCTGCTGGACCTGACGATGCTCTCGGACATCTTCCCCACCGGCTACCACGGCTGCGTCAGCGCCGGTGTGGGTGTGGGCAGCACCGTCTACATCGCGGGCGCCGGGCCGGTCGGTCTCGCGGCGGCGGCATCTGCGCAGCTCCTGGGCGCCGCGGTCGTCATCGTCGGCGACCTCAACCCCGAGCGGCTCGCACAGGCACGTTCCTTCGGCTGCGAGACGGTCGACCTCACGCGCGGAGCCCCCGAGGACCAGATCGAGGACCTGATCGGAGAACCGGAGGTGGACGCGGCCGTCGACGCCGTCGGCTTCGAGGCGCGGGGCCACGGCAAGGACGCCGGTGAGGCCCCCGCCACCGTCCTCAACACACTGATGCAGGTCAGCAGGGCGGGCGCCTCCCTCGGCATCCCCGGCCTGTACGTCACCGAGGACCCCGGCGGCGTCGACAACGACGCACAGACCGGATCGCTCAAGGTGCGCCTCGGCCTGGGCTGGGCCAAGAGCCACAGCTTCACCACCGGCCAGTGCCCCGTGATGAAGTACCACCGGCAGCTCGCCATGGCGATCCTCCACGACCGCGTGCAGATCGCGAAGGCCGTCCACGCTCAGGTGATCTCCCTGGAGGACGCCCCGCGCGGCTACGCCGAGTTCGACAAGGGAGCCAGCCGCAAGTACGTGCTGGACCCGCACGGCGAACTGGACCGCTTCAGGACCGCCGCGTAACGCTTCTCGGGCTCGGGCTCGGAAACGGGCCCGGACACGAAGAAGCGGTTCAGGAGGCGGGCCCGTGAAGGCCCGCTTCCTGAACCGCTCCGTACGGCTCTGCTCAGATGACAGGCAGTGCTTCGAGCAGCGTGACGGCGATGCCCGCGGAGCCGCCGTCGCCACCGGCGGAGTTGCCGCCTTCGTTCGTGTTGTTGTCGTTGTCGATGCCGCAGATCTGCTGCACCGCGCCGGAGTCCGCGCTTCCGCCGCCCGCGATGGGGCCGTTGACGTTGATCAGGCCGGTCTGCGTCGTCGTGCTGCTCGCGTCGGCGCTCTGGTTGCAGACGATGGTGGTGGGAGGCGGCTCCTCCTCGTGCCCGCCGGCGGAGGCGACGCCGGCGCCGAGCATGCTGACGCTGCCGACCACGGTGGCCACGAGTGCAGCTTCGCGAAGCTTGCGCATTTCTTCTCCACTTCCATGAGGGCTTGACACGATCAGCAATCGATCGCATCCAGGCAGTAACACACGGTATTGCGCGTCCGGTTCTTTTCACCCGCAACACGCCGTTTGTTCCGATTAGGCGGAACGGGCGCTCGCGCAGGTAATTCCGAGTAGTCCCGTTGCGGCGCCGGATGCCGGAGTTCCCCGTCTCCTTCGTGGTGCCGTCTGCCGGCGCGGTGCAGACGCGCCACAGGGGCTCGAGCTGATCAGCCCGGGCCCCTGCGGCGATTGTCGGTCTCTCAGATCACAGCAGGCCGACGGTGATGCCGCCGTCGCCGCCCACGCCGCCGGTGGCGTTGCCGGCAGTGTTGGTGTTGTCGTCGTTGCCGAGGCCGCAGATCTGCTGGGTGGCCCGCGAGGTCGCGTCGCCGCCGCTGCCGATGCCGCCTTCGACGTTCTCGTCACCGGTCTGCGTCACGACGCTGTTGGCGTCGGCGTCCTGGGTGCAGGTGACGGTGGGGGGCTCCTCGTGGCCGCCGGCGGCCGCCACGCCGGCGCCGAGCATGCTGACGCTGCCGACCATGGCAGCCACGAGTGCAGCTTCGCGAAGCTTGCGCATTTCCTTCTCCACTTCCGTGAGGGCTTGTTGCGGTCAGTCACTGAACGCAGATATGCAGTAACACACGGTATTGCGCCGATGGAGATTCCCATTCGCAACACGCCGTTTGTCCGAATTGCTCATCGAAGAGATCCGGGTGAGGGGATTCCGTGCGGGCCGGAGTGAGCGGGTGCCGACGGAAGTCGCCCACGCTGTCGGCCGCGGACACGCCGCAGGGGCCCGGACTGGATCAGCCCGGGCCCCTGCGAACGACTGCCGGTCTCTCAGGTCACAGCAGGCCGTCGAGCAGGCTGACGCTGATGGCACCGGTGCCGCCCGCGCCGCCGGTGGCGTCGCCGGCCGTGTTGGTGTTGTCGTCGTTGCCGAGGCCGCAGATCTGCTGGGTGGCCCGCGAGGTCGCGTCGCCGCCGCTGCTGACGCCGCCTTCGACGTTCTCGTCACCGGTCTGCGTGACGGTGCTGCTGGCGTCGGCGCTCTGCTCGCAGGCGACGGTGGGGGGCTCCTCGTGGCCGCCGGCGGCCGCCACGCCGGCACCGAACATGCTGACGCTGCCGACCATGGCAGCCACGAGTGCAGCTTCGCGAAGCTTGCGCATTAGTTCTCCACTTCCGTGAGGGCTTGACACGATCAGTGAGCGATCGCACGTGAGTCGTCGCACACGCTATTCGCGCAGATTGGAATTTTGTCCGTAACACGCCGGTTCGTCAGGGATTGTTGACCGCGCTGGGTGATGTCCTGTCACGCCGCCCGGCCGCCCGGCAGGCCCGGTGGCGACGTTCGCCGGACCGCATTCACCCTGGTGCCTCTGTCCACCCCGCGACGCAGTGCAGGGGACCGGGTCGGTCCCCGGTCCCCTGCACGAATGTTCCGCTGTCGCTCAGATCAGCCGAGGGTGACCGCGATGCCTGCCGAGCCGCCCGCGCCGCCGGTGGCGTCGCCGGCCGTGTTCGCGTTCTCGTCGTTGCCGAGGCCGCAGATCTGCTGGGTGGCGCTCGAGGTTCCGTCGCCGCCGCTGGCCACGCCGCCTTCGACGTTCTGCTCGCCGTCCTGAACGACGACGTTGTTGGCGTCGGCGTCCTGCTCGCAGGCGACGGTCGGGATCTCGCCGTTTCCGCCGGCGGAGGCGACGCCGGCACCGAACATGCTGACGCTACCGACCATGGCGGCCACAAGAGCAGCTTCGCGAAGCTTGCGCATCTCTTCTCCACTTCCGTGAGGGCTTGACACGATCAGTGATTGATCGCATGTAGGCAGTCACGAACGGTATTAGGGGATTTTCCCTGTTCTGTGAGCAACACGCCGATTCATGACTTTTGCCCTCTAGTGCCGGTTCATCTGCTCCACGGTGAGGCCGATTCGCCGGCAAGGTGGGCAGTTGCTGTGACGGCGTGGGGTGAGCAGAACCGAGGGGCCGAGTCGAGAACTCGGCCCCTCGGGTCGATCGGTCGCACGACTCAGGTCACGGAGCCATCTCCGCCAGGCTGACCGAGATGGCCGAGGTTCCGGCCTCACCGCCTGTGGCGTCGCCCGCCGTGTTGGTGTTGCCCTCGTTGCCCAGGCCGCAGACCTGCGGAGTGGTGGTCGAGGTCGACTCGCCACCGCTGGCCACGCCTCCGCCCGAGCTCTCGGTGCTGGTGTCGGACTCCTGGTTGCAGGTGACGGTGGGAACCTGCTCGACGGCGGAGGCGACGCCGGCGCCGAACATGCTGACGCTGCCGACCACGGCGGCCACGAGTGCGGCTTCGCGAAGCTTGCGCATTTCCTTCTCCACTTCCGAAAGAGGCTTGACGCGACCAGCGAACCGACCACTGATCGTGTTCAGGCAGTAACTCACCGTAGGCGTGACCTGTGCAGTCGCCAGTCACAACACGCCGCGAAGCTGACTGCGCCCGGCAAGTCCTGTTCGATCCGCTGCCGGCGGTTCGAGACGCTCGTCCGCGCGCGGGAGGCGGCCCCGGGAGGCCGGAGTCAGCCGGTGGAGAAATCGGAGGTCTCCGCGTCGGCCTCGACCGCGCCGGCGCGCTGAGCCGGGTCGATCCAGGGCACCGGCCGCGGAGAGAGGAAGTACTCGGCGTGGGTGGTGTGCTGCTTCCTCTCGGCGGCGCGCGGAGGAAGGGGATCGTGCCGCAGATGTCCGGGGAGGACGCCGAGCTCGTCCAGCAGCAGGGCGCGGATGCCGGTGACGAAGGGGGCCGGCCCGCTGAGCCGGACGTGCTGGTGCTCCCAGCCGTCACGCGCGGCCAGCGCGGCCCGCAGACGCTGGTCGGCGACGTCCTGGGACTCCCCGGACCAGGGACACCACCAGGACAGCTCCAGGTCGGGGCAGCGGTCGGCGAACTCGGTCATCGCGTCGATGTCGTAGAAGTGCTGACGGCTGCGGGCGGCGAGGTACACCCGCGTAGCGGGCCGTGGCTCGCGCTCGACGACGGACTCCAGAAGCGCCTTCATCGGCGCCCAGCCGCTGCCGGCGGCGATCAGCGTGATGCCGTGTCCGTCGGGGACGTCCCCCAGAGTCGCGGCGCCCGAGGCCGGCCCGAGGTGGAGCCGGTCGCCGGCGCCCGTACCGTCGCACAGCAGAGGGCTGAGACGGCCGCCCCCGGCCCGCGCTATGTGGAACTCCAGCGGAGCACCGGGCGTCGGGGTGCGTGCGAGGGAGTAGGGCCGCCAGACGCCGGGGAGCAGGGGGCTGTGCAGGGTGGCGTACTGGCCCGCCCGGTACGGATAGGGCTCGCCCGGCAGGACTTCGAGCACTGCCGTGTGGTCCTTGTGCAGCCGGTGGCTGACGACAGTGGCGTCCCACCACGCCGGTTCCGCCCGGGACGCCGCCTGATCGGCGCCCTGCTGCATGGCGCGGGCTGCCGCCTCGTACGCGGCCGACCATGCCGCCTCGGTGGGCCCGTCCCAGGTGCGGCCACAGCCGAAACCCACGGCCGCGATGAGACTCCGGCCCACCGCGTCGTACTGGTCGGGCGTGATTCCGAACTTGCGGTGGTCCCGGCCGAGACGCGCCAGGTAGTCGGGCAGCCCGGGATCGTCGAGCCGTGAGACGACGTGCCCCAGCGCACCGAAGAGACGGTCGAACTGCTCGTTCATGTCGGTGGGGAAAAGAGCCCGTGACTCAGGGCAGTTGGAGAAGAGATGCGCGTAGAAGTACTTCACCACGTGGTCGGCGCGCATGCGTACGCGCTCGAAACTCTCCCGTACCAGCTGGACGTCGTCTCCCGTCCGGCCCGTGTTCCGCTCCGCGTCCGCCATGTCAGCGCCGTCAGGAACGCCGGGCGCGACAGAAGGAGCCGACCGGTGGCTCGGGCGAACCACCGTGCTGCGGACCGGAGCCGAGGCTTTCGGCTCCGGCCGCTGCTCTGCCGTCCGGGTCTGCGGTCGGGGCGGACGATGCCGCCCGTCGAGTGGTCGGGGACACGGGGCGCATGGGGGTCACTTCCGCGGAGGGTCAGGGCCGGCGGCCCGTACGGACAGGGTCTCGTTGCATTCGTCGCCGGACTGCTTCCGGATGGCCGTGTCCGACGCCCGTGCCGGACACGGGGTCGGCCGGGCGGCGGCCTCCCCGGGCCCGCCGTTCCGGGCATCTCGTGACGGCCGTCCCAGCAGTCCCACCCTCCACACCTACCGGACGTGGGCGATCGAGGAGAGACCTCGTCGAAATCTTTGCGGCACGGCCCCAACCGGAAGACCGATCCGAGGTGTTGGTTGTGTTTTCGCCGGTGGACCTCGCGGACGTGGTCGAGATCAAGGACGTGTCCCCGCCCGGACGATAAAGCGCTCGATGAGTGACAGAGCCCCTGTTACGGTGCGGCGATGCCGTCGATCAAACAGTTCCAAGTCACCTTCGACTGCGCGGACCCTGAACGCGTCGCTCGTTTCTGGTGCGAGGTGTTGGGGTATGTCGTGCCGCCGCCCCCGGAGGGGTTCGCCACTTGGGAGGAGTTCGACCGCTCCCAGCCGCCTGAGGAGCGGGGATCGTGGTCCGTATGCGTCGACCCGTCAGGTGTGGGCCCGCGGCTGTTCTTCCAGCGCGTTCCCGAAGACAAGGTCGCGAAGAACCGGCTGCATCTCGACGTGCGGGTCGGCACCGGGCTCGTGGGTGAGGAGCGCCTGGCCGTGCTCGAGGCCGAATGCGCACGACTGGTCGCGCTCGGCGCGGTACGCGTACGGCTGCTGACCGCCGATGAGGACAACGAGTCGTGCCTGGTGATGCAGGACGTCGAGGGCAACGAGTTCTGTCTCGACTGAACACCCGCGCCGAGAGGGCGAGGTGGGGAGCCGTCCCTTCTTGCTGCCGGTACCCGGTGCCTGAGACACGGCGGCCAGGAGCTGGTCATCCAGGTCGGTCACTGTGCGACTCATGTGCACCTCCAGGTCCCGCCCGCAGGTGGGTCGGGGCCTTGGTGACAGCCCGGAACCGCCTCCCTGCTCGCCGCTCCGCGACCAGGCCGCGGTGAGAGGTGACCGGGTCGGTGTCGGCTGGTGCCGCGGGCACACGTCAGACCGCCTCGACGCTTCGCTCCGCGACCAGTTCGTCCACTTCGGCCGTGTCCGAAGTGAAGAGCGCGACTCGTCCCTCGTGCTGACGTGCGGCAAAGCCGAGCACGGGGCCGATCGCGTACTTGTGCCCGTGAAGCTTGGCATCGTCCAGGAATCGGCGAGCCTGGCGGACCTCCTCCTTGTCAGACGTCGCGCCATGCCGCGAGCAGCTGTTCCGGACCGTAAGCAGCCTGGAGTCCGGCGCAGGACACTCCGCTACGGGAGACGGCCAGTAGTGGGACGGGGTCGTCCGTGAGTGCCGCCCGGTGCTTGTGGAGGGCTGCCAGGTCGTGGCCGTCGAAGGCGCTCTGCTCCAGCCACTTCACCGAGCCGAGGAAGTGCAGCTGCTTGGCGACGGGCGCGCGGTCGGCGCCGACCAAGTCGATCTCGGGGTCGTTGCCACGGGTCCAGTAGCCACCGACGGCTGGTGAGGCGGGCAGCCCGCTGTCGGGGAGCAGGCGGGCCAACGATTCGCGGACCAGTGGTTCGACGGCCCGACCGCGCCAGCTTGTCCACCTTTCGCGGATGCGGCCGAGCGTGAGATCGCCCCGCATGCGTTCGATCTCGGGCATGTGCGGTTCGAGGAACGCCAGCCAGAAGCGCAGGTAGGGGTCTGCGACCCGGTAGCGGCGTTCCTTCGACGGCCGGAGTGAGAGCGGGAGTTCGGCGGCGACGACTCCCTTGCGTGTCAGGAGGTCCGTGGCCCGGGTCAGCGTGGTGTGGGCGATGCCGCCGGCAGCCCGGGCGATATTCGTGAAGGTGCGTTCCCCGCTGCCGATTGCGCGCAGCACCTCACGGCTCATCGCCTGCGGGGGGAACTCGGCGGAGAGCGACCGCTCAGCGGATACCAGGAGGGCGGAGATGGGGTTGCCGAGCGATTCGGCCAGGAACTCCCCTAGCGGGGCGCCGGGCCGCCATTCGGCGCAGATCAGCGGGAGGCCGCCGGTCACCAGCGCGGCGTCGAACGCCTCGGCAGGCTCCAGGTCCAGCAGGTCGGCGAGGTCGGCAGGGTTGAGCGGGCCGAGCACCATTTCCGTTCCCCGCTGGTGGAAAGGGCGCTCATAGCTGTTCAGCGCCTCCATCATCGAGAGGTCCGACCCGATGAGGAGCAGGAGTACCGGCTTGCGGGAGAAGTGCCGGTCCCAGGCCCGCTGGAGGATGCCCTCGAACGCGTCGACCCGGTCCATGAGGTACGGGACCTCGTCGAGGACGATCACGGTCGGACGGTCGTCGGGCAGGAGGTCGGCGAGCAGCCGGAGGGCGGCGCTCCACTGGGTGGGCACCTCCTCGGCGAACTGGTCCCGGTCCGGCAGCGTGGACGCGGCCACGGCATCGTGCAACTCCCGCAGCTCGTCCTCGGCGGGGCTGCCGGCCGCGGTGAAGAAGAGACTCGGTTCGCCGGACCGTTCCAGGAACTCCTCGACGAGGCTCGACTTCCCCACCCGGCGCCGCCCGCGCAGCAGGATGCAGCGGCCGGGCGTCGCTGTGCCGATGCCTTCGTGAACCTCGCGAAGTGCGGCATCCAAGGCCTGGAGCTCGCGCCTTCGGCCGACGAACCGGCGCATGACCGTCACCTCACATGGTTACGTAAGAGATAGTATCGCTGGCGATACTATCTTGCCACGGGTTGGCTGTGTGAGTCGCGGATTCAAGAAGCCGAGCGCCGTGAAAGAGCGACCGCATCATCCGCACTGTCACAGCACGGGCCGGACCCGCCATCGGCGTCACCACGGACGTCATCACTGTCAGAGCAGGGAGGGCGGGATGACGGGTCCACACGTGGCCACGGGGTGGTCCCGGTCTCACCTGGCGTACCGCCGAACGGTCGCCCGCCTGCCACATCCGCTGACGTCGTGGCGGTCGACGGCGTCATGCCCGGCCCGCCCGGCAAGTGGTGGGTGGGCCCGTTGAGCCCAGGGCATAGGAGTGCGCCGGGAATCGGGCCGTGCGGTTCGGTGTCCACCGCCCGGCGGCGCGGGGGTGAGGAGCAGGCACCGACTCCGGACAGGGCTCGTTCGGTCTCCCCTGCCGGCCGCGGTGATCCGGGCGGGCCGACGGGTAGCTGCGTGATCCGTACGTCAGGTATACGATGTATAAGTTCCTGCCGCCGTCGCTTGGAGAAGTCCGTTGCTCCTGTGAGGTTCCGCGACACCGTGCCCGTGGTCACACGGGCGTCGTGCGTCCTCTCGGAGCGAAACGGCCGGACTCTGCGGGTTCCCTCCCACGGCCTTCGTTCGATGTCGCAGTCCCGGTGTCTTCCAGCTCCCCAGACCGCGATCCAACCGGAGGCTGCGCATGTCAACGCCGACCCCTTCCATCGTCTGCTCGGACCTCACCTTCTCCTGGCCGGACGGCACACCCGTCTTCACCGGCTTCGACCTCGTCGTCGGCCCTGGCCGAACCGGCCTGATCGGGGTCAACGGCTCCGGCAAGTCCACGCTGCTGCGCCTGATCGCCGGCGAACTGGCCCCGGCCGGCGGGTCGGTGAAGGTCAACGGGGAGCTGGGCTACCTGCCGCAGAACCTCGTGCTCGACACGACGGCGCGTGTCGAGGAAGCCCTCGGCGTCGCCTCCGTGCGCGCCGCGCTGCACGCGATCGAGGCGGGAGACGTCAGCGAAGAGAACTTCGCCCTGGTCGGTGACGACTGGGACGTCGAAGAGCGCTCGCGGGCCACCCTCGACCGGCTCGGCCTCGGCCATGTGACGCTGGACCGCGGGATCGACCAGTTGTCCGGCGGCGAGTCCGTGCTGCTCTGCCTGGCGGCGCAGCTGCTGCGCCGCCCTGATGTGCTGCTGCTGGACGAGCCCACCAACAATCTCGACCTGGCGGCACGCCGCAGGCTCTACGACGCCGTCGAGTCCTGGCGCGGCGCCATGGTCATCGTCAGCCACGACCGCGAACTGCTGCAGCTGGTCGACCAGATCGGCGACCTGCGCTCCGGCGAAGTGCGTTGGTACGGCGGGAACTTCACCGACTACGAGGAGGCCGTGGCCGCCGAGACGGAGGCCGCCGAGCGCATGGTCCGGGTCGCCGAGTCCGATCTGCGGCGCCAGAAGCGGGAGTTGGCGGATGCCCGGATCAAGCTCGACCGGCGGCTGCGCTACGGCAAGAAGATGTATGAGAACAAACGCGAACCCAAGGTGGTGATGAAGGAGCGCAAGCGGCAGGCCCAGGTCGCCGCGGGCAAGCACCGCAACATGCACATCGACCGCCTGGAGGAGGCCAAGGAGCGCCTCACAGAGGCGGAGGAGGCGGTACGGGAGGACAAGGAGATCCGCATCGACCTCCCCGAGACCTCTGTGCCCGCGGGCCGCACCGTGCTCGCGCTCCACGACCTGGAGACCCGCTACGGAGCCCGTGCCGACCTGGAGGTACGCGGCCCCGAACGGATCGCTCTCGTGGGCCGGAACGGCTCGGGCAAGACGACGCTGCTGCGTACCGTCGTCGGCGAGCTCGCCCCCGTCTCGGGCACTGTCGAAGCGGCCGTCCCACAGCGCTACCTGCCGCAGCGACTCGACGTGCTGAACGAGGAGTTGACGGTGGCGCAGAACGTCGCTGCACTCGCTCCCTCGGCCACCGACAACACGATCCGCGCCCGCCTGGCACGGTTCCTCTTCCGGGGCAGGCGCGCCGATCAGCGGATGGACACCCTCTCCGGCGGCGAACGCTTCAGGGCCACGCTCGCGGCCCTGCTGCTGGCCGAACCGCCGCCGCAGCTGCTGCTGTTGGACGAGCCGACCAACAACCTGGACATGGCCAGCGTGCAGCAGCTGACCGACGCCCTGGAGTCGTACGAGGGAGCGCTGATCGTGGCCAGCCACGACGTGCCGTTCCTGCGGGAGATCGGCATCACGCGCTGGCTCCAGCTCGACGGGGAGGTGTCCGAGTCCGACCCGCTGTGAGGCGCCACGGCACCTCGGCGCTCCGCCGCCCGCTCAGTCAAGTGCTGGGCGGGCGGACGCAGTTCGGGCCCGTTTTCAAGTCGCCGGAGACACGGCGAGTTATACGGTGCACGAGAGACGTTATACAGTGCATAATAAACTCGACGCTGTACAACGAACCGCTACCGCAACTGTTCTCTCCGCCGGGAGGCCTCGTGTCAGAAACCAACGCCGCCGTCGCGGAGCCGAGTGCCCGCAACCCGCAGCGGTGGGTGATCCTCGGTGTCGTCTGCCTCGCCCAGCTCGTCGTGCTGCTCGACAACACGGTGCTCAACGTCGCCATCCCCTCCCTTACCAGGGACCTGGACGCGAGTACCGAGCAGATCCAGTGGATGATCAACGCCTACGCGCTGGTGCAGTCCGGCCTGCTGCTCGCCGCGGGCAGCCTCAGCGACCGGTATGGCCTGAAGAAGGCGCTCCTGACGGGGCTGCTGCTGTTCGGCGCGGGTTCCCTGATCGCCGCGTTCAGCCAGTCGCCGGCCGAACTGATCGCCTCCCGGGCCGGCATGGGCGTCGGCGGTGCGCTTCTGATGACCACCACGCTGGCGGTCATCACCCAGGCGTTCGACAACGAGGAGCGGCCCAAGGCCATCGGCGTGTGGGCAGCGGTGAGCTCGGTCGGCTTCGCCGGCGGGCCGCTGCTCGGCGGCGGGCTGCTCAACCACTTCTGGTGGGGGTCGATCTTCCTCATCAACGTCCCGGTCGCGGCGGTGAGCATCGCAGCGGTCGCCAAGCTCGTGCCCGAGGTGAAGAACCCCCAGGGCAAGCGCCCCGATCTCGTCGGCGCGGTGCTCTCCACGATCGGCATGGTCGGTGTCGTCTACGCCATCACCTCGGGACCCGACAGCGGCTGGACCTCGACCGGGGTGCTGCTCCCGGCCGTGGTGGGACTTTCCGTCCTCACCCTCTTCGTGCTGTGGGAGCTGCGCATCCCGTACCCGATGCTGGACATGGGCTTTTTCCGCAACCGCCGTTTCAACGGTGCCGTCGCCGGCGGGTTGCTGGTCGCCTTCGGCATGGCGGGCTCGCTCTTCCTGCTCACCCAGCACCTGCAACTCGTGATGGGATACGGCCCCCTGGAGGCCGGCCTGCGCATTGCACCGCTGGCGCTGATGATCGTCGCGCTCAACCTCAAGGGCTTCAGCGCGAAGATCCAGCCCAAGCTGGGTGCCTCGGGGACCATCGTCAGCGGCATGACACTGCTCGCGGGCGGCCTCGCCGTCGTCGCGCTCCTCGGCGGCAATGGTCAGGGGTACGCCGGGATGTTCGTCGGCCTGCTGGTGATGGGCTGCGGCATCGCCCTGGCCATGCCGGCCATGGCCAACACCATCATGAGTTCCATCCCGCCGGAGAAGGCCGGTGCCGGTGCCGGCGTGCAGGGCACCGTGACCGAGTTCGGCGGTGGTCTCGGTGTGGCGATCCTCGGTGCGGTGCTCAACGCCCGCTTCGCGGCTCTGGTGCCGCCGGCGTTGGGCGCCGGCGCGGCCGGTTCGCTGTACGAGGCCCTCGGGGCCACCTCGACGGCGGCGGAGCGTGAGCAGGTGTACGACGCGTTCGCGTCCAGCGTGAGCACCAGCCAACTGGTCGGAGCTGTGGCGGTCTTCGCGGGTGGGTGCCTGGCCGGGCTGCTGCTGCAGCGGGCCGCGAAGTCGGAGGCGGCGGCCGAGGCGGCCAAGACTCAGGAGGCCGGGCCCGGTTCGCAGACGGATCAGGTGGCTCAGGCGGATCAGACGGACAACGGGGCTCAGAGGGATCAGGTGGACGGTGAGCAGGCGGACTCGGTGTCCGTGGGCTCCGCCGAGGCCGCCGACCGGGCGCCGAAGCCCCCGTCCGACGCCTCCTGACCCTCGGCATCCCGACCATCCCCCGGAACAGGCCGGGTGCGGGCTTCCCCCAGCCCGCACCCGGCCGTACCACCGGGTGCGGAATCGGCCGCGTAACCTGGAGCGCATGTGACATCCACTACACAGCAAGGGGTCGATGTGGCCGGTAAGCGGGCAGCGCAGCCACGGAAGAGCGTGTGGCTCACTCCGGCCCCCGCCGACCGGCGGCGGCGGGGCGGCGACGACGAAGTCGGGGCAGGCAACCTGAGCCGCGACAAGATCGTGGAAGTGGCGGTCCGGCTGCTGGACGCGGACGGAGTGGCCGGGTTCTCCATGAGGCGCCTTGCCGGAGAGCTCAACGTCACCCCGATGTCCGTGTATTGGTACGTCGCCAACAAGGACGACCTGCTGGAGCTCGCGCTCGACGCCGTCGCGGGTGAGGTCGAGTTGCCCGACCTGAACGCGGGCCGCGACTGGAGCGACGAGCTGCGCGCGCTGGCGGGCGCCTGGCGCCGCGTCATGGTGGCGCACCCGTGGGCCATCCGCTGCTACGGCGAGTACCTGAACATCGGCCCGCAGAGCATGCGCTTCTCCCACCGCGCGCAGGCCGTCGTGGCCCGCTCGCCGCTGCCGGAGGATCAGCGGCCCGCGGCGCTCGCCGCCGTCTTCCAGTACACCTACGGATTCGCCTCCATGGAGAGTCGCCTCATCGAGTACGGCCGTGAGGCCGGCGGAACGGCGGACGACTTCCTCGCGGAGATCGCCGGGACTGTGGCCGAGGTGCCGGGCATGGACGCCCCCGGCGGGCTGGTGGGCCGCCGTGCCGGGCTGTCCGTGCAGCAGGTCCGCGACCAGGATTTCGAGCGTGCGCTGGAATGGCTGATCGCGGGGATGCGTACGAGCGCCGCGTGAGGGTGCCGCTTCCGGGCGGCACGCGGATGCGAGAGCGGGGCCCGGGGCGTGGTGCGTTCCCGGGCCCCGCGAACTGTCCACCGGCAGGCGCGAGTCGCTCCCGTCAGCCGGCCTGCTTGCCGCCGATGCCCCAGCGGCGTGGCGGCAGACCGGTCAGGGTCACCCAGGTCTGGTCCCTGGCGGACTCGCCGAACACGTCCGCCACGGCGTCGGTCAGGCGCTCCACGAGAGCGCGTTCGCTGTCCTCGTCGAGCCGGCTCTCGAAGATCTTCACGTCGATGTAGGGCACGGTGTGTTCCTCCTCAGCTGTTGGCGGACACGGCGGCGGCCGTGAGTCCGGAGCCCGGCGCGGGCGCCGTTTCCGTGGCGGATGCGTGATTGGCGGTTGCCTGGTGCGCCTCGTCGAGCGCTGCGGTGAGCGCGGCCACGAGCTCGTCCACCTGCCCGTCGTCCAGACCGGGATGGCAGGGCACGTTGACGTGCGCGTTGAACCACGACCGCTCGGCGACCGGGCACTCGCCGGGGCCGTGGCCGCGCAGCCGCCACTCCGGCGTCAGATGAAGCGGGAAGTAGCGCAGCTCCACCTGCACGCCCATCCGGTCGAGGGCCCGTACGCAGCGCTCCCGCGCCTCGGGGCCCTGGTCGAGGAAGAAGGCGTAGAGGTGGTAGGCGTGCGTGCAGCCCTCGGGGGCGCGCTGGAGGCGCGTGCCGGGGAACGCGGACACGACGGCGTCGAGCCGGCCGGCGATCCAGCGGCGGCGTTCCGTGAAGCGGTCCAGGGATTCGAGCTGGACGAGGCCGACGGCAGCGGCCGCCTCCGACATGGTCGCGTTGGTGCCCGGGCCGCGCAGGCCGACCGCCGCCTGCCGGTAGACGTCGTCGGAGTACTTCATCCAGGGCAGCAGGCCGGGCTCCTCGTCCGCGCCGGGACGGAGCGGGGTGAAGACGCCGTCGACCTCGTTGCTGCGGAGCCTGTCGACCCGCTCCGCCCAGTCGTCGCGGCTGAGCGTGATCATGCCGCCCTCGCCGAGGGTGGTGATGTTCTTCGACGAGTGGAAGCTGAAGCAGCCGATGTCGGCGAGGACGCCGGGGCGCTTGCCGCGGTACTCCGTGCCGAGCGCGTGCGCGCAGTCCTCGATCACGACGATGCCGTGGCGGCGGGCCAGCGCCATGATGCGGTCCATGTCGGCGGGGCAGCCGGCGTAGTGGACCAGGAGGATCGCCCGCGTCCGGTCGGTGATCAGGCTCTCCAGCGCGTCCGGGGAGATGTTCAGAGTGTCCGGGTCGACGTCGCAGAACCGTACGGTCACGTCGTGGCCCAGCAGTGGCTGCACGGTCGCCTGGAAGGTCTGCGGGGTGGCGATCACCTCGTCGCCCGGGGTGAGTTGGAGCAGCCGCACGGCCATCTCGAGGGCGGCGGTGCCGCTCGTCACCGTGAGGGCGTGCCGGGCGCCGGTCAACTCGCGGAATCTCTCCTCGAACCGGCGTCTGTGGCGCCCCGCGGACAGCGGGTCGTCGGAACGAACCAGCTCCGTCAGCGCGTCGAGCTCCGCCTCTCCGACGACGCTGCCGCGCCGCTGGAACGGGACGCGGTAGCTTCGCGCCCCGTTCACCGGGTTCCCGCCGCGTCCGGCTGAGGAGCCTTCTGCGGGGCCGACCGGCCGGGACCGTTCTTCGCGTGCCGTGCGGAGTCCGCCGCCTGCGCCGCCAGCGCCTTCTTGTCCACCTTGTTCAGGCCCGTCAGCGGGAAGGAGCCGATCGGCTCGACCTGGTCGGGCAGCTTGTGGTCGGCCAGGCCGCGCGAGCGCAGCAGCTTGCGCAGTTCGGGGAGAGCGGGCGCCTCGGTGTCCGCGGCCGCGACCAGGAACGCGTGGATCTTCTCGCCCAGCACCTTGTCCGGCAGCGGCACCACCGCGGCCTGCTGCACATGCGGATGCGCGGTGAGGTGGCCCTCGACCTCGGTCGCAGAGATCTTGTAGCCGCCGCGGATGATGACGTCCTTGACGCGGCCCTCGACGACGATCTCACCGGTCGGGGTGCGGCGCACGAGGTCGCCGCTGCGGTAGAAGCCGTCCTCGGTGAACGCGGTCGCATTGTGCTCCGGCGCGTGGAAGTAGCCGCGCAGGGTGTACGGGCCGCGGGTGACGAGCTCGCCGACTTCTCCCGTCGGCACCTCCCGTCCGTCGGGATCCACCACGCGGATCTCGTCGCCGGGCGAGACGGGCCGCCCCTGTGTGGTGAGCACCGTGGGCTGCGGGTCGTCGTAGCGCGTGAAGGTGAGCAGCCCCTCGGCCATGCCGAAGACCTGCTGCAGCCGCACCCCGAGCGTCGGCTCGATCCGGGCAGCGACCTCGTCGTGCAGCTTGGCGCTGCCGACCTGGAGGACGCTGAGGCTGCTCAGATCGTGCGCCGTCCCGTCGCCGGCGGCGACCAGCCAGAGGTGCACGATCGTGGGCGTCGCGGAGGTGATGGTGACGCGTTCCCGTTCGATGAGCGGGAAGCAGGCCGACGGGTCCGGGCCCTCGGCGAAGACCACGCGGCCGCCGTGCTGCAGCGTGCCGATGATCCCCGGGCAGCCCCACGGGAAGTTGAACTCCACGGGCAGTACCGCCAAGTAGACAGTGTCCGCAGTCAGTTCGCAGATCTCGGAGGTGACGCGCGTCTGGTACGCGTAGTCGTCGTGGGTGCGCGGGATCAGTTTGGGCAGGGCCGTCGTGCCGCCGGACAGCAGGAAGAACGCCACGTCCGACGGGTCGGGCCCGGGGAACTCCCGCGGCTCGCGCTCGATGCCGGCGAGCGGGACCACTCCGTCGGCGTGCTCCTCCCCGGCGGGGCCGCCCGCGACGAACAGCGTGGCGATCTGCGGCAGTTCGGCCTGCATGCTGCGGGCCAGCTCGCCCAGTGGGAAGCCCCCCGCCTCGTGCCCGGCGACGTAGGCGACGGCACCGGACAGCTGCGCCAGGTGCCGTACCTCCTCGCTGCGGTAGGACGGCAGCACGAAGACGGGCAGCGCGCCCAGGCGGAACAGGGCGAAGCACACCGCGACGAAGTCAGGGGTGTTGGGCAGCTGGACGAGGACCCGGTCGTGCGGGGAGACGCCGTGGTCGGCGAAGCCGGCGGCCAGCCGGTCGCTCCTGGTATCGAGTTCCCCGTAGGTCACCCGGGTTCCGTCGGCCGCGACCAGCGCGACCCGGTCCCGGTAGGTCTCGGCCCAGCCGCGCAGCAGCCCGCCGAGGGTCTCTCCACGCCAGTAGCCTGCGGCGCGGTACTCCTCGGCCAACTCCTGCGGCCAGGAGACGCATCCATCGAGCATCGCTCGTCCTTTCCGTAGGCTCCGCAATCCGCAATTCCGCGATCCGCGCACGCCGCGGGTGCGGGTGGCGCGAGCGCCGCCCACAGTGGGCGGCCCCGTTGACACGGCGCTGACCCGGGCCTGACCGCGAGCACCGGCGCACGCACGGGCGACGGACGGGTGTGCCGCCGTCAGAACCTGATCAGGGCCGTGTCAGGAACCGTCCGCAGAATCTGAGGCCACCGCGGCCCGACTGGCCGCCGGCTGACCGAGATTCACGGGAGCGTCTGATGGAGACCTGGGTCCTGACCGAGCGCGACGTCGCGGAGGCGGTGAACGCCGTGGGCCGGGACGGTCTGATGGACCGCGTCGTCGAACGGCTCGACGAGGGACTGACCGAGGCCGCCCAGGGCCGCAGGGCGCTGTCCCCGCAGCGTGCCGGCTTCGTCCGCGACCAGCCGGTGCCGGGCGTGTGGGAGTGGATGCCGCACCGGGAGCCGGGCGACAGCATCACCCTCAAGACCGTGGCCTACAGCCCCGCCAACCCGGAGCGGTTCGGGCTGCCGACGATCCTCGGCACGGTGGCCCGCTACGACGACGCCACCGGCGCCCTGACGGCGCTGACCGACGGGGTGCTGCTGACTGCGATCCGCACCGGCGCCGCGTCGGCCGTCGCCAGCAGGCTGTTCGCCGAGCCCGGCAGCCGCGTCGCGGGAGTGATCGGCGCCGGGGCGCAGGCCGTCACGCAGCTGCACGGCCTCAGCCGCGTCCTTCCCCTGGAGCGGGTCCTGGTGTGGGACAACAACCCGGCGCACGCGGCGAGTTACGCGGCACGGGTCGCTTTCCTCGGGCTGGACGTCCGGATCGCGCGGCCCGAGGAGATCGCCGCAGAGTCGGACGTGATCTGCACCGCGACCTCGGTTCCCGTCGGCGAGGGACCGGTGCTCCCGGACGGGCCGACGCGGGAGCATCTGCACGTCAACGCGATCGGCGCCGACCTGGTCGGAAAGACGGAGCTTCCGGTGGAGTTGCTGCGGCGCGCGTACGTCGTACCGGACCACCGTGAGCAGGCCCTGCACGAGGGCGAGTGCCAGCAGCTCGCCCCGGAGGAGACCGGCGGCAGCCTCGCCGAGTTCTGCGCGCAGCCGGAGCGTGCGCACGCGCTGCGCGGCACGACGACCGTCTTCGACTCCACCGGCTTCGCGCTGGAGGACCACCTGTCCGTCGAGGTGCTGCTGGAGGTGGCGGCCGAGCACGAGCTGGGCACGCGCCTGCGGATCGAGCACCACCCGGCGGACGTGCTCGACCCCTACGCGCCGGTCCCGGGCGCGGTCCCGGATGTCGCGCCCGCCCTCATCTCCGGCACGAGGCGTGCCTGAAACCCCTACCCGTCCGCACCCTCGTCGAAGGAGACGCAAGTGACCCAGCAGACCGTAGCCGCGCAGCCGGACCTGACCGATGGCGGCCACCGCATGTTCGAGTGGCTGCGCACCATGCGCGACGAACACCCCGTCCGCGAGGACGAGTACGGCGTGTTCCACGTCTACCGGTACGCCGACGTCATGGAGCTCTCCGCCGACCCGGGGGCGTTCTCCTCGGAGCTGAGCCGGCTGCGCCCCGACTCCAACGCGCTCAGCGAGCAGATCCTCTCCGTCATCGATCCGCCGCTGCACCGCAAGCTGCGCCGCCTCGTCAGCCAGGCGTTCACACCGCGGACCGTGACGAACCTGGAGCCGCGGATCACCGAGCTCGCCGGGCAGTTGCTGGAGGCCGTCGAGGGCGACAGGTTCGACCTGGTCGGCGACTTCGCGTATCCGCTGCCGGTGCGGGTGATCGCGGAACTGCTCGGCATCCCCACGTCCGACCAGGACCTCTTCCGCAACTGGTCGGAGCGGATGCTGTCGATCGAGGTCGACGACCCGGTGGAGCTGCAGTTCGGCGACGAGGCCGGGGAGGACTATGAACGCCTGGTCAGGGGCCCGCTGGAGGAGATGCACGAGTATCTGCAGGGTCACGTCGAGGACCGGCGGGCCAACCCCGGTGGCGAGGACCTGATCTCCCGGCTGGTACGGGCCGAGCTGGACGGCGAGTCCCTGACGGACCGGCAGATCGTGGAGTTCGGCGGGCTGCTGCTGATGGCGGGCCACGTCTCCACCTCGATGATGCTGGGCAACACGATGCTGGCGCTGGAGGAGAACCCGAAGGTGGCGGAGGCGGTGCGGGCCGACCGCGCGCTGATCCCCGCCGTGGTGGAGGAGGTGATGCGCTTCCGTCCGCCGATCACCGTGCTGGCCCGGGTCAGCACCCGGGATGTGACGGTCGGCGGTGTGCAGGTGCCGGCCGGGCGGATGGTGGTCGGCTCCCTGATCTCCGCGAACCACGACGAGCGGCAGTTCGAGGAGCCGGAGCGGTTCGACCCGTGGCGCGAGAACAACCAGCAGATCGCGTTCGGGCACGGCATCCACTACTGCCTGGGCGCTCCGCTGGCCCGCCTGGAGGGGCGGCTCGCGCTGGAGGCGCTGCTCGACCGGTTCGCCGACGTCGGAATCGACGGCGAGCAGCAGATCGACTACCACCGGGACGGATTGTTCGGCGCACGCACGCTTCCCGTGATTGTCCGTCGGCATGACTGAAGACGCGGATGTCCGTTCTATTCCTGGCCTCACGTCAGACCTGGGACGGGGCACCGAGACGGGCCCAGAAAGTACCGGAATAAGCGGCGGATAAGCCTCCATGGTTTGTCCGTATGGTCCGGAACACGCATCGCCCCGGACTTCCGCTATCCCAAGCGGCACCGGCTCATTTGCTGACTCGGAGTTTACCGAGGCAGATCGATGAAATCGTCCTGGAGTTTGTTGACAACGCGCTGCGCCGGTTTTTAATCTCCCCACGTCCGGCAGTCGACACCCGTCGGCTTCCGTAGCCCGGTGCGGCTGACCATGGGGGAGTCATCGTGGATATTGATGTGCTAGGAGTTCTGGCGGCACGCGAGGAAGGAATCTCGATCGCGCCGACAGCTCCGAAGCCGCGGCACCTGCTCGCTGCGCTGACCGTGTACGCGGACCAGGTGGTGCCGGTCACCGCGCTGGTCGAGGAGCTGTGGGGAGCCGAACCGCCCCGCAGCGCCCGCAACACGCTCCAGACGTACGTGCTCCAGGTGCGGGAGCTCATCCGGGAAGCGGCCGTCTCCACCGGGAAGCCGGACAGGGCGAAGAGTGTCCTGGCGACACTCCCCGGCGGATACCGGCTCGACACCGACGGAGGGACCGTCGATTCACGGGAGTTCGAGCGGCGGGCCGCCGCGGGCTACCGGGCCATGGGCTGCGGAGACTACGAAGGTGCCTCCCGGCGGCTGAGCAACGCGCTCTCCCTGTGGAAGGGCCCCGCCTTCTCCGACACCCAGACCGGGCACATGCTCGACATGGAGGGCCAGCGCCTGGAGGAGACCCGGCTGTGCGCCCTCGACCAGCGCATAGAGGCCGATCTGCGACTCGGCAAGCACCGCGGGCTCGTCGGCGAACTCACCGTCCTCGTCGACCGCTACCCCACCCACGAGTCCCTGCACCGGCAGCTGATGCTGGCGCTGCACCACTCGGGCCGCCGGGGCGAGGCCCTCGGCGTCTACCAGAAGCTGCGTGCCACCCTCATACAGGAGCTGGGGCTAGAACCCTCGCCGGGGCTGCGCCGCCTCCAGCACTCCATCCTGGACGACAACCTGAACCGTTCGGCCCTGGAACGGTCGGCCGTGGAGAGCCGGGGCCACGTCGGTTCGCCGGCTTCCCCGGACGCGAGCACGCCGCGGAAGAGTCCGGCGGACGCGGCACGCCGGACCGGTTCTCACTCCTGAGACGGATGACCCTGGAGCGTTCTGCTCCCTGCGACGGGCAACTCCCTCCCGGTGTCCACTCGCTGCCTCCGCCGCGCGCCCGGCAATTCCCACCCCGGGACCATCCGACGGCTCCGAATTTCATTACTGCGAGCGATTGTTCGCGAACCGCGGCTTGCGCAGAATTCCTCTGTATTCCTTTCTGGATCGGAATCCTGACGACCGTGGAGACATGCCGTGCCCGATTCTGCTCCTGTGCCCGGAGCCGATAAACCCCGGACGCCGAGTACACCGAGGAAAGGTTCGGAGCGCGCGGATGCGGAAACCTCCCGCGGTCAGGCGAATCCCGTTCCGCGGGAGCGCCGAGTGGCGTTCCTGGAACGGATGGTCCTGTCCCGGGAATGCGAACGCAGAGCCGGGATAGTCCTGCGTCAGGGCAAGGCGTGGTTCCACATCTCGTCCGCCGGGCACGAGGCGCTGGCCGCCGTGTGCGAGCTGCTGGACCCCGGTGACCTGCTGTTCCCGCACTACCGGGACCGCACCTTGCTGCTGGCCCGCGGGATGGACGTCGAGGGGCAGGCCCGCGACCTCATGGCGAAGGGCCGGTCGCATTCGGCGGGCCGCAACATGGGTGCACACTTCAGCTATCGGCCCGGAGGGGTGTTTTCCCTCGCCAGTCCCACGGGAAGCCAGTGCCTGCCCGCCGCCGGAGCCGCCTGGACCTCGGCGCTGCGCGGCGACGGGAAGGCCGTGGTCTGTTCCGTCGGAGATGCCTCGACGCGGCAGGGCGAGTTCTTCGAGGCGTTGGCGTTCGCCGTCGAGCGAAAGCTGCCGCTGGTGTTCCTCGTCTCCGACAACGGATACGGAATCAGCACGCCGACTGACGGCCTCTCACCGCACGGGCTCGGACTGCTCCCCGAGGCGGCCACGAGAGTCGTCGACGGCTTCGACCCGGACGCCGTGCACACTGCCGTCACCGACGTGCTGCCCGCGGTGCGCCGGGGCGACGGACCGGCCGTGCTCTGGTGCCACCTGGACCGGCTCGACTCGCACACCTCCTCCGACGACCAGCGCGTCTACCGCTCGTCCGCCGAACTCGCCGTGCTGCGCGACCCGATCGAGCTCTTCGAACAGCGGCTGCTGGAGGAGGAGTTGATTGACACCGCGTGGGGCGAGTCCACCCGCAAGCACCTAGCCGACCTGGTCGACGAGGTCTTCGAGCGGGTCGCCGAGGAGCCGGCCGCCGACCCCGAACGGGTGCTGGACCACCTCTTCGCCCCGTCCGCCGAACAGCCCTCGGCGCCGGCCGGCACCCGGCCGTGCGGCGGCACGATGGTCGAGGCCGTCAACCGGGCGCTGCGCACCGGTCTGGAACGGCACCCCGAACTGCTGCTGTTCGGCGAGGACGTCGAGGACCCCAAGGGGGGCGTGTTCGGCTTCACCAAGGGACTCGGCGAGCTCGCCGGGCCCCGCCTGTCCAACTCGCCGCTGGCCGAGGCCACCATCGTCGGCACCGCGGTGGGGCTGGCCGCGGCGGGGATGCGGCCCGTGGTGGAGCTGCAGTTCGTGGACTTCGCCGGCCCCGCCTGGAACCAGATCGCCAGCCAGGTCGCCACGCTCCGCTGGCGCACGGCCTCCGCCTGGCGGTGCCCCACGGTGATCTACGCGCCGTGGGGCGGCTACCTGCCCGGCGGTGGCATCTGGCACAGCCAGAGCAACGAGAGCCTGTTCACCCACCTGCCCGGGCTGCGGGTCGTTGTGCCCTCGACCCCGGAGGACGCGGAGGCCGTCTTCCTGGAGTCGTTCGAGGCGCCGGACCCGACGCTGATACTGCTGCCCAAGCATCTGATGCGGCAGCGCCGGGAACCGCAGGAGGCCGCGGCCTCCGTGCACGGCGCCCGCACGCTGCGCACCGGCACCGACGTGACGGTGGCCACCTGGGGCAACGGCACGGAACTCGCCCTGGAGGCGGTCGAACTCCTCGCCGCCGAGGGCGTCACCGCCGACGTCCTCGACCTGCGGTGGCTGACGCCGCTGGACCGTTCCGCGGTGGCCGCTTCGCTGCGCCGCACCGGGCGGCTCGTGGTCGTCCAGGAGGACAACCGCACCAGCAGCTTCGGCGCCGGGCTCGTCACCGAACTCGTCGGCGCGGACGAGGAGTTCTACTCGCTGCTGGCGCCGCCGAAGCTGGTCTCGCGGGAGGACGTGCACGTTCCCTTCCACCCGGAGCTGGAGCGCTCGGTGCTGCCCGCGGTGGACGACGTGGTCGCGGCGGTCCGGTCGGTGCTGGCATGAACGAGACGACGCAGCCGGCCGCCGTACACGTTCCGCGCTTCGGCGAGGGCATCGCCGAAGTCCGCGTACTGCGGCTGCTGAAGAGGCCCGGCGAGGACGTGCACAAGGACGAGCTGCTGTACGAGCTGGAGCACGACAAGGCAGCCGTCGAGGTGGAGTCGCCGCGGGCGGGGCGCCTGGTGGACTGGCTCGTCGAGGAGGGCGAGACCGTGCCCGTCGGGGGTGCGGTGGCCATGCTCGCACCGGCGGAGACGGACAGCGGGGCGCAGCCGGATCGCGAACCCGGGGCCGGCGCGCAGGAGTTGAGCGGACGCGAGCCTGGACCGGAGCCGGCGCGCGGCGCGTCCGCGCACGGGCTTCCGTACACCCTGCCCAGCGGCACGCTGCGCATACCGCCGCGCACCCGCGCGCACGCCCGGCGGCTCGGCATCGAACCGTCGGAGCTGGCCTCGATACCCGCCCGCGGCAGCAGCCTGCTGCCCGCCGACCTCGAACTCCACGTCGCCGCCGAGCGCAGGCGCGCGGAAGCGGAGCCGGCGGAAGGCGACGGGCCGCCGCGCGAGCCGGAACCGGGCGGTGCGGGGGAGGTTCGTGAACCGGACGACGCCCCTGGCGAAGAGGACTACGCGGACGTCCCGTTGAGCCCCCGCCAGCTGGCGCTCAACAGCGCGATGCGGGCCGGGGCCGGCGAGGTCGTACCGGCGGTGGTGGCCTTCGAGATCGCGGCCGACGCCCTGGACCGCGCGCTGCGGTCCGCCGACCGCGAGGGCGCGGGGTTCACGACCGCCTTCCAGGTCTTCGCCCGCCACGTGGCCCGCACGGCCGCCCGCTTCCCGCGGCTGCGCTCGCGGCGCCTGGACGGGCGGCGGCTGCGCGTCTTCGAGCACGTGGACCTGGGGATCGCCTGTGCGGGCGACGACGGCGATCTCAACGTCGCGGTGGTGCGCCGCGCCGACCTGCTGGACGACGCCGCGTTCGACCGCTCCTACGCCGACGCCGTGGAGCGGGCGCTGGCGGGCGAATCGCAGGCGGACGGCCGGGTCACGCTGATGCTGTCCCATCTCGGCGACGAGGGCGCGACGTTCGCCGTGCCGGCCGTGGTGCCGCCGGCCTCCGCCACGCTGTTCCTCGGCGCGCCCGAGGGGACGGGCGGGCACGCCGTGCGCCGCCTGGTACTGGCCTTCGACCACACGGTGTTCAACGGCCGGGAGGCGGCGCTCTTCCTCGACGCGCTGCGTGCCGGGCTCTCCGAAGCGGACGCGGGCGGGGCGGCCCCGCCGCAGGAGGAGCAACCGGACACGTCCTTCGCGCAGTTGGCGCAGTTCGTGCCACCCGCCCAGCCCATGCAGCCCGCGCAGCCCTCCGCGTCCGTCCTCGACAGGCTGACCGAGGTCGCCCGCTCCGTGACGGGCCACGAGCTGGATCCCGAACAGCCCCTGGGCGAGCAGGGGTTCGACTCGGCGCGGGCGCTGCGCCTGGTGCGGGCCGTCGGCGACGCCTTCGGCGTCAAGCTGCCGGCCACCACACTCTGGCGGCACCCGACCCTCCGCGAGATCGCCGCGACGCTGCCGGCCGACGCCCGCACACCCGAGGCACCCGCACCCCGGCAGCGGACGGAAGACGCCGCCGTCGAGGGCGAGTCGGCCGGCGAGCCGCTCGCCGTCGTCGGCATGTCCTGCCGGTTCCCGGGAGCCGACGACCCCGACGGCTACTGGTCGCTGCTCTCCCGGTCCGAGTGCCGGATCGGCGAGGCACCGCCGGGACGGTTCGCCGGCGACGTGCCGGAGGGCTTCCGCGCGGGACTCCTCGACCGGGTCGACCTGTTCGACGCCCGCTTCTTCGGCATAACGCCCCGCCAGGCCGCCTCGATGGACCCGCAGCAGCGGGCGCTGCTGGAACTCAGCTGGCACGCCCTGGAGAGCGCCGCCCTGAACCCGGACGACCTCGCGGGCCGCGACGTCGGCGTGTTCGTCGCGGCCTGCAGCTACGACTACCGCGAGCAGCTCGTTACGCGGGACGCGGCCGACGGCTACGCCACCGTCGGCACCTTCCCCGCGTTCCTCGCCAACCGGATCTCCCACACCTACGACTTCACGGGGCCCAGCGTCACCGTGGACACGGCGTGCTCGGGCGCGCTGACCGCGCTCTCCCTCGCCGAGGCGGCCGTCCGCTCCGGCGACTGCGAGACGGTCCTCGTGGGCGCGGCCAACCTGCTGAGCAGCGGCTTCAACACGCAGGCGTTCCAGCGGGCTGGAATGGTCTCGCCCACCGGCGAGAGCCGGGTCTTCGACGAGGCGGCCGACGGCTTCGTACGCGGCGAGGGCGCCGGCTGGGTCGTCCTCCGACCGCTGCGCGCCGCCGTCGAGAACGGCGACCCGGTGCTGGCGGTGCTGCGCGGCACGGCCGTCAACCACGGCGGCCGGGCCGCGGCGCTCACCGCCCCCAACCCGCGCGCGCAGACGGCCCTGGTGCGCAAGGCCCTGCACCGCGCCGGGCTGCGCGCCGCGGACCTCGGATATCTGGAGGCGCACGGCACGGGCACGCCGCTGGGCGACCCCATCGAACTGGACGCGTTCCGCGAGGCGTTCGCCGGCGACGACGAGCAGCGGACGGACGGGACAGCCGCGGCTGCCGGTCCGGACGGGAAGGTGTGGATCGGCTCCGCCAAGGCCAACATCGGCCATCTGGAGGGCGCTTCGGGCCTCGCGGGCCTGCTGAAGGCCGTACATGTGCTGCGGCACGGCCTGATACCGGGCACCCCCAACTTCGCCCGGCTCAACCCGCACATCGACCATGAGGGTGCGCCGCTCGCCGTCGCCGCGCAGCCGGTGCCGTGGCCCCGCAAGCCCGGTTCGCCGCCGCGCAGGGCGGCCGTCAGCTCCTTCGGGTTCGGCGGCAGCAACGCCCATGCGGTGCTGGAGGAGTCACCGCTGCCCGGCGGCGAACCGTCCTCTCCGCAGGCCCCCGACGACGGGCGTGCGCTGCCCGTACCGCTCTCGGCGGCCACGCACCAGGCCCTCACCCGGCTCGCCGCCGACCTGGCGGATTTCGTGGCGCGGGACGAGCCCGAGCTGCGCCAGGTCGCCTGGTCGCTGCAGAGCGGGCGCCGCGGGCTGCCGCACCGGCTGATCGCCGTGGCCCGGGACGTGGACGAACTGGCTTCGGCGCTGCGGGAGTTCGCGGGCGGACGCCCACACCCGGGACTGGCCGACGCCACACAGCGGGAGGCCCTGGAGCGGCTGTCCGGTGACGCCGGCCGGAAGACCGCCGGCGAGTGGCTCTCCGGGGGAACGGCCGACTGGGCGTCGCTGTGGACGGAGCGCACCCCTCGCCGCATCCCCCTGACCGGGTATCCGTTCCAGCGCGAACCGTTCTGGCTGCCGGGCGAGCGGCGAGCGGACGGGACCGGACCGTCGCCGGGGGGCTCCGGCCCGGACGAGACCGTGCTGCCCGCGGGGCATCCGCTCGCCGAACACCGCGTCGACGGACGTGTCGTGGCTCCGGGCGGCCTGCTGCTCGACGCGCTGGCCGGCGGCGGCCCCGTCGACCTGGGCGAGGTGCGGCTGCTGCGGCCGGTCCCGTTCGGGGACGGGCTGCGGCTGACGCGGCACGTCGCCGAAGAGGGCGGCCGCACCGTGATCACGCTGCACCACGAGGGGCGTCCGTGTGCTCGGGCCGTGAGCCCGGCGCGGCAGCCGGGCGCCGCTGCCGCGCCGCTCAACACCGGTGATCCTGACGGCACTTCGGCCGCGGGTACCCGCGTGGATCTCGCGGCGATCCTGCGGGCGAGCGGCATCGAGGTGGGGGCCGCCTACCGGCTCGTGCACGACGTGCGGCGCTGGGAGGACGGCGCCGTGGCCTGCATCAGCGCTCCCGGCGGAGACGAGCGCACCCGCCGCGCGGGCTGGCTCGATGCCGCTCTGCAGACGTCCTGCGCGCTGGCCGCCGCGCCTGCCGGCGGGCGTCCGCTGGTGGCGGCGGGTGCCGACCGCGTCGTATGGAACGGCGAGATCCCGGACTCGGCGGAGCTGCGACTCCAACTCACCGGTGCGCACGGCGAGTCGCGCGTCATCGACCTGGACGCCGTGGACGCGACGGGCCGCAGCCTGCTGCACGTCCGCGGCCTGCGGCTGCTGCCGGCCGGCGGCGAGCGCACGGCAGCGGAGCCGCACGAGGACGAATCGCTGCGGATGCTCGCGCCCGTATGGGTTCCCGAGGACGGCGCGATCGACGACGCGGCGGACGGCGCCGAGGCCCCCGCGATCGTCCTCCACGACCGGCACACCGCAGCCGCCGCCCGGGCGCTGCGCGGCGAACGCACGACGCTGCACGCCGTGGGGCGGCACGGCGTCGACCGTGCGGAACTCGCCGCTGCGGTCGCCGAGTTGAATGGCCCGGAGAACACAGCGGCTTCCGTGGCGCTCCTCGTCGGCGGCGCCCGGTGGTCCGAAGACCACGACGGAACTGCGGAGTTGCGCGGCTGGATGGCCGCGCTGATCACCCTCGGCCGGCTGCTGCCCGCCGAGTCGGCGCAGGCCCCGATACGCCTCGTCACGACCGGCATGGCCGCGCCGCACGGGGAGAAGGCCGCCCCCGGCGCCGCCCTGCAGGGGGCGCTGGCCGGCGCCTTGCGCACCCTGCCGCGCGAGGTGCCGGGGCTCACCGCCGCCGCCGTCGATCTGGCGGCCGTGCACGCGGCCGGCGCCGGCGAGTGGCGCACCGCCCTGTCCGTGCCCTGCGCCGCGCACGTCCCGCTCATGGCGGTGCGCGAACGGCGCGTGCTGCGGCGGCTGTTCGCCGAACGCGCCGCCGCTCCCGCCGGGCCCGGATTCCGGAACAGGGGCGTATACGTGCTGTTCGGCGGCTCGGGCGGCATCGGCGCCGAGGTGGCCCGGCATCTGGCGTCCGGGTACCGCGCGCGGCTGGTGCTGGTGGGCCGGTCCGCCGAGGACGAGCGGGTGCGGGCGCTGCTGCGCGAGCTGGAGTCGGCGGGCGGCAGCGCACGGTACGTCGCCGGCGACGTCACCGAACAGGCTGATGTCGCGCGCGCGTTGGACGCGTGCCGCGCCGCATTCGGTGAGCCGGACGGGCTGCTGCACAGTGTCGGCTCCGTCAGCGACGCACTGCTGGCCGACCTGAGCGAGTCGCACGTCGACCAGGTGCTGGAGAGCAAGGTCGCCGCCGTGTTGAACCTGCGCCGGACGCTGGCCGGCCGCCCGGGCGCGGCGCTGGTCCTGTTCTCGTCCGTCGCCGGGCTCTTCGGCAGCGTCGGCGGGCTCAACTATGCGGCGGCGAACGCGTTCCTCGACCACTACGCCGCGGCCGTCGACGGCGACGGCGGCCTGACCGTGCGGGTCTTCGACTGGGGGCTGTGGCGCGGCACCGGGCTGGCCCGGCGCTACGGGGACAGCGTGCGGCGCCAGTACCCCGGACTGACCGACTTCTCACCGCAGAAGGGTGTGGCCGCCTTGGAGGCCGGCATGACAGGGCCCGATGCCCAACTGGTCGTCGTCGGCGGCGATCCCGGCCCGCTGCGGCCACTGACCGCGTACGGCCCGGCCGCCTCGGCCGCGTCCGCCGACCCCGCGCACCTGCTCGACCGGTACGCGTGCGGCGCGCTGGCCCGGCGCATGCGCGAGCTCGGCCTGGACGCCGCGACCGCGGCGCGCGGCACCGACGCCGTGGCCGAACGGCTGCGGGTTGCCCCCGAGCACCGCAGGCTGCTCTCGGCGATCCTCGGCCTGCTGGACCACGGCCGCGTACAACCGCCGGAAGAGGCTGAACTCAACGCCCTGCGAGCCGAGTTGCTCGCCGCGCACCCCGACCTCGCCGGGCACCTCGACCTGCTGGACAGCGCCCTGGCGGAGTACGGTCCCGTGCTGCGCGGCGAACTGCCGGCGACGAGCGTGCTGTTCCCGGACGGTTCGCCGGACTCCGTGGCCGCCGTCTACCGCGGAAACCAGCTCTTCGACCCGGTCAACGACGCCGCTGCGCGCACGCTGGCCGCCGCCGCGGCGGCCGTGGCGTCCCGCACGGGACGGCCGCCCCGGGTCCTGGAGATCGGCGCCGGCGTCGGGGGGACCACCGAGGCGGCGCTGGCGGCCCTGGAGGCCGCGGGGGTCGCGGAGTTCGAGTACGACTTCACCGACGTCTCGCAGGCGTTCCTGCACAGGGCACGCCGCCGTTTCGGCGACAGGGTGCGGCCCGGCCTGCTGGACATCGAGAAGAGTCCCGCGGGACAGGGCTTCGGCGGCGGCCGCTACGACGTGGTGCTGACCGCCAACGTGCTGCACGCCACCCGGGACCTGGGCCGCACGCTCGACCACGTCGCCGAACTGCTCGTGCCGGGCGGCAGGTTGCTGCTGGCCGAAATGGTCGTCCCCGCTGCTGTCTACACCCTCACCTTCGGGCTCACCGACGGCTGGTGGCGCGCCGTCGATGGCGAAAAGCGACTGCCGGACGGCCCGTTGCTCGACGTCGGACGGTGGCGCGCCCTGCTGGAGAGCCGGGGCTGGGCACTGGCCGGCACCGCATGCGAGCGCGACGCCCCCGGCTGCGTGGCCCTGCTGGACTGCCGTGCACCCCACGCCGTAGCGGCCCCTGAGCCGGACCGGGCGGCGATCGCGGAGAGCCTGCGCGGGATCGTCCGCGAGCTGATCGGCGACCCGGACGCCGAGGTGCCCGGCTGCCTGCCCTGGCAGGAACTCGGCATCGACTCGCTGCTCAACGCCGAGCTCGTGCGCCGAGTCTCCGCGGACTTCGGTGAGCTGCCGGCCACCGCGCTCTTCGAGCACAGGAGCGTCGACGCGCTGGCGGGACTGCTGGCGGGACGTGCCGGGCCGTCGGAGAACGGCGCGCCGGAACCGTCCGCCGAACCGTCCGCCTGCGGGAACGCAGGAGACGACGGCGCCACGGCCGAGGTCCTGGAGCAGGTGACGGCCCTCGTCGCCGAGCTGACGGGACGGCCCGAGGGCTCCGCCGACCCCGACACCGACTTTCCCGCGCTCGGCGTGGACTCCCTGCTGAACGGCGAGTTCACCGCGCTGCTCCGCGAGCGCTTCCCCGAGCGGCCCATCGGCTCCACCGTGCTCTTCGAACATCCGACTCCGCGCCGGCTGGCCCGGTGGCTCGCGCAGCCCCGACTGCGAGCCCCGAAGGAGCGGTTGGCACCATTCGCGCAGGGGCAGTCGGCGCCGCAGGCTCGTCCCGCGGCACGGCCGGAGGCACGCCCCGCGGCGCCGGCCCGTACCGGCGTGGTGCACGCCCGCACCACCTCTCCGGAGCCCAGGCCCACCCGCCGTACGGACGGCACCCCCAGTACAGCCATCGCGATCGTCGGCCTGGCCGGCCGCTATCCGGGCGCGCGGGACACCGGCGCGTTCTGGCGGCTGCTCACCTCGGGCAGCACACCCGTGTCCGAGGTGCCTGCGGACCGCTGGGACTGGCGCAGCGCGCGCACCCTCGGCGGCGGCTACGCACGCTGGGGCTGCTTCCTGGAGGACTGGGACCGGTTTGACCACGGGCTGTTCCGGATCACGCCGCGGGACGCCGCCGCGATGGACCCGCAGGAGCGGCTGTTCCTGGAGGTGTCCTGGGAGGCGTTCGAGACGGCGGGCTACAGCCGCCGCACCCTCGCGGGCGGCGGGACGGAGCCGCGGGTCGGCGTCTTCGCCGGCGTCACCGCCAACAGCCATGTGATCGCCCAGCGCGACGCGCGGCTCGCGGGAGCGGACAACCCGGAGTACGCGGTGACCGCCGCCGCCTCCGTGGCCAACCGGGTGTCGCACGCGCTGGACCTGAGCGGGCCCAGCCTGACGGTCGACACGATGTGCTCGTCCTCGCTCACCGCACTGCATCTGGCCTGCCGGTCCCTGCGGGACGGCGAGAGCGACCTGGCGCTGGCGGGCGGCGTCAACCTCTATCTGCACCCGGACCGCTTCGCGGGCCTGTGCGCGCTGGGCATGCCGTCGCGCGGCGACCGCACCCGCGCCTTCGGGGCCGGCGCGGACGGCTTCGTGCCGGGCGAGGGCGTCGGCGCCGTCGTGCTCAAGCGGCTGGAGGCGGCCGAGGCCGACGGCGACACGGTCTACGCGGTCATCCGCGGCACGGGACTCAACCACGGTGGTGGAAGCGGCGGTTACACCGTTCCCGACCCCAACGCGCAGGCCCGGCTGATCGGCAGCACCCTGCGGGAGGCGGGCGTCGCCCCGGGCAGCGTCGACTACGTCGAGGCGCACGGCACCGGCACCGACCTCGGCGATCCGGTGGAACTGCGGGCTCTCACCATGGCGTTGGAGGATGCGGAGCCGGGCACGGCGCCCGTGCCCGACGGGCCGTACGCGCCGCGCGTCGGGTCGGTCAAGTCGAACATCGGGCACGGCGAGGCGGCGGCCGGCATCGCCGGTCTCACCAAGACCGTGCTGCAGCTGTGGCACGGCCAGCTCGTCCCCTCCCTGCACGCCGAACACCCCAACCCCAAGCTGGACTTGGCGGAGACGCCGCTGCGCGTGCAGCGGCGCGGCGAGGCGTGGCACCCGCGGCACGACGGGGACGGGCCGCTGCCTCGGCGCGCCGCCGTCAGCTCCTTCGGGGCCGGCGGCGCCAACGCCCATGTGCTGCTGGAGGAGCACCTTCCGCGGCATGAGGCGCCGTCCGCGGACGGAACGGAGCCGGTGGTCGTGCCGCTGTCCGCGCCCGATCCGGGACGGCTGCGTACGCTCGCGGGGTCGCTGGCCGGCGCGCTCGCCGACGGGCCCGACGCCGGTGGGCTGCGCCGCGGTCCCCTCGAACTCGCCGACATCGCCTACACCTTGAGCGTGGGCCGGGAGACCTGGCCGCACCGGGGGGCAGTCGTCGCCCGGTCCGTGGGCGAGTTGTGCGAGGCGCTGGCCGCGCTCGCCGGGGGCGCCGCACACCCGGCGCTGGTCACGGCGGAGGGGACCTCCGACGGGTCCGGTGCCGGGGACGAACGGGAGGCGGCCGCCCGTTGGGTCGCCGACGGGGTCCCGCCGCGCGCCGCGGGCCGGCGCATCGCCCTGCCCACGACGCCGCTGGCCGGGCAGCGCTGCGCGGTCCCGGCGCCCGCGGCGGACGGGGGCGGAGAGCGCCCGTCCGGCCTCCCGCTGGCGGACTCCGTGCGGACGCCCGCCGGCCGCACCGTCACGGCGCGGCTGGGCCGCGCGTCCCGCTGGGTCGGCGAGCACGTCGTCGACGGGGAGCCGCTGCTGCCGGGCGCCTTCCAGCCGGAACTGGTCTACGAGGCGCTGCTGGCCGCGGGCGGCTCGCCCTATCGCAGCGTGCTGCGCGATCTGGCCTGGACCGCGGCGGCGTCCGGTCTGCCGATGACCGTACGGGCCGAGCTGGACGCACCGGACGCCGACGGCACCCGGTCCTTCCGCGTCGAGGCGGAAGCCGAGGCGGGAGGCGCAGGCCGCGGGCGGGTGCGCACCGCGCAGGGCCGGACCGAGCCCGCCGGGCACGATCCGGTGAGCCCCGAACTGCGGTACCGGGCAGCCGAGTTGGACGCGCAGCTCGCCTCCGGCGGCACCGGCGCCGAGGAGTTCTACCGCCTGTTCGCCGACCGGGGATTCGAGTACGGGCCGCTCTACCGCACGGTGCACCGTGTGGCGCGTGTCGGCGGGGACGCCCTCGCCGAGCTCCGGCTGCCGGAGGGCGAGGACCGCGACGGACGCCACGTCCTGCACCCCGCGCTGCTGGACGGCGCCTGCCAGGCCGCCGCGTTCTCGCTGCTGTCCGGCGAGCCCGGCACGTCCGGGACCGGAGGCCGGCAGGCCAGGCGCCCGCGTCCGCTGACCGTCGACCGGCTCGCCGTGCACGCCCCGGCTACCGGCGCGGCCTACGCACATGTGAGGCCCGTGCGCACCGCCGACCCCCGCACGCACCTCTTCGACATCCGGCTGATCGCCCCGGACAGCGGTGAACTCCTCGCGGAGATCGACGGGTTCAGAGTCCGCACGGAGGACGCGGGCGACGCCGCCCCGCGCCGGTCCGCCGCGGAGCGCCCGGTCGCGGCGCTCTCGCCGGATGTCGCGGACGTGCCGGCCGTCGCCGGGTACCGGCTGCGCTGGCGGGACGCACCGACGGGCGCGGCGCCGCAGCAGCCCGCCTCGGCGGCCGCCGCCCCGCTGTGGACAGCCGGCGAAGGCCTCGCGGCCTCCGCCTGCGCGGGCGAGGCCGCCGCCGCCCTCTCCCTCGACGAAGCCGGGGACGGCGCGACCCTGGAGGAGACCGCGGCGCGCACCGGCACCCCGGGCACGCTCGTGCTCGACCTCACCGCGGAGCTGGACGGAGCGGGTTTCGGCGACACCCCGTCGGAGCTCGGACAGGTCGGCAAGGACTGGTCCCGGTTCCGCACCGGGACGCTGGAGAAGGTCTTCGGACTGCTGCGCACCCTCGTACGCTCGCGGGCCCTGGACGGGACGCGCGTACTGCTCGTCACCAGCGCGGCGGGGCGGCCGGCGCCCGCGCTGCACGGACTGCAGAGCCTGCTGTGCACGGTCGACGGGGAGACGGGGCGGCTGCGGCCGCGGCTCGTCACCGTCGACGGCGCATGGGCGCGCTCCGCCCCCGAGGACGCAGCCCTGGCGCTGCGCGCCGAGGCGGCGGAGGACCCGGACGGGCAGGAGTGGGTGCTCCTCGGCGCCGACGGCCGTCGGCAGCGGGCCCGACTCGTGCCCGAACCACGGCAGTTGCCCGACGCCGGTCCCGGGATGCTGATCGTCGCGCACGGCACGTATCTGGTCGTGGGCGGCCTCGGCGGCTTCGGGCGCCGCGTCGCGGCGGGGATCCGCGCGGCGCAGCCGACCGCGCATCTGGTGCTCGCCGGGCGGTCCGCACCCGACGAGGCGGTGCTCGAAGCCCTGCGCGGGCAGGGCGGCGACGGCTCGGTGACCTACCTGCGGTGCGACGTCACGGACCCCCGTCAACTGGAGCGGGCCGCCGCAGAGTTGGCGGACTCCGGTACCCGGCTGCGCGGCGTCGTCTACGCGGCGGGCGTGCTGCGGGACGGGTTCCTGCGCGGCAAGGAGCTGGCGGGCGTCGCCGAGGTGTGCCGGGCCAAGGCCCTCGGCGCCGTCGCCGTCGACGCGGCCTTCGCCGATCACCCGCTGGACTTCTATCTGCTGACCTCGTCGCTCGCGGCGCTGGTCGGCAACCAGGGCCAGTCCGACTACGCCTTCGCCAACGGCTTCCTGGACGGCTTCGCCGCAGCCCGCGCCGGCTGGGCCGAGCGCGGCCTGCGCAACGGCCGCACCCTCTCGGTCGGGCTGCCCGCGCTGGACGGCGCGGGCATGGCGCCCGAGCCCGCCGCCGCGCGCTACCTGGCCGAGACCTTCGGACTGCGTCCGCTGGCGGCGGACGCGGCCGTGCGGGAGCTGTGGCCGAGAGCCGCGGCAGCGGCCGGGGCGGACTCCGCGCATGTGGCGCTCGTCGCCGGGGACCAGGACGTGTGGTCGTCGGCGCTGCGGGTGGCACCGGCCGAAGGTGCCGCATCCGAACCTCAGACCGCCCGCCCCGAAGTGACACCGGAGGCCCCGGAGTTCGTCCCGTCGGACGCCGATCCGCGGACCGCGGCGCGGACTTGGCTCACGGAGCGCGTGGCCAGGGCGATCGGCGTGCCGGCCGTGACGATCTCCGCGGAGCGGCCGCTGGCGGAGTACGGCGTCGACTCCATCGCCCTGATGCGGGTCAGCCGGCTCCTCGAAGACGACCTCGGGCGGCTGCCGTTGTCGCTGCTCCTGGACAGCGGCACGGTGGACGAACTGGCCGGCGCGCTGCTGCGCGAGCACGGCGACCGGTTCCGCGCCGCCGTCGAGGCGGAGACGGCCGGCGGTCCCGGCGAATCCGGCGCTGAGTCCGCACCCGCCGGCTCCAGCACGCAAGAGGAGGCCGCGGCGCCCGCGCCCCGCGAGCCCGCCGCAGTCGCGGAGCCCGAACCGCATGGCGGGCCCGCGCCGCTGCCCGACCGGCTCGCCGGCATCTGGACGGCAGACCAGACGGCAGCACCCCACGCGCCGTACAACATCTCGCTCGCCTGGGAGCTGCCGGAGCCGGTGGACCACGAGGCCCTGCGCGGCGCCGTCGGCGACCTCGTGCGCCGCCATCCGGTGCTGGGCTGCTGCGTGCGACCGCACCGGGGAGAGCTCACCTTCGTACCGTGCGACGCGCAGCCCGAACTGGAGCAGCGGCCGCTTCCCGCAGCCGCTCAAGACGGCGGAGCCGGCCCGGACTCGGCCGTCCGCCAGGAGGCCGGCCGCCGCTTCGCCCTGTCCGCGGAACCGCTGCTGCGGCCCGTGCTGTGGCGGTCCGCGTCCCGGAGCGTGCTGCAGTTGACGACGCATCACCTGGCCGTCGACGGGCGGTCGGCCGAGCTCATCCAGCGGGACCTGGAGGCGCTGTACGCGGTGCGCGCCGCCGGCGCCCCCGCTCCGGAGCCCGCCGTGCCGTTCGCCGCCGCGCTCCGGCGCGAACGCAGCGCGCAGCAGGCGGGATTGGACACGACGGGGCGGGCGGCCGCCGAGGACTTCTGGACCGGGCGGCTGGCGAAGGCTTCGGGCCCCCCGCTGTTCACCGGCGCCGCCGAGCAGGTGGGCGACGCGGCGCACCGCGAGTACCGGCTGCCGGGCGAGCTGTCGCGGCTCCTGTCCGGCACGGCACGGGAGACGGGCGTCACACCCTTCACCGTGCTGCTCGCCGCCTTCGCGACCGCCCTCTCCCGAGCCACGGGCCGCAGGTCGTTCCTGGTGGCGGTCCCCACCTACGGGCGCTCGGGGGAGCAGGACGAGTCGACGGTCGGCTGCTTCGTCAACTCGGTGCCGATCCGTGTCGACTTCGAACCGGGACGCCCCGTGACGCAGTGGCTGTCCGCCCTGCGGGAGGAGGTCGCCGGTGCCGTCGGGCACGCGGCGCTGCCCTACCCGAGGATCGCGGACCTGTGCCGGGCCGCGGGCGGCGACGACGCCGTGCCGACAGTCACCTTCGCCTACCAGAACTGGCGCCGGGAGGAACGCCTGTCCGCCGATGGGTCGTCCCAACCGGTGCCCGCCAGCGGCCTGTTGGGGCCGCTGGTGTACCGGCGCGGGCAGCGCGGCCACTTCGACGTCGGGCTGGAGGTCACCGACACCGCCGACGGCGTCGACGTGCTGGCCAACCACCGTACGGACGTGCTGGACGACGCCGCGGTGGACCGCCTGGTCGACGACACCCGCCGCATGGCGATGGAGCTGGCCCGCGCCTGCGCCGACGGCGGCACGCTGTCGGCCGTGCTCGATCCGGCGGCGGGCACGCTGGCCGGCAGGTTCGCCGACGCCGTCCGGCGCGCGCCCGGCAAGACCGCCGTGGAGGACTCCCGCGGGTCGCTGACGTACCGCGAACTGGACGAGCTGTCCGACCGGTTGGCCCGTCATGTGGCGGCGTCCACCGCGCCCGGCGAGCCGGTGGCTGTGCTGATGAACCGCTCCGCACGGCTGACGGCTGTGCTGCTCGGCATCCTCAAGGCCGGCCGCCCGTACGTGCCGCTCGACGACTCCTACCCGGCCGAGCGGCTGGAGCTGGTGGTCGAGGGCGCTGGTTGCACGCTCGCCGTCGCCGACCCCGGGCTCGCGGGACTGCTGCCTGAGCGGGTACGGGTGTGGGATCCCGGCGAGGTCACTGCGGCCGCGCCGGCCGGTACAACGGGGGCCCCCGAGCCCGCCGTTCCGGCGCCTGCGCCCGGCGACGTCGCCTATCTGATGTTCACCTCGGGCAGCACGGGACGTCCCAAGGGCGTCGCTGTCACCCACGGCAACGTCGTCCACACCCTGGAGGCGCTCGGCGGCACCGTCGGGGCCGGGGCGGAGGACCGGCTGCTCGCCGTCACCACCGTCTGCTTCGACATCTCCGTCCTGGAGCTCTTCCTGCCGCTGATCACCGGCGGCACGGTGGTCGTCGCCGAACGCGCCGACGTCGTCGACGCCGGGCGGCTCGCGCGGCTGCTCGCCGTCCGCGGCATCACGCTGATGCAAGCCACGCCCGCCGGCTGGCAGTTGCTGCTGGACGGCGGCTGGTCCGGCTCACCCGGGCTGACCGCGCTGTGCGGAGGCGAGGCCCTGCCGCAGAACCTCGCACGCGAACTCGCCGCACGCAGCCGGGCGTTGTGGAACGTCTACGGTCCTACCGAGACCACCATCTGGTCGACGGTCGCCCGCATCGGCGCCGCCGACACGGTGCACCTCGGCGAACCCATCGGCGCCACCTACCTGGTCGTCACCGAGCGGGACGGCTGGGCCGTTCCCGGCGAGGGCGAGCCCGGCGAGCTGTGGATCGGCGGGCCCGCCGTCGCCCAGGGCTACTGGCGCCAACCCGAGCTGACCGCCGCGCGGTTCACGTCGCATCCGCGGCTGCCCGAGGGCGGCGGGCGCTACTTCCGCACCGGTGATCTCGTACGCCGGGACGGGCACGGGCGGCTGCTGTTCGCGGGCCGCGCCGACAACCAGGTGAAGATCCGCGGCCACCGCGTCGAGCTCGGTGAGATCGAGTCCGTACTGGAGAACCACCCCGGCGTGTCACGGGCGGTGCTCTCGGTACGGGGCGAGGGGGTGGACGCCCGACTGTTCGCCGTCGTCGTGCCGTCCGGCGCGCAGCCGCCCACGCTCGACGCACTCCGCGACTTCGCCTCGGCCACCCTGCCGGCGTGGATGGTGCCGGACCGGCTGGCCACGGTGCCGCGGCTGCCGCTGACGCCCAACGGCAAGGCGGACCGGGCGGCGGTGGCGCGGATCGCCGAGGGGCACGCCGCGACCGTCCCCGGTCAGGAGCCGGAGGCGGGCCGCGAACCGTCCGCGTCTGCCGCGGACGTACGGCGTTCCGTCACCGCCCTCTGGGAGCAGCTGCTCGGACGCGACCGGCCACCGGGCGACCGGCGCTTCTTCGAACTCGGCGGCAACTCGCTGCTGCTGGGCCGCCTCTTCGCCCAACTCGCCGACACCTACCCGTACATCGAGCTGGAGGTCGCCGACCTGTTCGCGAGGCCGACGCTCGACGACCAGGTGGAGCTGCTCACCGGCCGCCTCGCCGCCGGAACCACTGGACCCACGCCCCAGCGGACCGCGCCCGCCAGCCCCGAGGGCTCCCGCGCGCCCGCGCCCGCCCGAGCGTCCCGCCGCGAGCTGCGGCGCGCTCTTCGACTCGGAGACGACCAGCGATGAACGACGACCACCAGCAGGCCGACGCGGTGGACGACCCGAACGCGGTAGCCGTCGTCGGGCTCTCCTGCCGCTTCGGGCCCGCTGATTCCGCCGGTTCCCTGTGGGAGCTGCTCGCCGCCGGGCGCAGCGGCATCCGGCGCTACTCGGAGGAGGAGCTGGTCCGGCTGGGCCACGATCCGGAACTGGTCCGCCGTCCGGACTTCGTGCCCGCCGGATCGGTGCTGGAGGACGCCGACGCGTTCGACGCGGAGTTCTTCGGATTCAGCGCGCAGCACGCGGAGTGGCTCGACCCGCAGCAGCGGCTGCTGCTGGAGACCGCCTGGCACGCCCTGGAGGACGGCGGATTCGCACCCGACTGCACGGGGCTGCGCACCGGCGCCTTCGTCTCGGTCGGCCAGCCCAGCACCCCGCGGGTCGGCATCACCGACCTCGACGCCGCGGGGATGATCCGCTTCTCCTCGTCCGACAAGGACTTCGCCGCCAGCCGTATCTCCTACAAGCTCGGTCTCACCGGGCCCAGTCTCTCCGTGCAGACGGCGTGCTCCAGCGGCCTGGTCGCGGTGCATCTCGCGGTGGAGAGCCTGCTGGGCGAGGAGTGCGACCTGGCGGTGGTGGGCGCCGCGTCGCTGCACTTTCCCCAGGCCGGCTACCTCGCGGCGCCGGAGATGATCCTCTCGCCCAGCGGCGAGTGCCGGCCCTTCGACGACGCCGCCGACGGCACCGTCTTCGGCAACGGCTGCGGCGCCCTCGTCCTCAGGCGGCTGTCCGACGCGCTCGCGGACGGCGATCCGGTCCGTGCGGTCGTACGGGGCAGCGCGGTCAACAACGACGGCGCGCGCAAGATGGACTACCACGCGCCGTCGCCCGAGGGCCAGGAGGCGGTGCTGCGGGAGGCACTGGCCGTGGCGGGCGTCGACGCCCGCTCCGTCGGCTATCTGGAGTGCCACGGCACCGGCACGCACCTGGGCGATCCGATCGAGTTCGCGGCCCTGGACAAGGTGTACGGGCAGCCGCGCACCGGGCACGGCGACGGGGGCGCGGCGAGCATAGGCAGCGTCAAGAGCGTCGTCGGCCACCTCAACACGGCCGCCGGCCTGGCAGGCCTGGTCAAGACCGTGCTGGCGCTGGAACACGGCACGGTGCCCGCGCAGTTCCCGTTCACGGAGCCCAACCCCGGCCTGGGCGGCGGCAGTCTGGAGATCGCGCGCGGGCAGGGGCCGTGGCCGGTGCCGGACGGTCCGCGGCGGGCGGCGGTCAGCTCCTTCGGTATCGGCGGCACCAACGCGCACGTGGTGCTGGAAGAGGCGTCCATGCCGTTGAACCCCCGGCTGGACCGGGAGCCGCAGGCCCCCCTGTGGGTTCCGCTGTCCGCTCACACCGGGGACGCGCTGCGCGAACTCGCGGCGTCACACGCACGCTTCCTTGATGCCGGGCCCGCGCCGCACCTCGCCGACGTCGCCCACACCCTGCGCACCGGGCGCAGCCACCGCCGGGAGCGGACGGCCGTACGCGCGGACAGCACAGGGGAGTTGGCACGCCTGCTGCGTGCGGTCGCCGAGAAGGGTCCCGCGGCAGTCGAGGGCGAACTCGCCGGCCCCTACCGCGCCTGGGCCGAGGGCCGCGGCGAGCTGTCCGACGAGCCCGTACCGGACGGCGCCCGCCGGGTGCGGCTGCCCGGCTACCCCTTCGCCCGCCGCCGCTGGCAGCCGCCCGAGGCGCCGCATGGGCAGAGGCATGCCGCGCCTGCCGTCGCCCGCGAACCGCGCGGCGCCGCGGAGCGCATCGTCGAGCCCGGCGAAGTGCTCGCCGCCGACCACCGCGTGGGCGGCGTGCCCGTGCTGCCCGCCGCGGCGCAGCTCGACCTGGCGCTGACGGCGGCCGGACGGCTGCGCGGACGCCCTGCGGCCGGGCTGACCGGCGTCACCTTCCACCGTCCCGTCGAGGTCACGGCGCCCGTCGTCCTGCGCGCCGAGGCCGAAGGCGACGGGGTGCGGGTCGCGCCCGCGGCCGGCGGGGACGCACCCGCCGAGTCCTGCCTGTCCGCGACCGTCCCGGCCGGCGCGGCGGCCCGCCCGGAGCGGCTCGACCTGGCGTCCCTGCGCCGCGAGTACCCCGAGTCGGCCGAACCGGCCGAGATATACGGCTACTTCGAGACCAACGGCGTCGGCTACGGGCCGGCCTTCCGCGTGCTGCGCGAGCTTCACCACGGGCCGGCCGGCGTGCTCGCCAGGGTGGTCGGGGACGCCCCGGACGACGCCGAGGAGAGCGACGGCACCCTGTCGCCGTTCGTGCTGGACGGCGCGCTCCAGTCCGTCGTCGGCTGCGTACTGGGCGAGGAGCCCGCGGCCGGGACGTTCATCCCCTTCGCCGTCGACGAGTTGCACGTGCACGGACGGCTGCCCGGCGAGGTGTGGGTGAGGGTCCGTCCGCGGGGTCAGGCCGGCGGTGCCCGGCGGATACGCAAGTACGACGTGGACGTGGCCGGTACGGACGGGGACGTGGTCCTCAGCATGGCCGGTCTCGCGCTGCGGCCCGTGCCGGCGGTGCGGGACACCGGAGTGCACCTGTACGTGCCGGAGGACCTGCCCGAACGGGCGGACGGCGAGGAACCCGGTCCGCGGGCGCCGCTCGTGCTGATCGGCGAAGTCGCCCTGGACGGCGCGGCGTTGGAGCTCCCGGACCCCGTGGACCACGAGGCCGCCGCCGCGGCCGGAGCCGACATCGCCGAACGGCTGCCCGCCGAGGGCCGGCCGCTCATCGTCTGGCCGGTCGCCCCGAGCGCGGGTTCCGGGAACGGCACTTCGGTCGCCGAGAGCGCGGCCGGCACGGCGCTGCGCACGCTGGCGCTGGTGCGGTCGCTGCTGCGTCCCCTGGCGCGGCGCGGCGCACACCTGGTGATGCCGTGCGGTGCGGGTTCCGCCGGGCAGGCCGGTGGCGGGGATGCGGTGACGGCCGAGGGGCTGGCCGCGCTCGGCCGTTCGCTGGCGGGCGAGAACCCCCGCTTCACCCTCACCGCCGTGACGTTCGCCGAGGAGAGCGCGGACGCCGGCCGGCAGGCGCTGTCCCGGGCCGTGGACCTGGCGGTGGCCGAGCCTCCGCCGTCCTGCCGGCTGACCGTGACCGCCCGCGGGGGCGCGTGCGGCACCGCGCTGCGCCCCGTCGAGCTGCCGCCGCGCGCCCGTCCGGCCTTCCGGCGCGACGGGCGCTACTGGATCAACGGAATGGGGAGCTTGGCGGGCTCCCTCGCCGGGCATCTGCTGGACCGCTATGCCGCGCACATTGTCCTCACCGGCCGTTCGGAGGCCGAGGGACCGCGCGGCGAGGAGCTTCAGCGGCTTGCCGAACGGGCCGAACGCGCCGGTGGCAGCGTCGAGTACCACCGTCTCGACAGCAGCGACCCCGCCGCCGTCGCCGCGACCGCACGCCGGATCGCGGACTCCGGGCCCGCCGTCAACGGCGTGCTGCACTGCGCGGGCGTGCTGCGCGACGGCTACGTACTGCGGAAGTCCCCGGCGGACGCGCGCGAGGTGATCGCGCCGAAGCTGCTCGGAGCGGCAGCCCTCGACGAGGCGACCGCGGACTGGCCGCTGGACTGCTTCGTCGTCTTCTCCTCCGCCTCGGGAGCCCTGGGCAGCGCGGGGCAGGCCGACTACGCGTTCGCCAACGCCGCCGCCGACGCGCTGGTGCGGCGCCGCGCGGACGACGCCGGACGGGCCGGGAGCTCGCTGTCGGTCGCCTGGCCGTACTGGGCCGACGGCGGCATGCAGCTGGAAGGGCCGGCCGAGGAGATCCTGGGCCGGGTGGGCATGCGGCCCCTGGAGACCCGGGCCGGGCTGGACGTGCTGGAGTCGCTGCTCGGCGCAGAGTCGGCGCCGAGCACCCCGCTGGTGCTGTGCGGCGAACGGAACCAGCTGACCGACGCCTTCCCGCTGTTGGGAGAACTTCCGGCCGCGCAGGCCGCCCCCGCGGACGTCCCGGCCGGCGCCGCCGCGTCCGCGGGGGCGGCCTCGGCGCTGCCCGCCCGCCTCGCCGCCGTCGTCGCCGAGGCGACCAGGACCCCCGAGAGCGAGATCGGCCCCGACCGGTCCTTCGACGACCTGGGCGTGGACTCCCTGTTCGCCATCCGCATCACGGAGCTGCTGGAGCGGGACTTCGGCAGGCTGTCCAAGACGCTCCTCTTCGAGTGCCGCACTGTCGCCGAACTCGCGGAGTACCTCCTGGAGGAGTACCCGGAACGGTGCGCGGCCCTCGCGGCCGAATCCGGGGAGCCCCGAGAGCCTGCCGCCGGGCGGGAGGAAGAGCCCCCCGGAGAGGCCGCGGACGAGGCGGACGCCGTCGTCCTCGCCGCCCCGGAGCGCGCCGCGAGCATCCGCGCTGAGGAACGCGCGCAGGAACGCACGCAGGAACGCATGGCCGGACTCACGGACGAGCAGCGCGCGGACGACCGCGCCGTCGCCGTGATCGGGATGTCGGGCCGCTACCCGCAGGCCGACGGCCCGGGCGAGCTGTGGCGGAACCTGCTGACGGGCCGCGACAGCATCACCGAGGTCCCCGCGGACCGCTGGGACGCCGGCGCCCTCTACAGCACCGACAAGACCCTCCCCGACCGCACCCACACCAAGTGGGGCGGATTCATCGACGGGGTGCAGGACTTCGACGCGGCGCTCTTCCACATCTCGCCGCGCGAGGCGGGCATCGTCGACCCGCAGGCGCGCCTGTTCCTGGAGAGCTGCTGGGCCGCGCTGGAGGACGCCGCGTACACGCCGGACCGCCTGGTGTCCGCCGAGGACCCGGTGCACCGGCGCGACGTCGGGGTGTTCGTCGGAGCGATGTACGGCGAGTACCAGCTGCACGAGGCGGAGGAGCGGCTGCGCGGCAACCCGGTGCTGGCCAACAGCGCGTACTGGTCCATCGCGAACCGGGTGTCGTACTTCTTCGACTTCCAGGGGCCGAGCGTCGCGGTGGACACCGCCTGCTCGTCCGCGCTGACCGCCGTCCACCTGGCCGTGGAGTCGCTGCGCGCCGGAAGCTCCAAGGTGGCGGTGGCGGGCGGCGTGAACGTGCTCATCCACCCGAACAAGTACCTGATGCTCGGGCAGGGCCGGTTCGCCTCCAGCGACGGGCGCTGCCGCAGCTTCGGCGAGGGCGGCGACGGCTACGTGCCGGGCGAGGGCGTGGGCGCGGTGGTGCTGAAGCCGCTGCGTGACGCGCTGCGCGACGGCGACCACATCCACGGCGTCGTACGGGGCACCTCCGCCAACCACGGTGGCCGCACCAACGGCTACACCGTGCCGAGTCCCCGCGCGCAGGCCGACCTTGTCACCAAGGCGCTGCGGGACGGTGGTCTGCGCGCGGGCGACCTCGACTACGTCGAGACCCACGGCACCGGCACGTCGCTCGGCGACCCCATCGAGATCCGCGGCCTGACCATGGCCTTCAAACGGGACGGCGTGCGCGGTCCGGGCAGCCTGCCCATCGGCTCGGTGAAGTCGAACGTGGGCCACCTCGAGTCCGCCGCAGGGTCCGTCGCGCTGGCCAAGGTGCTGCTCCAGATGCGGCACGGGACGCTCGTCCCGTCGCTGCACGCCACGCCGCCCAACCCCGAAATCGACTTCGGGGCAAGCCCGTTCGCGGTGCAGCAGGAGGCGGCGCCCTGGCGCACGCGGGACGGACAGCCGCGTCCGCTGCGGGCCGGCATCAGCTCGTTCGGGGCGGGCGGCGGCAACGCGCATCTGGTCGTCGAACAGCCGCCGGCCAGGCCGCCGCGCCCGGCACGCGAGGGGGACGCGGCGGTGCCGGTCGTGCTGTTCCTGTCGGCGCGCTCGGACAAGGCGCTCGCGTCGTACGCGGACAGCCTGCGGCGGCATCTGACGGAGGCCGCCGAAGAGGGCGGCGGGCCCGAACTGACCGACGTGGCCTTCACGTTCGCCGTCGGACGCGCGGACCTCGCCCGCCGTGCCGCGCTGGTCGCTGACACGATGGACGGCCTGCTCGCCGGGCTGGCGCAGGTCGCCGCAGGCGCGGCGCCGCCGCTGCCCGCCGACTGCCCGTCCGCCGCCGCGGTGGCCGACTGGCTGGCGGGCGGCTCCATCGACCGCGCCGCCGTGAGCAACGCGGCCGGCGTGGGCCGCCGTACGCCGCTGCCGCACTACCCGTTCGAGCGCGTCCGCTGCTGGTACGACCTCCAGATCGAGCACCTGCACCGCAGGGGCCAGGGGAGCGCCGGCCGCGAGCCCGAGCTGGGGCGGGCCCACCTGCGCGACTTCGGCCGGGCTCCCGCGGAGCGGCAGGCCGAGGCGCCCGCCGTCGAGCCGCCTGCCGCCGAGCGGACGGACCGCCCCGCGGCTGCCGGTGCCGGCGGGGCGGAGCCCCTGCGGGCTCTGATCTTGCGCAGCGACCTCGCCGCTTCCGGGCGCCCCCTGCGCGTGCGCCGTACACCCGACCTCTCGGAGAAGCCGATGACTCGTGACCGCAAGGTCTCCCTGCGACCGCTTTCCGCCCGCGGACCGGCCGCGGCGCCGCGCGCCGACGCCGGGGTGGCGACCGCACCGGCACCGGCACCGGCGCCCGCTCCGGCACCTGCGCGCGCTCCGGCACCTGCGCGCGCTCCGGCACCTGCGCGCGCTCCGGCTCCGGCTCCTGCGGCCGACGCGGACGCCGTGGCCGCCGACGTCGCGCGGCTGCTCGCCGAGGTGCTCTATCTGGAGCCCGGGGACGTCGACATGACGCAGACGTTCCTGTCGCTGGGGCTGGACTCCATCCTCGGCGTCGAGTTCGTCGCCGCTGTGAACGCCGCACACCCGGTCGACCTCAAGGCCACGGAGCTGTACGACCATCCGACGCCCGGCGACCTCGCCCGGCGCCTCGCGGGGAAGCTCAGCCGTACCGCCGCGGACGCCCCTGCGCAGGCCCCCGTACAGACGCCCGCCCCCGCCGCGGGCGGGCCCCGCACGGAGGCCCGCGCCGAGGACGTGCTGTCCGTGCTGCGCCAGGAGCTGGCCAGGACGCTGTACAGCGATCCGGACGGCATCGACGACGAGGCGAGCTTCAACTCGCTGGGCCTCGACTCGATCCTGGGCGTCGAGTTCGTGGCGTTCGTCAACAGCACATACGGGCTCGACGAGAAGGCGGGCGTTCTCTACGACCACCCCAGCCTCAGTGCGCTGGCCCGCCATGTCACAGCCGCCGCAGCCGCCACTGCACCGGCCGCGCCGCCGGCCGCCGCGCCGGCCCCGACTACGGCTCCGCCCCCGACTTCGGCCGCGGGCAGGGCAGTTGTACCCCCCGAATCCGGCGCTCCCGCCCTGACCGACTCCGACGTCGACGCCCTGCTCGACGCCGTACGCGAGAACAAGCTGACCGTCGAACAGGCCCTCTCCCTGCTGCCGAAGCAGCGCTGACCACCGCACCTCCACCCAGGGAAACAGTCATGACCCAGGACGAGATATTCGCCGTGATCCTCCGCAACGTCGTCGAGGTCCTCCCCGAACTCGCCGACCGTGAGGTCACACCCAAGGACAGCATGCGCGAGCTCGGCGCCAACTCCATCGACCGCATGGACGTCGTGATCGCCGCCCAGGACGAGCTGGGCATCAAGGTGCCGGCGTCCGCGTTCGCCGACGCGCCCGACCTCGGGTCGCTGGCGGCCGTCTTCGGCGAGTACATGTGACCGGGTCCCAGGCAGGCCACGGCTGTCCCGGCGCACGTCGTGTCGCGGTCACCGCCGCGGCCGTGCTCAGCCCGCTCGCCGACGAACTGGACGCCTTCACCGCCGCGTTGCTGGACGGGCGCAGCGCCGTCGAGCTGCCGGCGGACGGCGACGGCACGGCGGCCGGCGGTGAAGAGCCCCTGCCGGCGGCGACCCTCACCGGGTTCCGGCTCGACGAGTGGTCCCGCAGGCACCTCGCGGACCGCCCCGAGACGGCGACCGCGCTGCGCAGGGTCGTCGGCAGGGCCGCGCTGCCCGCCCGCAGCGCCGCCTGCGTAGCGCTTCGGGCCGCCGTGGACGCCGGGCTGCCGCCCGCTCCGTACGGGCCGGGGATGGGGGAGCGCACCTCGCTGATCGTCGCGGGCAGCAACCTCGCGCTGGCGCACCAGGCGGAGACCGTGCTCGGTCATCAACGCGCGCCGGGCCGGCTGCGTGCGTCGTACGCGCTGACGCACATGGACGTCGATGTGGTGGGCGCCGTAAGCGAGTTGACGGGTGCGACGGCCGAGGGCTGGACGGTCGGCGGCGCCTCCGCCAGCGGAACCCTCGCGCTGATCCAGGGCGCGCGCGCCGTCGCCACCGGATGGGCCGAGCGTGCACTGGTGGTGGCGCCGGCCGCCGAACTGTCGCCCGTCGAGGCGGAGGCGTTCCGGCGCACCGGGGCCATGGCGCACGAGCGTTTCCGGGACCGCCCGGAGCGCATGTGCCGCCCGTTCGAGCAGGACCGTCAGGGTTTCGTACGCGGCGAGGCGGCGGCCGCGGTGGTCCTGGAGAGCACCGGCGCTGCGGCGGCGCGCGGTGCCGAGGTGTTGGCCGAGGTCACCGGCCAGGGGCAGCGGCTGGACGCGCGGCGCGGCACCGAGCCCGACACCGAGGGGCAGCGGGCGGCGATGCGGGCCGCGCTGGAGTCGAGCGGGCTGAGGCCCGACGGCATCGACTACGTCAACGCGCACGCCACCGGCTCCGTGCTGGGCGACCAGGCCGAAGCGGAGGCGCTGCGCGAGGTGTTCGGCGACGGCGGGGGCCCCCTCGTCAACTCCACGAAGCCGCTCACGGGCCACTGCCTGAGCGCGGCCGGGCTCGTGGAGGCGGTGGCGGTGATCGCCCAGCTGCGGGCCGGTGCATGCCACCCCAACCCGCAGTTCGCGGACCCGCTGGAGCCCCGCCCGGCGCTGGTCGGGACCCGGTGCGTGCGGCGCCCGCTGCGGCATGCGCTGAGCAACAGCTTCGCCTTCGGCGGCATCAACGCGTCCGTAGTGCTCCGGCTGCCCGACGGCAGTACCGGCACCGGCACCCGCACCGGCACCCGCACCGGCATCCAGCATCCCCAACGGCACTGACAACGGAGAGTCCCATGAAGCCCGTCGGCATCGAAGCCCTCAACGTGTACTGCGGCCGCACCTACGTCGACGTCCCCACCCTGTTCGCCGCCCGCGGCCTCGACGACTCCCGCATCGACAACCTGATGATGGTGCGCAAGAGCGTCGCCCTGCACTGCGAGGACGCCGTCTCGTTCGCCGTGAACGCCGCCAAGCCCCTCGTCGACGGGCTCTCCGAGGAGGAGCGTGCGGGCATCGAGCTGCTGATCGTCGGCACCGAGTCCGGCGTCGACTTCGGCAAGTCGCTCGCCACGTACGTGCACGACCACCTCGGACTGCCGCGCTCCTGCCGCCTGTTCGAGGTCAAGCAGGCCTGCTACAGCGGCACCGCGGCCGTCCAGATGGCCGCGTCGGTGGTCGCGGCGAGCCCCTTCGAGGGCGTGAAGGCGCTGGTGATCAGCAGCGACGTCGCCCGGCCCGTGCCGCACACCTACGTCGAGCCCAGCCAGGGCGCCGGTGCCGTGGCGATGCTGATCAGCGACAGCCCGAAGGTGGCCGCCTTCGACCGCGGCGCCAACGGCTTCCACAGCTACGAGGTGATGGACACCTGCCGTCCCGATCCGGAGATCGAGGCCGGGGACGTCGACCTGTCGCTGCTGAGCTACATCGACTGCCTCAAGGGCTCGTTCACCGACTACGCCGCGAAGGTCGAGGGCGCCGACTTCGTGGACAGCTTCGACCTGCTCGCCCTGCACACGCCTTTCCCCGGCATGGTCAAGGGCGCGCACCGTGCCGTGCTGCGCAAGCTGAAGGGCCTCGCGCCGCAGGCGGTCGAGGACGACTTCCGCGCGCGGCTGTCCGACGCGGTCGTCTACCCGCAGCATGTGGGCAACATCTACGCGGGCACCGTCTTCCTGTCGCTGGCCAGCGTCATCGACAACGCGCCCCTCGACGGGGAACGCCGAGTCGGCATCTTCTCCTACGGCTCCGGGTGCAGCTCCGAGTTCTACAGTGCCGTGATCACCCCCGAGTCCCGGCGCACCCTGTCGGCCATGGGCATCCGCGCCGCGCTGGACGCCCGTTACGAACTGAGCGTCCCCGAGTACGACGAGCTGTTGGCCGCCACCGCTGAACTGAAGTTCGGCGTCTCGGACTTCACCATCGACCTCGGCCGGTTCCCCCGCATCAGCAAGCCGCACTTCGAGGACGCCGCACAGCCGCATCTGGTGCTGGAGGCCGTCCGCGGCTACCACCGCGAGTACGTGTGGCTGGGAGGAGACGGCCGATGACCGAGCCGCCCCCCGCGCAGGCTGCGTCCGTCACCCGCGGCCGCGGCCTGCTGCGCGCCGAGCTGAGCCGACCCGAGGCCCGCAACCCCGTCGACGGGCAGCTGCTGACCGCGTTGCACGACGCCCTCGACGCCGCCGAAGCCGACCCGGGCTGCCGGGTGTTCGCGCTGTCCGCGGCCGGCGAGTTCTTCTGCGCGGGCACCGATCTGTCGGACGGGCCACCGGACCCGGACGGCCTCACCGAGGCGCGGCGCGCCGGTGAACTCCCGTACTGGCGCCTGCTGGAGCGCTTGACCCGCACCCCGCTGGTCACCGTCGCCGTGGTGGACGGCCAGGCAGTGGCCGGCGGCGTGGGCCTGGCCGCCGCGTGCGATCTGGTGCTGGCCGGCAGGCGGGCCTCCTTCCGGCTCACCGAGGCGCTCGTGGGGCTGGTCCCGGCGATGGCGCTGCCGTTCGTCGCGCGCCGCACGGGCGAGCAGCGGGCGTTCGCGGCGACGCTGCTCGCCGAGGAGTTCGGGCCCACCGAGGCCGTGGCCGCCGGGCTCGCCGACTTGGCGGGCGAGGACGCTGAGGATCTGCTGCGCAGGGCGCTGGTGTCGCTCTCGCGCACCGACCGCGACACGGCCGGCGTGCTGAAGGACTACCGGGCACGGCTGTTCCCGCGCGACGACGCGCTGGGCGCGGACGCGTCCCGGCTGCTGCTGGACCGGCTCGCGGACCCGGATGTGCGGCGCAGGCTGGGCCGGCTGAGCGAAGCGGGTGCGCCGTGAGCGGGGCGGAGCGGACGCAGGGCGACGTGGTCCGGCTGGAGCGGCGCGGCCCGGTGGCGGTGCTGACCATGGCCGACCCGCAGGGGCGCAACACCTTCTCGCCGGCGCTGTGCCGCGGCCTCGTGGACGCCGTCGAGCGGGCCGCCGCGGACGAGGACACCCGCGCCGTGCTGGTGGCGGGGATGCCGGAACTGTTCTGCGCCGGCGGCTCGCAGGCCGAACTGGAGCGCTTCGCACGCGGCGAGGGCAGCTTCGAGACCGACGACTTCTTCCGGGTGTTCGCCCGCTGCCCGCTGCCCGTCGTCGCCTGCGTCCAGGGCCATGCCATCGGCGGCGGCCTGGTGCTGGCGCTCTACGCCGACCTCGCCGTCTTCAGCGAACGGTCCGTCTACGCCGGCAACTTCATGCGCTACGGCTTCACCCCCGGCATGGGCGCCACCCACCTCTTCCCCGAACGCTTCGGCCGCGAACTGGGCGCCGAGATGCTCTACACGGCACGCAACTTCCGCGGCGCCGAACTGCGCGAGCGCGGCGCGCCCGTACGGGTGCTGCCCCACGAGCGGGTCCCGGACGCCGCGCACGAGGTGAGCCGCGCGCTCGCCGAGGCGCCGCGCACGTCCCTGGAGCTGCTCAAGCGGGAACTGGCGGCGCCGCTGCTCGCCGCGACCGACGCTGCCATAGCCCGCGAGGCGGAGATGCACAAGACGTCGTTCCGGCTGCCGGAGGTGCTGGAGCGGGTCGCCGGCGACTACGGCGCCGCCGGCAGACGCCCGCCCTACCGCGACGGCGCGCCGCGGGCCGGGCCCCCGGTCTGATCCGCTGTCTGATCCGATGCCCGACCCCACCGGCCGCCCCCCGACTCCCCGCCCCAGGCCCGGAGTCCAAGCCCGATCCGAGCCCCGCCAGCCAGAACGACCGCTCAGACGAGGACCGCGAGGACGATGGACGCGAAAGACATCCTGACCCGATTCAAGGACGGGACGCTGGACCGTACGGCCGCGCATGCGCTGCTCGCGGGCCACGCGGCGACGGCGGACGTGGCCCGGACCGGCCCCCAGTCCGAACCCACGGCAGGCCCCGCGACCGAACCCGCGGAGCCCGCCCCGTACCACCCCGCCGTCGGGCCGGTCGCCGTCGTCGGCTACAGCGCCCGCTTCCCCGGAGCGGACGACGCCGACGCCTTCTGGACGCGGCTCCTCGAAGGCGCCGACCTGGTCACCGAGGTGCCGCCGGAGCGCTGGCGGCCGGCGGACCACTACGACCCGGACCCCGAGGCCGAGGGCAAGTCCGTCTCCAAGTGGGGCGCGTTCGTGCAGGGAGCGGACCGCTTCGATGCCGACTTCTTCCGCATGACGCCGCGCGAGGCCGAACTGACCGATCCCCAGGCCCGGTTGTTCCTCCAGGAGTCCTGGCGGGCGCTGGAGCACGCGGGTCTGGGCCCGGACGCCCTCGCCGGAGCGCGCTGCGGCGTGCACGCCGGCGTGATGCTCAACGACTACGGCGACCTGATCGAGCGCGAGGGCGTGCACGCGCGGCTGCCGCAGGTCATGCAGGGCAACTCCAACTCGATGCTGGCCGCCCGCATCGCCTACCACCTCGACTTGAAGGGTCCCGCCCTGACGGTGGACACCGCCTGCTCGTCGTCGCTGACCGCGCTGCACCTGGCCTGCCAGGCGCTGTGGCTCGGCGAGGCCGATGTGATGCTGGCGGGCGGCGTCACGCTCTATCTGACGGAGCTGCCGCACGTCTTCATGAGCCGCGCGGGAATGCTGTCCCCCAACGGGCGCTGCCGCCCCTTCGACGCCGCGGCCGACGGCATCGTCCCCGGTGAGGGCTGCGCCGTCGCCGTACTCAAGCCGCTGTCGCGTGCCCTCGCGGACGGCGACCCGGTGCACGCGGTCATCCGGGCGTCGGGCCTGAACCAGGACGGCCGCACCAACGGGATCACGGCCCCCAGCGCGGCCTCGCAGGCGGAGCTGATCCGGCGGACCCTGGAACGCTCCTCCCTCGACCCGGCCGGCATCGACTACGTCGAGTGCCACGGCACCGGCACGTCGCTCGGCGACCCCATCGAAGTCACCGCGCTGAACCAGGTGTTCGCCCCCGCCGTGCCGGCGGCCGGCAGCGTGCCCATCGGCTCGGTGAAGGGCAACGTCGGGCACACGTCCGCCGCGGCGGGCATGGCCGGGCTGCTGAAGGCCATCGGCGTGGTCCGCACGGGACGCGTACCGCCGTCCCTCCATCTCACGGCGCCCAACCCCGCGATCCCGTTCGCCGAGGGCCCGTTCACCGTCTCCGCCGACGGGTGCGAACTGGCGCCCGCCGGCGGCCGGCCGCGCCGCGCCTCCGTCAGCTCCTTCGGGTTCAGCGGCACCAACGCCTACCTCGTCATCGAGGAGGCGCCCGCGGTGCCGGAGGACGCTCACGGCGACCGGCATCCCGTACTGGTCCCGCTCTCCGGGCGCCGCCCCGGGGCGCCCGCCGCCTACGCCGCCGACCTGGAGCGGTGGCTGCGCGGCCCCGGCGAGGCCGCCTCCGCGGCCGACGTCGCGCACACGCTGGCGTGCGCCCGCGCCCACCATCCGCACCGCGCCGCGCTGCTGGTCACCGGGCGCGACGAACTGCTCGAATCCCTCGGCCTGCTGGCCTCCGGAGCGGCGGACCCGCGTCGCGTGGAGTCGCCGCCGGAGCCGGAGCGGAAGGACCCGACCCTGCGGCGCGCCCAGGCCGAGCTGCTGCCGCGGCTGCTGGCGGGCCTCGGCGAGCGGCCCGAAAGCCAGCCGGACGCGGCCCAGTTGGGCTTCGTCGCGCAGCTGTACGTGCAGGGCGAGACGATCGACTGGCCGGCCGTCAGCAGGCCCGGCCGGCACCGCCGCCTGTCGCTGCCGGGATACTCCTTCGCCGCCGACCGGCACTGGGTGACGGCCGGCCCGCAGGAGCCGGAAAGCACCGCGCCGCCCGCCACCGCCACGGAAGTCACGGAAGCCACGGAAGTCACGGAGAACGAATCAGAGGACCCGGCCGGGGAGCTGCCGTCCCGCGTCGCTCTGTACCAACCGCACTGGGCCGACGCCCCGTTGCCCCCCGCGCCGCAGCCTCCCCGGGAGCCGCTGCTGGTGCACGACTCGACGGGAGAGCTCGCCGCCACGCTGGACGGCTCGGGCGCACGCGTGCACTACGTCGGCACGGCCGCCGACGTCCGGTCGGCCGCCGCCGCGCTGCGGGACTCCGGAGAGGAGCGCATCGGCGTCGTGCTCCGGCTGCCCGGCGCCGACGACGGCCGCACCGCCGACACCGCCGCCGACAACGCCGCCGACACCGCCGCCGGCCTGGCAGCTGATCTCACGGCGTTCGAGGTCATCCGTGCCGCGCTCGGCGTGCTGCGCACCCAGCAGCTGACCGTGCTCGTCCTCACGGAGGACGACGCACGGGGCCGCGCGGCCGGCGCCTTGCTGCAGACGCTCTGTCAGGAGAACCCGCGGCTGTCGGGCCGCGCGGTGCTGGTGCCCGGCGGCGAACCCGGCATCGCGAAGCTGTGGACCGAACTCGCCTGGCCGGGCGCCGAGTCCGGCCATCTGGCAGATCTGCGCGGCGAGCACCGCACCCGGCGGGTCGTGGCGCCGTGCGCGCCGCCGCGGCCCGTCCGCGGAATCCGCGCGGACGGCGTCCACTTGATCACCGGCGGCGCGGGCGGCATCGGCCTGCTGTTGGGCGCCCGGCTGGCGGCACGTCCCGGCTCCCGCGTGGTCCTGTGCGGCCGGCGGGCCTGGGACGCGCTCGATGAGGAGGTGCGCCAGGCCGTCGACGCCGCCGAGGGCATCCGGTACGTGCAGGCCGACATCACCGAGCCCGGCGTCGCGGACCGCCTCGTCCGCGACGTCCTCGACCACGAGGGCGCACTGCACAGCGTCTTCCACCTGGCGGGCGTCATCCGCGACAGCTATCTGATCCGCAAGCAGCCCGGGGACGTACCGGCGGTGCTGACGCCGAAGATCGCCGGGGCGGCGGCCCTCGACGAGTCCACGGCCGGGTTGCACCTTGACGCCTTCGTGCTGTTCTCCTCCGTGGCGGCCGTCACCGGCAACCTCGGACAGTCCGACTACGCGTACGCCAACGGCCTCCTCGACGGCTTCGCGGCGCGGCGGGCCGAGCGCGCCGCACGCGGCGAACGGCACGGCCGGTCCCTGTCGGTGCAGTGGCCGCTGTGGGACGCCCCCGGCATGTCGGTGCCGGAGCCGGTGCGCGAGGTCATCGAGGAGCAGACCGGCATGGTGCCGCTGCCCGCCGAGCCGGGCCTTGAGGTGCTGGAGCGGCTGCTGCGGGCGGACGGGCCCACCGTCGTCTCCGTCTTCCACGGCGACGCCGGCCGGTGGCGCACGCACCTGGGTTCGCTGTATCTGACGGCGGGCCCCGCCGGGGCCACGGGCGCCGCGCCGGCTGCGACCGGCACCGGGACGGCGCTCCCGACTGCCGTTCAGACGGCGGGAGCTGACGTGCGCAGCGGTATCGGCACGGACCGCCGCAGCGAGATGCGCGACCTGGTGTGCCGCACGGTCGCCGACACGCTCGGCCGGCCGCCGGGCGCCATCGGACCCGGCACGTCGCTGGAGTCGCTCGGCCTGGACTCGGTGATGATCCGCACCGTCGCCGCCCGGCTGTCCACGGTGGTGGGCCCGGTGGCGCCGGAGACCCTGTTCGGGCTGCGCGACCTGGACGAGCTCGCGGCGCAGCTCGCCGCCGCCGCGCCGCCGCAGGAGGACCACGCTCCGGCCGCCGCGGTCCCGCCGCCCGCGCCGCTCCCCGCCCCGGCCACGGCCCCGGCGCCGTCCCCGTCCCCGTCCCAACGGACCGTCCACGAGGACCGGTACGCGATCGTCGGGCTCAGCGGCCGGTTCCCCGGTGCGCCCGATCTGGAGACGCTCTGGGCCAACCTGCTCGTCGGCAAGGACTCCGTATCCGAGCTGCCCACCGGCCGCTGGGAGGACGCGGGCGGCGTAGAGGCCAGGGGCCACTTCCTCGACGACGTCGACGCGTTCGACCCGGCGTTCTTCGGGCTCTCCGCACACGAGGGCGCGCTCCTCGACCCGCAGGAGCGGCTGTTCCTCGAATCGGCCTGGCAGGCCATGGAGGACGCCGGCTGCACGGGCTCCCGCCTCGACCGGCTGGTCGGCCCGGACGGGGAGACCCGCAGCCTCGGGGTCTTCGCCGGCATCACATCGAGCGACTACCAGCTGCTGGGCGCCGAGCAATGGACCCGCGGGAACCGGGAGATGCCCTCGGGCCACTACTGGAGCCTGCCGAACCGGCTGTCCTACCTGCTCGATCTGCGCGGGCCGAGCCAGCCCGTCGACACGGCGTGCTCGTCCTCGCTGGTCGCGCTGCATCTGGCGCTGGCGGCCATGCGCAACGGCGAGTGCGCGGCCGCCCTGGTCGGGGCGGTGAACCTCTATCTGCATCCGTCGCGGTTCAGCATGCTGAGCCGCTCCGGCTTCCTCTCGCAGGACGGCCTGTGCCGCAGCTTCGGTGCCGGAGGCACCGGCTTCGGGCCTGGCGAGGGCGTCGGCGCGGTGCTGGTCAAGCCGCTCGCCCGGGCGCTGGCCGACGGGGACACGGTGCACGCCGTGGTGCGCGGCAGCGCCGTCGCGCACGGCGGACGCACCAACGGCTTCACCGCGCCGAGCCCCAAGGCGCAGGCCCGCGTGATCCGTGAGGCGCTGGCCGCGTCCGGCACCGACCCCGCGACGGTCAACGTGATCGAGGCGCACGGCACCGGCACCGAGCTGGGCGACCCGGTGGAGCTGGCCGGGCTGCGGGAGACCTACGGCCGGGGCGCGGCGGCGCAGGTGCCCTGCTCGCTGGGCTCGGTCAAGTCCGTTCTGGGACACGGGGAATCGGCGTCCGGAATGGCGGCCCTGCTGAAGACGGTGCTGCAGCTGCGGCACCGGACGCTGACGCCGACGCTCCACACCGAGCAGGTCAATCCGGCGCTGCGCCTGGAGGAGACCCGCTTCTCCCTCCAGCACATCTCGGGCCCGTGGCTGCCGCTGACCGACGCGCAGGGTGCCGCGCTGCCGCGGCGGGCGGGCATCAGCTCGTTCGGCGCGGGCGGCGTCAACGCCCATGTGATCCTCGAGGAGTTCGCGCCCGAGCAGGACGAGCAGCACGCGCACCTCGGTGCGCGGCGCGGCCCGGCACTGCCGGAACTGGTCGTCCTCTCGGCCCCCACCCCCGAGCATCTGAAAGCGAGCGCCGCCGTGCTCGCGGAGTGGCTGGAGACCGCCGACTCCGCGCGGCTCCCGGATATCGCCGCCGCGCTGCGCGCGGGCAGGGCGGCGATGGACTGCCGGCTGGCGGTGGTGGCCGGCGGCACCGACGAGCTCTCGGCCGCGATCGCGGCGTATGCGAGCGGCTCTCCCGGCGCGCCCGTGCTCACCGGCGACCTGCGCGAAGGACGGGGCGTCCACGGGCAGTTGGGCGAGGTGCCGGAGACGGGTGCCTTCCTGGCCGACCTGTGGCGCAACGGCCGCCTGCACCAGGTGGGCGCGCTGTGGGTGTCGGGCACCGAGGTGGACTGGAGCGCGCTGCCCGGCGGCGCCGCCGAGCGGCTCGTCCCGCTTCCGGGCTCGGCGTTCCTGCGGCGTCCGCTGTGGATACGCGGGACCGCCGCGGCGGCTCAGGACACCGCTGACGTCCGCCCGGAGCCCGCGGCGAGCGAGCAGCAGCACCGGCACGTGGCCGGCGCGCCCCATGAGAACGGTGCCCCGCGCGCGCCCCGTCCCCCGGAACCCGCGGACCGGCGCCCCTCGCCCGAGCCACCGCCGCAGTCGCCCCCAACGTCCCCACTGCCCCGTACCCCCGAGATGGCCGAGCCGAGCCGCGCCGGCGGCCCGCACCCCCCGAACGACTCCCTGACGGACGAACTCGCCGAACTCGTCGGCGACCTCCTGCCTCGCGTGAGCGGTCCGGTGGACCGGGACAGCAGCCTGCTCGCCCTCGGCATCGACTCCCTCAACCTCATGAACCTGCGCTTCGAGCTCAATGAGAGGTACGGCCGGCAGCTGCCCCTGCGGCTGCTGAGCGAGTCGACGCTCACCACGCTCGCCGCCGACCTCTCAGCCGACAACGCCCTCACCCGGGGCTGACCAGGGAACCGGAGCAAAACCATGGCGTACAGCAGCGACGAGCCGGCCGACAGCCGCGGCTCCGCAGGACCCGGCGCGCACGAACCGTCCGGGGAGCAGCGGCCCTTCCCGCTCACCGAGGTCCAGGAGTCGTTCTACGCGGCCCGGACCCTGGGCGGGGGACCGGCTGGGGGCACCCACATCCACCTCGAGTTCGAGACGGAGGGGCTCGACGCGGGCCGGCTCCAGGACGCCTGGAACGATCTGGTGGCCGCCACCGGAATGCTGCGGGCCCGGCTGCTGCCCGACGCGCGCCAGGTGATCGAGGCGCAGGTGCCCGAGTACCGCATCGCCTGGCGGGACCTCAGCCGGGCGGCACCCGGTGAAGTCCGCGCAGGGCTGGCCGACTTGGCCCGCGAGTCGTCGGCGGCGCTCGACCCGCACCGCTGGCCGCTGTTCGACGTGCGGGCCGCCGCGCTGCCCGGCGGGCGTGCCCGCGTGCTGCTCACCGTCGACGAGCTGATCGCCGACGGCCCGAGCGTGTCCCTGCTGCTGCAGCAGTGGTACGCGCGCTACCGCTTCGGCGAGGAGCCGCCGCGGCTCGGGTTCTCCTTCCGCGACTACGTCGCCGCCGCCGGCGCCGCCACGGCCCCCGGCGCCTCGCTCGACTACTGGCGCGCGAAGCTCGTGGACGTCGACTTCGAGCGGCCGCTGCCGGTCGCCCGCGCCGGCGCACCCGCGGAGCCCACCGCCGACGAACTGCGGCACAGGCGCCTGGCGTTCGAGCTCGACGGCGACCGGTGGCGTGCCGTCAAGCACGCCGCCGTGCAGGCGGGAGCCACCCCGTCGGCGCTGCTGCTCACGCTGTGCGCGTCCGCCGTGCAGGCCGAAGAGCCGGCTCCCGGGCCGCTGCCGGTGGTGCTCACCACCTACAACCGCCGTCCCGTGCATCCCGACGTCGCGCGTCTGGTCGGCCCCTGCCTGTCCACCTCGGTCTTCGTCGCGCACGAACCCGCCGGCACGCTGGGGGAGTCGCTCGCCCGCACCGGCGCGCAGCTCTGGGACGACCTGGAGCACTCGGAGGTCAGCGGCGTACGGGCGCTCCGCGAGCACGCGCGGAACACGCCGGGACGCCGCGCCGTGCAGATACCCCTCGTCTTCACCAGCCTGCTTGGCAGCATCGCCGACCAGCGGTCCGACGACCCGGACAACTGGGCGGCCCTCGTGGACGTCGGCGCGTCCGCCACCCGCACCGGAGGCGTGCAGCTGGAGATCTGCGCCCAGGAGCGCGGCGAGACCCTGCTGGTCTCCTGGGACTGGCTGCCCGCCGCCCTCGACGCGGTCCGCGTCCGCTCCGCCTTCGGCACGCTGGAGACCGCCCTGCACCGGATCGCCGACGGCGGCGCGGCCGCATGGGCCCAGCCCCTGCGGCAGGGCGCGCAGTCCGCGCAGCCCGGCGGGTCCGTTCCGTCCGCCCGGCCGGTGCGGCTGCCCGTCACGCAGGTGCAGTCGGCCTATCTGGTCGGGCGGCTCGGCGGTCTGGACGGCGCCGCCGAGACCAGGGTCTACCAGGAGTTCCTGCTGGAGCACCACGACGTGGAGGTGCTGGAGAAGGCGTGGAACCGGCTCGTCACGCACCATCCCGCGCTGCGCGGCACGGTCCACGAGGACGGCACCCTGGAGATCGCGGACAGCGTCCCGTACCAGCGAATCGACTGCCACGACCTGACGGCGCTGCGGGAGCCGGCGGACGTGGACCGGGCGCTCGCAGCGACCGCCGCCCGCCTGCGTGAGCGCAGGTTCCCGCTGGGCAGCCGCCCCATGTACGCGCTGGAGGCCAGCCGGCTGTCCGACGGCCGCACGGTGCTGCACGTCGCCCTCGACGCGCTGCTCGCCGACGCCCGCAGCTACGCCGTCCTTTTCGGCCAGCTCTTCGCCCTGCACGACGGCGACGAGTCGGTGCTGGAGACCGGGCCCGGCGCCGGACCCGACGCCGACCCGGGCCCGTACCTGCGCGGCCTCGCCGAACGTGCCCGCGGCGAGCAGGCCGGGCAGGCCCGCGCGGCCTGGCGCCGGAAGTTCGCCGAGCTGCCGTCCGGGCCGCCGCTGGCCGACCCCGCACCGGACGCGCCGCGGGTGCACCGCAGGGCCGCTCTCGGTTCGTGGCGGGCGCTGTCGGAGCGGGCCGCGCAGATCGGCGTCCCGGCGGACATGGTGCTGTTCACCGCGTACGTCGACGAGTTGCGCCGCGAGTACGGGGACGAACCGTTCACGCTGACCGTCGTCTCGTGGGAGAGACCGGACTGGCTGCCCGGTGCGGAGAGCATGGTCGCCGACTTCACGCAGATCGCCTGGGTCGTCGTGGACGGCACGCTGCCCGGCGGCTTCGCCGAGCGTGCACGCGAACTGTGGGCGAGGACCCGTGCCGATCTGGCGCGCGGCGAACAGGCGCCCGGACTGGGGGAGTTGCGCAGCAGGGTGTTCCGTTCCGGCGGCGTGCTGCGGCTGCCGGCGGTCTTCACACGCGTGCCGGTGGTCGATCCCGCGCTGCGGCCGGCCGGCGTCGGCCTGCGCACCAGCCAGTCGCAGACCGCCCAAGTCGCCCTGGACCATGTGCCGCTGCTCGTCGGCGACGAGCTCGTGGGTCAGTGGGACACGGCGGAGGGCTGTGTTCCCGCAGCCCAACTGGACGCCATGTTCGAGCGGTACGCGGACCGGGTCCGCGACGTTGTCTCGGGCGGCGGGCACGCCGAAGTCACCGAAATCACCGAAGGCGGCCAGGACCGTGAAGCCGGCGAACTCAGCGAACTGCCCACTCTCACGGGGCTGTTGAGCGGCAGCCTCCGCCGGCACGCGGACCGCACCGCCGTCCGCTGGGACGGCCGCACGGTGAGCTACGCCGAACTCGACCGCCGCACCGCCCGGATCGCTCACCAGCTCATCGCGAGCGGCGTGCGGCACGGCGACCACGTCGCGGTGCACATGGACCGCTCCGACCAACTGGTGGCGGCACTCGTCGGCGTCGTACGGGCCGGCGGCGTCTACGTGCCCGTGGACCCGGCCAACCCGCCGGAGCGGGTGACCTATCTGCTCCAGGACAGCGGGGCACGCGTGGTCCTCGCCGACGCGGCGCTCGCCGGTGCCGCCGCCGGCACCGGCGCCACCGTGCTCTGCCCGGACCGCCCCGAGGACGCCGCCCTGCTCGCGGCACGTCCCGCGACCGCGCCGTCCGTCTCCGTGGCGCCCGGCGACCCCGTCTACACCATCTACACCTCTGGCACGACCGGAAAGCCCAAGGGCTGCCGCAACTCCCACGCCGGCGTGGCCAACCGCCTGCTGTGGATGCAGGAGCGCTTCCCGCTCACGGCGGAGGACCGGGTGGCGCAGAAGACGCCGTACGGCTTCGACGTCTCGGCGTGGGAGTTCTTCTGGCCGCTGCTCACCGGGGCGTCCATCGTCGTGGCACGGCCCGGCGGTCACGGCGACGCCCGCTACCTGGCGCGGCTGTTCCGCGAGGAGCAGGTGACGGTCACCCACTTCGTGCCGTCCGTGCTGGGGCTGTTCCTGCGCGACCCGGAGACCGCGGGCCCGACGGCTCTGCGGTACGTCTTCGCCAGCGGCGAGGCCCTGCCGGTCGCCACCATGCGCGAGTTCTACGAGGTGTGGCCCGAAGGGCCCGAACTGCACAACCTCTACGGGCCGACCGAGGCCGCCATCGACGTCACCCACTGGGCCTGCCGCCCCGGCTGGGACGAGCCCACCGTGCCCATCGGACGGCCCATCGCGCACACCCGCATCCACCTGGTGGACGAGCACATGCGGCGGGTCCCGGACGGCACCCCCGGCGAGATCGTGATAGGCGGCCGCGGCGTGGCGCTCGGCTACCACGAGCGGCCGGAGCTGACGGCCGAACGGTTCGTGGAGTCGCCCTTCGCCGACGACCCGTCGCCGCGGCTGTACCGCACCGGCGACCTGGCGCGGCTCGGCCCCGACGGTGAGCTGCGCTATCTCGGGCGCATGGACGGGCAGTTCAAGCTGCGCGGGCTGCGCGTGGAGCCGGAGGAGGTGGAGGCAGCTCTCACCGGCGTCCCCGGCATCGCCGAGGCCCGCGTGCTGCCGCTGGCCGACCCGGCGCGGCAGGAGCAGGTGCTGGCCGCGGTGTGCGTCGCGGCACCGGGACGGGAGGCGCCGTCCGTGCGCGAGGTGCGCGGCGCGCTGGGGCGCACCCTTCCGCCGTATCTGGTGCCCAGCGGCTTCCGGTTCGTCGAACGGCTGCCGCTGACGGCCAACGGGAAGCTCGACCGCGGTGCCGCCGCCGCGCTCTTCGGCGTGCCGGAGGAGCCGGCGGAGCGGCAGCAGCCGCAGACACATGAGCCAGGGGCTCCGGAGGAGCCGGCCGCCGGCGATGCGGCGGCCGCGCCGCGCCGGGCGGACCTGGCGGCACAACTCAGATCCGTCGTCACCGACTGCCTGGGCGCCGCCCAACTCCCCGATGCCGACGGCCCGTTGGAGACCGGCGAGCTGGACGGCACCGACCTCTTCGAGCTGGGCGCGACCTCGTTCACCATGGTGCGGCTCGCCCAGGAGATCGAACGTCTCACCGGTGTGGCCCTCCCCGTGGACGTGCTGATCAACACCCCCACGGTGAACGGCCTGCTGGCGGCGGTCGCCGACGGGCAGTCCGTCCCGGAGGCGCCCGCCGGACCGCAGGACGCACCGCCCGCCGACGCCCCGACTGCCCGCGCGCTCACCGCCGAAGCCGTCGCCGGGGTCGCGGCCGAACTGCTCGGGCTGCCGGAAGCGGACGTCGACGCGGACCTGTTCGAGCTGGGCGCGACCTCGTTCACCATGGTCCGCCTCGCGCAGATCCTCCTGGAGCGGTACGGCGCCGAGGTCACCGTCGACGCGCTGATCCAGGACCCGACGCCGCGCGGCATCTTCGCGAGCGGCACGTCGGCTCCGGCCGCGCCCGCCCCGCCGGACACCGCGCGGCAGCCGTCCGCGGCCCGCGCCGACGTGCGGATCGCGTTCGACCCGGAGGCCAAGGCGGCGTTCAAGGCGCAGCGCGTCGCCGAGCGCGTGCTGCCGGAGACGCTGCCCCGGGTGCCGGTGCCCGCCGGCGGAGCCGAGCACCGCGTGGCCATGTACGACGCGTCGTCCTTCCGGGAGTTCGCCGACGGACCCATGCCCGCGGACGGGCTGCTGGAGCTGCTGGCCACGGCGACCAGGGGCGAGCTCGACGGCCGCAGCAAGCACCGCTACCCCTCGGCCGGCGGCTTCTACCCGGTGCAGGTGTACCTGTACGTCAAGCCGCAGGCCGTGACCGGTCTCCAGGGCGGCCTCTACTACCTGCACCCGGGCGAGCGGTCGCTGGTGGCGCTCGACCCCGCGGCACGGTTCGGCACCGACCTGCACGTCTTCCACAACCGGGAGCTGGCCGGCAGCGCGTCCTTCGCCGTCTTCCTGGTCTCCACGCCGGCCGCGATAGCGCCCGCGTACGGCGAACGCAACGCGGAACGGTTCTCCACCATCGAGACCGGGCACCTCGCGCAGTTGCTCGCCACGCAGGCGCCGCGCCGCGGGCTGGGGCTGTGCGCCGTCGGCGAGATGGACTTCGACGCCGTGCGCGGCCACTTCGGCCTGGCCGACGGCCAGCGGCTGTTGCTCTCGCTGTGGGGCGGCGCGCTCCCGCCCGAAGCGGTGCGCCGTCGCGAGGAGTTGGGCAGAGCCGACACGGTCCCTGGCGAGAGAGCGGACTCCGCCGCCCCGGTCGACAAGGCGGACTCCGCCGCCGAAACGGCCGCCGGAGACGGCTCCGGCGGCCGCGAAACCGCGCCGCCCCCGCACACCGAGCAGCAGCCCCAGCCCGACACGGAGTCGCAGATGAACCCCACCGCGGAGCCGCACGCCCAGCCCTCCACGCGGCCGGCGGACCGAGCCGCGGTCGCGGTCATCGGGTTCGCGGCCAAGCTGCCCGGCGCGGACACGCTCCGCGAGTTCGACGTGCTGCTCGCCGAGGAGGGCGTCGCCAACGGCCCTGTGCCCGAGGACCGTTGGGCGCCGCTGCGCACCCGCACGAAGCGCGCGGGCGCCAAGGTCGGCGGCTATCTGCACGACGTGACCGCGGTGGAGGCGGAGGAGTTCGGCCTCGCCGACGCCGAAGCGGCGTCCGTCGACCCGCAGGAGCGGCTGCTGCTGTCCACCGTCCGGCGCTGCTTCGAGGACGCGGCCGTCCTCCCGGAGAAGCTGTCGGCCGAAGGGCCGGTCGGCGTGTTCGTCGGCTCCATGTGGCACGACCACGCGCACTACGGCGTGACGGCACGAGCGGGCGGCGCGCCCGGAACGTACGCCACCAGGGCCGGGCTCGCCCACCGCACCTCGCACGCCTTCGACCTGACGGGCCCGAGCCTGCTGCTGGACAGCGGCTGCGTGTCGGGCCTGGCCGCCGTGCAGGCGGCCTGCCAGGCCGTGACGGACGGTCGATGCCAGGCGGCGGTCGCCGCCGGCGCCAACCTGGTGCTGCACCCCGACCACCTCGACGTGCTCGCCGAGTTGGGCCTCATCGCCGAGCGGCCCGAATCCTGCGCGTTCACCGACCGAGCCAGCGGCTGGATCGTCGGCGAGGGCGTCGGCGCCGTCCTGCTGAAGCCTCTGGAGCGGGCGCTGGCCGACGGCGACCCGGTGCACGCCGTGCTGCGCGGCGGCGCGCTCCGGCACTCCGGCACCACGCGGCAGTTCGGGGTGCCCGACCCGGTGCGCTTCGAGCAGACGATGCGGGACGCGCTGCGGGACGCGGACGTCGGGCCCGCCGACATCGGCTACGTGGAGGCGGCGGCGGCCGGCGCGGCCCTCGCGGACGCGCTGGAGTTCTCCGCCGTCGGCAGGCTGTTCGCCGAGTCCGGGACGGCCGCGATACCGGTCGGCTCCGTCAAGCCGAACACCGGCCATCTGGAGGCGGCGTCGATATTCGCCCAACTCGGCAAGGTCATCGAGCAGTTCCGCAGGAAGGAGCTCTACCCCACGCGGATGACGTCGGCCCCCAACCCGGCGCTGGCGCCCGGCACCGGCGTCGCCGTGCTCGCGGGCCCGGGCGCCGGGCCCAGGGCCGTGCGCTGGCGCGACACCCCGGGGCAGCCGCGCCGCGTGCTGGTCAACGGCTTCGCCGGCGGCGGCTGTTACGGCAGCCTCGTCGTCGAGGAACCGCCCGCGGCGGCAGCCGCGCGGGATGCGGACGAGGGCGTGGCGGGGCTGCCGCTGTCCGCCGACACCCCCGAGAACCTGGCCGGTTGGGCGTCCGCGCTGGCCGACACCCTGGAGTCCGGGCCCGGCGAGCGCCTGGGACTGGACGCCGTGGCGCGCAGCCTGCGCGAGGGCCGCCGGACCCGCCCCGTCCGCGGCGCAGTCGTCGCCGACCGCGAGCGCGCGCCCGCCGCGCTGCGCGCCCTCGCCCGCCGGGTGCGCACGGACGGCTCGGGCGCCAGCGAGGAGCCGTGCGAGGTCCCCGAACGGGAGCGTGCGGCGCTGCGCGCGTGGCTGGCGGGCGGCGAGCCGGAGTGGCCGCTGCCGCGCCCGGGCACGAGGCGGGCCGCGCTGCCCGCCGTGCCACTGGCCGTCCGCGACATCCCCGTCACGGGCGCCCCCGTGCAGACCGGCAGCCGCAACGGCGGCGTGCCCGTCGCCGGGGCCGCGTCCCTCGTGGCGGTCGGCGCGGCCGACGAGCTCCAGCCACCGCCGGAGACCGGGGGCACGCCGTTCGCGCAGCTCGCCCGGATCGTCGCCGAGGAGGGCGGCCTCGACGCCGCCTCGCTCTCTCCCGGCGACGACCTGTTCGCGCTGGGCATGACCAGCAGGCAGCTGCTGCGCATCGCGGCCCGCATCACCGCGGACGGCGGACGCGAACTCCCGCTGGAGACCCTCTTCACCGTGCCGGACCTGGAATCGCTCGCGGCCGTCGCCTACCCGGACGGAACGGCAGCGGCCCGGTCCCCGCTCCGGAACGGAACGTCCCATTCACCGAAGGCAGTTGACGAGAGATGACCCAGATCTTCATGTTCCCCGGCCAGGGGACGCAGCGCGTCGGCATGGGCCGCGAACTCTTCGGCCGCTTCCCCGCCCTGGAGGAGGAGGCGAGCGACATACTCGGGTACGGGGTGCGCGAGCTGTGCCTGGATGACCCGCAGGACCGGCTCGGCAACACCCGCTACACGCAGCCCGCCACGTACGTGGTCAACGCGCTCGCCCTGCGTGCCGCGCTGGAGGAGGGCGGGACGCCCGACGTGGCCGTGGGGCACAGCCTCGGCGAGTACAACGCCCTTGAGGCGGCGGGGGTGTTCGGCTTCGCCGACGGGCTGCGCCTGGTGGCCGCCCGCGCTGCGGCCATGGCCGAGGTGACGGGGGGAGGCATGAGCGCCGTGATCGGGCTGTCCGAGACGATGCTGCGCTTCCTGCTGCTGCGCGCCGGATTCCGCGGCCTGGACCTGGCGAACCTCAACACCGCCGCGCAGACGGTCCTCGCCGGGCCCGTCGAGGACCTGGAGGAGGTGGGCCAGATCCTGGAGGACGCGGGAGCGCACAAGGTGGCGCGGCTGCCCGTCAGCGGACCGTTCCACTCGCGCTACATGGCGCCCGCCGTCGAGGCGTTCGCGCCGGTCGTGCGCGCCCTGGAGCTGCGCGAGCCCGCGTTCCGGGTGCTCGCCAACCGCACGGCGCAGCCGTACGCGCGCGAGAGAGCGGCCGAGCTGCTGCTGGAGCAGATCGACCACCCGGTGCGGTGGCGGGAGTGCGTCGAAGCGCTGCTGGACGAGCCCGACCCGCGCTTCCAGGAGATCGGCGACAGCACCGTGCTCACGAGCATGCTGCGCCAGATCCGGCGGGAGCACGCACGCCGTGCGGCAGACTCCGAACCGCAGTACGCGGCCTGAGCCCGCACCGCACCGCCGCACCACGATTCGCAACGTCACAACGGGAAGAGACGTGATGATCAACGACCAGGGGTTCCGCCCGGCCCGCCGCGCGGGGCACTGCCCGAAACCCGTGCCGGGGGCGGCACTTCGCGTGTTCGTGTTCCACCACGCGGGCGGATCCCACCTGCCCTACCGGGAGTGGCCCGCGCACTTCCCGCCGGACTGGGAGGTGCACCTGCTGGACGCGCCCGGCCGGGGACGCCTGTCCGACATGCCGGTGTGCCGCAGCATCGAGGAGCTGGTGCGGTTCTTCAAGGACGAGATCGTGCTCGCCATGGACGGCCGCCCGTTCGCCTTCTTCGGGCACAGCATGGGCGGGCTCGCGGCGTACGAGCTGACCAACGTCCTGGCGGCCGAGGGGCTTCCGCTGCCCGTGTGGCTGGGGCTCTCGGCCAGGGGCGCCCCGCGCGCCGGCGGCGAGGAGGTGCAGCGCCACGCCCTGCCGGACGACGAACTGCGCCGCCACCTGGTCGCGATGGGCGGCACGCCGGTCGAGGTGATCGAGGACGAGGAGCTGTGGCAGACGTTCTCCGGGGTCATCCGCGGCGATCTGCGGCTCGTGGAGACCTGGCAGCCGCGTCCGGGCACCGGCCGGCTCCAGGTGCCGCTGTCCGTGTTCGGCGGCACCCGGGACGTCGTCGTACCGCCCGAACGGCTCGGCGCCTGGGCCGAGTTCGCGGACGCGCTCAGCGGACCGCACCTGTTCGACGGCGGCCACTTCTACTTCCAGGGCCGCGTGGCGGCCGTCGCCGACCGCATGACGAGGGACATACGGGAGGCCCTGCGCGCCGCCCGCACGGAACGGGACGCGGAGACGACGCGCCGATGAACCACCCGGCGGACGGGCTGATCGACGTCTGGCTGTGCCGCAACGACCACCTGGAACCCGCCCTCGCCGAACGGCTGGCGGCCGAGTGGCTGGACGGGGACGAACGGGCCACGGCCGAACGCTTCGTGTTCGCCCGCGACCGCAGGCAGCACCTGGTTGCCCACGTCCTGCTGCGCCGGCTGCTCGCGCTGGAGACGGGCGTGCCCGAGGCGGACGTGGTCTTCCGGCGGTCGCCTCGCGGCCGCCCGTACCTGCACAGCGAGGAGCGCGCCCGGAAGTCGCTCGCCGCTGCGGGCCCGCTGGACTTCAACCTGTCCCACGCGGACGGCTGCAACGCGGTGGCCCTCGCCCGCGGCTGCCGCCTGGGCGTCGACGTCGAACACCTGGAGCGGGCCGGCGGACGCGGACTCGCGGGCATCCCCGAGACCTTCTCGCCGGGCGAGCGGCGGTGGCTGCACGGGCTGGCACCCGGCGCGGAACGCGACCGCGGCACGCTGCGCCTGTGGACCCTCAAGGAGTCCTACTCCAAGGCGCGCGGGCTCGGACTCGCCCTGCCCCTCGACTCGTTCGGCTTCGTGCCGGCCGAGGAGAGCGGCGTGCTGGCCTTCCAGCCGCCCGACGACGACCCGTCACCCCGGTGGTGGTTCACTGAACTGGAGCCGGAGCCGGGGGTGTTGCTCGCGCTGGCGGTGAGCACGGCCGGTGCCCCGCCGTCCGGCGTGCGGCTGCACCACGGCTTCCCCTGGCGCCCGTCGGGCCCGGTACAGCGCCTGCCGCTCGGGCCGCCCACGCCGCTGCTGCCCGCGGGCCTGGAAATCGCAGCCGCACAGCGTCCCGGCACGCCCGTACAGGCCGCGACCGGCCCGGGACCGAGTAGAGGACGACAGGCCCGAAGGGCCCAGGAGCAGACATGACAGGCAACGAACGGCCGCAGGCCACCGCCCACTTGGCCGCCGAGGCCGTGGTCAAGGCGCGCGGCGACCGCACCGTGCTGAACGGCGTGTCGCTGACCGTAGCCGCGGGCGAGCGCCTCGGCCTGATCGGCGAGAACGGCGTCGGCAAGTCGACGCTGCTGAGCGTGCTCGCCCGTGCCGAACCCCCGGACGCCGGATCGGTGCGCCACGCCGTGCACGGCAGCCCCGGGCACCTGCCGCAGGAGCTGGCGTTCCCGGCCGGCTGGGACATCGAACGGTGCGTGCGCCGCGCCCGCAGCGAACTCGACGCGATCGCGGGGCGGATGCGGCGGCTGGAGGAGGTGATGGGCCTCGCCGAGGAGTCCGAGCTCGCCGCCGTCAACGACGAATACGGTCGCCTCCAGGAGGAGTTCACGCACCGCGACGGATGGCGCTTCGACGCGCACGTCGCCGAGGTCTTCCGTGTCCTGGGCCTGCACAGGCTGCCCCGCGACCGCCCCACGGCGCGGCTGTCCGGCGGCGAGCGTGCCCGGCTCGGTCTCGCCCTACTGGTGCTGGAGAGCCCGCCCGCGCTGCTCCTCGACGAGCCGACCAACCACCTCGACGACGAGGCCGCCGGCTGGCTCACCGATTGGCTGCGCGCCTACCGCGGCCCCTGCCTGATCGCCACGCACGACCGCGACCTGCTGGACGCCGCCGTCACCGGAGTGCTGGACCTGGACGGGCCGCGCGGCGCCCTGGTGCGCTACGGCGGCACGTACCGCCACTACGCCGCCGAACAGACCGCCGCCCGCCGCCGCTGGGAGGCCGAATACCGGGAGTGGACGGAGGCGATGGCCGCGGCGCGGCAGCGGCTGTCCCGGTCCGACCGGGCCGCCGGGCACTACCGGCCGCCGAGCGACAACGCCAAGATGGCCTACGACCTGCGCGGCGCGGGCGCCCAGGCGGCCGTGGCGCGGCACGCGCGCTCGGCCAAGGAGGAGATCAGACGGCTGCGGGAGCGTGAGGTCCCCAGGCCCCCGGCTCCGCTGCGGTTCACCGCCCACGCCCTCGCCCGGCAGGGTCCATCGCCGTCGGAAGGCGCCGCGCCCGCCCCCGCCCCCGAAGACGACCGACTGACCGTCGCCGAGGGCTCGGTGACCGCGACCGGCATCGCACTGCCCGGCCTCTCCCTGCGCGACGGCGACCGCGTCGTGGTCGAGGGCCCGAACGGAGCGGGCAAGTCCACGCTGCTGCGCGCGCTGGCGGGCGAGCTGGAGCTGGCGTCCGGCGAGGTGGTGAGCCGGCCCGGGCTGAGGGTCGGCCACCTCCCGCAGGAGAGCGTCTTCCCGCACGAGGGCGCCGCGCTGGTGCGGGCGCACGCCGAGGCGACCGCGACGGCCGAGGACGAGGCGGCCGAACACCTCCTGGAACTGGGCCTGTTCCGGCGGGACGACCTGCGCGTCCCGGTCGGCGTGCTGAGCGTCGGCCAGCGCCGCAGGCTGGACCTGGCGCGCCTGGTGGCCATGCGTCCGCACGTGCTGCTGCTGGACGAGCCGACCAACCATCTGAGCCTGTCCCTGATCGAGGGGTTGGAGGCGGCTTTGGAGGACTTCCCCGGACCGCTCGTCACTGTCACGCACGACAGGCGGCTGCGCCGGTCCGCGGGACGTCTGGTCAGCCTGGAACCGGCGCGTACGGGGAAGCCGGGCTGACTCGCACCGGCGTGCGCTGCGCGCAGTCGGGCAGGTCGGCCGCGGGCGCCGGCTTCTGCGCCACCGTGAGCGCGGCCAGCTGATCGAACCGGCGGGTGAGCACCTGCTGTTCGCGGGTCAGGCTCTCCAGCCTGCTGCGCAGCTTCGCGAGTTCGTCCCCGAGGTCGTGCACGGCCGGCGGCTCGTGCGGCTCGTGCTCGGGAGCCCCGCTGGACGCACCGGGCGTAGACAGTTCGGGCGCGTGGTTGAGCACCGCCTGGACGCGTGAGCGCAGCGCCGGCCCCGGTTCGACGCCCAATTCGTGTGCGAGACGGGTGCGTGCGCGCTCGTACACGCTCAGCGCCTCGGCCTGCCGTCCGCACCGGTACAGGGCCACCATCAGCAGGTCGTAGAAGCGTTCCCGTACGGGGTGTTCGGCGGTGAGCTCCTCCAGCTCGCCCGTGATCTCGCCGTGCAGTCCCGCGCGCAGCCCCGCGGCGTAGAACGTCTCCAGCGTGACCAGCCGGCTCTCCTCCAGCTGGGCCGCCTCGGACAGGCACGTCTCGCCGTCGGCGCAGCCCTCCAGCGCCGGGCCGCGCCACAGGGCGAGCGCGCGGCGCAGCACCTCGACGGCGCGTTCCGGGTCGGTGCCCACCAGCGCGCGGCCGGTGGCGGACAGTCGGTGGAAGTACGCGGCGTCCGTCGCGTCCCGGCCGGCCTGCAGCACATAACCCAGCGAATGGGTCACGATCTGCGGGGAGTTGCTGCCGGCCGAGCTCTCCAGCAGCCGGCGCAGCCGGGCGACGTGCGCCTGCAGGGCGTTCGCCGCGTTGGCCGGCGGGTTCTCGCCCCACAGCTCGTCGATCAGCCGGTGCGAGGTCATCACCTGCCCCGCCTTCACCACCAGGGCGCCGAGGAGCGACCGCTGCTTGGAGCCCGTCGGCGCGGTGGCGCCACCGCTGGTCTCGTCGTGGATCTCTATCGGGCCCAGAATGCGAAAGTGCATGTCTTCCTCACAGCGCGGGGGCCGGGGGTCGGGACGGCGGATCGGGTCACGGGGATCGCTTCCTGCTCGGTGCGGCCGCGGCCTCAGAGGAACCGGTCGGGGTCGGCGAAGTCGAGCGGGAAGGCGGGCTCCTTGCCCTGGACGAGGTCGGCGGCCACCTCTCCGACGCCCGTGGCGTGCTTGAAGCCGTGGCTGCTGCAGCCGCCCGCCACCACGAGCCGCGGGCGGGAGCGCGGCCGTCCCAGCACGAACTGGGCATCGGGCGTGCGCGCGTAGACGTTGCCCGTCACCCGCGTCGGCAGCTCGCCGACGCCGGGCACCGCGTCCGCCAGCAGCTTCGTCAGCGCCGACCAGTCGGCGGGCGAGACCGAGCGGTCCATCGTCTCCGGGTCCACCACGCGGAAGTGCCGTCCGCCGTCCTCCAGGCCGAGCTTGACCTCCTCGCGGCCGGGCAGGGTGCCGTGGCCCCACAGGACGTCCCCGTTGTCCAACTCCCGCATGAAGACAGGGAGCTGCTCCAGCGAGAACCGCTCGTGCGCCGGCTGCGGCGTGAACCACGTCGTGGGCATCCGCACCACCTCCAGCGGCAGGCCCGGCACCAGCTGCGACAGCCACGGGCCGGCCGCGACGACCACCTGCCCCACGCGCAGCGGCCGCAGCGGCGTGTGCACGACCGCGCAGTCCGCCTCCCACTCGATCTGCGTCACGCGGGTGTCCGTGTGCACATGGGCGCCCGCGGCGCGCGCCGCGGCGACGGCGGCCTCGATCACGGCCTCGGGGAAGGCGAGTCCGCCGTCCGGCTCCAGCACTCCGGCATGGCCGTCGGGCAGCGCGGCGTGCGCGGGCACCCGTCGCCGCATCTCCGCCGGGTCGAGGACGTGCGGCTCCAGGCCGTGCTGCCGCGCGGACTCCAGGGCGCCGCCGACGAGCCTGCCGTCGCGCGGCCCGATCAGCATCGCCCCCGTGCGCGCCAGCAGCCGGGTGCCGGTCGCCTCCTCCAGGGCGCGGAACAGCTCGCGCGAGCGCTTGGCCAGCGGGACGAGACCGGCGTGCTCGGGGCAGGCGGTGCGCACCATGCGGCTCTCGCCGTGCGAGGAGCCGTGCACGTTGCCGAGCCCGTACCGTTCGAGGCCGATGACGTCGACGCCGCGGGATGCGAGCTGCCAGAGAGCGCTCGCGCCCCACGCCCCCAGCCCGACGACTGCCGCCTCCGCGTCCCAGCGCGTGTGTGTGCTGCCCATGTGCCCTCTCTCCGTAGTGCTCTTCGACGGGGCCCGCCGAAGGTGCGGTGGCCGGGGCGTGGTTCAGCCCGCGGCGTGCGTGCCCGGCGCCGTGGCGCTCGCCCCGTCCGTGCCGCCGGCGAAGGCCGGGGCGACCTCGGCGGCGAACAACCGCATGGACTCCTCGGCCCGTTCGAAGGGCATGTGGCCCGCGTTGAGCTGGAGGCTGAGGCAGATGTCGGAGCCGAACCAGCCGCGTATGTCGGCGATCTGCTCCCGAACGTCGGCGGGCGTGCCGGCGAGGACCTTGCGGTCGGCCAGCGCGCGGTCGAAGTCGTAGGCGCGCGCCTTCTCGGCGAACTTCTCGTAACCCGGGTACTGCTCCTGGTGGTTGCCGGCCCAGGCGGCGACCGCGTCCGCCATCCGCGAGACGTAGTTGGTCTCCTGCTCGCGGGCGTCGCCCAGCGCCGTGGCTCGGTCCTCGGCGACGTAGCAGCTGTACTTGACCTGGATGCGGCCCGGCCCGTCGTGGCCGGCCGCGGTACGGGCCTCGCGGTAGCCGCCGATCATCTCCTGCAGCCCCTCGCGCGACGTCACGGACGGCACCGCCTGCAGATGGTGGCCCGCGCGGCCGGCCGCCGCGCACGAGGCCGGGCTGGTGGCGCTGGCGACGAAGACGGGCGGGTGCGGCTGCTGGAGCGGGCGCGGATACCCGGTGAACGGGCCGAACTTGTGTATCTCGCCCTCGAAGACGACGTCCTCCTGCGTCCACAGCGCGATGCAGGCGGCGATGCCGTCGTCGAAGCGGGCCCGGCTCTCGGCCATGGGGACGCCGAACGCCTCGAACTCGTCGGGCAGGAAGGCCCGTCCGAAGCCGGCGTCCAGCCGGCCGTGCGAGAGATTGTCGAGCATCGCCAGCGACGCGGCGAGCTTCACGGGATGCGTGAAGGCCGCGATCACGGCGCCGGTCGCCAGCCGGATGCGATTGGTGCGCGCCGCGGCGGCGGACAGGAAGGCGACGGGGTCGGGGCTGTAGCCGCCGTAGGACGAGCCGTAGTGCTCGACCATCTGCACATGCTCGTAGCCGAGGGCCTCGGCCAGCTCCACCAGTCGCAGGCTCTCGTCGAAATAGACCTCGGCGCTCTTGCGCGCGGGATCCACGACCGGGAAAAAGCTCACTCCGAATTTCACGGCGCCTCAAGTGGGGTGTCGAAATGTATCGCAGGAGAAGCCGTATCGCATTCCTGGCGATGTCGCTGACGGCTGAACAGTAACCGGGACCGCCACCGCGGAAGAGAAATCACGACCCACGTCCTAACCATCCTCCAGCGGTCCTCGACCGGTTCTGTGGCGCCCGCACCCCGGGCAGCACAAAGCCCGTGACCGGAGCGCCGGCCACGGGCTTTGGAAAAGGAGCACGGAAAGGGGCGGGGACTAAGCGGAGGGCTCCGCGGCGGCCGCACGGGCGCCGGCCGTCGCGTCCGGACCGCCCGTCGCGGACGCCGTTCCGGGGCTGCGTTCGGAGATCAGCCGCCACCAGTCGCCCACGGTCGGCGCCTTGGACAGGTCGGCGAACTCCAGCTCGACGCCGTGCCGATGGCAGCGGCTGACGAACTGCATGATGCCGACTGAATGAAGTCCGTAGTCGATCAGGTCCTCGTCGTCGGCGGGCAGCCGGTCCGCGTCGAGCTCCATGCACTCGGCTATGAGCCGGCGCGTCGCCTCCTCCGTGAGCGGTTCCGGCACTTCGGTTCCGGTGCTTTTCTGTGTGGATTCCATGACCCGAGAAGATAACAGCAGCCGGCAACGACCAGGCCCGCGGCAAGTCCGATCCGAAGGTATTTCAACGCTCAACTCCCGCCCGCGGGCAGGCCCCGGTGGAATAACTTTGGCGATCCGCTTGAAAGGCGCTTGAGAACGACGCGGCGGTGTCCGTGCGCCCGGCTACGGTGCCCCTCGGCACGTCCTTGAACCGACCCGAGCGCACCCGGAGGCGACGATGAAGCGGGAATCTGAGAAGTCGCCGGCACCACTGGCCGGGACGGCAGCGCTGCGCGTGCTGCGCGGCGGTGGCGAGGAGCCGGTAACACGCACCAACCTGCCGATCGTCGACGAGTACGCGACGGCCGGGGCGACAGGCGAGGCGGAGCCCGTGCGGGTCTTCCTGCTCGGGCCCGACGCGCTGGCACGGGCCGGTCTGCGGGCGCTCCTGCTGCCGGACTCCGGGACGGCCGTCGTGGGCGAGGGCGAGCCCGGGCCTTGGGCGCTGGCCGCCGTCCACAACCTGTGCCCCGAAGTGGTCGTGGTGCACGGCGTGTGCGACGAGGCGAGCATCGCGGAGCTGGCGTGGCAGGTCGGCGAGCATGTGCCGCTGCTGACCGTCGGGGACCGCCACCCGGGGCCGGAGACGGCGCCGTCGCTGTGCGCGCGGCTGCCCGGCTCGGTGCGGCCGCCCGAACTGGCGGCCGCCGCACGCCTCGTGGCGGCCGGCTACCGGCTGGATCGGCGCGGCCGCCACGGGGCGGCGCCCGGAACGGCACCCGGAACGGCACCCGGGACGGAAGGCCGCCCGGAGCCCGTCGCGGGCTCGGCATCCGGCGTCTCCGGCGTCTCCGCCGTCGACCCGCGGTCGCTGACGGGACGCGAGCGCGAGGTCCTGGCGCTCATCGCGGGCGGCCTGTCCAACGCGGAGATAGCGGGCGAGCTGACGCTCTCCGAGTACACCGTCAAGTCGCACGTGCAGAACCTGCTGCGCAAGCTGCGCGTCCGCAACCGGCTGCACGCCGTCATCTACGCGTTCGAGACGGGCCTGCGCCGGCCGGACCCCGGCACGGGCCAGTGACCGCACGCACGAACGCACTTGCGCCCACCGCGTCAGCCACCGGTCAGCAGCCCGTCAAGCCCGCGGCAGACCATGCCCGGAGCCTGGCCGGTCCCGTGCCCGTGCGCGCCTGCGCCCGTCGACGGGCCGTACGAGAGCGGACGCTCGGACAAGAGGGGAAGACATGCCTGTTCCTGACGAGGTGTCACTGGAACTCACCGACGCCCAGCTCGGAGTCTGGTTCGCCCAGGCACGCGACCCGCTCGACCCCGCCTTCAACACGGGCGAACACATCGATCTGCACGGCCCGTTGGACGCCGACCGCTTCGAGTCGGCCCTGCGCAGCGCCGTCGCCGCCACGGACGCCATGCGGCTGTGCTTCCACGTGCGGCAGGACGGGCAGGTGCGCCAGAGCGTCGTGCCCGCCGACCGGCTCGACTGGACGCTGCACCGCATCGACGTGAGCCACGAGCCGGACCCGGAGGCAGCCACCGCCGAACTCGCCCGGCGCCGGCTCGACACCCCGATGCGCCCCGCGGACGAGGCGCCTCTCTTCTCGCAGATGCTCTTCACCCTGGGGCCTGACCGGCACAGATGGTTCCAGGGCGTCCACCACCTGCTGCTCGACGGCTACGGCATACGGCTGTTCGCCGCGCGGGTCGCCGCGGCCTACAACGGCGCGGCCGAGGAGGACCACGCGGGCGAACTCGGCGTCCTGGTCGAGGCGGACCGCGCCTACCGCGACTCCGCCGGCCGCCAGGCCGACCGTGCGCACTGGCTGGCCGCCTGCGCCGACGGGCTCGAACCGGGCGGCCACGCCGAGCTGTTGCCCGCCCCGCCCGCCGCCACTTCCGCCACCCCGCCCTCCGATGGCCGGCGGGCTCCGCTGCGCCGCACCGCCTTCCTGCCCCCGTCCGTGCAGCGGGGCCTGGCCGCGCTGGCGCGGACCTCCGAGACGGGGTGGCCGGCGGTCGTGCTGGCCGCCGTGGCCCTGTACACGCAGCGGCTCTCGGGCGCGGACGAGGCCGTCGTCGGCCTCGCCGTGACGGCGCGGCGCAGCGGCGCAGCCCGCCGCACCCCCGCCTCGCTGGCCAACGTGCTGCCCCTGCGCGTCGCGTCGCGGCCGGAGGCGACGGCGACGGAGCTGGTCGCCCGGGTGCGGGACGCGCTCACGCCCGTGCTGCGGCACCAGGCGTACCCGCAGGCCGAACTCCGCGGCGAGCTGGGCCGGTTGACCGACGGCAGCCCGTTCTGCCCGGTCACCGCCAACGTCATGCCCTTCGACCGCTCGCTGGACTTCGAGGGCCTGCGTGCGGAGATACACCCCGTCGCCACCGGCCCCGTCGAGGGCTGGAAGTTCTCGGTGTACGAGCAGCCGGACGGCGCCGGCCTGCGCGTGGACCTGGAGGCGGACCCGCGGCTGTTCGGCGGGGACGGCCCGCGGTCCGCGACGGCGCACCTCGACCGCTTCACGGCGCTGCTGGAAGGCCTGGCCGGCGCGGACGCGGCCCTGCCGACCGGGCGCCTGGCCGTACTCGGCCGCGGCGAGCAGGAGCTGGCGGACTCACCGGCCGCCGAGAGGACCCCCGTGCCGGCGCCTTCCGCCGCCTCGCTGCCGCACGTGCTGTTCGAGGCGCAGGCCGCCCGCACCCCGGACGCGGTCGCCGTGGTCGACGGGGACCGCGTCCTGAACTACGCGGAGCTCAACGCCCGCGCGAACCGGCTGGCCCACCTGCTGATCGCCCGCGGCGCCGGACCCGAGCGGACCGTGGCCCTCGCACTGCCCCGCACCGCCGACCTCGTCGTCGCCGTGCTCGCCGTCGCCAAGTCCGGTGCCGCCTACCTGCCGATGGACCCGGACTACCCCGCCGAACGTCTCGCCTTCATGCTGCGGGACACCCGTCCGCACGCCCTGGTGACCTGCACGGACGTGGCACTGCCGGGACCGGAGCTGCCCGGCGGCACGGAACACGTGCTGCTGGACCGGGAACCGGAGGCCGGCTTCCCCGACACCGACCCCGGCGTCGCGGTGCGCCCCGAGCATCCCGCGTACGTCATCTACACCTCGGGCTCGACGGGCGCCCCCAAGGGCGTCGTCGTCCCGCACGGCAACGTGGCGCGGCTGTTCACGTCCGCCGGCCGCGCCTTCGAGTTCGGCGCCGACGACGTGTGGACCCTCTTCCACTCCTACGCCTTCGACTTCTCCGTCTGGGAGCTGTGGGGGCCGTTGCTGCACGGCGGCCGGCTCGTCGTCGTGCCCTACACGGTCAGCCGCTCGCCCCTGGCCTTCCTGGACCTGCTGGCACGCGAACGCGTCACCGTGCTCAGCCAGACCCCGTCCGCCTTCTACCAGTTGACCGACGCCGACCTGGAGCGTGCGCTGCCCGCCGGTGAACTCGCCCTGCGGCACGTGGTGTTCGGCGGCGAGGCGCTGGACGCGGCACGGCTGGCCGGCTGGTACGAGCGGCACGGCGACGACGCGCCGGTGCTCAGCAATATGTACGGGATCACCGAGACCACCGTGCACGTCACGCACCGAGCGCTCACCGCCGCCGACGCCGTGCCGGGCGCCCCGGCCTCCGTCGGCCGCCCCCTGGACGACCTGCGCTGCTACGTGCTGGACAGTGCGCTGCGGCCGATGCCGCACGGACACGTCGGCGAACTGTACGTCTCCGGCGCGGGGCTGGCCCGCGGCTACCAGGGGCGGCCGGGCCTGACGGCGGAGCGGTTCGTGGCCGATCCGTACGGAGCCGAGGGCACCCGCATGTACCGCACGGGCGACCTGGTGCGCAGGCTGCCCGACGGGTCGCTGGAGTACGCCGGACGCGCCGACCAGCAGGTGAAGATCCGCGGCTTCCGCATCGAACTCGGCGAGATCGAGGCCGCGTTGGCCGCACACCCCGGCGTCGCCGAGGCAGCCGTCGCGGTGCGCGAGGACCGGCCGGGGGACCGGCGGCTGGCCGCGTACGCGGTGCCGGCGTCCGGGCAGCGGACTGCACCCGAGGAGTGGCGCCGGCACCTGGCGGACGCGCTGCCCCCGCACTGCGTGCCCGCGGCCGTCGTGCCGCTGGAGCGGCTGCCGCTCACCGCGAACGGGAAGCTCGACCGTGCGGCGCTGCCGGCACCGGCCGCGGCAGTAGTGGAGTCCGCCGTACCGGCCGCCGCGGAGGGCTCCGTGACGGAAGACGCCAGCGAGCCGCACCTCGGCAGCCCCCTTCAGGGACTGCTGCGCGACCTGTTCGCCCGCGTGCTCGGCGTGCCCGAAGTGGGCCCCGGCGACGACTTCTTCACCCTCGGTGGCCACTCGCTGCTGGCCAACCGGCTGGTCTCGGCCGCGCGCGTCGAGTTCGGCGCCGAGCTCACCTTCCAGGACCTCTTCGAGCACCCCACTCCCGCCGCGCTGGCCGACGTCACGCGGCGTGGCGAGGCACGTCCGCCGCTGCGGCGGGAGCCCCCGGGCGCGTCCGACGTCCCGGAAGAGCCCGTCATGTCGCCTGCCCAGCAGCGCATGTGGGTGCTGCGCGAGATCGAGGGACCGGCCCCCACCTACAACCTGCCCGTCGGCCTGCGGCTGACCGGCCCCGTCGACAGCGCTGCGCTGGGCGCCGCCGTGCGCGACGTGGCCGCCCGGCACGAGGTGCTGCGCACGGTCTACGAGCGGGCGGCCGACGGCGTGCGGCCCCGCGTCCTCGATCCCGAGGAGGCCGCACCGCAGCTGACGGAGGTGCGCTCGACCGAGGAGGAGCTGCCCGCGGCGCTGACCGGCGCGGCCCGCGAGCCGTTCGAGCTGAGCGACGAAATACCGCTGCGGGCACGGCTGTTCACGCTGGACAGCGGTGACCGTGTGCTGCTGCTCCTGCTGCACCACATCGCCGGCGACGGCTGGTCGCTGCGCCCCCTGCTCGGCGATCTGTCCACCGCCTACGCGGCGCGCTTGCGCGGCGAGGCGCCGCGGTTCGAGCCGCTGTCCGTGCAGTACGGCGACGCGGCGAAGTGGCAGCGGGCCGTGCTCGGCGACGAGAGCGATCCGCACAGCGTCGCCGGCCGCCAACTCGACTACTGGGCCGGGGCGTTGTCCGGCGTCCCCGAGCAGACCAAGCTGCCCTTCGACCATGTGCGCCCGCCCACGGCCCGGCACCGCGCCGGCTCCGTGCCGCTGCGCATCGACGAGGAGCTGCACGGGCGGCTCGACGACTTGGCCCGCGCCAACGGCGCCACCGTGTACATGGTGCTCCAGGCGGCGCTGGCGGCCCTGCTGACGCGGCTCGGCGCCGGCGACGACGTCCCCATCGGCTGCCCCGCCGCGGGCCGTTCCGACCCGGCCATGGACGACCTGGTGGGCTTCTTCGTCAATCCCGTCGTGCTGCGCGCCGACACCGGCGGCGACCCGTCCTTCCCGGAGCTGCTGGAGCGCGTGCGCCGCTCCGCGCTGGCCGCCTACGCCAACCAGGACGTCCCTTTCGACCGCGTCGTCGAGCGGCTGCGCCCCGCACGCATCGCCGGCAGCCACCCGCTGTTCCAAGTCGTGCTCTCCTACCAGGACTTCGAGGCCCGCCCGCACCTGGAGGGGCTCCAGGTGCGCTTCGAGAAGGTTGAGTTGGGCGTCGCCAAGTTCGACCTGACGTTCAACCTCGTTGACCACCGCGACTCCGGCGTCCTCAACGGGATCGACGGCGACCTGGAGTACGACCGCGACCTGTTCACCGGCGACACGGCGCACGGCCTCGTCCAGCGCCTGGTGGCGCTGCTGCGCGCCGTGACCGAGCGTCCCGAACTGCCCATCGGCCGGTTCGAGCTGATCACCGACGACGAGCGCCGGCGGCTGGCCGCGTGGAACGACACCGCCAATCCGCTGCCGCACGCCGACATGGCCGAACGGTTCCGGGACCAGGCCAGGCGCACGCCCGGCGCGGTGGCCGTCGTCGCCGGGGGCACCGAGCTCAGCTACGCCCAACTGGACGCCCGGACAGACGAGTTGGCGTCCCTGCTCGCCGAGCTGGGCATCCGCCGCGAGTCCCCGGTGGCGGTGCTGCAGGAGCGCTCGTCCGACCTCGTCATCTCGCTGCTGGCCGTGCTCAAGGCCGGCGGCTACTACGTCCCGCTCAACACCCGCTATCCGGCCTCCCGGATGCGCCTCATCGTGGAGGACGTGGGCGCGCGGGTGCTGCTCACCGACAGCGCCGTCGACGCCGAGTACCGCTGCGCGGAGTGGGCTGGCGACGCCGAGGTGGTCGTCGTCGACGCCCTCCCGTCCGGCGGGGGAGCGCGGGGCGAGGGGCGTACGGGCGTAGCCAACCACCCAGCTCAGCTCGCGTACGTGATGTACACCTCCGGCTCCACCGGCACGCCCAAGGGCGTCGCCATCACGCACCGCGACATGATCACCCTTGCCTACGACCGTTGCTGGGAGACCGGCAACCACCGGCGGGTGCTGCTGCACTCCCCGTACTCCTTCGACACCTCGCAGTACGAGCTGTGGGTCCCGCTGCTGTCGGGCGGCACGGTCGTCGTCGCGCCGCCCGGCGATCTGGACACCGCGGCCCTGCGCAACTCCATCGAGCAGGAGAGGATCACGGGACTCTGGCTCACCTCGGGCCTGTTCAACCTGCTGGCCGAGGAGGACCCCCGCTGCTTCCGCGACGTCGGCGAGGTGTGGACCGGAGGCGACGTGGTCTCGCCGGCCGCCGTCGACCGCGTCCTGTCCGCATCGCCCGACACGATGGTGGTCGACGGCTACGGGCCGACGGAGGCCACGACCTTCACCACCCACCACTTCATGCGCGCCCCGTGGACGCCGCTGCCGACGGTGCCCATCGGCAGCCCGCTGGACAACACCACGTGCCACGTGCTCGACGACGCGCTGCGGCCCGTGCCGCCCGGAGTCGTGGGCGAGCTCTACATCGGCGGCGGCCGGCTGGCCCGCGGCTACCTCGGCCGTCCGGCGGCGACCGCGGAACGCTTCGTCGCTGACCCGTTCGCCGGCGAGCCCGGCGGGCGGCTGTACCGGACGGGCGACCTCGTGCGGCGGCGCACCGACGGAATCCTGGAGTTCCTCGGGCGTGCCGACCACCAGGTGCAGGTGCGCGGCTTCCGCGTCGAACTCGGCGAGATCGAGTCGGCGCTGACGGGCCATCCCGCCGTCGCGCAGAGCGCCGTCGTGGCCCGCGAGGACCGGCCCGGCGAGCGGCGCATCGTCGGCTACGTGGTGCCCGCCGCGGGCGGCACCGCCGACCCGGACGAGCTGCGCCGCCACGTCGTCGGCGCCCTGCCCGACTACATGGTGCCCGCGGCCGTCGTGCCGCTGGAGCGGCTGCCGCTCACCCCGAACGGCAAGCTCGACCGCCGGGCCCTGCCGGCGCCCGTCTTCGCATCCACCGGCGGGCAACGGGCGCCGCGCACGGAGTCCGAACGGCTGCTGGGGTCCCTCTTCGCCGGCGTGCTGGGCCGCGAGGAGACAGGCATCGACGACAGCTTCTTCGACCTCGGCGGCGACAGCATCATGGCGATCCAGTTGGTCGGCAAGGCGCGGCAGGCCGGGCTCGCGGTGTCGGCCGCCCAGATCTTCGAGCACAAGACCGTCGCGGCCCTCGCCGCGGTCGCCTCCGCCGTCCCCGTCGACCAGCCCGCGCGCCCCGCCGAGGCGTCCGGCGAGGAGGGGTCCGGGGAGGTGCCCGTCACCCCGATGATGCGGTGGCTGCGCGAACGGGGCGGCGACGTCGACGGCTTCAGCCAGACCATGCTCGTGGAGGTTCCGGCGGAGCTGGGCACCGAGCGGCTGGCCACCGCGCTGGCGGCGCTGGCCGACCAGCACGACGTGCTGCGGGCGACGTTCACCGACGACGGCGGCCGGTGGCGGATGCACGTGGCTGCTCCCGGCAGCGTCGAGCCCGCCGGCTGGGTGCGCCGCGTCGACGCCGCCGGCCTCGACGCCGAGCAGCTGCGCTCCCTCGTCGTCGCGGAGGCCGCCGCCGCGCGCGAGCGTCTTGACCCCTGGTCCGGCGTGCTGGCGCAGGCCGTCTGGTGCGACGCCGGAGCCGAGGAGGCGGGACGGCTGCTGCTGACGGTGCACCACCTCGCCGTGGACGCAGTCTCGTGGCGGATCCTGCTGCCGGACCTGGCCGCCGCCTGGGAGGCCGCGGCGGTCGGACGCCCGCAGCTGCCGCCGCCGACGACGCCCTTCCGCGCGTGGGCGCGGCACCTGCTCGCCGAGTCCGCCCGCCCGGAACGCGTGGCCGAACTCCCGCTGTGGACCGGAATGTTGACACCGCCTGCCGCCCCCGTCACCAGCCGCCCCCTCGACCCGCGGACGGACACCGCCGGCACGGTCGCCCGGCTGACGACGGCGCTCGACACGCAGACCACCGAGGCCGTACTCACCACCGTGCCCGCGCTGTTCCACGCCAAGGTCGACGAGGTGCTGCTGACCGCGTTCGTGCTGGCTGTCGCCGACTGGCGGCGCGACCGGGGGCTCGGCCACTCCCCGGCGGTCCTCCTGGATCTGGAGGGCCACGGCAGGGAGAGCGGCGACGGCCACGACCTCAGCCGCAGCGTCGGCTGGTTCACCAGCATGTACCCGGTGCGGCTCGACCCGGGCACCGTGGACAGGGCGGACGCGCTGGCCGGCGGTCCCGCAGCCGGGCAGGCCGTCAAGCAGGTCAAGGAGCAGCTGCGTGCCGTGCCGGACGGCGGCCTCGGCTACGGGCTGCTGCGCCACCTCAACGAGGAGACGGGCCCGCAGCTCGCTCAACTGCCCGCGCCCGCCCTGGGCTTCAACTATCTGGGCCGGTTCCAGGAGGCCGCGGGCGGCCGGTGGACCGCCGCACCCGACCTCGAAGGACTCGCCGGGGACAGCGGCCTGCCGCCGGTGCACGCACTCGACGTCGACGCCCACACCCTCGACGGACCGGACGGCCCCCGCCTCACCGTCACCTTCAGCAGGGCGGCCCGGCTGCTCGACGAGGAGGCCGTAAGCGCCCTGGCGCAGGCCTGGTTCGGCGTCCTGCGCGGCCTCGTCGGGTACGCCGAACGCCCGGGCGCCGGCGGCCGTACGCCCTCCGACCTGTCCCTCGTGGCGATGAACCAGGACCAGATCGACCGACTCGAAGCCATGTGGAAGGTGTCCCGATGACACGGAACGGCCTGACCGACGTACTGCCACTCGCCCCCCTCCAGGAGGGGCTGCTCTTCCAGGTGCGCTTCGACGAGGACGGCACGGACCCGTACAACGTGCAGCTGAACCTGGAGCTGCGCGGCCCCGTCGACGCGGCCGGCCTGCGCGCCTCCGCCGGTGCCCTGCTGCGCCGCCACCCCAACCTGCGCGCCGGCTTCTGGCAGGACGACCTGGAACACCCCGTGCAGTTCATCCCGGAAGAGGTGCAGCCGCCGTACGCGGAGCTGGACCTCAGCGGATGCGGAGAGGCCGAACGGGCGCGGCGGCTGGAGGCGTTCCTGGCCGAGGACCGCGCCCGGCGGTTCGACACGGGCCGCCCGCCGCTGCTGCGGATGAGCCTCGTCGCGCTCGGGCACGAACACCACCGGCTCGTCCTGACGACCCACCATCTGCTGCTCGACGGCTGGTCGATGCCGCTGCTGATCAGCGAGCTGTTCGCGCTGTACGAGCGGGGAGGCGACGACGCCGGCCTGCCCGCCGCACCCCCCTACCGCAGCTACCTCGCCTGGCTCGCCGGCTGCGACCGCGACGCCGCACGGGCCGCCTGGAGCGGCCACCTCGCCGGACTGGAGGAGCCCACCCTCGTCTCGCCCGCGGAACGCGGATCGGCCCGACCCGGCACCCTGCCCGAGCAGTTGTGGCACACGCTGGACGAGCGCACCTCTGCGGCCGTCACCGCCCGCGCACGCGAGCGGAACCTCACCCTGAACACCGTCGTGCAGGGCGCCTGGGCGCTGCTGCTCGGCCAGCTCACCGGCCGTGACGACGTGGTGTTCGGCGCGACCGTGGCGAACCGGCCGCCGGAGATCCCCGGCATCGACTCCACGATCGGCATGTTCATCAACACCCTGCCGGTACGGGTGCGCACCGACCCCGCCGAGCCGCTGGCCGCGCTCCTGGACCGGGCGCAGCGGGAGCAGTCCGCCCTGATCGAGTACCGCCACATGCCGCTGCACGAGGTGCAGAGCGCCTCCGGACACAGCGAACTCTTCGACACCGTCGTGGTGTTCGAGAACTATCCGCTCGACCCTGCGGTGCTCAGCGCCGAGGCGCGCGGCATGCGCCTGGCGAACCTGGAGGTCGGGGACGCCACGCACTACCCGCTGAGCCTGCTCGTGATCCCCGGGCAGGAGTTCCGCTTCCGGCTCGACCACCGCACCGGAGTGCTCGGGCACGAGGCCGCACTGGCGCTGCTCGGGCGGCTCGAACGCCTGCTGGCCCTCTTCGCCGAGGACCCCGAGCGGCTCGTCGGCCGCATCGGCCTCCTCGGCCCGGAGGAACGCGACCGGGTCCTGCTGGAGAGGAACGCCGCGGCGGGCGGCGCATCCGCTGACGGGGCCTCGTCCTCCGGCCCGTCCACGCTGCCCGCGCTGTTCGAGGCGCAGGTGGCGCGCACCCCGGACGGCGTCGCCCTGGAGCACGCGGGCCGGCAGCTGACCTACGCCCAACTCAACGCGCGCGCGAACCAGTTGGCGCGCCTGCTCGTCGCGCGCGGCGCCGGCCCCGAGCGGACGGTGGCGCTGCGCCTGCCGCGCTCCCTCGACCTCTACGCGGCCCTGATCGCGGTGCTCAAGTCGGGCGCCGCCTACCTGCCCGTCGACCCCGCCTACCCGGCCGAGCGCATCGCCTTCATGCTGGACGACGTCCGTCCCGTGTGCACCGTGGACGAGGCGCTGCTGGCGGAGGACCTGTCGCCGTACGCCGACGCCGACCTGACCGACAGCGACCGGCTCGCCGCGCTCACCCCCGAGCACCCCGCGTACACCGTCTTCACCTCCGGTTCCACCGGCAGGCCCAAGGCCGTCGTGATGACGGGCGGCGTGCTGACGCGGTTGCTGGCCTGGCACCAGCGGGAGATACCCGGCGGAGCGGGCACGAGGGTCGCGCAGTTCGCCTCGCTGAGCTTCGACGTGGCGGCGCAGGAGATCCTCTCGGCGTTCCTCTACGGCCGGACGCTCGCCGTGCCCGACGAGGACGTGCGGCGCAGCGCCGACGGCCTGGCCGCCTGGCTGGAGGAGCAGCGCGTCAACGAGCTCCACGCCCCCAGCCTCGTCCTGGAGTCGCTGGCCGAGGCGGCCGTCGAGGCGGGCCGCACCCTGCCGGATCTGCGCCACCTCGTGCAGGCCGGCGAGGCGCTGAACCCGGGCGCGTCCCTGCGGGAGCTGTGCGCCCCCGGCCGCGACCGGCGGCTGCACAACCACTACGGACCGGCCGAGACCCATGTGGTGACCGGCGGCGTGCTGCCCGCCGACCCCGCCGAGTGGCCCGCCTCGGCGCCGATCGGGGAGCCGGTCGACGGCACCAGGGCGTACGTGCTGGACGGCTGCCTGCGCCCGGTGCCCGAGGGCGTCGCCGGCGAGCTCTACATCGCGGGGACCCAGCTCGCCCGTGGCTATGCGGGGCGTGCGGGGTTGTCTGCGGGGCGGTTTGTGGCGGATGTGTTTGCCGGGCTGTTCGGTGAGTCGGGTGGGCGGATGTACCGGACGGGGGATGTGGCGCGGTGGCTGGCGGACGGTGGGCTGGAGTTTGTGGGGCGTGCCGATGATCAGGTGAAGGTGCGGGGTTTCCGTGTCGAGCCGGGTGAGGTCGAGCGGGTGGTGGGTTGGCTGCCCGGGGTGGCCCGTGTGGCGGTGGTGGTCGTCGAGGACCGGCCGGGGGACCGGCGGTTGGTGGCGTACGTCGTGGGTACCGCCGATTCCGTGCTGGATGTGGGGGTGTTGCGGGAGGGGGCCTCGCGGTGGTTGCCGGGGTTCATGGTGCCTTCGGCGTTCGTGGTGGTGGATTCGCTGCCGTTGACGGCGAACGGGAAGCTGGATCGTGCGGCGTTGCCGGTCCCTGGTGGCGTCGTGTCGTGGCGGGGTGCGCGGTCGCCTGTTGAGGAGTTGCTGTGCGGGCTGTTCGCTGAGGTTCTGGGTGTCGAGCGTGTGGGGATCGATGAGGGCTTCTTCGATCTGGGTGGGCATTCGCTGCTGGCGACGCGGTTGATCAGTCGTGTGCGGTCGGTGGTGGGTGTGGAGTTGTCGGTGCGTGAGCTGTTCGAGCAGCCGACGGTCGCGGGCTTGGCGGGTTTGCTGGGGGGTGCGCGGGGTGCGCGTCCGGCGCTGGGCCGGCAGGAGCGTCCCGAGCGGGTGCCGCTGTCGTTCGCGCAGAGCCGCCTCTGGTTCCTCAACAGGCTGAACGGACCGGACCACGGGTACAATCTGCCCGTCGCGCTGCGGCTGACCGGCGATCTCGACGTGGCGGCGCTGTCGGCGGCGCTGGGCGATGTGACCGCGCGGCACGAGAGCCTGCGGACGGTCTTCCCGGCGCACGACGGGGTGCCCTACCAGCAGGTCCTGGCGCCCGAACAGGCCGCGCCCGAGCTGGAGTTGCGCACGACGACCGAGGAGCGGCTGCCCGGCGAACTCGCCGAGGCCGCACGCCGCGGCTTCGACCTGCCCGGCGAAACGCCGCTGCGCACCACGCTCTTCGCAACGGCCCCGGACGAGCACGTACTGCTCCTGCTGCTGCACCACATCGCGGCCGACGGCTGGTCGCTCGCCGCCCTGGGCCGCGACCTGACCACCGCCTACACCGCCCGCCTGAGCGGCGAGGCGTGTGCGTGGGAGGCGCTGCCGGTGCAGTACGCCGACTACGCCCTGTGGCAACGGGAGCTGCTCGCCGAGCAGGAGCAGCCGGGCAGCCTCGCGCACGCCCAGCTCCAGTACTGGCGGCAGGCCCTGGCCGGCATCCCCGAGGAGCTGGCGCTTCCCCTCGACAGTCCGCGCCCCGCCGTGGCCGGCACCCGTGGCGACAGCGTGCTGCGCACCCTGCCCGCCGAACTGCACCGCGCCCTGCTGTCGTTGGCCCGCGACAACGGCGCCAGCCTGTTCATGGTCCTCCAGGCCGGGCTGGCGGCGCTGCTCAAGCGCGCCGGCGCCGGCAGCGACATACCCGTCGGCACCCCGGTCGCCGGACGCACCGACGACGCACTCGACGAACTCGTCGGCCTCTTCATCAACACCCTGGTGCTGCGCACCGACGTCTCCGGCGACCCGACCTTCCGCGAACTGCTGGGCAGGGCACGGGAGTCGGCGCTCAACGCGTACGCGCACCAGGACCTGCCGTTCGAGAAGCTCGTCGAGGACCTCAGCCCGGAGCGCTCGCTCTCCCGGCACCCCCTGTTCCAGGTGCTGCTGGCCCTGCAGAACACCCCCGAGGCGGAGCTCGGGCTGCCCGGCGTCACGGCGCGGCCCCAGGCGCTGGACCTCGGCGCGGCCAAGTTCGACCTGACCTTCAACATGGTCGAGCGGCACACCGGCGGCGGCGAGCCCGACGGCGTCTCGATGATGCTGGAGTACCGCACCGACCTCTTCGAACGGCGCACGGCCGACGCACTCGCCGACCGGCTGCTGCGGCTCCTCACGCACGCCGCCGAGGACCCGGACCGGCCCATCGCGCTGCTGCCCGTCCTGGACGAGGCCGAGCAGGCCCGGGTCGTGGCCGAATGGAACGCCACCGGCGACGTGGCGCGTCCCGACGGCTCGCTCACCGCGCTGTTCGCCGAGCAGACCGCCCGCCGGCCCGCCGCGGTCGCCGTCAGCGGCGGCGAACAGCAGCTGAGCTACCGGGAGTTGGACGCCCGCGCCAACCGGCTCGCGCACCGGCTGATCGAGGAGGGCGTGCGGGTGGAGACCCCCGTCGCCGTGCTGCTGGACCGCTCCGCCGAGCTGGTGGTCGCCACCCTCGCCGTGCTCAAGGCGGGCGGCGTCTACGTGCCGCTGCACAGCAGTCACCCGCCGGAGCGCATGCGCGGCACCGTCGCGGAGAGCGGGGCGCGGCTCCTGCTCACCGACGAGGCCTCCCGCGGGCGGCTCCCCGAGCCCGGGGTGCCGGTGCTGACCGTGGCCGCCGGCCCCCAGGACGCGAGCACCGAGGACGCCTCCGCGGCGCACGCCCCCGAGGTGACGATCCATCCCGATCAGCTCGCCTACGTGATGTTCACCTCCGGCTCGACCGGAGCCCCGAAGGGCATCGGCATCACCCACCGCGACGCCGTCGAACTCGCCGTCGATCGCTGCTGGGAGCCCGGCCCCGAGGCCCGGGTGCTGATGCACTCCCCGTACGCGTTCGACATCTCCACCTACGAGCTGTGGAGCCCGCTGCTGACGGGCGGCCGGATCGTGCTGGCACCGCCGGGCGACCTGGACGCCGGAACGCTGCGGCGGGTCGTGACCGGCGAGAGCGTCACGTCGCTGCTGCTGACGGCCGGCCTGTTCGGGGTGATCGCGGACGAGGCGCCCGACGTGTTCACCGGCGTGCCCCAGGTGTGGACCGGCGGCGACGTGGTCTCCGCGACCGCCGTGCGCAGCGTCTTGCGGCACTGCCCCGGCACCGTCGTGAAGGTGCTCTACGGCCCGACCGAGACGACGCTGGGCTGCACCTGGGACAGGTTCAGCAGCCCGGAGGAGGTGCCGGCGAGCGTGCCCATCGGGCGCCCGCTGGACCACACGAGGGCGTATGTGCTGGACGAGCGGCTCCAGCCCGTGCCGCCCGGCGTGCCCGGCGAACTGCACATCGCGGGCGCCGGGTTGGCACGCGGCTACCGCGGCCGGCCGGGGATGACGGCCGAGCGCTTCACCGCCGACCCGTTCGCCGCGCTTTTCGGCGAGCCGGGCGGGCGGATGTACCGGACCGGCGACGTCGCCCGCTGGACGCACGACGGACGCCTCGACTTCCTCGGCCGCAACGACGACCAGGTGAAGATCCGCGGCTTCCGCATCGAGCCCGGCGAGGTGGAGTCCGCGCTCGCCGCCGAGCCCTCGGTGACCAGGGCGGCCGTGGTGGCCCGCACCTCGCGGGACGGCGGCACGGCCCTGGTGGCCTACGTCGTGCCCGACGGCGGTGGCGAACTCGACGCCGCGTCGCTGCGCGAGAGCCTGGAGCAGCAACTGCCCGAGTACATGGTGCCGTCGGCCTTCGTCGGCCTGGAGACGCTGCCGCTCACGCCCAACGGCAAGCTGGACCGCGCGGCCCTGCCGGAGCCCGCATGGGCCGAGGCGGAGGCGCGGCGCGCACCCCGGACTCCTCGCGAGGAGCTGCTGTGCGCGCTCTTCGCGGAGGTGCTGGGCGTCGAACGCGTCGGAATCGACGACGGGTTCTTCGACCTGGGCGGCCACTCGATGCTGGCGACCCGGCTGGTGGCCCGCGTCAGGTCGGTGCTGGGCGCCGACCTGCCGGTGCGTGCGCTCTTCGAGGCACCCACAGTGGCGGCCCTCGCCTCCCGCCTGTCCGGTGACGGCACCGGCGGGGAAGCGGCCGAAGGCAACCCGCTCGGCGTGCTGTTGACGCTGCGCGGTCGCGGCGAGCTGCCGCCGACCTTCTGCGTCCACCCCGCCGGCGGCCTCGGCTGGATCTACTCGGGGCTGCTGCGCCATCTGCACCCCGGCCAGCCCGTCCACGTCCTCCAGGCGCGCGGGCTCGACACCGAGGAGCCGCTGCCCGCCGATCCGGAGGAGATGGTGCGGGACTACGCGGACCAGATCCGCAAGGCCGTCCCGCAGGGCCCGTATCAGCTGCTCGGCTGGTCCTTCGGCGGGCTCGTGGCGCACTCGGTGGCGGCACGGCTCCAGGCCGAGGGCGCCGAAGTCTCCCTGCTGACCATGCTCGACGCCTACCCCGACACCTACGACGAGGACTACGGGCAGGTGGGGGAGCCGGAGGTGCTGGCGATCCTGCTGAGCGCCGCCCGCGTCGACCCCGCCGAGCTGGGGCCCGGGCCGCTGCGGCGGGAGCAGGTGCTGGAGCGGCTGCGGACGTCGGGCACCGCGCTGGCGGGCCTGGACGAGGACGGCGTGAGCCGCATGGTCGCCGTCTTCCTCAACAACACGCGCCTGCTGCGGGACTTCACGCCGCCCCGGTTCGACGGCGACGTGTTGTTCTTCGGCGCCGCCGTCGACCGGGACCCCGCTCTGACACCGGACCTGTGGCGCCCGTACGTCGCGGGCCGCCTCGAGGAGCGCCTGTTGGAGACGGACCACGCGGGCATGGCGCGGCCGGAGGCGCTCGCCGAGGTGGGCCGCGTACTGGCGGCGCGAGCCGGCAGCCGGTCTGCGGCGCGATGAGGGCCCCGGGGAACGTCCCGATGAACGGCGAAACCACCGCACCCACGCACACCAGCCAACGCCGGCCGGCACTCCAGCCGACACCGACCGGCTCGTCCGCGATCGGAGCCACCGTCGTGCCGTCATTCCAGACCCTCGACTCCACACCCGCGACCGCCCACTCAAGCGCCCCCGCGGTCACCGCACACCCGGCCGAACTCCCGCAGCTGACAGGGGAGTTCGACGCCGATCTGCTGCTGGTGGGCCCGCGGCTGCGGGAACTCGACGAGGCCGTGGAGGCGCTGCCGCCGCCCACTGGGCGCACCTCGGCGGAGCACCGCGCCGCCGACGCCCTGCACGGGGAGGCGCGCTCGCTGCGGCGCCGCTTCCTCACCCACCACGCGGGCCGGCTCTACGCCGAGCTGACCGACGGCTTCACCCGGCGGCCCCGCCTCGCCGAGGTCGCCCGGCTGGCCGCCGACCGCTACCCGGGACTGGCGCCCGCCCCGCGGCTGCTCGCCCTCGACGCCGGGCAGGAGCAGCGGCACAAGGAAGGCTGGGAGGTGGACCTGGGGCTGCTGTTCCACTTCGTGCTGGACGATCCGGCGGCCGGCGGCCACCTGCTGCGTTCGATGCTGCGGCCCTGCCCGAGGGCGCTGGAGGAGCTGCCCGCCTTCCGCAGCACGGGACGGGCGGACCTGACGCTGGCGACCGTCACCCGCGAGGACGGCGTCGCGCAGCTGGAGCTGCGCAACGACGACTACCTCAACGCCGAGGACGACGAGGCTGTCGAGGCGCTGGAGACCGGCACCGACCTGGTGCTGCTCGACGCGCACAGCCACGTCGGCGTGCTGCGCGGCGGCGTCATGACGCACCCCGCCTACCGGGGCCGCCGGGTGTTCAGCGCCGGCATCAACCTGACCCGCCTCTACCACGGCGGCATCTCCTTCCTGGGCTTCCTGCTGCGCCGCGAGGCCGGGTACATCGCCAAGTTCGTGCGCGGCCTGAACCTGGAGCCCGAGGCCGACGGCGCGGCGCAGGGCGACTGGTGGCCCGACGCGGACAAGCCGTGGCTGGGCGCCGTCGACACCTTCGCGGTCGGCGGCGGAATGCAGATACTGCCGACGATGGACCGTGTGGTCGCCGCCGACGACGCCTGGTTCAGCCTGCCGGCGATGGAGGAGGGCCTGGTGCCGGGGCTGGCCAACCTGCGGCTGACCAGGCTCATGGGTGCGCGGGCGGCCCGGCGGTTCGTGCTGGGCGGGCACGTGATGCGGGCCGACTCCCCGGAGGCGGCGGCGTTCTGCGACGAGACCGTGCCCGCGGACGCGGTGGACGAGGCCGTCGCGCGGGCGGCCCGGCAGCTGGACAACCCGGCAGTCGCCGCCAACCGCAGGATGCTCAACCTCGGCGACGAGCCGTGGGACGTCTTCCGGCGCTATCTCGCCAAGTACGCGCTGGAGCAGGCGTACCGGCTGCACAGCAGCGACCTGATCGGCAACCTGGAGCGCACCTGGGTCAGCCGGAACGAGCGGCGCCGGGAGGGCGGACGGTCATGACCGTGCTGGATCTCGACCGACCCGCCGGCCGCGCGGACACCTACGAGAGCGCACCCGGCGCCCCGCCCGGCACCGACCAGCTGCCGTCCGCCGGGGAGCAGTTGCTGATGTACCGGGCGCTGGTGGCGGCCCGCGCGTTCAACGAGCAGGCCACCACCTTCAGCCGGCAGGGCCGGCTCGCCGTCTACCCCTCCTCGCGCGGCCAGGAGGCCAGCCAGGTCGGCTCGGCGCTCGCCGTGCGGGCGGAGGACTGGATCTTCCCGACGTACCGGGACAGCGCCGCGCTCGTCACCCGCGGCGTCGACCCCGTCGAGGTACTCGCCCTGTTCCGCGGCGACCAGCACTGCGGCTACGACCCGGCGGCCGTGCGCGCCGCACCCCAGTGCACGCCGCTGGCGACCCAGTGCCCGCACGCCGTCGGGCTCGCCGACGCGGCCCGGATGCACGGTGATCCCGTCGTCGCCCTGGTCTACCTCGGCGACGGTGCCACCAGCGAGGGCGACTTCCACGAGGCCCTCAACTACGCGGCCGTGCGCCGCGCCCCCGCCGTCTTCTTCGTGCAGAACAACCAGTACGCGATCAGCGTGCCGCTCGCCAAGCAGACAGCAGCCGGCGCGCTCGCCGACAAGGCCGCCGGCTACGGCGCCGCCGGCGTCCGCGTCGACGGCAACGACGTGCTCGCGGTGTACGGAGCGGTGCGGCGGGCCGCCGAGCGGGCGCGGGCCGGCCACGGGCCGACCCTCGTCGAGGCGCTCACCTACCGCCTCGACCCGCACACGAACGCTGACGACGACACCCGCTACCGGACGCCGGAGGAGGTCGGGGACTGGGCGGAACGCGACCCCGTCGACCGGTTCCGGCGCCGCCTCCTCGACGACGGCACCCTTTCGGGCGCGGACGTCGAGGAGGCCGCCGAGCACGCCGAGCGGTTCACCGCCGCGCTGCGCGAGCGGATCTCTGCACGTCCGGTGCGCGATCCGCGGGAGATCTTCCAGCACGTCTACAGCCGCACCCCAGCGCATCTGCGGGAGCAGGCGGCCCTTCTGGAAAGCGAACTCGCCGCCACCGAGGGGCAGTTGTGAGCGGCGCGGCCGGCATCACGATGGTGGGTGCGCTGAACGCCGCGCTGCGCGACTGCCTGCGTGCCGATCCCAGGACGGTGCTCTTCGGCGAGGACGTCGGCGCGCTCGGCGGCGTCTTCCGCGTCACCGACGGGCTGGCGGAGGAGTTCGGCGAGGACCGCTGCTTCGACACCCCGCTCGCCGAGTCGGCGATCCTCGGCACCGCGATCGGCATGGCGATGTACGGCTACCGGCCCGTCGTGGAGATGCAGTTCGACGCGTTCGCCTACCCCGCGTTCGAGCAACTCGTCAGCCACGTAGCGAAGTTGCGCAACCGCACCCGCGGGGCGCTGACGCTGCCGCTCACCGTGCGCATCCCGTACGGCGGCGGCATCGGCGGCGTCGAGCACCACAGCGACTCCTCCGAGATCTACTACATGGCCACTCCCGGGCTGACCGTCGTCACCCCGTCGACCGTGCGGGACGCCTACTCGCTGCTGTACCGGTCGGTGTTCTCGCCCGACCCCGTGGTCTTCCTGGAGCCCAAGCGGCTGTACTGGCACAAGCAGGACGCCGAACTGCCCGCCGACACGGAAGAGTTCGGTCGCGCCGCGGTGCGCCGCCGCGGCACCGACGCGACGCTGGTCGCCTACGGGCCCGCCGCCGGCACCGCGCTGCAAGCAGCCGGCGCCGCGGCCGAACACGGCTGGGACCTGGAGGTCGTCGACCTGCGCACGCTGATGCCGCTGGACGAGGAGACGGTGTGCGACAGCGTGCGGCGCACCGGACGCGCGGTCGTCGTGCACGAGGCGCACGGCTTCGCAGGCCCGGGAGCGGAGATCGCCGCGCGGATCACGGAGCGCTGCTTCTACCACCTGGAGGCCCCCGTCCGCCGCGTCACGGGCTTCGACGTGCCCTATCCGGCGCCGCTGCTGGAAGAGCACTACCTGCCGGGCGTAGGGCGGATCCTGGACGCCGTGGCGTCGCTCGAATGGGAGGCGCAGCCGACCTGAGCGCCGGACCGCTGCTCTTCCCTGCCCGGCGTCAGCTCCGCGTCAGCCCGGTAGCAGCGGCCGCCCGCACGCTGGCAAACGAGAGGCGAGCCAGCCGACGCACCGTCAAAGGAGCATCATGACCAACCCCTTCGAGGACCCCGACGGCAGATTCCTCGTGCTGGTCAACGACGAGCACCAGTACTCGCTCTGGCCGTCCTTCGCCGACGTGCCCGCCGGCTGGACAGTGGCCGTGCAGGAGACCGACAGGGAGACCGCCCTGGCGCGGGTCGAGGAGCTGTGGACGGACATGCGCCCCAAGAGCCTCGCCGACGCCATGGACGGGGCGGCCTGATGAATCCGCGGTCCGAGGCCACCGGCGGAGTCCTCGACGCGCCGCCGGAGGCCCGGTCCGAGACACCGTCCGAGGCTTGGTCCGAGACACCGTCCGAGGCCCGGTCCGAGGACACGACCCGCGCCCTGCTGCGCACCGCGGATCTGCACGCCTCCCTCTCCGACCCGGCCCTGACCTCGATGACGCTCCTCAACGACGTCAACGGGCGCTACCCGGACGCGGTCTCGTTCGCGGCGGGCCGGCCGTACGAGGGCCACTTCGCACCGGACGCGCTCCACCGCCACCTGGACACCTTCATCGGCCATCTGCGCCGGGAACGCGGCCTCACCGAGGAGCAGGTCTCGCGCGAGCTCTACCAGTACGGCGGCACCAAGGGCACCATCGCCGACCTGGTGGGCCGGCAACTGGCCGTCGACGAGGGCCTGACACCCGAGCCCGGCTCCGTGGTGGTCACGACCGGCTGCCAGGAGGCCATGGTCCTCGTGCTGCGGGCACTGCGCCGGGACGCGCGGGACGTGGTCTTCGCCCCGTCCCCGACGTACGTGGGATTCACCGGCGCCGCGCGCCTCGTCGAGATGGAGGTGCGCCCCGTACCGGAGGGACCCGGCGGCATGGACCCCGCGGACCTCGCCGCCGCCGTGCGCGCCGCCAGGGCGGAAGGGCTCAACCCCCGGGCGTGCTACGTGATTCCGGACTTCGCCAATCCGACGGGCGCGGTGCTGCCCGTGGCGAGCCGGGAGAAGCTGCTGCGGGTGGCCGAGCAGGAGGACCTGCTGCTGCTGGAGGACAACCCCTACTCGATGTTCCACGGAGGAGGGCCCCGGCCGCCCGCGCTGAAGTCGCTGGACACCGCCCGGCGGGTGGTGCACATCGGCTCCTTCGCGAAGACCGCCTATCCCGGCGCCCGCGTCGGCTACATCGTCGCAGACCAGCCCGTCGCCGAGGGCGGCCTGCTCGCCGACCGGCTCGCCATGCTGAAGAGCATGCTGACGCTCAACACCTCTGCGGTCTCGCAGGCGGTCATCGGCGGCATGCTGCTGGAGCACGGCTGCAGCATGGAGCGGGCCAGCGCGCCGGCGGCCGAGGCGTACCGGCGCAACCTCGGTGCGCTGCTCGGCGCGCTGCGCGAGAACTTCCCCGGACCCGACGCGCCTGCCAGCTGGAACACCCCCGCCGGCGGCCTGTTCGCCGTCCTCACCGTCGGCTTCGCCGCCGACGATGCGGCGCTGGAGGACTCCGCGGCGCGGTTCGGTGTGCTGTGGACGCCGATGCACCACTTCTACGCCGGCGAGGGCGGCCTCAACCAACTGCGGCTCTCCTTCAGCGTCCTGGAGCCGGACGAGATCAGGGACGGGCTCGCCCGTCTCGCCGCGTTCGTCGCCGACCGCACGCCCTGACCCGAATGCATGTGGCTCCGGCCGCCACTGGCAGGGCTTGCCGGGCCGCCGTACGACGCGGGTGCCGCGGGCGTCCGCGCGGCCGGTATCAGCGGCGCGTCAGCGCTGTGCGGGTGCCGCCACGGAGGCTGGGCTGCGCGCCGCCCGTATCCCACCCAGGAGACATGCGATGACCGAACATTCCTCGTCAGGTGTGCTGACCGAGGCGGTGCCCGCACCCGCGGCCGGGCCCCGTCGGGTGCCGCTCACGGAGGATCAGCTCGGCCTGCTGCTCCAGCACCGGGCCGACCCGGCGGCGTCCCCGTACAACGTTCCGCTCGCTCTCGACCTGCGCGGACCGCTGGATGCGGGGGCGCTGGAGAAGGCGCTGGCCCGGGTGGTGGAGCGCCACCCCATGCTCAGCGCGCGCGTCGTCGACGGGGACGCCGGGCTGCCGCAGCTCGAACTGCGCCCGCACGCCGCGCCCGTCCTGGAGCGACGCGACGGCGCGGAGCCGGACGACGCCGCGCTGCGCGCGGAGGCACGGCGCGAACTGGACCTGGTGGACGACGGCGTGCTGCGGGCGGTGCTGCTGCAGCACGCCGCGGACCACCACACGCTGCTGCTGGTGGTGCACCACGTCGTGGTGGACGGCGAGTCCACCGGCATCCTGCTGGCCGACCTCCTCGCCGCCTACCGGGACGGCGGCCTCCCGGACGAGCAGCCGGGCGACTTCGCCGAGTACGCCGCCGCCTGCTCGGACCTCCCCGAGGGGCAGCGCAGGGAGCTGGAGGACTACTGGCGGGAACGCCTCGACGGCGCCGACCTCACCGTCGACTTCCCGCTGGACACCACCGTCGAGCAGGCCGGGCAGGCCGATCGTGCCCAACAGGCCGAGGACGCCCGGCACTTCGGCCCCGCGGACGGGGCCGACCCGACCGGCGCCCCCGCACCGCAGGCGGCCGTCCCCGTGGAGATCGGCGCCGAGCTGTCGGAGGCGATCGGACGCTTCTCCCGCAGCCACCGCGTCAGCCGGGCGGCCGTCCTGCTGGCGGCCTATCTGAAGGCGCTGGGCACCTACTCGCGGCAGTCCGCGCCCACGGTGGGCGTGCCGCTCGGCGTCCGCAGCGACCTGAGCTTCGAACGCACCGTCGGCTACTTCGTCCGCACCCTTCTGGTCCGCGCACCCGGCCAGGACGAGGAGAGCGCGGCGGGCTTCGTCAGCCGGGTGCAGCGAGAGCTGGTGCGCGGCGTGGACCGCTCGCGGCTGCCGTTCCCGCGGATCGCGCGCCTGGTGCCCGGCGTCCGGCACGAGAACCCGCAGGTCTTCAACTGCACGTTCGTGATGCACAGTTGGGCCGACCCGTCCGCCTCCCCGGACGGCGTGCCGCTGCCGGACGGGCTGCGGATGCGGCTGCGCGAGGACGTGTTCACCCCCGGCCTCGGCCTGCTGACGCTCGAACTGCACGAGCGCGACGACCCGTTCGTCACCTGTGTCGGCCTTCTCAAGTACGACGCCGCACGGATCGAGGCCGGCACGGCCGAGGCGTTCACGCAGCATGTGCTGGCGCTCGCCGGGCAGATGGCGCGGGAACCCGAGCGTCCCGTCGCGGAGCTCGACGGGATCGGGGACACGGCCCGCGCCGCCCTCGACCGCATCAACGACACCGGCCCGCAGCTGGAGTTGAGCGACGTCGACACCCTGCTGCGCCGCCGCACCGCTGAGCAACCAGACCGCACGGCCGTCGAGTTCGGCGACCGCCGCTGGACGTACCGCGAACTCGGCGCCCGTATCGACGCCTTCGCGGCCGGGCTGGCGAGCCGCGGAGTGCGCCCCGGCGACCGGGTCGGCATCATGCTGCCCCGCAGCGACGGGGCGGTGGCCGTCATGCTGGCCGTGCTGCGCGCCGGCGCCGCCTATGTGCCGATCGACCCGGCACACCCGCGGGCCAGGCAGCAGCACATGATCGGCAACAGCGGCATGTCCGTGATCGTGGTCGACGACGCCGCCCCGGACGGCTCGTCAACTGCCGCGGAACCGCTGCCGGGGCCGCCGGCCGTTCCCGTCGGGCAGCTCGCCGGCGACCCCGCGGCGGCGCCTGCGGGGAACGTCACCCTCGACAGCGCCTTGCACCTGCTGTACACGTCCGGCTCGACGGGGCAGCCGAAGGGCGTGCAGCTGAGTCACCGTGCGCTCGCCACGGACGTGCTCGCCGCCATCCGGGCCTATGGAACGGGCCCCGACGACGCGGTGCTCCTCAAGGCGCCGTTCACCTTCGACGTCAGCGCGCACGAGATGCTCGTCGCGCTGCTCTCCGGCGCCCGCCTGATCGTCGCGCCGCCGGACGCCGAGCACGATCCCGACCTGCTGGCAGAGACCCTGGACCGGTACGCCGTCACGCTGCTGCACGCCGTGCCCTCGCAGCTGCGGCTGCTGCTCGCCGCCCCGGCGTTCGCCGCCAACCGGACCCTGCACGACGTGGTCAGCACCGGTGAGCGGCTGCCGAACGAGCTGCGCGCGGCCGTCGAGGCGGCGCAGCCGGCGCGGCTGCACAACGCCTACGGACCGACCGAGACCTCCTACGTCACGATCTTCTCCTGGCAGCGCGGCGACAGCTCGTTCTGGACGCGGCGGGCCGAAGTCCCCATCGGGCGCCCGTACGCGGGCGTCCGCTGCCACGTCCTGGACGACGAGCTGCGCCCGCTGCCGCCGGGTGCGCCCGGAGAGCTGTGGATCGGCGGCGGCACCGTCGCCGACGGCTACGTCGAGGACGAGCAGCGCACCGCCGACCGCTTCCGCGTCCTCGACCTGGGCGCCGGACCCGAACGGGTCTACCGCACGGGCGACTTGGTGCGCCTGCTGCCGAACGGCGCGCTCACCCACCTCGGGCGCCTCGACGACCAGGTGAAGGTCAACGGCAACCGCGTGGAGCTGGGCGAGGTGCGGGCGGCTCTGGTGGCCCTGGACGGCGTCGAGGACGCCGCCGTCGGCGTCTCCCGGCACGCGGGCGGCAGCCTCCAGATCGTCGCCCATCCGGTGCCCGGCACCCTCGAACCGGCCGCGCTCCGGCGGGAACTGGCCCGCGTGCTGCCCTCGTACATGGTGCCGGCGCACGTCCTCCCGGTGGACCGAATACCGCTGCTGGCCAACGGCAAGACCGACCACCAGGCGCTCGCGCGGCTGCGGTCGGGAGAGGCCGCGCCGGAACCAGCCGCGGCACCGGAGCCCGAACCGGCCGCGCCCCGCAGCCCGGAGCCGGCAGCTCCGCAGACACCTCCCCAGGCACCTCACCAGAGCGGGCGCCCGGCGGCCCCGAAGATCTCGCGCGCCCTGCCGGTGCTCCGCGCCGCCTGGCACGAACTGCTCGGCACGAGCGGCGACGACGAGCAGTTCTTCGAGTCCGGCGGCGACTCGATCCTCGCCATGCAGCTCGTCTCGCGGCTGCGGCGCGAAGACCTCACCCTCGCCATGCGCGACGTCTACCGGCACCCGGTGCTCGCCGACCTCGCCGCACACCTGGACAGCACCGCCGCGGGCCCGCACGGGTCCGGCGCGCGGGAGACCGTACAGGCGCAGCGCCCGGCACCGGCCGGGACGGCCGGCGACAGCAGCCCGCTCGCGCCCGTGCAGTCCTGGTTCTTCCGGCACATCAGGACGGATCTCCACCAGTGGAACCAGTCCGTGCTGCTGGAGCTGAACCGGCACGTCGACCCGGCCTGGCTGCGGCTGGCCCTGCAGGCCGTCGTCGCCGCGCACCCCGCGCTGTCCGCGCGCTTCGAGGCGCCCGACGGTGCCGCCTGCGACGGCGGCGCGGGGCGCATGCTCGCCTCGCCGCCGTTCGCCGACGGGCCGCCCGGCGAGGTGCTCTGGGAGCGGGACTTCGGCAGCGAGCAGGAGCTGGACGAGCAACTCGAAGCCGTCGAGGGCAGTTTGACGCCGCTGGCCGGCAACCATGTGCGCGCGCTGCTCACCCGTGACCGCGACGGCGGCGGCGACCTGCTGCTGATCGCCGTGCACCACCTCGTCGTCGACGGCGTCTCGTGGCGGATCCTGCTGGAGGACCTGGAACTCGCCCTGGCCGCGCTGGCGGACGGCGCTCTGCCGCGCCTCCCGGACGAGGCATGCCGCTACGAGCAGTGGGTCGCGGACCTCCCGGCGCTCGCCGCTCGTGCCGGCGAGGCCGACCGCTGGCGTGCGGTGGCCGCCGAGCGCGCCAAGGCGCCGGCGCTGCTGCTCACCACCCCGGCCCCGGACGAACAGGCCATCCGGCGCGGGGAGTTCGTCCTCGACGTGGAGGCCGCACAGCGGCTGATCGGCCCGCTGCCGCGTCGGCTGGGCCTGTCCGTACACGATCTGATGACGGGCGCCTTCTCCCACGCCCTCGCCCGGTGGCGCGGCACCTCCCGCGTCACCTTCGACGTGGAGACGCACGGCCGGCACGGGGGCGACGACCTGTTCAGGACCGTCGGCTGGTTCACCTCCATCCACCCCGTCGTGGTCGACGCGGACCGGTCGCAGTCCCCGGAAAGCTATCTCGCGCAGGCGGGCGCCGCGCTGGCGGAAGTGCCGGACGGAGGCGTCGGCTTCGGCGCGTGCCGCGAGTACGCGGCCGACCCGGCGCTGCGCGAGACCCTGCGGAACATGCCGCCTGCGCTGGCCTGCTTCAACTACTACGGGCAGGCCGACCAGCTCAGCCCGTCCGGACGGTTCCGCATGTCCGGCCGCCCGATTCCGCGCGAGCACTCGGCACGCTGCGAGCGGGTGTACGGCATCGAGGCGTACGGCATCGTGCACAGCGGCCGGCTGCGGATGGGCCTGACCTGGGTGCCCAGCCCGGCCGACGGAGTGGACGAGCACGCGATCCTCGCGCTCCTGGCCCAGCTGCGCTGGGTGCTGACCACCCTGGCCGGCACGGACGGGGAACCGCCCGCGATCAGCGAAGTGACGGTCGCCGCACACCAGGCCGCCGCTGCCGCTCCCGTTCCGGTTGCCGCCGCCGGCGCCGCCGCGGAGACCGGCGCACACGAGTCCGTGCCCGTCTCGCCGCAGCAGCACGGGCTGCTCCTCGACGCGCTGGCCCACCAGGACAGCGGCCGCTACGTCGAACAGCTCTTCTGGCGCTGGCACGGGCCCCTGGACACCGAACGCTGCGCGGCGGCCTGGCAGTCCGTCTTCGACCGGGAGGCGGTGCTGCGGGCGTCCGTCGACTGGCTCGACGAGCCGCGGCTCCTGCTGCACGACGAGGTCGTCCCGGAAGTCGTGCGCCTGACCGACGGCACGGACGACTGGGACGCGCTGCTGGAACGCGACCGGCTCCGTGGATTCGATCTGCGCCGCCCCGGGCTGCTGCGGGTCACGCTCGTCGACGAGGCGCACGGCTCCGGCGAAGAGGCGTCCGAAGAGACGTCCACCAGGGTGCTGCTGACGTTCCACCACGTGCTGCTGGACGGCTGGAGCATCTCCCTGCTGATCCAGGAGTTCTACCGCGCCTATCTGGCGGGCGGCGCGCCGCCGGCGGGGGAGCGCCGTCCCGACGTACGCGACTATGCGCGCTGGCTGCGCTCCCAGGACACCACCGCCGCACGGCAGTTCTGGGCCTCCGCCGTCGCCGCGGACGTGCTCGCCTCCTCGCCCGCGCTCCCGGACGCGGAGCCGACGGGCCAGAGCGGTTCGGGCCGCACGGAGGTCCGGCTCACCGCTTCCGAGGCCGACCGGCTGCGGAACTGGGCCGCCGCGCACGCCGCCACCGAGAGCAGCGCCGTGCACACCGCCTGGGCGCTGCTCCTCAGCCGCATCGACGCCGCCGTGCGCCCGCCCGGCGCGGCGCGCACCGTCGGCTTCGGCGTGACCGTCTCGGGCCGGAGCATCCCGCTGGAGGGCGTCGAGCGCATCCCCGGACTGTTGATGAACTCGCTGCCCATGGCCGTCGACGTCGACCCGTCGGCGCCCGTCTCCGGACTGCTCACCGCGCTGCGCGACCAGGCGCTCGACATGGCCTCGTACGAGTGGGTCTCCACGGGCCAGATCCACGAGTGGAGCGGCAGGCAGCCCGGCGAACGGCTGGCCGAAAGCCTCATCGTCTTCGAGAACTATCCGCGCTCCTCCGACGGGCTCGACGATGCGCTGGCCGCGGAGGGCGTGCGCGTCGAACTGCCGGACGCCTCCGGCTCGGCGACGGCTTTCCCCGTCGCGCTCCTCGTCCACCGGGACACGGACGGCAGCCTGGCCCTCGACGTCGTCAACGACCGCAGCAGGCTGCCCGACGAGGAGGCGGCGAAGCTGGCCGAGCAGTGCGCCGGGCTGCTGCGGGAGCTGCCGGGAGCGCCGGACGCTCCGGCGGCCACCGTCGGGAGCCTCCTGGACGGGATCGCCGGGGACGCCCTGCCGCACATGGTGGATGGTTCGCGCGCCGCGTCCACGGCGGGTGGGGGCGAATGGCCCGAGGGCCCCGAGTCCGAACAGGTCAAGGCCGCCTGGCTGAATGTCGTCGGCGGCACCGACGTGGCACCGGGCGCCCACTTCTTCGAGTCCGGCGGCCACTCGCTGCTCGCCATGAAGCTGCTGCGCGAACTGGCCGCCCGCACCGGGCGCGTGCTGAGCCTGGACGACCTGCTGAGCCACCCCACCGCGGGCGGCCTCGCGCGGCTCCTCGCGGGGCAGGCGAATGGCGGCGGCAGTACCGGCAGCACCGGTACCGGCACGGACAGCCCGGACGCGGACCGCACCCCCGTGCTCGTTCCGCTGCGGGAGGCCCGACACTCCTCGGCCGGAACGGTGTTCCTGGTCCACCCGCCGGGCGGCCAGGTCGCCTGCTACGCCCAGCTCGCCCAGCGCTACGCCGGGCCGGAGGCGATCGTCGGCATCCGCGATCCGCGGGTCGACGAGGCCGATCCGCAGTACCTGTCGACCGAGCAGCTCGCCGAGACTTACCACGAGGCGGTGACGTCGCTGCCGGCGGCGCACGGGCGGATCGTGCTGGGCGGCTTCTCGGGCGGCGGCGTGATCGCGTACGACGTGGCGCAGCGCATCGCTGCCGCGGGCGGAGAGCCGCCCGTCGTGGTGATGATGGACGCCGGCGCCCCCGACGGCGAGTTGACGGACGCCGAGGCCGAGGGCTCCTTCGCCAGCAGGCTGCGCGCCGTCGCCGACAGCCGCTCCCGGCGGGACGGGGACGCCGAGCCCGCCGGCCAAGAAGACTCCGGCGAGCCCGCCGCTCAAGCGGACCCCGCCGAGTCCGCCGCTCAAGCGGACCCCGGCGAGCCCGCCGACGCCGACGCTTACCTCGCCGAACTCGTCCAGATCGCCGACTGGTTGCACGACGGCGGCGGTGATCCCGTCGCCCTGATGCAGTACAGCGTCGAGGCGGTCCAGCGCTACCGCCCGGAGCCCTACCGCGGCCCGGTGGTCGTGCTGCGGGCCGGCGACACCGGCTTCGGCAAGGGCACCGACTACGACGAGTCGGACCGTTTCCACACCCGTCCCGGGCTCGGCTGGGAGGACCACTGCGAGGACCTCACCATCCGCGTCGTGCCCGGCAACCACGTCACGATGCTGACCGGTGGCCATGTCTCCGTACTCGCCAGGGCACTGGCTTCGGCCGTCCGGAACTGACCACCTTCGCGATCACAGGGAGCCCTCCATGCCCAACCAACGCCGGCGGTTGACCCTGGCCGGCATCGTCGACGGACCGGGCGGCCACGTTGGCGCGTGGCGCCACCCGGAGACCACGGCGGATGCCCAGCTCGACATCGACTTCCACGTACGCAGCGCACAGACCCTCGAACGGGGCCTGTTCGACGCGGTCTTCATCGCCGACATCGTGGCCGTCTGGGGCACACACCTCGACTCGCTGTGCCACACCTCGCGCACCGAGCACTTCGAACCGCTTACGCTCCTCGCCGCCTACGCCGCCGCCACCGAGCACATCGGCCTGGCCGCCACTGCCACGACCACCTACAACGAGCCGTACCAGCTCGCCCGCCGGTACGCCTCGCTCGATCACATCAGCGGCGGCCGTTCCGCGTGGAACGTCGTGACCTCCGCGGCCCCCTGGGAGTCCGTCAATTTCGGGTGCGCGGAACACCTGGAACACGGCAAGCGGTACCTGCGGGCGCAGGAGTTCCTGCACGTCGCCTATCAGCTGTGGGACAACGCGCCCGACCCGGGCAACGGTTCCGCAGGCCTCCCGGTCCACCACAGCGGCGAGCACTTCACGGTGCGGGGACGGCTGGACGTCGAACGCCCGCCGCAGGGTCGACCCGTCGTCATCCAAGCCGGTTCCTCCCCGGCGGGGCGGGAGTTCGCCGCCCGGCACGCGGAGGTGATCTTCACCCGGCACAACCGGATCGAGGACGCCCAGGACTTCTACGGCGACCTCAAAGCACGGGTCGCCCGCAACGGCCGCGACTCGTCCAAGGTGCTGATCTGGCCGACCCTTTCGCCCATCGTGGCGGGCACGGAACGGGAGGCGAAGCGGCGCCTGGAGGAGCTGCAGGAGCTGGTGCACGACCACGTCGCCGTGCGCACCCTCCAGGACTTCCTCGGCGTCGACCTCAGCGGCCACCCCGTCGACGGGCCCGTCCCCGACGTGCCCGGCACCAACCAGTCGCAAAGCACCACGGAACGCCTGGTCTCGCTGGCCCGCCGGGAGAACCTGACGATCCGCGGGCTGGCCCTGCGGCTGATGGGCGACATCGTCGCGGGCACCCCCGAGCAGATCGCCGACCACATGGAGTCCTGGTTCACGCAGGGCGCCGCGGACGGGTTCAACATCGACTTCCCCTATCTGCCAGGCTCCGCCGACGACTTCGTCGACCACGTGATCCCGCAGCTGCAGCGGCGAGGGCTCTACCGCACCTCGTACGACGCCGCCACGCTCCGGGCCAACCTCGGCCTCGACGACCACGGCCCGGCTCTCACCGCGGCACCTCTCCAGAAGGCAGGTTCCTGATGGCCCACGGGCGACACGACGAAAAGGGTGCGACAGCGGGCCTCCTCCTCGCCGCGGTCAGTCCGGGCGGTCAGCCCGGCGGCGTGGCCCTGGACCTCGCCGAGATCCGGCGCCTGGTACGCGCCTGCGAGGAGGCCGGGCTGCACGCCGTCGTGCTCGACGAGACCGGCACGGCGAACCCGGGCAGGTTCGAAGTCACCACGCTTGCCGCCGCGTTGGGCCACGCCACCGAGCGCATCGGGCTCGTGATCCGCACGCGCCCGGATGACCTCGCCCCGTACCACCTGGCCCGTATCACCGCGTCGCTCGACCATCTCAGCCATGGGCGGGCCGGCTGGTGGGCCTCGTCGGGAACGCCCGACGACGTCACAGACGAGTACGTCGATGTGGTGAGCGGCCTCTGGGACAGCTTCGACGACGACGCCTTCGTCCACGACCGCGCCAGCGGCCTGTACTGGCATACGGACCGGATGCACCGGCTGGACCACGTCGGCATCCACTACTCGGTGGCCGGCCCCCTGAACGTCGCCCGGCCGCCGCAGGGGCACCCCGTGGTCGCCGTCCAGGAGGACGGCCCGGCGCACCACGCCGACCTCGTCATCCTCGACACCGCTGACCCGGCCGCCGCGGCGGCCTCGCGTGAACGCCTGCGGCTGGGGGCGGTTGCCACCGGACGCGACGCCGACCATGTCAAGGTGCTCGCTCCCCTGCCGCCCGGAGCGGGGGCGGCGCACATCGCCGCCTGGCTCGAACAAGGCGCCGCCGACGGCTTCCTGGTCACGCCGACCGGGCCGGACGACTCGTTCCTCACGACGGTCGTGCCGCGGCTGCGCGAAAGGGGCCTGCTGGACGCCGGACCGGAATCCCGCACCACCCTCCGTGACCGTCTGGGCCTGCCGCGCCCCGCCGGCCGGTTCGCCGCAGATGTGGCCTGAGGAGCCGGACATGAGCACCCTCTTCCTCGTCGGCAGCACTGCCGCTTCGTCCACCTCCGAGCGCCTTGGCCGGCGTATCGAGCACGCAGTGCGACGGCGCAGCCCCGAGGTGGAATCCGCCTTCCTCGACCGCAGGCTGCTACGCATGCCCGTACTCGACGCGGACGCGTTCGCCGGCGGGGTGCTTGACGGCGACCCCGACGTGTGCGAGTTGCGCTCCCGCATCGCCGGTGCCGAGGCGATCGTGGTCATCACCCCCGTCCAGCACGGCAGTTACTCGGGCGCGTTGAAGAACCTCCTCGACCACGCTCCCCGCGGAGCCTTCCGCGGCAAGCCCGTGCTGATCGGAGCCACTGCAGGGTCGCTACACCCCGGCGCCGCCGCCTGCGAACACCTGCGTGCGGTGGCGCGTTCACTCGGGGGATGGACCGTGCCGACGCAACTGATCGCCGAGCGGAGCGAGTTGCTGGGAGAGCCCCCGGCGCACCTCGACCGCCGAATCGACCGGGCAGCCGCTGAACTGCTGCTCGCGACGCGGATGCTGTCTCCCGCCGTCCTGTGAGCCGCCGGGCTGTGCTTCCCGTGCGCGAGGGCCGGCACACCTGCGTGATGGTTCTGCTCGCTCTCGGGGTGCCGCCGCACGTGATGCTGCAGACGGCCGGTCACAGCGGGATCGAGGTCACGATGACGGTACGCGCACGCCTCGCTGGACGAGATGCGGAAGGCGTCGAACCGGCGACCTTCCGTTTTCGGGCCAGCCGAGCGGTCCTCTACAGGCGTGCCTGACCAGTTGTGAAGGCCGGCGCCGTCGCCGCCCGAAAACCTGGCCACTGTCCTTTCCGCAAGCAAGTTCGACGCGAGACCAAGCTCACCAAGTCGCGTGCAGGCCGTCGCACGATCGGAGTGCCGGACCAACTTGCGAAGCTGCTCCGCAAACACAAGGAGGACCAACGGCGAGCGCAACAAGAGGCGTTGGGGCGCTGGACCGACAAGGGCTACGTCGTCACGAAGCCGGACGGGGAACCGCTCGTCCCCAACACCGACTACCACGAGTGGAAGAAGCTCCTGGCCGATGCAGGCGTACGGGATGGACGGCTTCACGACGCCAGGCACACGGCGGCGACGGTGCTGCTGCTCGGAGTCCCGGACCGGATCGTCGACGCGATCATGGGTTGGGAACCAGGTGGAGCGGCACGGATGCGCGCGCGGTACATGCCATGGGGGTACGAAGCTTCCCACCACCGAACCCCGGCCCACCGATCCGCCGCCTGGAAACCAGCAGACCCTGCTGCTGCGAAACCCAGAACAGCTGATCGCTCGAGATCGAACACCTCGGCAGGAACCGGGCTGCCACCATGGCGCCATGACCGCACCCTTGATGCAGACGCTCCCACGCGTGGTCGATGTCCTGAGCGAACTGGCGCCCGTCTCCGCCCGCTGTCTCCGCGCCGCTGCGGGCCGCGCACAGATCGAGACCGCGCGCGCTCTTATGGGAGGGCTGGTCTTCCCGCCGGATCTCGAAGAGTGGTACCTCTTCGCGGACGGAGTCGTGCCGAAGGCAGGCGCGGGTTTTCTGCTGCCCCCCATGCACCTGCCGCCGAGCCTCGATCGCACGACTGAGCTGTGGCAGATGCAGGTTGGGGACGCACCGGCAGCTGTCCTCGGTGGACAGGACGGAGAGGCGGGCACGGCCGTCCAAGGCTTCAGCCGTCACTTCGTCCCCGTCGGGGATGACACGACAGGGGATCTCCTGGTCGTGGACCTGCGTCCTGGAGGGCACCATGGATGCGTGCTGACGTGGGGGCGGACCGACGGGCATCGCGGGGCTCCCACCTGGCCGAGTGTCGCGCACATGTGGGCCGACGTGGCGCTCGCTCTTGAGACCGGAACGTCACCCGATGAGGTGGGCGATGAAGCCCCCCACCTCACGAGTAACGGGTGCGCGGCGACGTTCACGGAAGAGGGAACACTTCAGTGGGAGTTCTGAGGAGAAGGGTGTCCGACTGCTCCCCGGACACCTGCCTGCGTCTCGGGCGCTACGAGATGATCTGGACGTGGAACTCGTCGTTCTTGCCGTCAATTATGCGATTGTTGTTGTAGTAGGTGGCTAGTTGTGAGCCGGCCTTCTGATTGTCGTTGCTGGGCACCGCCAGCGCTGAGAAGTTGTTCTTCGGCTTGTCGGGTTCATAGATCGACTGGGCTGACCCTTCGTAGGTGGACGCGAACGGGTACTCGTCGCATTGCAGGCCCTTGGAGGCGTAGTCGGGGTCAACGGCGGTGCAGACCTTGACCGCTTCACGGCGATTCGCGTTGTAGCGGTTCCTGTTCGTTTGCTCCAGGTCCGGCTGGAGCCGGTGGAGCGGATCAGAAGCACTCTGCCCGGGGACCTTCTTGGAGGGGTTGCCGGGCATCGTCGAAGTCGGCTCGGTGAACGCCTTGTCGATGTGATCCGCCACCGCTTTCTCCTCGGCGCCCGTCGCGGCGCTGTAGCGGAGCGGCGAGACGTCGTAGCTGAATGAAGCCCCTCCTGTGTGCACGATGTCGCTCGGGTTGTGGTTCGGAAGGTAGGCGGCGTTGTCCTACCGGACACCGAAGGAGGAGAAGCTCTACTCGGCCAAGGGGTTCGATTCGACCCACGGCGGCGGGTACTCGGGCACGAAGTCCATGTTCCATGCCGCCCAGACACCGTCGTCCGGTGACAAACCCTGTCCCGGGTCTGCCCGCCTTGAAATCATGAAGTGCGGGTTGGCCTTGATCTCAGCGACGGTCTGAGGCCCTGGGTTCAGGCCACCCTGGTTCAACTCGACACCACTCGGCACGCTCACGTAGTCCGAGACGTCGCCCACGAGGGTCGCATCGATCTCCTGCACACCGGCCTGGTAGAAATCGGAGAAGTAGTAATCGAATTGAATGTCGCGCGAATTGGGGGCGATGGTGGCGATCGCCGGTGATCTCCGGGCGTCGGCATAGCGGTACCAGTGTCGCAGATCATCTGGAGCGCCCCAGGCCAGAGCTGTGCGCTGACAGTCACCATCCGGCATCGACTGTCAGCGTCGGCCGTCCTCGGACGGCCCAGAGAAGGCCAGCGAATCTTGGGGCTCAGGCGGACGGCGTTACCAGGCCCGCCTCGTAGGCGAGGATGACAAGCTGCACGCGGTCGCGAGCGTCGAGCTTGGCGAGCAGCCGGGTCAGATAGGTCTTGGCGGTGGTGACGCTGATGGAGAGTTGCTCGGCGATCTCGGCGTTGGAGAGGCCCGTGCCGACCAGGGTCAGCACCTCGTGTTCCCGGTTGGTGATGCCGTCGAGCTGTGCCCTTCGTGTAGGCAGCGCCGCGGGGCGGGCGGTGAACTCGTTTATCAGCCGACGGGTGACGCTCGGCGCGATCAAGGCGTCACCGGCCGCGACGATCCGAACGGCGGCAAGGATGTCGTCCAGGGCCATGTCCTTGATGAGGAATCCGGATGCGCCGGCACGCAACGCCCCGTATACGTCGTCGTCGTCGTCGAAGGTCGTCAGGACGACGACGCGCGTGGAGCCGGTGCCCGTGGTGATCAGCCGAGTGGCTTCGATGCCGTCCATGACGGGCATTCGCAGATCCATCACCATGACGTCCGGGGCGAGTTCCTCGGTCATCCGGACTGCTTCGGCACCGTTTCCTGCCTCACCCACGACCTCGATGTCCGTGGTGTCGGTGATGACCATTTGAAGGGCGGCGCGGACCAGGGGCTGGTCGTCGGCGAGTACGACGCGGATGGTCATGTTGCTTCAGCCTTCGGTTCAGCTGCCGCTGGCAAAGGCAGTCGCGCGGTGACCAGCAGGCCGCCCCCGGGGCGCGGTCCGGCGGTGAAATCGCCGTGCACCAGTGTCACCCGCTCACGCATGCCGACCAGGCCGTACCCGGTGTTCGTGCCGGTGTCTCCGCCCTTCCCGCGATCGGCGACCTCGATGGCGAGTTCGTCCTCGCGGTAATCGACGTTCACCCGGCAGGAATCGGTACCCGAGTGGCGTACGACATTGGTTACCGACTCCTGGATGATCCGGAACGCCGCGAGGTCGACGTCGGCGGGCAAAGGGCGGCGCCGCCCCAGCCATCTGATGTGAACCCTGACACCGGCAGCCGTGGTCGTCGCAGCGAGCCGGTCCACCTCAGCAAGGCCGGCAGCCGGTTGCAGAGGCGCTTGTGCAAGCCCCTGGCCCGGCGCGGTCTGTTCGCGCTCCTGGTCGGCCTGGCGCAGGGCGCCGAGCATCCGCCGGAGTCCGGCCAACGTCTCACGCCCTGCCTTCTCCACTGTGAGCATCGCTTCGCGGGCCTTGGCCGGCTGGGTCTCGACGACCCGGACAGCCGCGCCTGACTGCAGGGCGATGATGCCGATGCTGTGGGCGACCGTGTCGTGCATTTCACGGGCGATGCGAAGCCGTTCGGCGGTGACGGCCTGGGCAGCGATCCTGGCGTGCAGCTCTTCCGCGTGGGCGCGGGCCTGTGACACCGAGTTGCCGACGAGCCACGCAACGACCACGGTCAGGGCCATGAACGGCTCGGACGCGGTACCGGAATCCTCCCCCGCGGTAGGTCGCAGGATGAAGTAGCAGGCGAGGACGGCCAGCGCCCCGGCCGCCGATGCGAGGGAGGCCCGCCGGGGCCGGGTGGCAGCGACATAGCACAGGGCGGCATCCCCTCCGAGGAATTGCAGAGGCGGAATCTCGTCCTGCTGCCAGGCTGCGGTCAAGACGATCGTTCCGGCGATCACCAGGCCGTATGCCGGTATCGCGCTGCGGCGGAGCAGGGCACTGCCTGCCAGGACCAGCACGAACGCAAGGGCGAGCAGTGCCCGAGCCGCGGGTGAGTCCAGGCCGTCCCGGGGGTAGTTGAGCGAATACGCGTGCCGCGGCCTCAGGACGACGAACTCGACGATCGGCTGTGTTGCTGCCGTGACCCACACCAGTGCCGTCCACAGTCCCGGCGGGATGCGCTTCAGCAGAGGCACAGACAGTGAGGAGGACATCTCGCGATCGTAAGCGCGCATGCACGGCGGGTCATCCGCCTGTGGCTGTACAACCAGGGACGACCCCGAGACCGAGGATTGTCAGCCACGGCCGGACGACGGGCGCAGCCGCACACCGGCAACTTGGTCCTGTGATCGAAGTCAACGAGCTCACGAAGCGATACGGCGGCACGACCGCCGTCAAGGACCTGTCCTTCACGGTACGGCCCGGCCAGGTGACCGGTTTCCTCGGTCCCAACGGCGCGGGCAAGAGCACGACGCTGCGGATGATCCTCGGCCTGAACGAGCCCACCAGCGGCACAGCCACCGTCGATGGACGCCCCTTCCGTGAGCGGCCCCGCGGCCTGCGTCACGTCGGCTCCCTTCTAGACGCGCACGATGTGCACGGCGGGCGAAGTGCCTTGGCTCAGTTGTCCGTTCTGGCCCGCAGCAACCGCATTCCGCAGCACCGCGTGCAGGAGGTGTTGCGGGACGTCGGCCTTGCCGAAGTCGCCCGGCATCGCATCGGCGGATTCTCGCTCGGCATGAAACAGCGGCTCGGAATCGCGTCAGCCCTGCTCGGCGACCCGCCGGTGTTGCTCTTCGACGAACCTCTCAATGGGCTGGATCCGGAGGGAGTGAAGTGGGCGCGGGACCTGCTTCGGCGGCTCGCCGGCGAAGGCCGCACCGTGTTCGTCTCCAGCCATTTGATGTCCGAGATGGAGCACACCGCAGACGAGCTGATTGTCATCGGCCGAGGCGAGCTGATCGCGGCGGAGAGCCTCGCAGCGTTCTCGGCCCGAGGCACCCAGCAGAGCGTTCACGTCAGCACGCCCGCCGCAGCCGCTCTGCGGGAGCTCCTGAGGTCCCACGGCGCGGCTGCGCTTGCGAAGGGCGATCAACTCACGGTGACCGGCCTGACCGCGGGCCGGATCGGTGAGATCGCCCAGGAGCACGCCATTTCGCTGCGCCAACTCAGCACCCGGTCCGCCTCCTTGGAAGAGGTGTTCATGGAACTCACCGCCGACAGCGTCCAGTACCTCGCAGGAGGATCACGATGACCCCAACCGACGCCCGCTCGGCGGCGCGAGTATCCGCCGACGAATGCGACGTCTCCGGGCCTCGCCACCGCTTCCGCGATCTGGTCGCAGCCGAGTGGATCAAGCTCCGATCACTTCGCTCGACCTGGATCGCCTATGGGGCCACCGCTCTTGCCGTGATCGCCTTCAATGCAGGCACCGCCTACGACACCTACAACTACTGGACGGAACGCAACGCCGCAGATCGGGCCCACTTCATCCAGGACGGGATCCCCCTTCAAGAAGCCTTTACCGCGAACGCCGCCATAGTCATGATGCTCGCGCTCGGAGCCCTCGGCGCCCTCGTGATCGTCGGAGAATTCAGCACGGGCACCATTCGCACGACGTTCGCGGCCGCCCCGGCCCGCCGTTCGGTGATGGCGGCCAAAGCAGTGGTCGTCACAGCGGTCACGACGGCATTCGGCGCATTCGTCGCGGCGGCCTCTTTCGGTCTGACCCAGGCGATTCTCGGCCTCCGGGACGTGGGAGCCTCGATCGGGGACGCGGGTGCCCTGCGGGTCGTAGTGGGATCCGCCCTTCTCGCCCCTGTGTGTGCGCTGGCAGGCATGGCCCTCGGCACGGTCATCCGGCACACCGCCGCCACCATGATCGCCACTGTCGTGGTCATCCTCGCTCTGCCCATCATTCTCACCGATGGGGGCTACTGGTCGGCGGTCCTCGGGCACGCCCTGCCTTTCCGGGCGTGGCTTCGGCTCGTGGAGGTCGGCTACTCCCCGACCGCGTTCCCCTGGTCCACCGACGGCGCCTGGACGGTCTACGGGGTGTGGGCACTCTCCGCGGCCACATTCGCGATCACCGGTGTCCAGCGGCGGGACATTTGAGGGGGCCGCATGGCCAACAGCCAGGGACAGTCTGTAAATCTGCCGGCTCAGCCTTCCCAGGTTCGAATCCTGGAGCCGTCACAGGAGCTGAACCAGCCCCTGACCATCAAGATTGGTCGGGGGCAGTTCGCATGTATGGGCGACCCGGAGCACGACGCAGGCCCCGACCGGCGTGCGGTCGGGGCCTGCGTTCAGCCCGGTGAGGCTGGGCGGAGGATACGAGATTCGAACTCGTGAGGGGTTGCCTCCAACACGCTTTCCGAATGTTCGTCTGGGGATTCCGGAGCGCACGGCAATGCCCTGACCTGTGGTGCAGTTGGTCCGGGCGGGGGTTCTGAACGGTGCTGGACGCAGGTGAATGCAACCAGAACTGCAACCACGGAAGTGGAGCAGCGTGAGTGTGTCCAGCTTCTGCTCGTTGTTCCTGGTCAGCGGGGAATCGTCACCTTACTCCCCGCTCTGCGACCAGGCCGCGGTGAGCGCGGTGACGGGGTCACTGTCGGCTGGTGCCGCTGGCCACCATTCGCCGTCGTCGTCCTGGAGGTAGGGGTACCAGCGGGCGTCGGGACCCAGACGCAGCTGGATGCCGTGGTGGGTGAGGGTGAGGCGGTTGCGCCAGGCTCTGAACTGTGTGGGGGAGTCGGTCATCTCGGACAGGGCCGTGCCCAGGGCGGTGCGGGTGGCCTTCATCACCGTCGGGTCGGGGGTGTGGGGCTGTTCGACGACGGCGATGCCTGTGGGGCCGCCGTGGCGCCAGGCGCGGGTGAGGCGTGCGAAAGCAGTGGGGTTGGTGCCGGTGTTCTGGATCAAGTGGTGGAACCACTCGGGTCCAGGGTTGCTTGCGGCGATACGGACGGCGTCCTGGTGCTGGGTCAGGTGCAGGTCGGCGGTGTCGCCCGCGAGGAGCCGGAAGGCGCGCCCAGTGGCGTCGGCCATGAGGCGTTCCAGGTCCGCGGCGGCCAGGCCGCTGCCGGGCGGCGGGGCGACGGGCAGTGCTGTGGTGCGGGCGGACGGTTCGGGGAGTCCGGGCAGTTCAGGGGGCTCTTCGGCCCAGCGGGCGTATGCGGCGGCGGCCGGGATGCCGGCCGGTGCCGATGGGGCGGCGGTGTCCTGTGCTGCCGTACGGAGCGCGCGCAACTGGGCGAAGACCTCCTCGCGACCGCGGCCGCGCAGTGCGAAAAGCACGAATGGGTCGGTGTCGATGGTGGCGGCTATGGCATAGCAGAGTGCGGCAGCGTGTTTGCAGGGGTATCCCCAGTCAGGGCAGGAGCACTCCGGATCGAGCTCGGTGGGCAGTGGGAGCAGTGGGACGTCTGCCTGCCGGGCGTCGTCCACGAGTTCGGCGGGCATCTCGTCGTCGAGAAGTGCGGCGAGATGTCCGGCGCGGGCCGCGATTGTGTCGAGCAGGGTGTCCCACTGAGGGGTGGTGAGGACGGGCAGGTGGACTGAGGAGCGGTACGGGCGTGGGCGGCTGCCCTGGACAGCGGCATTGACTTGGCCCGGAGCGACGGTGACCGGGCCGACCATGCCTTTTCGGGCGTAGGTGCGTCCCCGCGAGAGTCGTCCGGCGTCCAGAGTGGAGGCCTCCAGGGCGGCCACCCATGCCTGGCCCCACCAGGTCGCGGCGAAGGCTCTTCCCCGAGGTCTCGTCTTCGCTCGACCAGGGGATACCCCATGGCCGCGGGCGGGCGCCCGGCGCGGGCCGGGGACAGCGGTGCTCATGACTGCCTTCCCAGGGCGACGAGTTCGGCGAGGTCGGCGTCGGACAGTTCGGTCAGGGCTGCATCGCCGGAGCCGACGACGGCGTCGGCGAGGGCGCGCTTGGCTTCGAGCAGCTTCGCTACCTTGTCCTCCACGGTTCCCTCCGCGAGGAGCTTGTGTACCTGGACGGGTTTGTCCTGGCCGATGCGGTAGGCGCGGTCGGTGGCCTGGTCCTCGACGGCCGGGTTCCACCAGCGGTCGTAGTGCACGACGTGGCTGGCGCGGGTGAGGTTGAGTCCGGTGCCCGCGGCCTTCAACGACAGCAGGAACACCGGTACTTCACCGTGCTGGAAGCGGTCCACCATCTCTTCGCGCTGCGCGACGGGGGTGGCACCGTGCAGGAAGAGAGCGGGGACGCCGCGCTCGGCGAGATGCTTCTCCAGCAGAGCTGCCATCTGTTTGTACTGAGTGAAGACCAGCACGGATTCGCCTTCGGCGGTGATGGTGTCGAGAAGTTCGTCGAGCAGGTCGAGCTTGCCGGAGCGGCCCCGCAGGGGAGTGAACTGGCGCAGGCTGTGCTCTTTCAAATACTGGGCGGGGTGGTTGCAGATCTGCTTCAGCGCCGTGAGCAGCTTGAGTACCAGACCGCGTCGGGCGATGCCCTCCGACTCCGCGATCTTCCCCATGGTCTCGCGGACCTGTGCCTCGTACAGGCTGGTCTGCTCGGCCGTCAGCGGGACGACGTGGTCGGTCTCGGTCTTGGGCGGCAGTTCGGGCGCGATGCCGGGGTCGGACTTCTTGCGGCGCAACAAGAAGGGGCGGACGAGACGGGACAGGCGTTCGGCTGCCTCGGGATCCTCGCCCGCCTCGATGGCGCGGGCATGCCGGTCACGGAAGGCGGTGAGCGGGCCGAGGAGCCCGGGCGTGGTCCAGTCGAGCAGTGCCCACAGCTCGGAGAGGTTGTTCTCCACGGGAGTGCCGGTGAGAGCGACGCGGGCGCGGGCGGGCAGGGCACGCAGTTCGCGGGCGGTGACTGCGTAGGGGTTCTTGACGTGCTGGGCCTCGTCGGCAGTCACCAGCGACCAGGCTGTCTCGGCAAGCACTTCGCGGTCGCGCCGCAGCACCCCGTAGGTGGCCAGGACGATCTCGTCGCCGGCCAGGTCCTTGAGGTGGCGGTCGCCGCCGTGGTAGCGGCGCACGGGGGTGAACGGCGCGAATCTGGCGGCCTCGCGCTGCCAGTTGCCGAGCACGGAGGACGGGCAGACCACAAGGGTGGGGCCCTCGGTGGTGGGGTCGCTCTGGCGGTGCAGGTGCAGAGCGAGAAGGGTGATGGTCTTGCCCAGGCCCATGTCGTCGGCGAGACAGCCGCCGAGGCCGAGTGCGCACATCTCGGCCAGCCAGGCCAGGCCCCGCTTCTGGTACTCGCGCAACGTGGCCTTGAGGGCGGCGGGCTGGGGCACGGGGGTGCGGGACTCGGAGTCGCGGATACGAGCGACCAGATCGCCGAGCGCACCGACCGCCGCACAGGGAACCCGGTCACCGTCCCGCTCGGCCTCGCCGGTCAGCGCGGCGCTCAACGCCTCCATGGGGGTGAGTGGTTCCATCCGGCGGCGCTTGGCGCGGGCCACCAGCTTCGGGTCGGCGACCACCCACTGGTCGCGAAGCCGGACGAGGGGACGGCGTGACTCAGCGAGGGCATCCATCTCGGCCTCGGTGAGCGGCTCGCCACCGAGGGAGACCTGCCAGCGGAAGTCGAGGAGGGCCTCGGTGTCCAGCAGGCCGCCGGCGGTGGAACGGGGGGCGGTTCGCTGCCCGATCTCCGCGGTCGCGGTGAGTGCCTTGACGAGTTCGCGCGGCCAGTGCACGTCGACACCGGCCGCGCGCAGCGCGTCCGTGGCGTCCCCGAGTAGATCGAAGGCTTCGTCGTCGGTCAACCGGAGCTGATCGGGAGCGGCCTCGTTGAGCAGTCTCCGCAGAGGGGGCCAGGCGTGTGCGCCGCGGCGCAGGGCGAGCAGGGTCTCGGTCTCGGCGCGCGGGCCGAGCAGCCGCTCCACTTCGGCCGGCTCCCTCCACAGCCGTGCGGCCTCGATGACGAGTGCCGGGTCCGCCGCGGTGTGCAGTTGCAGGACGGCCCGAAGCTGCCGTCGGTGTCCTTCAGGCACGTCGACGCGTAGGGAGACACTGACCTCAGCGGTGAGCGCTGACTGGGTTTCCTCGGCCCATTCACGCAAGGCGGGCACAGCACGGACCTCACGCCAGGCGTACGGCAGCGCTCCCATGGCGAGCGGCGCGGCCGGCGTACGGACCAGATCATCGGCGACCGCGTCGCAGAACTGGCGTACCAGCGCAGCCGATTCGGCGATCCTTACCGGAGCAGGGCCTGGCTGGGGCAGGCAGTGGGCGTGTGGCGGGAAGGCGGCGGCCAGGGCGTCCAGCGTCTGGCGCTGGGCGGCGGTGCAGGGGCCCACCTGCCAAGTGTCGTAACCGGCGGGGGTGATGGCCGGGTGGAGGCGGCCGTCGGCGAGCAGCCGCAGTGCGAAGCGAGTGGCGGCCTGCCAGGCGGCGCCGGAGGGATGCGTCGGCTCCTCCGCGTTGGCCAGGGCGGAGACAGCGACGGCTACAGGCAGCGCGTAACCCTCGACCCTGCGCCGCCTGACCGAGCGGCCGTGCGGCAGGACCAGCTCCACGGCCTCGGTCTCAAGGCCGGTGGGCGCCACACTGTCTCCGGCTGCCGCCCCGGCCGGCTTCCACAACAGCAGCCGCCCAAGGTGGGCGGGCTCACCGGGCAGGAACACCGCCGCCCAGCCGGCGCCGAGCAGTTCCCTCACGAAGGCGGACGTTTCCTGTCGGGTCGGCGGCGGCGTGCTTCCCGTGCCCGTACTCGGCTCTCGTACGACGACTCGTGCCACTCACTTCCGCCCTGTCGCTTGCCGGCCCCGCCCCTGGGCCGCTCCCTGCCGAACCCCACCAGGCAACGTCACACGCCGGCAACCACGGGTCTTGGCCTGACTGCCGGCGACGGCGCCACGACGGATACGCCGCTGCTGAACACACCGGTTCTCGACCATACGGTGCGGCGCTACGGTGACGCCATGAGCACCTGGGGCCCAGCCGCGCTGGATGCGTTGATCGAAGAGGCCACCGTCGACGCCTACGGCGAGGATGAGCAGCTCACCGGCTTCTTCACGATGATCGAGGAGAGCCTTGCCGTGCCATTCGCCACGAGTGTTCTCGGCGTCGAGGTGAGCGTGGTCGGGGTCGATCTGACCGAGGACGGACGCGTGGTCGCACGCTGCGCCCGGGGACCGGTCCGACAGGACATCGGAATTCTGGACCTGCCGCTGCCGGAACCCGCCCCCGAGGGCTGGCAATGGATCGAGGCATACCGCTACTGGGCCCGCTGAGCTGGAGCGCCGCACCACGCCCAACTGAGTCCCTGCTCAAACGGACAGTCGCCCCGACTGCCCCCGACCGGACTGATCGGGGGAACAGACAGCATTGAATCGTGCATACCGTAGTATGCTTGCAGCTATGGCTGACACCACACGCATCACGGTGACACTCCCCACCGAGCAGGTGGCGGAGCTCAAGAAGATCACGGACAACATCTCCGGCTACGTGGCCGAAGCGGTCGCCAGGCAGGTCCGGCACCAGCTCCTGGGGGCCGACCTGCGCAGCCACACAGACGAGTACGGGGCTTTCACCGAGGAAGAGCTGGCCGAGGCGCGGGCGAGGATCTTCGGTACGACGTCGGCCGCCGGAGGTGCGGGCGCCGCGTGAGCGGGCACATTGAGGCCGTCGTCCTGGACAGCGAGGGGCTGTCGGCCTGGGTGGCGCAGGACCGGAAGGTTCTGGCGATGTTCCAGGTGTTCCACGACATGGGAGCGGACCTTGTCGTCAGCACCAACACCATCGTGGAGGTGAGCCACGCCAGGGTGAACCTGCCCCGACTGCAGTGGGCGCTCTCCCGTGTCAAGGTGGAGCCGATCACGGAGGCAGCGGCCAAGGCGGCGGCCCAACTGTTGAAGAGCGCCGGTCTGCACGGACACAAGTACGCGATCGATGCCACCGTCGCGGAAGCGGCCTTGCGTCAGCCTGGCCCGGTCGCCATCCTCACGTCGGATGTCGATGACATGACCCGGCTGTGCGGCAGCAAGGTCCGGGTGATCGGGCTATGACCGCGACATCGTCCCGGGACCATGGACAGATCCGCGTGGATCCGCCGAGACCGGAGTCGCCGCAAGCCAGCCCGTGATGAACAAGGCTTCGACGGATGTGGGGGCATGGCTGCGTTCGGTGTCAGGGCTCTCATGGCGAACCGCCTGCTGGCGAGTCAGGGCGGCGACTGGTTCTTCGTCTACGCCGTTGAGGAAGGCCAACTCCTTGCGGTCCGGCGGCCGATAACGCTCCCCGCAGTCTGCGCCGGTTGCCTCAAAGGACGTGAGCGTGCGCCTTCCCGCTTGAGGCGATGTCCCAAATGCCGCTTATAAATGCAACCAGAACTGCACCCAAGGAACACCGAAGAGCTGGACCGCGATAGGCGGTCCAGCTCTTCGTTTCGGCTGGTGAGCCGAGTGCGGAGGATACGAGATTCGAACTCGTGAGGGGTTGCCCCCAACACGCTTTCCAATTGTTCGTCTTGGGGTTCGGGGGTGGGTGTCCACGTCCTGGCCTGCTACGGGAATGTTGCAGGGCGGTGTCTGAACGCCGCTGTACGGGGGTGAATGCAACCAGAACTGCAACCCCGCCGCCGACACACGGAGGTTCAGCACCCGAGGTCGCCGCTGCTACTCCTCCACCGGCGGGAGGCCGTGGAGTTTGCGGATCTGGTCCAGCATCGCCGTCACCGCTTCCAGGCTCTCTCCCGGGAGGCCGACCGTACGCAGCGCGATCGATCTGACGTCGGCCTGGCGGAGTTCCTCCAGCAGGGCCAGTTGGCGGCTCGCCTGGTCGAAGTACTCGGGGTCGAAGAAGAACGCGGGGGCCACGCCGAAGAACTTCGCGAGTGCCTCCTGCAGTTCGCGTGACGGGTTCGTACGGCGGCCCGTGCGCAGGGCGGACAGGTAGGCGCCGCTGACCTTCAGGTCGGGGCTGCGGGCCTTGATCTCGGTCGCCACCTCGTCGTTGGTCCAGCGGCGCCCATGGGGTCGGCTCCGCCTGAACAGCCCGTCGAGCCGCTCGGCGAAAGCCGGTCTGTCTTCCCCATGGGTCATGGTTGCTCCAAACGCCTGGGCGCGAGATCGCCTGCAACACCATCGTAACTACTGCCAGTTGAGAGATTGGGTGATGTAGGTCACGTTCACAACTGACAGTTGCAACGCTACTGTGGCCGGGGCTTGGATTTCCACTAAGAGTTGAGCCAACTCAACTGCCAGAAGACTGGGGTGGGGCGAACGTGAGGCCCGCACGATGTGTGACCGATGTCGGAGCGCGCGACGTCGCAGTGCCGCCAGGCGCTTCAGCGCACTTCTCACCGAGACACGTGACATCGCCCCGCAGTACGAGCGGCGGCGAGCCCCTGACGACTGCGAGCGCCCATTCCGTGACGGCGGGAGACGAGATGAGCTGGAACACCTTGAGCAGCGCCAGTCCGATCGGCCACGGTGACGCGAGACTCCCGCTGTCGGAACTCCCGCAGTTCACCCGCAGGGTCTTCGCCTCCTTACCAAGGGCCGACCAGCGCGGCTGGGCCGAGTTGTACGTCAGGGGGCTGCTCTCCGCGACGGGGAAGAAGTCCCTCAAGCGGATCGCCGACTCGATCGGGATGCCCACGGCGGCTCACTCGCTCCAGCAGTTCGTCAACCAGAGCCCGTGGAAGTGGGACACGCTGTCCCGCGCTGCCGCCGCCGAGGTCCTGCGGTTCCTTTCGCCGAAGGTGTGGGTGGTGAACTCCCTGGTGCTGCCGAAGCGCGGCAGTCAGTCCGTCGGGGTCGATCAGTACTACTCCGCCAGGTTGCAGCGCACGGTCAACGGGCAGGTCGGCGTGGGCCTGTTCCTCACCTCGGAGGCCGCGAGCATCCCGGTCTCGTGGCGGATTCTGCTCTCCGAGCGCTGGCTGAACGACAGCAGCCTCCGCGCCAAGGTGCGCATCCCCGAGGACTACGGCATCCGTACGGCCTGGCAGGGCGCCCTCGACCTGCTGGACACGGCGAGATCGCAGTGGCGGGCACCGGCCTTACCCGTGGTCGCCGACCTCCGTGGCGTACACGCCGGGGGTGAACTCCTGCAGGGGCTGGGCGACCGCAAGTTGGACTACCTCATCGAGGTCGACCCTTCGACGAGGATTCTGGAGACGCAGCCGCAAGCGATCCTCCGGGGCCGTCCCCGGACGAGCGGACTGGTGTCCTCCCTCGTACGGCCGGCACGCTCCCGCCCGCACTCGCCCAAAGTCCGTCTTCTGGCGGCGAGTTCGGCGGACGGGCGGGGAGCGCGCTGCTGGCTGACGAACATGGCGGACTGGAGCGCGCGGGTCATGGCGGAGCTGGAGTGGCTGCGCAAGCGGCATGAGCGTGATCTGACCACGCTCCAGGAGCAGTTCGGGGTCGAGGACTTCGAGGGCCGCTCGTTCGGGGGTTGGCACCGGCACATGATGATGGCCTCGGCCGCATTCGCCTTCGACCGCATTCACGGGGTGGACCACCATCCGGGCGGCCCGACGGCGGCGCTGGAGTCGGCCACGCCCCGAGGTCCGGCCGTCCCGGAGGACCGGTCGTGCGCGTGAGCGCCTGCAGAGCCGTCAGGATACCGGGAGCATCGCGCCGTAGGCAGCGGACCTGCGTCCGTCACAACTGGGTGCCGCTTCGCCAGCAGATATTATTTCGGCGAAATATTTACTAGAGTGCTGGCCGCCCTGCCCACACGGCGAAGGTGGACGGACATGACCGCGTCAGCACAGCACGGAGCCACGGCCCCGATCACGACCACGACCACGGGGTCACCGAGCCCAATTCCCGGCCATGGCCCAGCAGTCGGGGTGACGGAACCGGCATGTTCGACGCTCTGAGGCCGTACCGGAAGGGGCGGTCGGTACGCTCCGGCGGATCCGCCCGTTCCGGCACGGGGCGCGAGCGCCGCCGAACAGCGCCGGCGCGCGCCACCGTGCTGTTCGCGGTGCTCGCCGTCTGTGCACTGCCGCTCGCCTCGGACGCGACGAGTACCGACGCCACGAGCACCGGCCCGACGGACACGAGGGCGCCGGAGCGCCCGCGCACGGCTCGCTTCCCTGCCGTCGAGTCGGAGCTCCACAGCCTCGTCGAACAGGTGCGCAACGACAGCGGGTTCACTGTCGACCCGCGCAACGGCCGGGCCCCGACGAGGGGTTACGTGGTCGGGACGGGAACGGGAGCGCACGCCGAGCCCGCCTCGGTGTTCTTCGGAGGTGAGGGCGGTGCGGCAGGCGAGAGGGTGCTGAAGCGGTATCTGCGCAAGCACTCCGCGCGGCTTGCGTCCCATCGTGACCTGCATGTGGGCGCCTGGTACGACAGGCCGAACCAGCGGGTCGTCCTGAGCGTGGTGCAACTCGTCGCCGACCGGGACGAGGCGATCCGGTTAGGGGTGGAACACCACCAGAAGGCGGTCTACGACCTGGCGAACCGGCGCGACGTGCTCACCGGCTCATCGGGCTTCCGCCGCTCCTGACCCGCTCCGGCCCCGCTTCGGCCGTCCGCCGTCGCGGGGCTCGCGGTAGCGGGCCAGGAACTCGTGGCTCAAGTCGGTGAGCCATTCGACCTCGCCGGACAGATCGGTGGCGCGGGCACCATCTCCGGTGGTTCCGTCGCGGTCGGTGGCGCCGGACGAACAGCGCGTACGCCGGGCGGCGTTGAGCCGCGCCGAGGCCAGGGCCATCGGCAGGCTCTCCTCATCGGAGGGGGTTTCGGACTCCCGGCCCCCGTTGATCCGCTCCAGTGCGCCTTCGATCCGCGGCCGCAGCGCCCGTTGGGCGTCCTGGATCTCGATGACCCTGCGGTACAGCCAGAAGTTGATGTTCCGTAACCGCAGGACGTCCTCCAGGCGGGAGCGCGGCGGGTCCAGCGCGACGTACGGCACGGCCCCGTGAAGCGCTTTCCACAGCGGATAGAGGGAGTTGTGCCGTCGGTAGTCCCTGAACCATGTGGCGGCGGCCGACAGCCGCGGGCCCACGCTGGGCAGCACCCAGCCGATTAGCGCGAGCGCGGAGCCCACGTCGCCGCAGGTCCAGGCGGCACCCTCCAGGAACGTCAGGTCGGCGTGCAGCGGGCCGGCCAGGATGTCGCCGACGCGGATCGCGCAGTACAGCAGGATCAGCGAGGCGCCGGCCGTCGTGGTGAGCATCCCGCGCCGTAGCCAGGGGACGTCGGCGATCCGGGCGTACATCCAGCAGTGGCGTACGACGTCCGTCTGCCCGACGATGCAGGCGATGATGTAGACGACGAGGTAGGGCGCTTGGCCGAGGTGCAGGCTGTAGCGCACGTAGAAGTCGTGGAAGCGCTGCTCGCCCGGCATGAAGAGGAAGAACATCGTGAGATAGACGGCGAGCATCAGCGACCAGAACAGCAGCCGCACGCGGATGCGGGGCCCGGCCTCAGCGGCGGGATAGGCCCAGCGCATCAGCAGGACCTGCTGTGCGGCGGTGAGGCCCAGCACGCAGACTGCGGAGAGCATTCCGGAGCTGTTGATGATTCCCGTCAGCCGGTCGATCACCACGTACACCGGGGGCAGCAGGACCAGGTAGCCCAGCGCCGAGAGGGCTATGTAGACGCAGAAGGCGACGCTGCCCAACTCGCGCCGCCCACGGGCCAGCGCCCGCACCTTCCAGACGAAGATCGTCGCTCCGACGAAGAGGCATAACGAGTGGAGAAGCGTCGTCACGCGCCCGCTCCGGCGTTCGCGGAGAGGGACTGCTCAACCCTGCCGAGGACGTCGGCGTCGGGTGAACCGCTGGAACGGATGCCGTAGTGGGCCGGCCGGTTCATGCGCCGGAGGATCACCGACGCCATGACCTCGGCCTCCAATTCGTGCCTGTCAGAGTACTCGGCGCGGTTCAGCATCTCGCGTACGAGGCTCGGATCGAGCCCCGGGAAGAGAAGTTGGGCGTTGTCGTCGTCCAGCGCTCCGCCGCAGTGACCGTAGATGACGTGGCCCAGCTCGTGGGCAATGATGTGCTCTTGGTGGAGCTTGCTGGTGTTCGCCTCGTAGATCACCAGGTCAAGTGCGGACAGCGAGACCCAGGCCCCGGAGGGGTGCGCGGCGTCGACGGGGGCCGCGAGCAGTTCGATCGGACGGCCCCGCAGGCGGCTGACGCACTCGATGAGTCCGGCCATGTCGCAGGGTTCTGGCACCGCCAACTCGTCGAGTCTCGCCGCGCTTTCGCACAGCAGCCGTCTGATCTGCTTTTTCCTGGTGGGGCGTCGACGGAAGGAGACGGAAGGCGTCATCGCGTGTGTGCGCTCCTCGGGCGAAGGCTTGCGCTGCTCGCAAACGGTGCCATCAGGGTCGGGACGGGCCGTGCAGGGCGCGGCAGGCGAGACGTATGTCGTTCGAGCAAGGCTCCATCCGATTGCCCCCCGCAACCATGCTTCAGAGTCACGTACCACAGCGGCCACGAGAGCCACTGGGAACTGATGTGCCCAATGATTGCAAAGCGGCCCAAGGTCCTCAACCGGTAACTGCGGGCCCGGGCCAGGGGGTTGAGCCGCGCCGGGCGGCGAGCCCCGGCCCTCGCCCGAGCATGGCCCGCTCCACCGCCCGAGGCGTCGCGTGCCGTGCCGGGACCCCTGCCGGAGCCGTCCCCGGGGCCTGTGCGGTTCATCGCCGCGCCGATTCCACGACGTTTTCGGCAACTTGGCAGAGTTGCCGCCCTTCCCGCTGGATTCCTTGTGCCGTGGCCCGCCCTTCGGAGAGGTTCGGGACTCGTCAGTGGTTTTCCGGAAGGACAGGAGTAATGGATGCCCGAGTACGGAGAAGCTGTGCGAGGAGACGTCAAGGAGTCCTTCTTCAGGGGCCTGCGTGAATTCGCCGGTGCCGAATCCTTCGTATTCGAAGGCGAGAGCTTCGACTACGCCCAGCTCGCCCGTGAAGTGGAATCCTGGGCACGGTACTTGGAGGGGCAAGGCGTGACCGCGGGAACGGTCACCGCGCTCGAAGGAGAATGCTCTCCGCACTCGTGTGCCGCGCTGCTCGCCCTGATCCGTCTCGACGCGATCGTCGTGCCGCTAGGGCCCCTTCCGGATACAAAACGCCGCGAATTCCTCGGCGTCGCCGAAGTGGAGAGCGTGGTACGGGCTGACGGGAGCGGGGCGTCCGGTGTCGAGCACACCGGAGTCCGCGCGGACCACGAGCTGTTCGGCCGGCTGCGGGCGGCGGGCCACCCGGGTCTGGTGCTGTTCAGCTCAGGGACCACCGGCCGGAGCAAGGCTTCCGTGCTCGACTTCGTCAAGGCGCTCAACCGGTACGGGGCCCCGGCCAAGCCGCGCCGCATCCTGTCCTTCCTGAGCCTCGACCACATCGGCGGCATCAACACCCTGCTGCACACGCTCAGTCAGGGCGGCACCGTCATCACCGTCCCGGAACGGACGCCGAACGCGGTCTTCGGGGCCGTCGAACGGCACCGCGCGGAGATCCTGCCGACTACGCCCACCTTCCTCAACATGGCGCTGATCTCCGGGGCCCTGGAGCGGCACGACTGCTCGTCGCTGGAGCTGGTGACTTACGGCACCGAGCCGATGCCGATCCAGACGCTGCGCCGGCTGTCGGCCGCGCTGCCCGCCGGCACCCGACTGAAGCAGACCTACGGCCTCTCCGAACTCGGCATCCTGCCCACCCGTTCCAAGGGTGACGACACCCTGTGGGTGCGCATCGGGGGCGCGGGGTTCGAGCACAAGATCGTCGACGACGTGCTGTGGATCCGCTCCGACATGGCGATGCTCGGCTATCTCAACGCGCCCGCGCCCTTCGACTCGGAGGGCTACTTCAACACCCAGGACGTCGTCCGGGTCGACGGCGACTACCTGCACATACTCGGCCGACGCTCGGAGATCATCAACGTCGGCGGCGAGAAGGTCTACCCCAGCGAAGTCGAGAGCGTGGTCCTCGAGGCCGGCAACATCGCGGACGTGACGGTCTCCGGCCTGCCGAGCCCTGTCACGGGCGCCGCCGTCAAGGCCACCGTTCGGCTGGTGACGGACGAGGACTCCGCGACCGTGTCGAGGCGGGTGCGCAAGCACTGCCGGGGGCGGCTGGAGATGTACAAGGTGCCCGTCACCGTGGAGGTCTCGCAGGCCGTCCAGCATTCCGAGCGTTTCAAGAAGGTCAGGGCGTGAGCGCGCCCCGGCACGCTCCCACGGAGTCCCCGGCCGCCACGGAATCCGGACGGGAGGGCGGCGCGACCGCCGTCGTCAGCGGCGGCAGCAGGGGGCTGGGCCGCCGGGTCGTCGAACGGCTGCTGTCCGAGGGATGGCGCGTCGCCGCATTCAGCCGTTCCCGGAACGAATTCCTCGACGAGACCGCGGAGTCGTGGCCCGGACGTTTCCGGTGGCGGCGCGCGGACCTTCAGGACACCGGCTCGCTGCGGGAATTCGTCTCCGCTTCGCAGGACCACTTCGGCCGTATCGACCTGCTCGTGAACAACGCCGCCGTCCTGTACCAGGAGTTGTTCCTGACCATGCCCGTCACGCGGATCGAGAAGTCGGTGAGCGCGAATCTTGTGGGGCCGATGGTGCTCACTCAGGAATGCGCCCGTGCGATGATCCGTACGGGCGGCGGGACGATCGTGAACGTCTCGTCCATCAACTCCGTACGCGGATATCGCGGCGTCGCCGTCTACGCCGGAGTCAAAAGCGGAATCAACGGATTCGGCCGCAGCCTCGCGCGTGAACTGGGCGCGTTCGGAATCCGCGTGAACTCCGTCGTCCCAGGCTTCTTCGACTCGGAACTCACCTCGCAGGTCACCGACGCGAACCGGGCCCGCATCCAGAAGCGCACACCCCTGGGACGGCTCGCCACCACCGACGAAGTGGCCGAGGCGGTCATGTTCCTCGCCTCCGGCCGCTCGTCCTTCGTAACCGGTCAAACACTCGTAGTTGATGGAGGGATCACATGCTGACCGACGCCACAAGGGACGTCGTCGTCCACCAGATACAGGAGATCCTGCTGGAGGACGTGGACGAGGAGAGCCCCGCCGTGATCACGGGCTCCGAGGAACTCGTCGACCTCGGCCTGAACTCGCTCACTCTCACGCGCCTCGTCATCCTGTTGAGCGGGAAGTTCGGGGCCGACCCGTTCGCGGACGAGAGCGCCTCGATCGCCGACATCCGCACGGTGGACCAGCTCGTCGCCGCGTACGAGAGCGCCCGACCGGTGGAGCAGCGGGCATGAGCGGCGCGGGCGGATACCTCACCCTCTCCTCGGCGGCCGACTATCTGGGTCCGCCGGAGAAGCGCTTCTTCTCCAGCGGATACCGGAAGGCGGCGCATTCCGTCACCGGTGTGCGGCTGACGCCGGCCGGGACGGAGCAGGCCGGTGTCACCGCGCGGGTCGACGTCGCGTACCCCAGCGACTGGTCCAAGAAGAAGGACGGGATCGACCTCCCACCCCACCTCAGCAGCATCGACACCCTTGTCCTGGCGGCCCAGTTGGCAGAGGCGCACCTCACCCACGCTTACGCACTGAATGAGGAGCAGCGTGCGGCGATGCGGCTGCGCCGGGTCAAGCTCACCGCGGGCACCACGCCGCAGGAGGAGCTGACGGGTCTGGAGGCGCGGGTCCTGTTGCTGGAGACCCGGCCGCTGGAGGGAGCCCCCGGGAGGAGCCTGTCGGTGTACGACTGCCGCATCGCCAAGATGCGCGCACGGTGCGAGGTCGAGCACGCCTCGGGCGGACGGACCGAGTTCTCCGGCAGCCACGGCACCCTGCAGGACCTGCTCGGGCCTGCCGAACTCCGTTACTACGGAACCGGGTTCACCCACGACGCGCAGCACATCGACTCCGTCAGCGCGGACCTGGACGAGCTGACCGCCGAGGCGGCGGTACGGCTCACGCGCGACGAGGGAGCGGCGGCGGCCACGGCGGGCATCGGCGGCGCACAGCGTCCCGCCCCCTCGATGGTCGACTGCTTCGTCACCAACCTCCAGCTGGCGCAGATCCTCATGTACGAGTTGGACGCGGTGCGCCGCGCCGACAGCAACACCCTGTGGATGCTGCGGACCGTCCTGACCGCGCAGGACGGCGACCACGCGGCGGACGTCAGCCCCGGAGCAGGTCAAGGGCGTCCCCTGCCGCTGAGCACGCGTGTCATCGGCAAGCATCTGCTGCCGCTGCGCGGTGGCACTTGGCGGAACGTCGAGGTCGCTGGCGAGTTCGCCGCAGTCTCCCTGCGCTGCTCCCTCGCCCACGAACTCCCGGCGGCCGTCGCCGCCTCCGCAGTCTGACCGAGAACCAGAACCGGCAATCCGAGAGGACCCCACATGCGGCTCGCAGTCTCCGGCACGTACTCCGCCGGCAAGACCCTGACGGTGATGGCGCTTTCGCACTACACGGGCATCCCCCGCACCCTGGCCAGAACCATCAGGGAGATCCTGCCGCACGCGGTGCCGGGCAAGACCCTGGCGCAGTGCACACCCCCCGAGTACCTGCAACTGGCGATGCGCCGCCACGTCGGGCGGGCGGTGCAAGAAGCCCTGCACGGTGACGACTTCATCTCCGACGGCTCCTCGCTCCAGGAGTGGATCTACGGCGCCGCGCGCGGCTACTACGGCATGGACCCCAGCTCGACGCAGAACCTCGAGTACGTGCCCGAGTCGCAGAAAACGGACGAGATGCGCTTCTTCGAGGACGTCGTGGCGCAGTACGGCCACGCCTTCCGCCAGCATGTCAAGGAGGCGTTCGACGCGTACGTGCACCTACGCAACGAACTGCCGCTCGCCGGAGACGGCCACCGGCCGATGAACGACCGCTTCCGCGAGACCTGCGACGAGATGCTGCTCGGCACGCTCAGGGAGCTGGAGATTCCGCATCACATCGTGGGCGGAACCCTCCCGGAGCGCCTGGAGACCATCGCGGAACTGTTCGACTTCCCGGTGGTGTGCGGCGTCGATGAGGCCATCGAGCGGGCCTCGGAGGAGTACGCGCAGATCGACAAGCGGCTCGAGACCGAGCGTGCGCGCGCGAGTGCGTCCTGAACCCGCGCGAGACGCCCGCGCCAAGGCGGCGTTCTTCGACGTGGACCACACGTTGCTGAACGCCGGGGAGGCCTTCGGCTGCCGCGGCTTCGCGGGCTGGGACGGGCCCGCGGCGGCCCGGCACGCGCGCCGCTGGTTCAGCCGCCGCCAAGAGCAGGGCGGTCTCTTCGACGAGCGGGTGCTCTCGGCGCTGCGCAGGCACGCGGAGTCCGGCGCGCTGATCGTGCTCGTCTCCTCTGCCGTGCCGGTCTGGCTGGAGCCGGTGGCCGAACACGTCGGCGCCGACCTGGCGTTGTGCTCCCGCCCCGAGATACGGGCGGGACGGTACACAGGGGCGCTGGGCATGGCGCTGACGGGACGCCGCAAGGCCGAGGCCGTACGCAGGACGGCCGCCGACCGGCGGCTGCCGACCGAGGCGTGCCACGCGTACGGCAGCCGCATGGCCGACCTGCCCGTGCTGCGGACCGTGGGCAACCCGGTGGTCGTGGGCGACCGGGACCTCGCGCTCGGCCGGATCGCCCTCCGCCTGGGCTGGCCGGTCTGGTACAGCTCGCCGCCACCCGCGGTGGGCGGGGCGCCGCTGAGCGAGCTGAGCGGCCGGGAGCTGCAAGTGCTGCGGCTGCTCGCCCAGGGCCGCTCCAACTCCGCGGTCGGCAACCAGCTCTGCCTCAGCCCGAAGACGGTCGAGGCACACGTCCGCACCGTCTACCAGAAGCTCGGCCTCGAACAGCATCCGGACGAGCACCGCAGGGTCATGGCGGTGCTCACCTACCTCGGGGCGCGCGGCGGCGAGACGGGGCCGGGCGCCAGGGCGTCCGAGGCGGGGCCCGTCGCGGGGCCCGGCCAGGTGCCTGTCCGGGACGCGCTGCCGGGTCCCGTACAGGCGCCGGTGCGCAGCGGCGTCCCGGTGGCAGCGGCCTGACCGGACCCGGACCCGTCCCGCACCCATCGACGACTCATCGAAGACCCAGGAGGTCACGCACATGACGAGCACAACCGAGGCATCGGCCACGGGCGAGAACGTCGGAGAGTTCTCCCAGGTGGACTCATCCGACCGTTCCGTCTGGTTCATCGAATTCATGGATTACGCCAACGCGCTGCCCGAATACCGCGCCATGCGCCGGGGGTTGGCAGCCGCGTTGGGCGACATGGACGGCCGCAGCGTGCTCGAGATCGGCTCGGGTACGGGCGACGACGCACGCGAGCTCGCGGCGATCGTGGGCACGGAAGGGCGGGTCGTCGGCACCGACGTGAGCGCCGCCATGGTCGAGGAGGCACGGCGCCGCTCCGGCCAACACCCCTCCCTGCCGGTCGAGTTCGCGGTCGAGGACATGCGTGCCCTGAGCTTCGCCGACGGCGCCTTCGATGCCACGACGGCGAAGCTCGTACGGCAGCACTGCGACGACCTGGACTCCGCCGACGACGAACTGATGCGGGTGACCCGCCCCGGTGGCCGCCTCGCCGTCTTCGACTATGACTTCGACACCCTGACCGTGGACCACCCGGACCGCGCCAGGACCCGCGAGGCGGTGCACTGCTTCTGTGACGGCCACCGCAACGGCTGGAACGGCAGGGCCCTGGCCCGGCGCTTCGAGGAGCGGGGCCTGAAGGACGCCGTCGTCACGCCGTACACAGTCAGGATGCCCTTCGCCTTCTTCCAGCGGTCAATGGAGGGCCGGCTGGACGAGGCGCGGCGTTCCGGCGCGCTGCCGTGGACGGCGGAGCAGCTCGCCGACTGGTGGCGTCCGCTCCACGAGGCCGAGGCGAAGGGCCGCTTCTTCGCGTCGATAACGGGCTTCCTGCTGGCGGGCACCCGCTGACGGGGCATCGGCCACGGACCGCGGACCATGAGCCCGGGCCCGCTGTCCGGCCCGCGCCCTCACGTGGAGCCGTCGGCCGGTGTCTCCTCCTGGCTGAGCAGCAGTTCCCGCAGGAGCCCTGACAGCCGCCCCCGGTCGTCGCCGTCGAGCGCGGACATCATCTCCTCGACGGCGGCGCCGTGTACGGCTACGCCCTTCTCCGTGAGGGCGCGGCCTTCGCCGGTCAACGCGACGAGCAGCGACCGGCGGTCCCCCGGGTCCATCCTGCGGGTCACCAGGCCCCTGCCCTCCAGCCGCACGAGCCGCTTGGTGAGCCCGGCGGCCGAGATGAGCAGGGACTGGCTGAGCCAGGTCGGGGTCACTTCGAAGGGCGGGCCGCTGCGTAGCAGCGTGGCCAGTACGTCGAACTCCCCCGGTTCGAGACCGAGGGGGGCGAGAGAGTCGGCGGCGAGCCTCTCCAGACGGCGTGACATGCGCTGGATGCGCTTGGAGATCGCCATGGTCTCCAGCGGGAGGTCGTACGAGGCCCACGACCACTGCCCGAGCATGCGGTCGATCTCGTCGTGGCCGTCCATGACGCTCAGCCTACTCACGGGAGTCGGCCCCCGGTAGTTCGCGGAAATAAACTACGCCAGAAAATATTTTGCTAGAGTAGTTTCATGTCCCGAGAACCCCAGCAAGCAGTCCACGCCGGAGGCGGCCCGCCGGGTGCCGGGAGCCGAGGCAGCCTCGCCGTCGCCTTCATCACCCTGCTCGCCATCGGCACCGACCTCTTCGTCGTCTCGCCGCTACTCCCCGACATCGCCCACGAGTTCAAGGTCTCGGCAGGGACGGCCGGCAACTCCGTCACGGTCTTCTCCGTCGCGTACATGGTCGGGGCGCCCTTCATCGGCAGCCTCGCCGACCGGCTCGGACGGCGGACGGTGCTCATGGCGGGCCTCGTCGCCTTCGGCCTCGCCAACGTCCTGACCGGGCTCGCCCCCGGCTTCGCCGTGCTCCTGGCCGCACGCGCCCTGGCCGGGCTGTCGGCCGCGGCCGTCACCCCGTCCGTGCAGTCGCTGGTCGGCCAGGTGGCGCCGAGCGAGCGGCGCGGCTCGTGGATGGCCGTGGCCACCGCCGGATTCCTGATCTCGCTGTCCATCGGGGCCCCCGCCGGTACGGCCGTCGCCTCCTGGCTGAGCTGGCGCGAGACTTTCGTCGGCCTCGGGTTGCTGGCCGCCGTACTCGCCCTGGTCAACCTGCCGGCCTGGCCGAGCAAGGCGGGAGCCGTCGCCGCGGGCGCCGCTCAGGCCGGTGCGGAGAAGACAGCGACGCTACCGGCCAAGGTGCGCGCGGTGTCCGTAACCGGGCTGTGGGCATTCGCCGTATACAGCCTGTACACCTACGTCGGCACCGGGCTGCGGGACGTCGCTCACCTGGGGACGGGCGCCGTCGCAACGGCCCTCTTCGTCTACGGGATCGGCGCGGTCGCCGGAAGCCTCAGCGGCGGACGGCTGGCCGACCGCTACGGCACCAGCCGCGTCGTCATCGGGAGCCTGCTGCTGCTCTCGGCGCTGGAGGTCGTGCTCGACTTCGCCTTCTCCGCGCCGGGCCCCGTACTGATCGCGGCACTCGGGCTGTTCGCCCTCACCGCCTACCCGTGCCTGCCCGCATACCAGTCCCGGCTGGTGGCCGCCTTCCCCGTCAACTCCGGCTCGGTCATGGCGTGGAACAGTTGCTTCATGTATCTGGGGACGTCGCTGGGCGCCGCCGCCGGTGGCACGCTGCTCTCCTCCGCCGGCTTCTCCTGGATCGCGCCGGCCGGAGCGGTCGTGGCCCTGCTGGGCGCGCTGGTCTACTCGCGCTGGGCACTGCCCCGGCAGCCGGCGACCGTGCCCAGCCCCGCCTGAGCGGAACCCGCGCGGAGCCCGTACGGGCGGCAGGCCCCGGGCTCCACGGTCCGCACGGCCCGAACGGCCCCGGAGGATCAGGGTTGGCCCTGATGCTCCGGGGCCGTCGGCGCTCCTAGCGTGCGAGCGGACAGTCACCCGACGGGAGAACCGCGATGCAACTCACGCCTGCCGGAAGCTCGGTGAAGGTGACCCTGCGGGTCAACGGCACCGACCGTCACATCGCCGTCGAACCGCGTACGACACTGCTCGACGCGCTGCGCGAAGTCATCGGGCTCACGGGGACGAAGAAGTCCTGCGACCGCGGTGCGTGCGGCGCGTGCACCGTCCACGTCGACGGCGCGCGGATCAACGCGTGCTCGACGCTCGCCGTCATGCAGGAGGGGCGTGAGGTCACCACGATCGAAGGACTCGGCGGTCCTGCGGCCGAACACCCCGTCCAGTCGGCGTTCGTCGAGCACGACGGCCTCCAGTGCGGCTTCTGCACACCGGGCCAGATCATGTCGGCGGTGGCGTGCATCGCGGAGGGGCACGCCGGCTCCGACGAGGAGTTACGGGAGTGGATGAGCGGCAATCTGTGCCGCTGCGGCGCATACGCACAGATCGTCGAGGCCGTACGGTCAGCCCGCGACCGCATCGCCGACGAGGACGGTGGGACCGGCCAGGACGACCAGGACGACGAGGACGACGGGGTCCGCGAGAGGGACGCCCATGCGTGACTTCGGATATCTGCGTGCCCAGGACACCGGCACCGCCCTGACCGCCCTCGCGACCGTGCCGGGTGCCCGCGCGGTCGCGGGCGGCACCGACATGCTCAACCTCGTCAAGGACAGCGTCGAGGCGCCGGAGGTGCTGGTCGACATCTCCCGGATCGGGCACTCCGGCATCCGCGCCGACGCCGGCGGGCTGCACATCGGCGCCCTCGCGACCATGACCGCCGTACTCTCCGACCCGGCCGTGCGCGCTGAATACCCTGCGATCGCCGAGGCGTTGGAGCTCTCGGCCTCGCCGCAGCTCCGCAACGCCGCGACCGTCGGCGGCAATCTGCTCCAGCGCACGCGGTGCCCCTACTTCCGCGCGGAGCGCGCTCTGCCGTGCAACAAGCGTGAGCCGGGCAGCGGTTGTGCCGCCGCTGACGGGCACGGCCGCTCGCTCGCCGTCTTCGGCTGGAGCGAGCGGTGCCGCGCGACCCACCCCTCCGATCTGGCCGTGGCGCTGGCGGCGCTGGACGCCCGCGTGACCCTGCGCTCGCCGGACGGCACCCGCACCGTCCCCGTCACCTGCTTCCATCTGCTGCCGGGGGACGACCCCGCACGCGAGACGGTGCTGCGCCCCGGCGAGCTGGTGCTGTCCGTCGACGTGCCGCCCCCGTCGCCCGATGCCCGGTCGGGCTATCTGAAGGTGCGGGAGCGGGCCTCGTACGAGTTCGCGCTGGTCTCCGTCGCCGCCCGGCTCGAACTCGACACCAACGGCGGCGACTCGGGCGACGGCAACACCGGCGGCGGCGAGCGGCCGACCATACGCCGGCTCCACCTCGCGCTCGGCGGCCTGGCGGCCCGGCCCTGGCGCCTGTACGAGGCCGAAGATGCCCTCGTGGGGACGGAGTTGACGCCGGAGGCCATCCGCCCTGTGCTCGACTCTGCCTTCCGGGATGCCCGTCCGCTCAAGGACAACACCTTCAAGATCGAGCTGGCGAAGCGGGCCGTGATCCGCACGCTGGGGCGGATCGGAGGCACCGCATGACGCACGAGACCGCGAGTACGAGCGCCAAGGCGACCACGGCGGCGTCCGCGACCGCACCCGGCAGCAACGTACCCGCCAACTCCCCGTCCCCGCACGGCCGTCCGCGCGCCGACGGCCCCGCCAAGGCGTCCGGCTCCGCCCGTTACACGGCCGACCGGACGGATGCCGGCGTGCGGCACGCCGTACTCGTCACCTCCGCCGTGCCCGCGGGCCGCATCACCGCGGTGGAGACGGCCGAGGCCGAGAAGGCACCCGGCGTCGTGGCCGTGCTCAGCCATCTCAACGCACCGCCCCTGCACCGCGTCACCGCGGGCATGTACCCGCACGGGCTGCTCCCGCTCCAGGACGACGTCGTGCGGTACGAGGGGGAACCCGTCGCCGTCGTCGTCGCGGAGCAGCTCGGGCAGGCGCAGGCCGCCGCGGAGCTGGTCGCCCTCCGCTACGAACTGCGGCCCGCCGCCACCACGTTGGACGACGCGCTCGATGACGCCTACCGCCCCACCCCCCTGCCGCGCTGGGGCCCTGCGGACACCGCGACCGGCGACCTCGAGGCGGGCCTCGCAGCCGCCGCGACCGTCGTCGAGGGGCACTACACCACCGCCTCCCGGCACCACAGCGCGATGGAACCGGCCGCGACGCTGGCCAGGTTCGAGCACGGCAAGCTGACGCTGTACGACGCCTCGCAGGGGGTGTTCAACGTACGGACGGTGGTGGCCTCCGCACTCGGCATGGACCCGGAGTACGTACGGGCCGTCTCTCCCTTCACCGGCGGCGGGTTCGGCAGCAAGGGCTACACCTGGCCGCACGAGATCATCGCCGCGATGACGGCCCGGCACGTCGGCGGCGCGGTGCTGCTCACCCTCACCAGGGCGCAGAGCTTCACCTCGCACGGCTACCAGCCCGAGACCCGGCAGACCGTCACCCTCGGCGCGACCGCCGACGGACGGCTCACGGCCCTGCGGCACACCTCCGTGAGCCCGACCTCCGGCTACGGCGAGTACGTGGAGATGGCGGCGACCTGCAGCCGTACCGCCTACGCGTGCCCGGCCATCACCACGCGGCACAGGGTGGCGCCCGTCGCCGCCGTCCTGCCCACGCCGATGCGCGCGCCGCACGAGGGCCCCGGCATGTTCGCCCTGGAGTCGGCCATGGACGAACTCGCCCACGAAATCGGCGTCGACCCGCTCGAACTGCGGCTGCGCAACCACGCCGACACCGACCCGACCTCCGGCAGGCCCTTCTCCTCCAAGGAGCTGCGGGCATGCTACGAGGCCGGTGCCCGCCGGTTCGGCTGGCAGGACCGGCCGACGACTCCGTGTTCGATGCGCGTCGGCCGGGAGTTGGTCGGCTGGGGCATGGCGAGCGCCACGATGAACCAGTTCCGCTTCCCCGCGAGGGCCCGGGTACGGCTCGCCCCTGACGGCAGCGTGCTCATCGAGGCCGGAACCCAGGAGATCGGCACCGGCACGTACACGGTCCTCGCGCAGATCGCGGCCGAGACGCTCGGCTGTCCGCCGGATCTCGTACGCGTGCGGCTGGGCGACACTGAGCTGCCTCAGACCGGGATGACGGCGGGCTCCTCGACCACGCTCAGCGTCGGCTCGGCGGTACGCGAGGCCTGCGGCGCGCTCCTCACCCGGCTGGCGGCGCTGGCGGTTGCCGGGGAGCCCGCCGTCCCGGCCGGCCCGCCGCCGGGAGAGGCGTCACCGGACGGTGCAGCGCCGCCGGAGGGCGCGCGGCTGGTGGACGGTGCCTTCGTGCGCGCCGGGACCGAACCGGTGCCGCTCACGGAGCTGCTGGCACGCCACGGGCTCAACGAGGCTGCGGCGATGGGCTGTTGGAGCCCGGCGGACGATGGCCCCTCGATGCACACCTTCGGTTGTGTGTTCGCCGAGGTCGCGGTGGACGAGGACCTGTGCATTCCGCGCGTACGCCGCGTCGTCGGGGCCTACAGTGCGGGCCGGATCGTCAACCCGCTGACGGCGCGCAGTCAGATGACGGGCGGCATCACTTGGGGGATCGGGCAGGCGCTGCTCGAACGGTCCGTCACGAACGCGCAGTTGGGGCGCTTCGTCGCCAAGGACCTCGTCGGCTATCTCGTACCGGTCAACGCGGACGTGCCGGACCTGGACGTCGTCTTCGTCGACGAGTTCGATGACCAGGCCGGCACGATCGGTGCCCGCGGCATCGGCGAGCTCGGCGCCGTCGGGGTCTCCGCGGCCATCGCCAACGCGGTCTTCCACGCCACTGGCGTCAGGCCCCGCGGCCTCCCGATCACTCCGGAGTCGCTGCTCGGTCCCCGGTCGTGACCACGATCTTCCCGACCTGGCTGTTGGACTCCAGGTGCCGGTGCGCCGCCACGATCCGGGACAGCTCATATGTGCTGTCGACGGCGGGCACGAGTGATCCGTCCGCCAGCCCCGAGACGACGAACTCCCGTGCGCGGGAGAAGCGTTCGGGATCGGCGAGCACTTCGAAGAGCAGATAGCCGCGGAAGGACAGCCCCTTGGGCAGCGCGGCACGAGGGAAGACGGTGTCCTGGCCGCCGAGGCTTCCGTAGACGAACACCGTCCCCCGCGGCGCGGCGCACGCGGCCAACTCCGCGGCGCCGGGCCCGCCCACGGGGTCGAAGACGACGCGGGCGCCGTGCCCGTCGGTCACCTTGGTGACCTCGTCCGTCAACTCCTGTTCCGCACGCACCACTACGAGGTCCGCGCCCGCGCTCTCCAGGGCCGCGCGCTTGGCCGCCGTCCGCGTGACCGCCACGGCGCGCCCTCCCAGGCGGCGGACCGTACGGATCGCGGCGAGACCCACGCTGCTGGAGGCCGCGGTGATCACGACCGTGTCGCCTTCGCCGACGTCCGCGAGATCGCCCAACGCCCCGTACGCCGTCAGATACGGCATCCACACCGCCGCGCCCTCGACCGCGCCGAGGCCATCAGGACGCGGAACGAGGGAGGAGACGGGGACGACGGCCCGGTCCGCGTAGACCTGGTACTGCGTCATGGAGAACGTCGGCAGGACGCTGACCGCCGTTCCGGCACGCGGCTCTCGCACACCCGAGCCGGCGGACAGCACGGTGCCCGCAGCCTCGTAGCCGAGTCCCGCAGGGAAGGCTTCCGGCTGCTCGAAGTAGCGGCCCGCGCGGAAGTTGGCCTCCGCGCGGTTGAGGCCGATGGCCTCGATAGCGACGAGCACTTCGCCGGGGCCGGGCTCAGGGACGTCCGCCTCCTCGACCTTCAGCACCTCGGGCCCGCCGGTCTCGTAGAACCTCACCGCTCGCGTCATCGCGACAACTCCTCGTTTTTTTCGATCAGTTCAGGACCGGCTCCGCCGAGCCGGTCGTCCCGTGCGTTCCGTTGACCCTGCCGCGCCCGCCGTCCTGGCCGCGCTGTGCTCTCCTGGGGCAGGCGCGGTCCCGTGCTGCGACAGCTCCTCGCCCACCGCGACCGAGGCGGACGCACACAGGAAGCAGCACGAGAAGACGGCGAACACGGCCCAGGTGGCGTGCGCTCCGACGAGCGCTCCGACCAGCAGGGGCGCCAGCATGCTCGCGACCCGTCCGGCCGCGTTCGCCCAACCGACGCCTGTCGCACGCAGGTTGGCCGGATACAGCGACGGCGTGAGCGGGGCGATGCCGCTGAACCCGCCGTCCTGGAAGAAGGAGAGCAGATACCCCGTGCACACCAGCCACCACATCGTGTGCGAGGCCCCGAAGGCGGCCATCAGCGCGGCCGCCGCCACCCCGTTGATCAGGATCAGCCGGCGCCGGCCCAGGCGGTCCGCGAAGAGCATCATGACCGTCCGCCCTGCGATCGCGGCGAGTTGGAAGCCGATCCCGTACCGCAGCGCGGTGTGCAGGGGGACGCCCTCCATCACCAGCAGGGTCGGCAGCCACAAGGTGACCCCGAAGTACGCGAAGCTCCAGCAGAACCACAGCACCCAGGCCACGGCGGTGCTCCTGCGGTACGTACGGGAGAACAGTTCCCGGACCCTGCCGCGCCGTGCCCCGACGGCTGGCGCGGGCCCTCCAGCGTCGCCACGTCGGTACGGAGCATCCGCCACGTACGGAGCAGCACCGGGCGCCGGATCCGCGACTGACGGCAGCGTCCCCCGTGCGATCCACCGCGCCGACGCCTCGGCCTCAGCGAGCCGCCCCCTGGAGAGCAGGAACTGCGGCGTCTCCGGGATCAGTCGGCGCAGCATCAGCACCAGCAGGCCCGGCAGCAGCCCGAGCGCGAGGATCCCGCGCCAACCCACGTGCGGCAGCAGGACGGAGACCAGAAACGTCGACACCAGCCCGCCGACGGGGAACGCCAGTGCCCACAGCGCGATCATCCGGCCGCGGCTGCGCGCCGGGATGAACTCCGCCATGAGGGCCGTGTCGACCGGCACCAGCCCACCGACCCCGAGGCCGACGGCGAAGCGCAGCGCGACCAGTTGGGACGGTGTCTGTGCCAGCGCGCTCAGGGCGCTGCCGAGCGCGAACAGCGCGACGGTGAGCTGGAATGCGGGACGCCGCCCGACACGGTCCGCGACCGCGCCGAACAGGCAGGCGCCGCAGAGCATTCCGACCATCGCCGCCGACGTCAGGACGCCGACCTGCCCCGGGTCGAGCGCCCACGTGCGCACCAGCACGGGAGCCACGAGCGTGAGCAGTTGGAGGTCGACGGAGTCGAAGAAGAACCCCGCGGCGCACACCCCGAAGACCAGCCAGTGCCGGCGGTTCAGGGCGAGTCGGTCGACGGCGGCGGACAGCGGCGCCCCCGCCGGTGCTCCCGTGGCCCGGCAGCCTGGTTCCGACGCCATGACGTGCCCTCCCGATCGGCCGACGTTCGGCTCCGCCGACGCTATGGACGCGGGTGACGGGCGGCATCGGGGTTAACCCTGAAGAAGGCCGTGAGCGCTGGAGAGCCTCCCGTGTCGTCCATACCGTTTCCCGGCGGTGCTCCCGGAGTTCGGCGAGCGTTACCAGGAGGAGGAAGCATGCACATCGCGATCCAGCCGGGCACTTCGCCGAGCGCACGCAAACAGCGTGCGGCCCTGCTCTTCGAGCAGGTGATCACGAACAACGAACTCGCCCTGGCGGACGAGATATTCGCGGACGACTTCCGTTGGCCGCAGTTCGGTCTGCACGGCCCCGAAGGCGTACGGACCTGGGTCAAGGCCTTCCGTGCGGCCTTCCCCGACGTCACCGACACCGTGCAGGAGCAGATCGTCGAGGGCGACCTGGTGATGAGTCGGGTATGGGTGACCGGCACCCAACTCGGCCCGTTCCGCGGGCTTCCCGCGAGTGGGCGCCGTGCGGAGTTCGAAGCCGTGGGGATCGACCGCTTCCGCGGCGAGAAGGTCATCGAGCGCACCGCGCACTTCGACATCGTCGACCTGATGCGCCAACTCGGCCACCGCACCCTGGAGGTGCCCCCCGTCCCCGCTCCCTGAGCCGGATCGGCCCGGATCGGGCCCGGGCAGCTTGAGCCACACGGGGACGTGCTTCACGGAGTCCTGGGTGAAGGGGCGCCCCGTCCCAGTCCGCGACGCGACGTACCTGCTCCAGCCGGGCGGTACGTGCCATCAGGCCAAGCCGGGTCGGCGGTTGCCGGGTTGGGGCGGCTACCAGCCGAATGTCAGGCGGGTGTCGGGCCGGGCGAGGCGAGCGCCGTCGCCGAGCTGATCGTCTCCGGTGACGGGTGGGTGGGCAGCAATGAGGGGCTGGGCGGGGCGCTCCTGGCTCCAGCGGTGCAGAAGGTCGCCGACCTGTGCGGTGAGCTTGTCGGTGTCCGGGTCGTGGGTGGTGATGCCCAGTTGGTCGGCGTCGTCGCGGACGGGACGGGCGGTGAGGGAGGCGAACGTGTTGCCGTTGTACAAGGCGGCGCCTGACCGGCGAAGAGCGGGGGCGGCCGGGCTGAGATCGCGGGCAGCGGGGCCGATGGACAGCTTGCCGAAGCTCAGGCCGGACTCGATGGTGGCGAGCCAGAGGTCGAGGTGGGCTGCCGGCTCGTCATGGCGCCCGTGGATGCTCGTCCACTGCTGGTGGGCGCGGTAGGTGAGGACGCCTGCCAGCGCGGCTTTGTCCGGCTGGTTGTCGGCATCGGCCTCGAGGATGGCCTCCTCGGCGAGAGGGACGACCATGCAACGACGAAGGCCCCGACCGGCGTGCGGTCGGGGCCTTCGTTCAGCCCGGTGAGGCTGGGCGGAGGATACGAGATTCGAACTCGTGAGGGGTTGCCCCCAACACGCTTTCCAAGCGTGCGCCCTAGGCCACTAGGCGAATCCTCCGCCGCAAACACTACAAGACGCCGGGGAGTGCTCGCGAACTCGATCCCCGGTACGGGCATCGGGTAGTGTTGCGCGCAGCCCCTCACGTGGCGCTATCTCTCTGAACTCCCCCAGGGCCGGAAGGCAGCAAGGGTAGGAGGGCTCTGGCGGGTGCGTGGGGGGCGTTCGCGTTCCGGGACGGCCGGGGACGGGGCCAGGAGCCCTTGCCCCGGGGGCGTGGAAGCGGGCGGCGTGACTTGTCGGTCCGCACCGATATCGTCGGGGGTGTGTCGTCCCTCGCCCTGTACCGCCGGTACCGCCCCGAGACCTTCGCGGAGGTCATCGGGCAAGAGCACGTGACCGATCCGCTGCAGCAGGCCCTGCGCAACAACCGTGTGAACCACGCGTATCTCTTCAGCGGTCCGCGCGGCTGCGGCAAGACGACCAGCGCGCGCATCCTGGCCCGCTGCCTCAACTGCGAGCAGGGGCCCACACCCACGCCCTGTGGCGAGTGCGACTCGTGCCGTGACCTCGCGCGCAACGGGCCGGGCTCGATCGACGTGATCGAGATCGACGCGGCCTCGCACGGAGGCGTGGACGACGCACGGGAGTTGCGCGAGAAGGCGTTCTTCGGGCCCGCGTCCAGTCGTTACAAGATCTATATCGTCGACGAGGCGCACATGGTCACCTCGGCGGGCTTCAACGCCCTGCTGAAGGTGGTCGAAGAGCCGCCCGAGCACTTGAAGTTCATCTTCGCGACGACGGAGCCGGAGAAGGTCATCGGCACCATCCGGTCGCGGACGCACCACTATCCGTTCCGCCTCGTTCCGCCCGGCACGCTCCGCGAGTACCTCGCAGACGTGTGCGAGCGGGAGTCGATCCCCGTCGACGGCGCGGTGCTGCCCCTGGCCGTGCGTGCGGGCGCGGGCTCGGTGCGTGACTCGATGTCCGTCATGGACCAGCTCCTCGCCGGCGCGGGCGAGGACGGCGTGACGTACGAGATGGCCACGTCCCTGCTCGGATACACGGACAGCGCGCTGCTGGACGAGGTCGTGGAAGCCTTCGCCGAGGGCGACGGCTCGCGGACGTTCGAAATCGTGGACCGCGTCATCGAAGGCGGCCACGACCCGCGCCGTTTCGTGACGGACCTGCTGGAGCGGCTGCGTGACCTGGTCATCCTCGCGGCCGTCCCGGAGGCGGTGGACAAGGGACTGATCGACGCCCCTCGCGACGTCGCCGAGCGCATGCAGGCGCAGGCCGGTGTCTTCGGCGCCGCCGAGCTGAGCCGCGCCGCCGACGTCGTCAACACGGGCCTCACGGAGATGCGCGGGGCGACGTCACCGCGGCTGCAGCTGGAGTTGATCTGTGCGCGGGTACTCCTTCCCGCGACGTACGGTGACGAGCGTTCCGTCCAGGCCCGGCTGGACCGGCTGGAGCGGGGCGTCGCCTTCACGGGGGCGGCGACGGGGGCGGCAGGAGCCGCGGGCGGGGCTCCCGCGGGCCCGCCGGCGGTGAGCTCCGAGGCGCCCGTCCCGCCGTACGCGGCCGCGCCGCCCACGCCGGCCGCCCCGCCCGAGGTCTCCGGCCCTCCCGCAGCCGCGGCTCCCCACGGGCGGGGCGGCGCAGGGACGGACGCCGGTGCCCCGGCCGCCGTACCCGTACCCCCGGAGCAGGGGGAGCAGGGGGAGCAGGCCGAGCAGCGGGCCGACGGTGGCGGCGGCGGACGACGGCCCGGTGCCTGGCCGACCGGTACGGGTGCCGGTGGCGGCGCGGGTTCGGGCACGGGGGCAGACGCCGCCGCACCGTCCGGGCCGTCGCCCTCCTCCCGCCCCGGTGCATGGCCGGGGAGCGGCGGGGCGGCCGGCGCCGCGCCGCCTGAGAGCCCCGTTCAGAGCCCCGTTCAGAGCCCCGTTCAGAGCCCCGGCCAGAGTTCCGGGCCGGAGAGCACCGGTCGGAGTGGGCCCGGCGGTCCCGGCAGGCCCGCCGCTTCCTCGTCTCCGCCGTCCGCCGGTGAGGGCTCCGGGCCCGCCCCGGCGGCGCCGGACCCGGCACAGGGCGCCGCCCAGGTGCGGCAGATGTGGCCGCAGATCCTGGACGCGGTGAAGAACCGCCGCCGCTTCACCTGGATCCTGCTCAGCCAGAACGCACAGGTGGTCGGCTTCGACGGCACCACTCTCCAGCTCGGCTTCTCCAACGCGGGCGCGCGCGACAGCTTCGCCAACGGCGGCAGCGACGACGTACTGGTGCAGGCGCTCGGCGATGCGCTGGGCGTGCAGTGGAAGGTCGAGGCCATCGTCGATCCGTCCGGCGGGGCGGGTTCCGGTGCCGGTGGCACGGGGCCGTCCGGCGGCGGGGCCTCCCCGGCGGGCGGCGGTTTCGGCGGTGGCGGCGGCTTCGGCGGCGGTGCGGGTGGAGGAGGGGGCGCCTCCACGCCGCCGTCCCCCACCGGGTCGTCCGCCGCCCCGCCGCCTGCGCAGGGCGCCGGGAACCAGCACCCGCCACAGGGGCAGGGGCAGGGGCAGGGGCAGGGGCAGAGCCAGGGACGGGACGGGAGTGCCGCTTCGGGCGCCCGCCGGGCGATGGCCACCGCGCAGGCCGCGCCGCCGTCAGGCGCGTCGGCGGCGGCGGGGGGTGTTCCCGGGCAGTCCGGGCGTGCGGCGGGTGGTTCCGCCACCGTGTCGGCTCCATACCCCGGCGGGCTGGAGGACGACATGCCCGCCGAGGACGATCCCGACCTCGACGAATCCGCGCTCTCCGGCCACGACTTGATCATGCGGGAGCTGGGGGCCACGGTGCTCGAGGAGTTCGATCACGAATAGCGTCCGCCCGGGGCCGTGCGGCCGGTCCCGGGGCGGGATGAAGCCAGGGTCGGCAGGCCACGCCCGGAGCACGTAGGCTCAGGACAAGAAGCAGAAAGTACGCGCACGGCAGGTACGCACAGTACACGAAGTACGCGTGCTCGAGCGGAGAAGACGCACGGCGCGTGCGCTGTGAACTGCGCACTGTGCGGACAAGACATCGTCGACGAGCCAGGAGCCAAGTCGTGATTCCCGGTGGTGGGGGCCAGCCCGACATGCAGCAGCTGTTGCAGCAGGCCCAGAAGATGCAGCAGGACCTCGCCGAGGCGCAGCAGGAGCTCGCCGAGACCTCTGTGGAGGGTTCCGCGGGCGGTGGTCTGGTGAAGGCGACCGTGAACGGCGGCGGCGAACTCCAGGGCCTCGTCATCGACCCCAAGGCCGTGGACCCGGAGGACACCGAGACCCTCTCGGATCTCGTGCTCGCCGCCGTACGGGACGCCGTGGGCGGCGCCCAGCAGTTGCAGCAGCAGAAGCTCGGCCCGCTCGCACAGGGGCTGGGTGGCGGAGGAATGCCGGGGCTGCCCTTCTGAGCACATCCGTCCGGCGCGGATTGAGGGAACGGCCGGGGGGTTCCGAGCCGTTCGCGTCAGCGCCTCCGGCGGGAGGGCCGGGAGGGGGTCTCAGGGATCTTCCAGGGTTCGGGGGCGCTGGTGCGGTCGTCACAGGGAAACTACCGTTCATCGGGCACCGCCCCTGAGCCGAGGGCCGGGGCCGAGGAGAGAAGCGGGAGCATCCGTGTACGAAGGCGTGGTTCAGGATCTCATCGACGAGTTGGGCAGGCTGCCCGGCGTCGGTCCCAAGAGCGCGCAGCGGATAGCTTTCCACGTCCTGCAGGCCGAGCCCGCGGACGTACGCCGCCTCGCGCACGCGCTGCTCGAGGTGAAGGACAAGGTCCGGTTCTGTGCCGTGTGCGGCAACGTCGCGCAGGAGGAACAGTGCCGCGTATGCCTGGACACACGCCGTGACCGCAGTGTCATCTGCGTGGTCGAGGAGCCGAAGGACGTCGTCGCCATCGAGCGGACGCGCGAGTTCCGCGGCCGGTACCACGTTCTGGGCGGCGCGATCAGCCCCATCGAGGGCGTCGGTCCTGACGATCTGCGGATCAGGGAGCTGATGGCCCGCCTCGCGGACGACGAGGTCAACGAGCTGATTCTGGCCACAGACCCCAATCTTGAAGGAGAGGCGACGGCCACCTACCTCGCGCGTATGGTCTCGAGCATGGGGTTGAAGGTGACGCGCCTGGCAAGCGGCCTCCCCGTAGGGGGGGACCTGGAGTACGCCGATGAGGTCACGCTGGGGCGGGCCTTCGAGGGAAGAAGGTTGCTCGATGTCTGACGCCACACTGAACGCGATCACAGACAATCCGGACGACTTCGCTGTTCAGGTCTCCGACCAGATCGAGAGCTTCATCGTGTCGGTGACAGAGGTCGCCAAGGGCGACGACCCGGACAGCGCGGTCCCCTACCTGCTTCTTGAACTCTCCCAACTCCTCCTGGCGGGCGGTCGGCTGGGCGCCCACGAGGACTTCGTACCGGTCGAGCGTTACGAGCCGGACATCGGCCCCGAGGCGGACGTCGACGAGATGCGCCTCAAGCTCGCCGCACTGCTCGACCCCGTGGACGTCTACTCCGAGGTCTTCGACCCCTACGAACCACGTACCGCACCCGTCGCCTGCCGTATCTCCGACGATCTCGCCGACGTGGTCACCGACCTGCGGCACGGCATGGCGCACTACAGCGCGGGCCGGGTCAGCGAAGCCCTGTGGTGGTGGCAGTTCTCCTACCTGTCCAACTGGGGCCCCACCGCTTCCGCCGCCCTGCGCGCCCTGCAGTCCCTCGTCGCCCACGTACGCCTCGACACCCCGCTCGACGCCCTGGACGGCCTGGACACCGACAGCACCGCGGATGAGGACGACGGCGTGCTGGAGAAGGAGGCCGGCGCGGTGATGGCCGCCGAGATAGGCGTCCCGCTGGGGATACAGCGGGGACGGGGCTGACGCAGCCGGCTTCCCGGCGCCGAGGCCGCGTGGCCGGACCTTTCCGAGACGGAGTCGACACGCGATGTCGTGCGCGCCGGACAGGCCGGACAGGTTCCGTACAGCGGTGAGTCCCGCGGGCGTGCGGACGTCAGTCGTGGAGGATGCCTGCCCGGCGGGCCGCGATGAGCCAGTCCGGGAACTCCCGCATCAGCTCCGCGTACAGCGCGTCGTCCGGCATCTCTTTCGGGTTCGTCCCCGCGGCGAAGAAGCCGGCGTTGTCCACGGCGCGCTTCGCCGGTACGGGCAGTTCGTCGAGCTTGCGCAGGAAGTCGAAGTGTTTGCCGGCGGGATCGCCGAAGCCCACGAACTGCCAGAAGACCGGCAGGCGCGACGCCGTGCACAGCAGCTGCTCGGCCGCGCTGCGGGACGAAGGGCCGCCGTCGGTCTGGAAGATCACGAAGGCGGGGTGGGTGCTCCCGGACGCCGCGTGGTGGTCGAGGACCGCCTGCATGGCCACGTGGTAGTTGGTGCGGCCCATGTGGCCGAGGCTGTCGTTGAGGGGGCCGATGCGGTTCTCGTACGAGTCGAGGCCGACCTCGGCGACGCCGTCCACTTCCGTGGAGAAGAAGACGACGGGCACCGTCCCGTCGTCGTCCAGGTTCGCGGACAGGCCGAGTGCCTGCTCGGCCAGTTGCTGGACGGTGCCGTCCCTGTAGTACTTGCGCATGCTGCCGGAGCGGTCCAGTACGAGGTAGACGGCCGCGCGCCGACCCGTCAGCCCGGCCTTCTCCAGCGACACCTTCGCCGTCTTGCACAGGCTGACCAGCCGCCGGCCCGGGCCCTCCGACGCGGAGGTACGGGGACGCTTGACGTAGTCGAAGGTCACGGGGGCCTCCAGCGGGGAGCGTTCGGAGCGACGGGCGGGGACTGGTGCCCGTGTACGGGAACAGTACGGCGCGTGTGCGTCGGGGGCGCCGGGCCGTGCGCGGACCAACCGCGTCCGGAGCCGCTGCCGTTGGAACGGAATGCCGCGTCTAGGATCGCGCCATGGAAAATGCCCTGCTGCCGGTTCTCACCTTCCTCGTTCTCGTTCTGTGGTCCACCTTCCAGCTCAAGCTGGAGCGGACCGACCGGCGGATAGCCCGCCTCGACCGCAAGGTGAATCTGCTCCTCGGCCATCTGGGCATCGAGGAGTTCGGCGCCGCGGAGTTCGAAGCGGTCGCCGCCCTCGTACGGCAGGGGAAGAAGATCGAGGCCATCAAGCTCCACCGTCAGATCACCGGCTCGGACCTCAAGGAGGCCAAAGAGGCGGTCGAAGCGATGCGGTGAGGCGGCCCCACGTCATCCCGTCGAGAGGCCGCAGGGTGGTGTCACGGACGGTCACCCGGCCCTCGGTGTCGCGCTTCGCTCCTTCCGCTCCTGTCCTACTTCCCTTGCGCCTCCCGCGACTCCACCGCGGCGGCGACGTCATCCAGGTCCTTGGCCAGGGCCTTCGCCACGGCCTTGGAGCCGATGCCGCCGAGGAGCTTCCCCAGCACGGCTGCCGCACCCCGCTTCTCCACCACCGAGCCGAACGAGAGGCGCACGGTGGTGGCGTCGTCCTTCCCGGGCGTGAGGAGGAACTCGGAGACGTAGTGCACGCCGCGCGAGTCGGCCTCGGCCACGTAGCGCTTCGGGGGCTCGCTCGCCGTCACGTACATCTCCTCGGTGGCCTCCTTGCCGAGCATGCGGCGCGTCTCCCGCCAGCGGGTGCCGACACCGAACGGGCCCTCGGAGAGCATTTCGACGCGCTCCACGCCGCTGAGCACGCGCGGAGAGCCCTCGATGTCGGTCAGCGCCTCCCACACCGGCGCGGCCGGTGCCGCGATCCGGCGCTCCACAGTCACCTGCCATGTGGTCATGAGCGTCCTCTTCCGGAGAGAGGGCCGGCGTCGTCGTCCGTCCCGTTGACCGCAATTGGAACACCGGGGTCCGACAACCGGCCCCCGCGTGCGCGCATGCCCCCGGTGCTTCCTCGGTGCTTCCTCGGTCATCCCTTGGTCATGCCTCGGTCATGCCTCGTCGGGACGCTCCGGTACGTAGAAGCCCGTGGTGCCGCGTACGGCCGCGGCCGCCACGTCCTCCGGCGCGCCGGAGGCCCTGTACGCCTCACCCCACGCCTCGCTGCTGCGCGTCATGCACTCGCGTGCCTCGTCGGAGGCCTCCCACGCCGAGGGGTCCTCGATCCGTCCGCCCGCCAGGTGCAGCCCGAGGCCGAGGAGCCCCAGGTCCCAGCCGACGCCGACCGCGCCGGGTCCGTACTGGTCCCACATCTCCTGCGGAACGACGGCGACGTGCTCCAGCTCGAAGGTGGTCCGCTCCCCGCCCTCGGACCGCAGCCGGACCTGGACCTCGCTGAAGCCGGGGTTCTCGCCGAACAGCCAGCTCACCCTGAGCAGTTCGGGCGGCTCGCAGCGCAGGATCTCACCGCCGGCGTTGCCCTCCAGCTGGTAGTGGCCGCCGGGCTTGAGGTCGCCGCTGACCGGCAGGAACCAGCGGCTGATGCGCTCGGGGTCCGTGCAGGCGTCCCACACGTCCTCGACCGCGGCGTCGTAGGTGCGCCGCAGCAGTACCGTGTGTGCCTCTCCCTCGGACGTGGCGCGGCTGCCCACTTCCCGGTGCATCTCGTTGATCTGGTCGACGAAGTCGCTCATCGCTGCTCACTCCTCGTTGGTGGTGCCGGTGGTGTCAGTGGCGTTTGGGGTGTCCGTGGTGCCGGTCCCGGTGGTGCCGGGGACGCTGTCCCTTCTGCGGCGCTCGCGCTTGCCGCGCGCCAGTTCGGTGCCGAGCGCGTCGAGCCGCTGCTCCCAGAAGGCGCGGAACTGCTCCAGCCATGTGTCGACCTCGCGCAGCGGTGCGGTGTCGACGGCATAGAGCCGGCGAGGCCCTTCGGCCCGTACGGAGGCGAAGCCCGCTTCGCGCAGCACGCGCAGGTGCTGCGAGACGGCGGGCTGCGAGATCCCGAACTCGGCCTGGATCACGGTGCTCAGCGCGCCCGAGGGCTGCTCGCCCTCCGCGAGCAGCTCCAGTATCCGGCGGCGTACCGGATCACCCAGAACGTCGAATGCGTGCACGCGCCCACTCTGCAGTCTTCACTTATATAAGTCAAAGCTTAGGTGATTGCAGTTGCGTCCCGTGGCGGTACGCTCACGCCCCGTCCCCGCTCGCACGAAGATCCGTGCGAGTCCGTGCCCGCACCGTGTGAGCTGCCTTACGTTCCCGTGTGGACGCCCCGCGAGCGGGCAGGTCTGGTCGCTGGACGAGAGGGCGGGGCGCTCTCTCGGTAAAATGAGCCGACCCATGGATTCCCTGATGGGGGTCCCCCGGGCCACGCGGGCCGGGGAGGGTGCAGAAGCACTGAGAGTCGAGGAGCGAGCACACGTGGGCCTTGTCGTGCAGAAGTACGGCGGCTCCTCCGTTGCCGATGCCGAGGGCATCAAGCGCGTTGCCAAGCGGATCGTCGAGGCCAAGAAGAACGGCAACCAGGTTGTCGTCGTGGTCTCGGCGATGGGTGACACGACGGACGAGCTGATCGATCTCGCAAAGGAAGTCTCGCCGGTTCAGACCGGGCGCGAGTTCGACATGCTGCTGACCGCCGGAGAGCGCATCTCCATGGCACTGCTGGCGATGGCGATCAAATCCCTCGGGCACGAGGCACAGTCCTTCACCGGAAGCCAGGCCGGCCTGATCACCGACTCCGCGCACAACAAGGCGCGGATCATAGATGTCACGCCGGGCCGTATCCAGACCTCCGTCGACGAGGGCAACATCGCCATCGTCGCGGGATTCCAGGGCGTCTCCCAGGACAGCAAGGACATCACCACCCTGGGCAGGGGCGGGTCCGACACCACGGCTGTCGCGCTGGCCGCCGCGCTGAACGCGGACGTCTGTGAGATCTATACCGATGTCGACGGCGTCTTCACCGCCGACCCGAGGGTCGTCAAGAAGGCGCGGAAGATCGACTGGATCTCCTTCGAGGACATGCTGGAACTGGCAAGCTCGGGTTCCAAGGTGCTGTTGCACCGCTGCGTCGAGTACGCGCGTCGCTACAACATCCCGATCCATGTCCGGTCGTCCTTCTCGGGCCTCCAGGGCACGTGGGTCAGCAGTGAACCGCCGGCCGGCATCGCCGGGCAGAAGCGGGGTGAGGGCACGCCGGGTGCCCAGGCCGCGCTGAAGAGCGGGCAGAGCAAGAACAGCGGGCAAGGGGAACAGTCGATGGAGCAGGCGATCATCTCGGGTGTCGCACACGACACGTCCGAGGCGAAGATCACGGTTGTGGGCGTACCCGACAAGCCGGGTGAGGCCGCCATCATCTTCCGGGCGATCGCCGACGCCGAAGTCAACATCGACATGGTCGTCCAGAACGTCTCCGCCGCGTCGACCGGTCTGACGGACATCTCCTTCACGCTGCCCAAGAGCGAGGGCCGCAAGGCGATCGCCGCGCTGGAGAAGGCGCAGGGCGCCATCGGCTTCGACTCGCTGCGCTACGACGACCAGATCGCCAAGATCTCGCTCGTCGGCGCCGGCATGAAGACCAACCCCGGGGTCACCGCGACCTTCTTCGAGGCGCTGTCCCAGGCCGAGGTCAACATCGAACTGATCTCCACCTCCGAGATCCGCATCTCGGTCGTCACGCGCGAGGACGACGTGAACGAGTCGGTGCGGGCGGTCCATTCGGCCTTCGGCCTCGACAGCGAGAGTGACGAGGCCGTCGTCTACGGAGGCACAGGGCGGTGACGCCCGGCGCCCGTACGGTCCGCCCCGGCGGGGGCCGTACGGGCAGGCCCGCGCTGGCGGTCGTGGGCGCGACCGGCGCCGTGGGCATGGTGCTTCTCGGGCTGCTCTCGGAACGGGCGGACGTATGGGGCGAGATCCGTCTGATCGCCTCGTCGCGCTCGGCGGGGCGCGTACGGAGCGTGCGCGGTGAGGACCTGCGGATAAGGGCGCTGAGCGAGGAGGCGCTCGCCGGCGTGGACGTGGCGGTCTTCGCCGTGCCGGACGAGGTGGCCGCCCGGTGGGTTCCGGTCGCCGCCGCGAACGGCACGGTGGTGGTGGACGGTTCGCGCGCCTTCCGTATGGAGACGGACGTGCCGCTGGTCGTGCCCGAACTCAACGCACACGCAGTGGACCTGCGCCCCCGGGGCATCGTTGCGAGCCCCGGCCCCACCACTCTGTCGATGATCGTCGCGATGGGGGCACTGCACAGGGAGTGGGGCCTGGAGGAACTGATCGTCTCCTCGTACGAGGCTGTCTCGGGGGCCGGACGCTCCGGAGTCGCGGCGCTGCGCGGCCAGTTGGCGGCGCTGACGTCCGCCGAGGCGGCCGGTGCGGAGCTGGGCAGACACCCCGGCGACATCCGGCGCGTGATCGCCTCGGGGCGCGGCAACGCGCTCGCGGCGGACCCCGACGACCCGCACGCGACGCCGGTCGCGCTCAACGTCGTGCCGTTCACGGGCGAGATGGGCGAGGGCGGCTGGACGGCGGACGAACTGACCGTACGGAGCGAGACGCGCAAGGTGCTCGGGCTGCCCCGGCTGCGGGTCGCGGCGACCTGTGTGCGGGTGCCGGTGCTCACGGGCCACGCGCTGTCCGTGCACGCGCGGTTCGGGAGTGAGGTGTCGGTGCCGCGGGCGCGCGAGTTGCTGGCGAACGCGCCGGGCGTCGTGCTGTGCGACGACCCGGAGCAGGGGGACTTCCCGACGCCGGCCGACGTGGCGGGCACCGATCCGGCCTGGGCGGGGCGGGTACGGCAGTCGCTGGACGACCCGAACGCGCTGGAGCTGTTCGTGTGCGCGGACAACCTGCGCAAGGGGGCGGCGCTGAACATGGTGCAGACAGCGGAGGAGTTGGCGGCGTAGTCCGGCTCGTGAGCACGACGACCGGGTCCGGGCGGCGAGTCCGCCCGCGGTTCTGCCGCGCGGAGCACGCGCACCGAGCACCGAGCACGAGCCTCCACGTGAGTCGACCATGTCCAGTCCCCCGCGTTGGAAGCGCAGGCCGGCTGCCGGCAGCGGCCCGCTTCCCCGCTCCGTGCGTACGCCGGGCGGGTCGAAGTCATCCCGTACGGGAGGGGTTTGGCTCTGGTCAGCGCGGGCGAAGGCGACGAGAATGTTTCGCTTCGCGCCGGCTGCAACCGGCGGTGGGGAGGACAGCGTCTCTGTGTCCGCTGCCAGGGCTCGGAGACACTGTGACAATTGGGGCGTTCGGGAAGAGTTGGTACGCATGAGGGCGTTCGACGAGTCGTCAAAGGCGATGCCAAACGCGTACAACCCTGCAGGGGGAATGTGTGTCCAACAGACGTGGCAGAAGCAATCGGATCGGTCCTCGCGACAGCACCCGGAAGCGCCGGTATCAGCACCGGGGGCATGCCGGTGATCACGCCATGGTCTGCCACCCGTCCCCCGCGCATCGCACCCCAGAGCGGGGAATCTGACGAAGCGATGACCGCGGGCACGACAGTCGACCACCTGACCGAGACCTACCGCGTCCACTACCGCTCACTGCTCGGGCTCGCCGCGCTGCTCCTGGACGACACCGCCTCGTGCGAGGACGTCGTCCAGGAGGCGTTCATCCGGGTGCACTCGGCACGCAAGCGTGTGCGCGACCCCGAGAAGACCCTCGCCTATCTGCGGCAGACCGTCGTCAACCTCTCCCGCTCCGCGCTGCGTCGGCGCATCGTCGGACTCAAGCTGCTCTCGAAGCCCATGCCCGACATGGCGAGCGCCGAAGAGGGCGCCTACGAGCAACTGGAGCGCGACGAGCTGATACACGCGATGCGCGGGCTCCAGCGCCGCCAGCGCGAGGTGCTGGTGCTGCGCTACTTCGCGGACATGACCGAGGCGCAGGTCGCCGAGGTGCTCGGGCTGTCCCTCGGTTCGGTGAAGGCGTACGGCTCGCGCGGGATCGCGGCGCTCCGCGTCGCGATGGAGGCCGCGTCATGAACGCATACGAGGGGGACCACGCGCCCGAGCGGCTGCGCGTGGCCGCCGGAGGCGAGTGGCCGCCCGTGGCGGACGGGCAGGACGCCGCACGCGGACCGCACGCCGCACGTGAGGGAGCACCGGAGGAACCGGACGGAACCGGCGACCCCGACGGGCCCGAGGAGCCGCAGGGCCCGCACGCCCCGGAGACTCCGAACGCGCCGGACGCCCCCGACATGCCGGACAGCCCCGAACTGCCCCCGCACCGCACGCCACACGCACCGGACCTGCCGGATCTGCCCGGGGTGCCGGCCGTCCCCGACGTGGACGGGCCGGGGCAGATGCCCCGGATACCCGGCGCACCCGGCATCCTCGACAGCCCCGAGATCCCCCCGACGCCGGACATCCCGGCACCGCCGGAGATCTCCGATCTGCCCGGGATCCCGGACGCCCCTCAGATCCCCGAGACGCCGGGGATCTATGACGCCCCCGAGATCCCGGACCCTCCGGAGATCCACGACGCGGATCTGCCGGACGTCACCGTTCCGACCCAGGTCCCGGACGCACCCGACCCCACCGTTCCGGCCAAGCCGGACGTGCCGGATGCCCCGGACCTTCCCGATGCCCCGAATCCGGGCCACGACGGTCCGGGCATGGGCCGAGACGCGAGTACAACGATGCACTCGAACCACAACGACAACGAGCCGGAACTCCCGAACCGGCCGCAGCAGCCGAACGAGCACGCCGAGCACGCCGAGCAAGGCGAACACGCCGAGCAGGCCGACCGTTCGGCGGGCGGCGCAGGCGGCGGCCCGTCGGGCCCCGGCGGCACCGGCGGCGGTCTCCCCGGTACGGGAGGCGACGACGGGGACGGGGACGCGGAGGACGCCCTGCGCCGGATGCTGCAAGAGAGCGTGCGCGACATCCGTCCCGCACCCCAGTCCCTCACCTACCTCCGGCACGCCGTGCCCGCCCGCCGTGCGCACCGCCGCCGTGTCCTCGCCGGTGCCGCCGCGGCCGTCGTACTGGCCGGGGTGGGGGTGCCGACTCTGATGACCACCGGTCTGATGCCGGGCGGCTTCGAGGACGGCTCCATCAACGCGGGCGAGAGCCACGAGCAGTCGCAGGGCGCCGGCAGCCGTGACCACGGCGGCTACACGCAGGGCCCCGACGGCGCGGGCGGAGCCGCCGCGCACGGCGGCGGCCGCGGCGACATCGGCCAGGGATCGGCCTCCCCGTCCCCCTCGGCGGGCAAGGAGTCCGCCGGTACGGACCCCAGTGACACGCTCGCGACGAGCGCGCCCAGTTGCGGACGTCAGCAGCTCGGAGAGGGATCCGCCTCCGCGGGGACGCCAGACAGCGAAGGCAAGGTCTACGGCAGCTTCCGCGTCATGAACACCTCGCCCGACGCGTGCACGGTCGAGGGCGAGGGCCTCGTCGGGGTGTCCGCGCGTGGACGGGCCGACAGCGACCACATAAGCGTCCTCGACCACACGCCCGGCGATCCGGCCGTCGGCCTGCCCGATCCCGCTGAATCGACCGCCGCGCTGGTGCTGAGACCGGGCGAGGCGTACATGGTCAAGTTCGCGTGGATTCCCGACAACTGTCCAAGCTCCGGCTCGCCCAGCCCCAAGTCCGCCGGTCCCGATGCCGTAAGTTCCAGGTCGGCCGAGGGCGAGGGCCCGGGCGGCGGGGAGAGCGGCAACAACGGCAACTCGGGCGGCAGCAACGGCAGTAACGGCAACTCCGGTGGCGACGACGGCGGTTCGGGCGGCTCCGGCACACCCGGGTCGGGCGGCGGCGACAGCGGCAGCACGGGCGGTGAGGGCGAAGAGGGGGCCAGCGTCGTGTTGACGCACACCCCGGACGTCGGCGACCCGGCGGCGGCGGACACGACACTGGACGGCGCCTGCGCGGGCACGCTCTACCGCACTGGGGTCCTGTCGGCGGGGTGACGCCACACCGCCCCGGCGGTCTCCGCACGGTTTCCGCACCCTCCGGCCAGCTCCCCGCCTCCCCTCGGTGGCCCCAGCCGGCCCTGTTCCTCCCCTCCTTTCCCGGCACGGCGGGGAGGGAGGGGAGCGCGGCCCGTTCGCGTCGGTGTGCCGGCGCCGTATGCCGTGAGCGGTGTGCCGTACGCGGCGCGGGTCACCCCTGCCCCGTCACCTGCCCCGCCCCCTGCACCCTCCCCTGCACCCGTGCCTGCTTCCGGCCCGCGGAGCCGCGGCCCCACACACGACCGGTGTCCCGGCGCCCCGTACCGTGGAGGCGTGTACCGGTTCCTGCTGACCCCGCGCTGGTGGGGGATCAACCTCTTCGCAGTACTGGCGATCCCGGTCTGCCTGTTCATGGGCAGCTGGCAGCTCTCCCGCTTCGAAGCGCGCGTGGACCGCCACGAGGAGCAGCAGAAGACGGCGTCCGCGGCGGCGCACGCCGAGCCCGAGCCGCTCTCCCGGCTGTTGCCTGTCGACCTGGAGACCAGCGGCCGCATGGCCGAGGCCACCGGCCGCTACGACACCCGGCGCCCGCTGCTCGTCCCCGAACGGTCACTGGACGGCGAGCGGGGCTTCTACGTGTTGTCGCTGCTGCGCACCGACGCGGATGCGGGCAGCGACGCGGGCAGCGGTGACGGCAGTGACGGCGCCGGCGACGGCGTCCGCAGCGGCAAGGCCCTGCCCGTCGTACGGGGCTGGCTGCCCGGGGACCCCGATCCCGGCCGCGTCCCCGCACCTCCGCGCGGTGAGGTGACCGTCAGCGGCGCTCTCCAGGTCTCGGAGTCCACCGGCAGCCCCGGCGTGAGTACGGGCGGCGGACTGCCTCAGGGGCAGCTCGGCATGATCAGTGCGGCTGCCCTGGTCAACGTCGTCCCCTACGACGTGTACGACGCGTGGATCACCGTGCAGAAGACGGCGAACGCCGACGCGCCCGCCGGCTCACGGCTGAGGCCGGTGCCGCCGGTACGTCCCGACAACACCGGCCTCGACATGAAGGCGTTCCAGAACCTGGGCTACACGGCCGAGTGGTTCGTCTTCGCCGGCTTCGTGCTCTTCATGTGGTTCCGGCTCCTCCGCCGTGATGTGGAGCTGGCCAGGGACGCGGCGCTCGGCCTCATCCCTGCTGCTGGGGGCGATCCTGCTGCTGGGGGTGACCCTGCTCCTGGGGCCGAACCTGCCCCTGGGAGCGCCGCTCCTCCGGCCGGGGCAGATACCTCAGAGCAAAGTCGATCTCCAGCCTCAACTGCTTGATGCGCTCCTCCACGACGAGTGAGCCGTGCCCCGCGTCGTAGCGGTACACCTCGTGCGGCACGCCGCGCTCCTCCAGCCGCCGCACGTAGTTCTCGACCTGACGGATGGGGCAGCGCGGGTCGTTGACGCCGGCTGAGATGTAGACCGGTGCCTTGACCGCGTCGACGTACGTGATCGGTGACGAGGCTTCGAACCGCTCCGGCACTTCCTCCGGCGAACCGCCCAGCAGCGTGCGGTCCAGCGACTTCAGTGCCTCCATCTCGTCGTGGTAGGCGGTGACGTAGTCGGCGACGGGGACGGCGGCGAGGCCGAGGGCCCACGCGTCCGGCTGGGTGCCCATGCCCAGCAGCGTCAGATAGCCGCCCCACGAACCGCCGCCCAGGATCAGCCGTTCCGGGTCGGCCAGGCCCGAGGCGACGGCCCACTCCCGTACGGCTGCGATGTCCTCGAGTTCGATCAGGCCCACCCGGTGCTTGAGGGCGTCCGTCCAGGCGCGTCCGTAGCCGGTGGAGCCGCGGTAGTTGACGCGTACGACGGCGAAGCCGTGGTCGATCCAGGCCGCCGGCTGCCCCGCGAACGCGTCGCTGTCGTGATGGGTGGGGCCGCCGTGCACGTCGAAGACCGTGGGGAAGGGGCCCTCGCCCTCGGGCTTCTGCACCAGCGCGTGGATGGTGCCGCCCGGTCCGTCCACCCAGGCGTCCTCGACGGGGACGGACGGCGGTGCCGTCGCGCCGGGCGGATCGAGGACGACGGCTCCGGCCGCGGACCGTACGCGGGGCGGCTCGGCGGCCGACGACCACAGGTACTCGACGCTGGTCTCCGCCCCCTCACTCCCCGGTGCGGGCAGCGGGCGCGCCGTCGCGTCGGAGACCGAGCCGCGCGGCGTCTCGATGCGCGTCAGCGTGCGGGTGGCGATCTCGTAGCGGTAGAGCTCGCTGCGCGCCCGGTAGCTGTGCGAGATCAGCAGCGACCGCCCGTCCGGGTACCAGTCGGCGCTCACGTCGCCGGGCAGGTCAACGGCGAGTCCGGTGGTCGTGCCGCTGCGCGGTTCCCAGACGGCCGGTTCCCAGCGGCCGTTGCGCTGATGTGCGATGAGCAGCCGCGTGTCGCCCGGTACGGGGGCGAATCCCAGGACGCTCAGGCCCAGTTCCTTCGTCCCGCCCTCGGTGTCGTCGAGTTCGGCGACGGTGCTGCCGTCGGGCTCGACCACCCTCAGCGCGGAGTGCATGGCGTCGCCGTGCTCGGTGTGTTCCAGGACCAGCAGCGTGCCGTCGTGGGAGAGGTCGCCGACACCGCCGGACTCGCGGTGCCGGTAGATCTCCACGGGCTCCTCGCCGGGCCGTGCGACGTGGACGGTCGTACCGTCCTCGTCGGTCGAGCGGCCGACGACGGCCGTGCCGTCCCGGCCGATGACCAGCCCCGCCGGGAAGGACGGCGCGAGGCCGGGGACCGCCGCTTCGTCCTCACCGCCCTTGAAGGGCTGCCGCATCCAGATCCCGAACTCGTCGCCGTCGGTGTCGGAGAACCACCAGATCTCCTCACCGTCGGGGGTCAGCACACCGTCCGTCGTCCCGTTGGGCCGGTCCGTGACCTGCCGGTGTCCGCCGGTCGCCCGGTCCCACGCGTACAGCTCGAACGTCCCGGTGGCGTTGGAGATGTACAGCGAGCGGTCGGGGGCGTCCTCGGCCCACTCCGGCAACGACACCCGTGGTGCCCGGAACCGCTTCTCCCAGTCCGGTACGGCACTGTCCGGCATGGCATCCGTGTTCTGCGTCATGGCCCCATTCTGCGCCGGGGCGGCGGACCGCGCGGCCGTGGGGCGCCGATGTGCGCTGCCGCCGGTGTGTGAGCGGTGCGTGCTCGTGATGTGAGTGTCCCGACGAGAAAGATCTCCGACTCGCGAACACCGTTTCGGCTCCGGAGGGCCGGGACAAGCGGAGAGGCACGGGGGATGCACGCAACGGCGCGACAACCGGAGGACGGAGGGCGACGTGGCTGGCGCGACGAACGGCAACCGCGGGGGAGCGCAGGAGCAGACAGGCCGGCAGGGGCCGGTGGACGGACCCGGCCGCACGGCAGGCGGAGCCGGCCGGGCAGGCCCGGGGGCGGGGCCCTCACGGAGCCGCAGGGGCATGCTCGCCGTCTCCGCAGCGGCGGGGCTGGGAGTGCTGACCGGATGCGGCAACGCGTCCTCGGACTCCAAGTCCGGTGCGGACAGTGCGAGTTCTTCCTCGCCTTCGAAGTCGCCCGCACCGAAGAAGACGAAGCGGCGCCCTCAACTCCCGCGTGGCGGCAGGGAGCTGTTCCCCCGCTACCGGCTGGTCGGCTACTGCGGTCTGCCCGGTGCCGCCGCGCTCGGCAAACTGGGCGACGGCGACCCCGGCAAGCGGGCCGCCGAGATCGAGAAGACGGCACGCGAGTACGGCGACGGACGTGAACCACTCCCCGTACTCGAACTCCTCGCCGCCGTGGCCAACCCCACCGCCGGGCCGGACGGCAAGTACCGCACCAGGACACCCTCCAAGACCATCGAGCGCTTCCACGGACTGGCCCGCGAGAACGACGCGTTGCTGCTGCTGAACGTCCAGCCCGGACGCTCCTCCATGCTGGAGGAGGTCAAGGCGCTCGGTGACTGGCTGAAGCATCCCGACGTGGGCGTCGCGCTCGACCCCGAGTGGGACATGGGCCCCGGCGAGGTGCCCGGCGACACCTACGGACGTACCGGGGCGGGTGAGATCAACGACGTCGCGGACTACTTGTCCGGGCTGGTCGAGGAGGAGGACCTGCCGCACAAGGCGCTCGTCTTCCACCAGGTCTCCTCCTCGGTCATCGGCGACGAGAAGGACATGCGCCCGGCCGACGGCGTCTCGGTCATCAAGAGCGCGGACGGCATAGGGTCTCCGGGCCTCAAGCGCGGCACCTGGGAGCAGCTCGTCGAGGACATGCCGGACGGGATACACACCGGCTTCAAGCTCTTCTACCAGGAGGACGCGGAGACTTCGCGTCTGATGAAGCCGAAGGAGGTGCTGGCCCTCAAGCCGAAGCCGGAGTATGTGATGTACGAGTAGGGGAGGATTGGCGCTGTCGTGCCCGCACACTCCCGCTCGTCCGGCAACATGGCCGTATGAGTGAACACCTCACCTCCACGGCGGCGGGCGCCGGCACCGACGAGGACGCCCTGCTCGCACTCGCCGCCGGCCACCACCAGCGGCCCATCAGGCTGCCGCGCACCGCCGCACCGGGCGGCCGGCCGGCCAAGGTGCACGCCGTCGGGGCGTCCGGCAGGGTCCTGACCGTGGCGACAGCGGCCCGCGGTGAGGGACGATGAAGAGTTCGGTCCGGCCCGCCGTACCCGATGACATGCCGCAGGTGGCGGAACTGGCGGCGCTGCACGCGGAGTACGAGAAGGGCGAGAAGCCGCCGGCGGACCTGGCGGAACGGCTGGGCGACGCGCTGTTCGCGGGCGGAGTGCCGGGCATGCGCTGCTTCGTCGCCGAGCTGTCCACCGGAGTCCTGGCGGGATACGCCACCTGTGCGCCGCAGTTCGCGACCTGGTACGGGTGCGAGTACCTGCACCTGGACTGCCTGTATCTGCGTGAGGCCCACCGCGGACTGGGCCTGGGCGCCCGGCTCGTGGACGCCGTCATCGCCGAGGCAGCCGCGCAGGGCCTGGAGGAGGTGCAGTGGAACACGCCGACCTGGAACGAGGGCGCCATCCGCTTCTACGACCGCCTCGGCGGCACACGGCGGCCCAAGCAGCGCTTCACCCTGCGGCTCTCGCCGGCGGTGCCGCGCGGCGGCACCGCGGAATGCCGCGGTGTCAGGACCGTGGCGGACAGGTCGCGTCCCCTTTAACGTCGGCACATGCCGATGAACAAAGCGCACCGCAGGCTGTGCAGCTCCGAGAAGTGGGCGCGGGGCGTGCGCGACCGCCTGCTGCCCTGGGCCCTGGAAGACGTCGAACTGGGCGATGACGTACTGGAGCTCGGCCCCGGATACGGAGCCAACCTCCGCGTACTCGTCGAACAGGTCCCCCGCCTCACAGCGGTCGAGATCGACGCGGCGACGACGGAGCTGCTGCGCGAGGACTGGGGCGAGCGCGCCCGCGTCCTGCACGGTGACGCCTCCGACCTGCCCCTGCCGGACGGCGGCTTCTCCTCCGTGGTGTGCTTCACGATGCTGCACCACGTGCCGGCGGTCTCCACCCAGGACGCGATCTTCCGGGAGGCGTTCCGTGTGCTGCGTCCCGGCGGGACGTTCGCGGGCAGCGACAGCCAGCCCAGTCTCCGCTTCAGGCTGCTGCACATCGGGGACACCATGAACACGCTGCCCCCGAAGGAACTTCCGGGACGGATCGAGGCGGCCGGCTTCACGGATGTGGCAGTGGACCGCCACCCCGAGACCGGCGGCATCCGCTTCCGGGGGAGGCGTCCCGCGTGAACGTGCGCGAGTGACGCCTCCCCGTCCCTGCCCGTGCCGGGGAGGCCGTCACGGCCCGCCCTGCCCCGTCAGGCCTTTCTCGGCACCACCTTCATCGGGAGGCTGTCGGGGTGGGCCACGGCGGAGGCGACCTCACGGACCTGGTGCCCGGGCAGCGGCTCGAACCTCCAGCGGGAGAGGACGGTCGCCAGCGTGATGACGATCTCCGTCCAGGCGAAGCCGTCACCGATGCACTTGCGGTTGCCCGAGCCGAAGGGCACGTAGCCCTCTCGCGGCAGGTTCGCGCTCCGCTCCGGCAGCCAGCGGTCCGGGTCGAAACGCTCGGGGTCGGTGTAGAGGCGGGGGTCGCGGTGGAGCGCGTAGAGGCTGAAGGCTATCTCCGTGCCCACCGGCAGTTCCGTGCCGCCGAGTTCGACGGGCGCGGTGGCCTGCCGCATCAGCAGCGGCACCGAGTGCATCCGGGAGATCTCCTTCAGGACCCGGTCCATGTACTCGAGCTTCGTCACGTCCTCGATGCCGACGGGACGGTCGCCGACCACCGACTCGATCTCCGCCAGGAGACGCTCCTCGACCTCGGGGTGCGAGGCGAGTTCGTGGAAGGTCCAGGCGAGCGTGGACGCCGTCGTCTCGGTGCCGGCGAACATGATCGCGACGAGTTCGTCGCGGATCTCACGGTCGCTGAGGCGGTCGCCGGTGTCGGCGTCCCGCGCCGCCATCAGCAGGGAGAGCAGGTCGTGGTTGTCGTCCTCCCCCTCCTGGTGGGAGAGCTCGATGACGTCGTCGATGACCTTGCGCAGACGCGCGGCGGCCGCGTCGAACCGGCGGTTGGCGGGGACCGGGACCTTGTCGAGGAGCCTGGGTGTCACCGCCCGTACCAGGGCGTTCTTCAGCAGGATCGGCACGTCGCGGATCACCGCCTCGGCGGCGGGGCGGCTGATCTCCGCGGAGAACATCGTCTCGGCGAGCGTGGCGACGGAGAACTGGGCCAGTTCGTCGTCGACGGCGACGGTCTGTCCGGGTGTCCAGCTCTCGGCCATCCCGCGGGCCCGGGTGGCCATGACCTCCGCGTAACCGGCGATGCGGGCGTGGTGGAACATCGGCTGCATCAGCCTGCGGTGCCGCTTGTGTATGTCCGAGGGAGCGGTGGGGAGCGCGTCACCGACGAGGGTGCGGGCCCGGATGAAGAAGCGTCCCTTGTCGAAGTTGCGGGCCTTGGAGACCAGGAGTTCGTGGGTGAGCTCGGCGCTGGTGACGAAGTAGATCGGCAGGGTGCCGACGTCGACCCGGACCAGATCGCCCGTCTCGCGCAGCGCCTTCATGAAGTCGAGGGGCTGCCGCAGCAGGGGCAGTGCGTGGCCGATCAGCGGAGCGTGCTTGGGGGCGCGGGGGACGGCCTTCAGTGCAGTACTCACGTTCGCAACTCCTTCGGGCGTGAAGTGGGGGGAGGACCGGGGGGAGGTGCAGGTGCGGCGTTCAGTTGTGCAGGTGGTGCAGGTGGTGCAGGCGGTTCAGTTGGTCTACGGACGATCTGCGGCGCTTCGGTTCAGACGGTTTGGAAAGCGCGGAACTCGCCATCTGACGGCTGAAACGTTTCCTTTTCGGGGAGCAGATCCCACCACCAGGCGACAACGGGAATGTCCAGCGCCTCGCTGCTGTCGTCGGTGGGGGTGTCGCGGAAGCTGGAGGGCAGCGCCGCCGGATCGTCCGGCGTGGTGTACCGGTGCGAGCTGATGCCCCAGTCCTGCGCGCCGCGTATGAAGGAGCCCAGCGTGTCCAGGTACTGGCGAAGCTGCGGGCTCCCGGTTGCGGCGAGTCCGTCGCGCAGCCGCAGGAACAGGCACATGACGCGGTCCCGTTGGGCGACCGCCTCCGTCAAGGCGTCGGCGGGGCTGAGCTCCTGCTCGTGCTCCAGGACGCGCAGCACGTTGAGGAAGTAGTGCTGCGCCCTGCTCTCCTTGTGGTAGGAGAAGAGGTCGTTGTCCCAGGTGATGATGAAGTAGGCCATCTCCGCGACGGCGCGGACAGCGGTGCTGTCCCGCTCGTTCGGGTGGAGTTCGTAGCCGTGGCCCATCTCCAGCAGCGGCAGGACGACCGATGTGGCGCCGTCGTAGAGCCGCATCAGGGTGTAGTCGTTCAGGTTCGGGACCGTCTCGTGGCTGCGGTGCGAGGCCTCCCACACGACCGAGAGGAAGTACTCGCGCAGGGCGTCGACCCAGCGTGCCTCCTGCGACGGCGTCGCGTGCCGGGAGACCCGGCGTCTGAGGTCCCTGAGCCCGTCGGCCAGCGGGTTGTCCGTCATCATCGGCACTTCGGGGTTCTGTGCGACGCGCAGCATCCTGGAGAGTTCACCGACGAGTTCGGCGGGGTCCTTGCCGAGCTCGCCCTCCTCGCAGAGCCCGTCGTCCACCCCGAAGAGCCAGATGATGAAGTCGGCCAGGATCGAGACGACTTCCTCGCGGCCCTCGGGAAGCACGCGTGCCGCGAAGGTCCCGATGTCGTGGGCGACCAGTTTGCTGCGCAGTTCCTCCGAACCGATGCCGAAGGCAGTGGCCCAGGTGGCGGTCTGTTCGTTGATCTGCCCGTGACGGGGGTGTATCGCGGGCGGGATGGGAGAAAAAACGGGCGGCACGATCAACCCGTGCTCCACTGTCGATCACCTCGGTTATCCGGCGGGGTTACGCCGCTGTCCTCACGATTTCTCGGCAGAGGGCGCCTCGGCGACCTCTGTACCGCGTACAACAAGCCAATACCGCGTACTGCCTGGGGGAACGACGCACTCGCCGGCAACGCGAGCAAGTTCTGTCACCGGCGCGCACTACATGGGCATTCACCACTTCATCAAGAGGGTTATCCGGTCACAAGGGGGCAGGAATGGCGCACAGTTGACTCACCCCGGCGCACACGTTGCATCACCGCAGGTCGTGGCTGCGTTCACGGGCAAGGCGCGCTGCCGCACCGTCGGCGGCGGATGAGGCCGTGCGGGATTCCGCTTCGCCGCTCTATCCCCGCCCCTGCAGCCGCTGCTTGAGCGACGTCCACCAGGAGGCGTGCACGGGCTCCGGGGCGGCCGGAGGCATCGGCGCCGACACCGGCTCCTGCGGCCGCATGGGCGGCAGTTCGACGGACGGCACTCCCGGCCCGGAACGTGTCGCGCCCTTGGCGCGGCGCGCGGTGAACTCCACCGGCATCGCGACCAGCCGGCGGGATATCAGCGCCGTCTCCCACGTCAGCTTCTCCTCGGGCACCGCAAGGCGCAGATCCGGCAGCCGGGTGAGCAGGGTGTCGATGCCCGTGTCGACGATGGCCCGGCCCAGGTCCTGGCCCGGGCACTCGTGGGGGCCGCCGCTGAAGGCGAGGTGCGAGCGGTTGCCGTGCATCGGTGCGGACTTGTCGGGGCGGATGGCCGGGTCGGAGTTGCCGGCCGCCAGGCCCAGCAGCAGCATTTCCCCGGCCTTGATCGTCTTCCCCGCGAGGTTGGCGTCACCGGTCGCCCAGCGGCCGATATTCGTCGTCATCGGGGGCTCGTCCCACAGCACCTGTTCCAGCGCGTCCGGCAGGGTCATATGCCCTCCGGCCAGAGTCGCGCGGAAGCGCTGGTCGGTCAGGACGAGGCGGAGCGTGTTCGCGATCAGGTTGACGGTCGGTTCGTTCGCCGAGACCAGCAACACCCGCAGATGCTCGCGTACTTCGGCGTCCGTGAGCTGCGCGGGGTGCTCGAGCAGCTTGGAGGCCACGTCGTGGCCGGGTACGGCCCGCTTGCGGTCCACCAGTTCCTGGAGCGCCTCGGTGATGTAGTCGTTGCTCGCGACCGCCGTCTCCGTACCGCGGATCATGTCCTTCGCGGCGTCGACGAGATGGGGCCCGTAGCTCTCGGGCATGCCGAAGAGCTGCGTGATGACGCGCAGCGGAAGCTGATCGGCGAACTGCTCCACCAGATCGGCCCGCCCGCTGGACTCGAACTCGTCGACGAGCTGGTTGGCGAAGCGCGTGACGTAACGGCGGATGCCGCGCGCCTCGAAACGCGACAGGCTCTCGGTGACGGCCCTGCGCAGCCGCTCGTGCTCCTCGCCCTCGGCGAAGACGCACAGCGGCTGCCACGTCGTCAGAGGTGCCAGCGGGTGGTCCGGCGGGACCTTGCCGTCCCGCATGTCGTGCCAGAGCCGGGAGTCGCGGGAGAAGAGCGAGGGAGTACGGGAGACCTCCAGGTTCTCCCGGTGCCCCAGCACCAGCCACGCAGGCCGGTCACCGGGCAGCAGTACGGGCGCGACCGCGCCGTGCTCCTCGCGCAGCCGCTCGTACAGGGCCATCGGGTCGGCGTCCGCCTCCGGACCGTACAGCCGCCGCAGCCCGTCCGGCCCGAGTCCGTGGGCGGGGCAGCCCGGCGGCGGGGAGGCGGCAGGGGGCTGCGCGGTGGCGCCGGAGTCAGCGTCGGCGCCTTCCGGGCCCACGTGTTCCCCCGCTCGTTCCGGGTCGGTGAGCGCTGGATCGGGCAGTGCCGGATCGGGGGGTGGAGAGGTCACTTCGCCTCCGGTGTCAGAGCGAGGGAGCGCAGGTAGTGCATCAGCTGCAGCAGGACGTCCTGGCCGGACTCCCGGCGGCGGGCGTCACACATGACGATCGGGACACCCGCAGGCAGATCCAGCGCGCCGCGCAGCTCTTCGACGGGGTAATCCGGTGCTTCGGGAAAGGAGTTGACGGCGACGACGAAGGGGACGGCCGACTCCTCGAGCCTGCCGATCACATCGAAGCTGACCTCGAGACGGCGTGTGTCCACGAGCACCACCGCGCCCAGAGCACCGTCGAAGAGCCCGTTCCACAGGAACCAGAAGCGCTGCTGGCCCGGCGTCCCGAACAGGTAGAGGACCAGCTCCTCGTTCAGGCTGATGCGTCCGAAGTCCATGGCTACGGTGGTGGCGGTCTTGCGCTCGACACCCGAGGTGTCGTCCACGCTCTCGCTCGCCTGCGTCATCGTCTCTTCGGTCGTCAGCGGGCGGATCTCGCTCACGGAACGCACCAGCGTCGTCTTGCCGACGCCGAAACCGCCCACGATCACCACCTTGACGGCTGAACTGGCCGAGGACGGCAGTCTGTCTTCGCTCCGAGGGCCGGCGGCCGTCTCAGAGATTCCGGAGTCCATGGATCACCGCCTCAATGAGTTCGATGTCGGGAAGCTGTGCCGGGGCGGGCGATCGGGCCTCGACGCGTTCCTCGGTCAGCAGGTCGGCCAGCAGTACGGTGATCACACTCACGGGAAGGCCCAGATAGGCGGAGATCTCCGCGACGGACAGCGGGGAACTGCACACGCGTAGAATCGAGGCGTGCTCCGGCTGCATCCCCACCTGAGGATCCGCGCGGGCCACTATTAACGTGACCAGGTCGAGCCCGGTCTGCTCAGACGGGTCGCTGCGTCCACCGGTGATCACGTAGAGCCGCTCGGGCCCTCCCTCGTCCCACCCCTGAACCTCCTGACTCATATGGCCAATCCGCCGTCGCGCGGGGGGCTCGTCAGATGTTCGCCGATCCGAGCCACCAGGTCGCGCATGCGGCCCCCGACCAGTCCGGCGTCGACACCCTCGTCCGCCAGCACGGCGAGGTGCGCTCCGGCTCCGGCGGCCATCAAGTACATGAAGCCGCCGTTGACTTCGATGACGACCATCCTCATCCGGCCGTCGCTGTGCGGGAATTCAGCGGCGACAGCGGCGGAGAGGCTCTGCAGGCCCGAACCGATCGCGGCAAGCCGGTCGGCCGTGTCCGTGTCCGTGCTGTGCTTGGCCATGCACAGCCCGTCCGAGGAGAGCACCACCACGTAGCGGGTCTGGGGAACGCTCTCCGCCAGGTCCTTCAGCATCCAGTCCATGTCGGCACGACGCTCCATCGCTCATTCACCCTCATCTGACGAAGTGTCATCGTTGCTGCGGGCCGGAGCTGTCTTCCGTGCCTCACCGGACAAGCCACTCTGCAAATCCGCCATCCACAACCCGGGTGCGGGTTCGTCCCCCGCCTCCTCGCGCTGCGCCGCGCCGGGGGCCGCGGGCGGCGCGGGCGTACGGCCCGTCCCGGTCCCCGCGCCGGGGGTGCGGCGCCGGCGCTGGGGAAGCCCGTTGGCGGTGCGCTCTACTCTCGGTGTCTCGTCCTGCACTTCGTCTTCCTGCCGTGCGGGGCCGGACTCCGGGAGCCACGGTTCGTGGGGCGCTGAAGCCGGCAGACCGGAAGCGGCGTGCGCGGCCGGCGCCTCCCGGCCCGAGGCCGCCGCACCCGTCTGAGCGGGCGCCGGTGCCGGCATGGACGCCGCGACGGCGGCCGGTGCTGCCGCAGGCCGCGCCTCCGGCGCCGGGGACGCGGGCTCAGCCGTCCCGCGCTGCGCCGAGGCCAGTCCGGGGGCGGCACCGATGCCGTGGGCCCGTCCCGTCGCGGGAGCGGTGGTGATCAGCTTCTTGGGCACGACCAGCACCGCGCGTACGCCGCCGTAGGCGGAGGGCGGCAGCGAGACCTGGAAGTCGTACGCCTGGGCGAGCCGGCCGACCACCGCGAGCCCCAGCCGCGGCGCCTCACCGAGGTCGTTCAGGTCGATGCCCGCCTGCGCCTCCTTGAGCCGCTGCTCGGCGCGCGTACGCGCCTCCTCGCTCAGGCCGACGCCGCCGTCCTCGACCTCGATGGCGATGCCCGCGTGCACCTCACCGGCGGTCAGGTGGACGCGCGCCTTGGGCGGCGAGTAGCGCGTCGCGTTGTCGAGGAGTTCGGCGAGCGCGTGGATGAGCGGCTCGACCGCGGGGCCGACGACGGCCACATCCGCGACCGAGTGCAACTCCACGCGCTGGTAGTCGAGTACGCGCGACATCGCGCCGCGCAGGACGCTGTACACCGGGACGGCCTTGCTCCACTGCCTGCCCGGCCGGGCGCCGCCCAGCACGGCGATGCTGTCGGCGAGACGGCCGATCAGCGCGGTGCCGTGGTCCAGACGCAGCAGGTCGGCGAAGAAGTCCGGGTGCTGACCGTGGCGGTCCTCCATGCCCCGCAGGTCCGTCGCCTGCCGGTGGACGATGGCCTGCACACGGCGGGCGACATTGACCACACCGCGCTGTGCGGAGTCACGGAGGGTCTCCTCGGCCTGCACGGCCTCGACCACCGACCGCAGCAACTCCTGGTGCGCGGCCTGGAACTCGGAGCTGAGACCTTCGACGGCGGGCATGGACGCCAGCACGTCCTCGGCGAACTCGCCCTCCTGGAGCCGCTCCACCGCCTCGGGCAGCCGCTCCTTGGCGAGCTGCACGGTGGCCAGCTCCTGCTGGTGCATCCGGCGCTGCAGCACGGAGACCTGATCTGCGTGCTGGGCCCGCATCGTGGTCAACGCCCTTCCGCGGCGTGCCACTTCCGCTGCCAGGGCGGCGACGGCCACGGCAGCGCCCAGACCGCACACCGCGACGGCGATGCGCGCCTCCTGCGGAACGAGGGCGACGGCGACGGCTGCTGCCACGGTCATCACGACGGCCGGCAGCAACCACACGGATACCGGGCCAGATCGTTGACCTCCGGGTGACGATCCAGCACGAATCATCGGGGTCCTCAAATCGATCGAAAAGCTGTAAGCAGGCGACGGGTCAGCGCGGCGGACCGGACAGGGGTTACCGCACGTCGTCCCAAGTCGACGACAGGCCACGGTTGTTGCTCCGGGCACCCACCGATCCCCGCGCAGCATAGTCGGAATCGATCAGACGGTGCACACCGTCTTGCGGTTCGTGCCCCTTACGCTTCGTATCCGAGCGGGAACTGAGCAGGTCAGCCCCGCGGAACCCGAATTCCCCTAAATCTGCGCCAGACAGGCAGATGCCCCTGACATCTATAAGCGGAATGCGGCGAGGGGTGTCGGATTCCCCAAAAGCACCGTCTCGCCGGAAAGTTGTGGAGTGAGGGCGGATTGGCCCCCGGGTGCCGGGCCTCCACGTGCGCGGGTGAGGGCTCCGGGGTCTTGAGCCGCTCAACCAACCAGTCAGTACGACGAGTTCTGTGCAGACTTCGCGCAGATGCCGTGCATGCTGGGCTCCTGGTGCCTCTGCCGCACGTCCGACACCACCCAAGCCGCGGGCCGCCACGGGTCGCACCCCGGTGTCTCCCCAGGGCACGGCGACGCCCACGCGAGCGACGCCCGCGGCTCAGTCGGTGACCGCGGCCGGAGAGCCGCTCACCCTCCGGCCGTTGCGGGGCGGGGCGGACTCCCCCGTGGACTGCTCGCCCCTCTCGCCCGCCGCGGTCTCCGTCACCATCCTCAGTGCGAGACCGGCGTAGAACTCGCCGAGTTCCTCGGGTGAGTCGGGTCCGTCCAGCCTGTACCAGCGGACCAGGTCGATGCCCAGTGAGAGCATGCCGCGCACGACCCTGTTCACGTCGACCTGTGCGAAGGTGCCGTCCGTGACGCCGTGGGCGACGGCGTCACGGAACACCTCGTTGGTGCGACGGCGCTTCCGGCGGATCTCTTCGTAGTGGTCCGGGGCCAGCCCGTTGAGCTCGTACTGGCAGACCCGTGCCGCCACATGGTGTCGGGCGTGCCAGGCGGTGTACCGCCGCATGAGCAGGCGCAGCCGGTCCGCGGCGCCGGCTGCCGCCTCGACCTCGGGCTGCTGTATGTGGGCGAGCGCCCGGTCGTGGCCTGTTCGCATGATCTCGTAGAGCACGAGTTCCTTGGACGGGAAGTGCACGTAGAGCGCGGCCGGACTGAGCCCCACCCCGGCGGAGATGTCCCGGGTGGTCGTGGCGTGGAAGCCGTTGGCGGCGAAACAGCGGACCGCGGAGGCGAGCAGTCCGCGAGCGACGTCCCCGAAGTCCTCGCTCCACAGATCCGGGGACTGGTCCCGCAGGCGGGGATCGTCCTCCATCTCTCGCGGTGTGAAGCGGGCCTGCCGTTTGGCCATGCCGGGACGCCCCTTCCTCCGCTACCGGTACCTGTCTGGCTTCGCTGCGGGCCCGGTCGGGCTCGCACGAGGTGATCGCACGGTGACGCCCCGCGCCATCAGCGCCTCGAACTGTGTACCACGGGCGCAGGACCGGGGGGCTCGGTCCCGGCGCGGCCACCCTCACGGGCCCCTGGGGAACCGCCCGCCCCGGCTGCCGCTCGGCGACCGCCTGCCCGGAAGGTCTCCTTCAATACCGCCCGCAGACCCCTTGACGTGGGCCTGAGGCCGAATGACTATGCGCTTAGTCACTGCGTCCCACAACTGCCGGTGGCAGCTCTCGTCCGTGGGATGTGGCCGCTCTCGGGAGCGACGCGCACGAGGCTTCCGAACCGCCGACGACGACGTACGGGAACGAGGTCACGATGGACGAAGGACAGCCGTCGGCCCGGGAGTTGACGGTCGTGCTCGACGGATACTCCTACCTGGAGTGTCCGCGGTGGCACGACGGCCGGCTGTGGGTCTCGGATTTCTACACCAACAAGGTCGTGGCGACGGACGGCCGCGGCACCACCGAGGTCGTGGCGGACGTGCCCGGACAGCCGTCCGGGCTGGGCTTCCTCCCCGACGGGCGCGCGCTCATCGTGTCGATGCGCGATCACCGCCTCCTCGTGCGTGAGCAGACGGGAGCGCTGACCGAGCACGCCGACCTGTCCGGCGCTGTCACCGGAATCCTCAACGACATGGTCGTCGACGGGCGCGGACGTGCCTTCGTCGGCAACTTCGGCTTCGACCTCATGGGCGGCGCCGCGTTGCGCTACACCACGCTCACCCGCGTCGACGCGGACGGCACGGTGACGACCGCAGCGGAGGAACTTGGCTTCCCCAACGGCATGGTGATCCTGCCCGGTGGAGTCCTCGTCGTCGCGGAGACGTTCGCCGGCCGGCTGACGGCCTTCGACGTCGCTGAGGACGGCGAGCTGGAAAACCGGCGCGTATGGGCCCAGTTCGGCGAGACTCCCCGTACCGAGGACGTCGGCGAAGCCGTGCAGAGCCTCCAGGTCGGTCCCGACGGAATCTGCGCGGACGCCGAAGGCGCCATCTGGGTGGCCGACGCGCTCCACCACCGCGTCATCCGCGTCGCCGAGGGCGGCGCGATCCTCGAAGAAATCCCCACCGGCACGGGCGTCTTCGCCTGCATGCTCGGCGGCGACGACGGCCGCACCCTGTTCCTGTGCGCCGCGCCCTCCTTCCCGGAACACGAACGGCGGCCCGTCCGTGAGGCCCAACTGCTCGCGGTACGCGTCGACGTGCCGCACGCCGGCCTGCCGTAGACCGTGGACGGCGCCCGGCACGTACGGCGCCCGCCGTGCTTGCGGCACCGCCCCAGGGCCACCCGCCCGATTCAACCGATCCGACATCTTGGAATGGAGGGGCCGTGGAGGTGTCCTGTGCTTTCCCGACCGCCCTGGACTCGCCGGACAACATAGCTCTGGCCGAACGGCTGGGATACGCGCGGGCGTGGGTCTACGACACGCCCCAGCAGAGCCCCGACGTGTGGATGACCCTTGCGCTGGCCGCCGAGCGGACAGAGACGATCGGCCTCGGCCCGGGCGTGCTCGTCCCCAGCCTGCGCCACCCGATGGTCAACGCCGCCGCGACCGCCACCCTCGCCGAGCTGGCGCCCGGCCGCGTCGCGGTCGCCTTCGGCACCGGCTTCTCCGGACGCCGCGCCATGGGGTACCGCGCGGTCACCTGGTCCTACATGGACTCCTACATCCGCGCCTACCGGGCGCTGCTCCAGGGCGAGGTGGTCGAGTGGGAGGGCGCGCGGATGCAGATGCTGCACCCGGACGGGCACGCACCCGCCCGTCCGGTCGACGTACCCGTACTGATCAGCGCCCTCGGGCCCAAGGGGCACGAAGTCACCAAGCGGCTCGGGGACGGCCTCTATGTGACGCTGCAGCTCCCGGAGTTCATGAACGAGTACTCATGGGTGCCGTACCTCGTGTGGGGAACGGTGCTCGACGAGGGGGAGCCCTCCGACTCCGAGCACGCCCGTCTGTCCGGCGGCCCCGGATGGGCCCTGGCCTACCACGGGGCGTACGAGTTCGGCGGGCCCGACGCCGTACGTGAACTCCCCGGTGGCGCGGAATGGATGGACGCCGTGGAGCGGACCCCCGGTGAGCAGCGGCACCTCGCCGTCCACGAGGGTCACTGCGTGGAGCTCAACGGAGCCGACCAGGCCGCGTGGAAGGCCGGCGGCCACAGCATGCTCCAGGAGGTGACGGTCAGCGGTACCCGCGATGTGATCCGGCGCCGCCTGGACGACTTCGCCGCCCGGGGCGTCACGGAGATCGTGTTCCAGCCCTGCGGGCCCGACACCCGCGCAGAGCTCGAACGGTTCCTCGAGGCAGCCCACTCCTGACCGCCGTGGCGCAGCCCGGCGGCCGTAACACCGCTGGGCTGCCGGTTCAGCCGCCAGGCCGGGGTGTGTACAACCAGCCAACGGTGGAACCGCCGATCATGCGGTGACCCCGGACGGCTGATGTGGTGAAGGGGGCCGAGGCGGCCGAGGAGCCGGCCGATGGTCGCGGGGCCGAGACCGAGGTGGGCCGCGTTTGCCGACGAAGCGGTGGGGAAGCGGCCGCTGGCGAATCACGATCCGGAACCGATCGAGACATCCGGCGTCGGAATCCCTCGTCAACGAGCCATGTCCTTTTCTAGGCTCCAGTCCCGCCGATCCGAACTTTGTGGCCACGTACACGGGATGTGCCAACGGTCGCTTCCGCATCACAGGGAGTAACGCATGCTCGCCCTGACCGTCCCGACCATGCTCACCTTCGGAATATTTCTCATCGCGATGGTGATGGTCGGCCTCATGGCGCACGAAGAAACGGCCACATTCGACGACTTCACCGTCGGCAGCCGTCAACTCGGCGCCCCCGCAGCCGCCCTGTCGGCAGGAGCCGCCGACATGTCCGGCTGGCTGTTTCTGGGACTGCCCGGGGCCGTGTACGCGGCCGGAGTCGGAGCCACCTGGATCGCCGTCGGCCTGATCATCGGCACCTATTTCAACTGGCGTCTCGTCGCACCCCGCTTGCGCGTCTACAGCGAGCGGGTCGGTGCCGTGACCCTGCCCTCCTACCTGGAGAAACGATTCGAGGACCGGAGCAGGGTGATCCGGCTCCTCTCGGCCATCGTCACCGTCGCGTTCTTCACCGTCTACGTCGCCAGCGGGCTGGTCGCCTGCGGGCTCCTCGCCGACGAGATCTTCGGCGCCGGCTTCGAACTGGGACTCACCGTCTTCGCCGTGGTGATCGTCATCTACACCATCCTCGGCGGTTTCCGGGCCCTGAGCATCAGCCACTCCATTCAGGGCACGCTGATGCTCCTCGCTGCGTTCGCCCTCCCCGCCATCGCCGTCTGGCAGCTCGGCGGCTTCGGCGGTCTGCACAGTGACCTCACCGCCGCCGCCCCGGCACTGCTGGACCCGGGCGCCAAGCCGTCGTTCACCGACGGGACATGGACGGCGGGCGAGCCGCTCGGGGCCGTAGCGATGATCTCGCTGCTCGCCTGGGGGCTCGGTTACTTCGGCCAACCCCACATCCTGACCCGCTTCATGAGCATCCGCAGCACACGGGAGATACCGAAGGCCCGCCGTCTGGGCGTGGCCTGGGTGACAGTCGTACTGGCGGGCGCGTCCCTCATCGGGCTCGCCGGGATCGCCGCGCTGGACAAACCGCTCGGCAACCCGGAGACGGTCTTCATCGAACTGGCCGCACAGACGACCTCCCCCTGGGTCGCGGGGCTCCTGCTGGTGGCCGTGCTGGCCGCGATCAAGTCCACCGTGGACAGCCAGCTGCTGGTCTCGGCCACGTCCCTCACCGAGGACCTCTACCGGGCGTTCTTCAACCGGGGGGCCTCCGACGCGTTGCTGCTGCTCATCGGGCGCCTGAGCGTGCTGGCCGTCGCACTGGTGGCCTATGTGATCGCGCTGAGCGGCGGAGCCGTGCTCGACATCGTCGCGTACGCGTGGGCGGGATTCGGGGCGGCCTTCGGCCCCGTGATCCTCCTGTCGCTGTTCTGGCCGCGGATGACAGCGGCCGGGGCGAAGGCCGGAATGCTCACCGGCGCCCTCACCGTTCTCCTGTGGAAGCAGATCGACCCGCTCCTCGGGCCGCTCCAATCGGGCATCTACGAGATGGTGCCCGGCGTCCTCGCCGCCACCACGGCCGCACTGATCTTCGGCAGGTTCGTCGGACGCCGGCCGGAGCGCGACTGGAGCGGCGCGATGGAGAACGACACTCACAATGCCGCCCCGGCAGGCCATGACTCGTTCTCCCCGCACTCCACGCCGCCCATGGACAGCACAGGCAGGTGACTCAGGGCCGCCCCTGGACGGGCGGGCGCGCTGCTGCTGCGAGGGGCGAAGGGGCCGGCGGTCCGGGGCCGGTGTGACCACCCAGCGGCACGACACCGACGCCCGCGTCCGCCACGACCGCACCGACACCACTCCGACAGGATTTGGTGAGCGAGTTCGAAGGGGTTCCGGGGGGCCGTGGGGTACGGAGCGGATTCAAAGCTGCGCTGTGCTGCGAGAGCTCTGGGCCCGACCAGGCCGGTGAGCCGATCTGTCACCAGAGGAGAATGGGCCGTCCGTCGGGCATCAAGCACGATGAGGTTGGGACGACGCCAGACGACGCGCTCCCAGGGGCTGCCGCCGGAGTCCGAGCTGGCCCAGGTTCCGGCTACAGGGACGTCTGGGCAGCGATGACGACCGACCATCCCAGAGCGCTGCCCGCTGCCAGTCCCCAGAGCAGCAACAGGCGTGCGGGATCGAGAAGTTGACTTGTCAGCGCATCCAGCGCCCGTGCACGGTCGGCCAGCATCGCCTCCCTGTCCGGCCAGGCTTGGAGCTGCGCGGGAGGCGGAGGGAGCGGCATGCCGCGTCGAGTCATGCCAGCACAGCAGCCTCGCGCTCTTGCCGGCGGGGCAGTCCGAGGGGTGACCATAAGGCGAGAAGCACCTTGACCTGCGGATAGAAACGGACACGCTTGTTCACCTGAGAAGCTCCACCTTGGCAGGGGCCATCACCCTCGCGCTCGGCCTGGCCATCCTGGTGCCGTCCGGTATTGGCATGGGCGTGCACGCGCGGCGTGATCGCCCGGCACGCGAACTGCTCTGGCACTGGCTGGCGTTGGCACCCGATCCGGCACTTGACCACCACTGGCAGGTGCGGGGCCTGCGCCGGCTTTGGCAGCTCGCGTCCCTCGGCCTGACGGCCACCCTCGGCCTCATGAAGGTCCACCACCACCGACACCTGGTCAGATCGCGTTGAACCGCCAGAGAACACCGACTTCAGAGGCTGAAACAGCGACGAGACCCAAGTCCATCGTGTATCCCGTAAATGGGTACCCTGCGGACGAAGCGCGAAGGTAGTCCGGGGACTGCGACGCTCGCGCCATGGGCGAGCTTGTGTAGTAGACACAGTCGGGTTCATACCTAGAAAGCAAAGTGTTCGCTGCTGCGAGCAGCCGCTCCTTGCGGTCTCCGAAATCGGCGATACCGGACACCTTGAACCATTCATTCACCATGGCCACCAGCTGTGAGGCCGCGGCCTCTTTGGTGACTTCGAAGAGCTTCGTTCGCAGGTATTCCTGATCGATGCCCTCAAATGGAAACGAAGACGACTCTCCGACTTCCCTCGAATTCGCGTCCCAATCGACCGTGGCCCACGTACGCGGGTCCTCGCCCTGCCGTCCCATGACGCAGACGACATCGAGCGTCCAATCTTCGTGGTCTCGCGACCCGGACTTGATGAACACATACTCATCTGCGTACAGCTCTTGGATTGCGTCAGACCAGTCGCTGCTGTTCACTCGTGTCATAAATGCGTTCCTACGTCGTCAAGCTCAGTCGGCAGGCATGGATGTCAGCACGACGAACGGTGGATCAAGGCTGCTGTCATACTTGAGCACCGTCTTGACGTTGTCCACCGGGTGCGACTGGGCGTCCATGCCGTGGTTTTTGAACTCTTGCTTGCTGATACTGCGCCCGCTCTCCGAGCCGTCAGGCGTCGAGCTCGTGAAGTCCTTTGGAGGATCACCGTCCGAGGCCGGTGGCGGACCCTCGAGCCACGACTTGATGACGCCCGAATTTTCGTCCAGACAGTGCTGCGTCAGCCGCTGTGCGCTCGCCATGTCCTCGAACGTCGAGGCGGCGCCAATCTTGGGCTTGCCGAGAGGCCAATCCTGAGTCGGACTGCTTGTGTTCTGATCGCGAAGCCGCTGGGCGAGCTGCTCATCGTCCTTGCCGACGTGCTTGTCCACTGAGTGGGAGTTGTTCATCCACTCCTGCGAAGCCAGATCAATGGGATATCTGTGGCTCTTGCTGTCGTCGGGCAGGTTCCATGTCTGCTTCTTCTTGAACTCGTTGAGCGCCCTGCTGCCGAATGCCTGGGACCGCGCCGCTTCCGCCCGGTATGTAGGGGCGCTCAGATATGCCTCGTCCAAGGCGTCCATTTGTTTCAGTAGCGCGTTGCCGGCCAGGTTACAGGCAGCGTGGTAGTCGTCAATGGCACGGTTGATCTTTGGCTCGTCCATGTGGGAGCGGAAGATCATTACAACTTCGGCTGCGGTGCTGGCCGGGTTGGCGATACCGATCCACTTCTTCGGATCTGTTCCAATGTCCTTCACCGTTTTCCAGGCCGCATCCTTCGCAACGCCCGAGGTGATTCCGCGTGTCTTGACTATCGCCCGCGCCACATCCTCACACGCCTCTTCGACGGCCAGCGCTGTCTTACTCAGGACTGCTGTGATCGGTTGTCGGCCCGCCGTCGACCCACTGTTCGCGTGACGCCAGTCTTGACCGTGCCGGGCCTTGCCCCACGCGGTCGTACCGAAGATGCTCTGGCAGAAAATGCGCATAGCACCCTGCCATTCGCTGTTTCCCGAGTCGGTGATGTAGCTGATCGCCTCGTTGAGCCCTCGGGCGGCACCCTTCGCCGACTTGCTGACAGCGCGCCATTGTCCGGCGATGGCGCGCAGATCGTCTTCCCTCGCCCCTGGTGTGATCTCGTAGCATCTGCCCGTTTTGAAGACGACGGCGATCGCTTCTTCCACATGGTCGGCGATCCAGTCGGGGAACTGACCGATGTCGCGAACGAACTCACTGTCCGAGTCGGCGTTGGTCCCCTTCCACTTGATTTCGGCAAGCGGCCCGTATGCGGGCAGCCGATCGATGACCTCTGGGGGCTGGCGCTGTGGCGGAGCGCCCTTCGCCTTGGGGTTGGAGGCATGGTTGGCCGCCACGTAGTTGTTCGCCGTAGTGGTGAAGCCGACGGCTGCACCTCCGACACTCATGACGGACTTCGCCCATACCTGAAGAAAGCGTTTGGTCACCTTCTCGTAGGCATCCGCGAACGCTTCGACGCCCGCCCCTCTTCCGGCTGCCTGCGTGTACTCATTGACCCCGTCTACGAGATCCTTCGCTCCACTGTCGAATGAGAACTGCTCGTCACGTACGGCAAGCGAGGTGAGGTACAGATGCGACGGCTGTACGTCGAAGCCTCCCGACGCGCCGGGCGCCGGTGTCGCGGCGGCCACCGCTTGACGTTCGAAGGTGCGCGACCAGAAGCCCGGACGGTCGTCCGAGCTCGCCATCACTCGGCCCCCCAGCCGCGAAGTACGGCCTTGTGCGCCGCGTGATAGTTGACGTGGCCGTTCACGACGACGTCGTGCAGCCAGCGTTCGGCTCCCTCCAGGTCCTGCATGGAGCGGTCCCAGCGGTCGAGAGTGTCCACGAACATCTCCCGTGCCTCACCCTGCCAGGTCAGAACGACCCTTTCCGAGCGGCCGTAGAGCGTTTCCAGTTTCGCGGTCAGGTCTTGGAGGATGTCCTCCATCTCCCCCGCGAGACGCTGGAGCGTGGCGAAGTTGACCGCTATCTCCCCGTCATCCGACACGTGCGCGTCCCCCCATAACGTCGTCGGTCTTGCGTACTGTGCCGGCCCCGGGCTAGAGATCGGAAAGCTTGCTCCTGGGCCCATCCGGCTCAGGGTTGGCGTCAGCCATGCCCAGGAGTTGCTCTTCGCCTTCGGAACTGAGCTGGAGGCTGCGCATGCTCTCCATGACGTCGAGTTCCTGGGCGCTGAAGCCATCCCTGCTCAGCTTCACCGCTTCCTCGATGAGGATCAGCGACTCGCGCAAGGTACGAGCGTCCTCGGTTACACCCTTCTGAAGTTCCTTGAACGCATCGGCGGTCGTGCCGCGCCAGTTGTTGCCGACCAAGTCCAGCAGATCGTTCATGCGGCCGATCTTCTTCTTCATGTCGCGTTCCATCTCATCAAGGTCCACGATGAGTTGCGCCAGATCCTTGTCGGTGACCTCCAGGTCGCCCACGGTCGACATCTCCCCCTTCAGGCCCAAGTCGCCGGTCCCGCCACCATGTTAAGAAGCTGACGGCGTGCCGAACAACGGTGTTAGTCGTCACGGCGCCGACGGGCTGCTGATCCTGTCGGCCAGGTAGGCGAGCCAGGCGCTGGGCTCGAACGGTGCGGGTGCGTCGACCTCCAAGCCGAGCTCGGCGAGCCCCAACGCGTAGTCGGCTTCATCGATGTCGAGGGCGAGGAGTTCGTGGAGCTCGCCCGTAAGACGAGCAATCAAGGTGCGGTGGGCCGAGTCGAGATAGTCGGCCAACGCATCGTCGTGGTCGGCGAACTCGTCGGGCATATCCTGGGAATACCAGCCGCCCAGCAGCTGGCCCAGTTCCGGGAAGCGGGCATGCCACTCCCAGTGGGTCCGCGGTGGCCCGGGCGGCGGCACATCTCCGTTCTCCACCGCGGCTTTGAGGTGGTCGGCCAGCAGCGGCAGCCACTCCTGAATGCGACCCTCCTCCAGCCCCACATCCGGCACCGCATAAAACTCCCCGAGACGCTGCCGCAGTCGGCCGGGCGGGTTCTGTGCGTACTCACGCAGCTGATGCTCCGCGATTGCCAGTGCCCATGGCCGCGTGTGCCAGGTGTGCCGCAGATAGGCACACAGCGCCGCACTGCGGACGTCGGCTTCGTCGTCGGCCGCCTGCCCAAGGTAGGCGCGGAACACTTGATCGAGTTCGCCGTACTTGCGGTCGTGGACGAGCGGGGCCAGGGACATGAGCAGCTGTCTTTCCGATCAGATGTAGACGGGGAAGGTGCTGTGCACTCTGAAGCCGTTGGGCTGGGACGGGTCACGCTGGAGGATTACACGCGCTGCGTACACGTCGATGGCCTCGCGACCGGCCAGCGTCATCGCCTGCAACACGACCCTTCCGACCGGAGCGTTCGAAGGCCAGGCCGCCTCGATGGTGAGCCGCTTCCGAGTGCCCTGAGCGAGCCAGCGGTGGATGACCTGCTCATTGCGGGTCACCACCTCCTGCGTGCATCGCTGCGCGGTCTCCCGATCGGGGTAACTGGCGGCTCTGGTACGGGATGTCGTCACCTTCACCACCTTAACGATCGAGCTGTACCACCACGGCATGCCTCTGGCCCCAGCCGCCGCACACTGGGAGCTTTCGGACGTCCGCGTCATGCGTAGGCCCGTCTGCTGTGCGATCATGCCGCACTTGATGGTCGCCGGCGGCGCCATGCCGCGGATGCCTCGACCACGTCGACGACTCTCCGTGCTCCCGCGGGGTCCGAGGGGCGCGTGAGCACTTCCCCGTCGAGGTCATGGCAGTCGATCCGCCGTCGTCGAGACACTGGAGCAGGGCTGAAGATTGGGCGCTGAACTGACCTGCTGCCTTCAACGCGCGAGCGGTAAGGGCAAGTTCGGGACTGTCGGAGGTGACGGGCTCGGCCCCGCCCGCGATCCGGGTGAGCAGGGATAGCTGGCGCTCGTTGAGCGGTGTCCAACGGTGCATGGTCTTGGTCGTACCGTCGGCACCTGGTCCGGACGAGCAGTTCGGGGAAAGTTCTCCGAGCCACCTATTTCTGTGCTCTGGAATCGACCGTCGGTGTCTTCATGGGAGCCGCGTCTCAAGGTCGGCTCCCATATGGCTCCCAAGGGGCCCTCAAACACGCTTCAGGGGCCCGTTCGCAATCAAGCGAACGGGCCCCTGACCTGCTACTTCATCTGTCGGGGTGGCGGGATTTGAACCCACGACCTCTTCGTCCCGAACGAAGCGCGCTGCCAAGCTGCGCCACACCCCGAAGCAACGCGCACCACTCTAGCCCAGCCGGACGCTGAGGCGAAATCCGGATTCGGGGGCCGCGGCCCCGGTGCGAGCCGGGCCGCGCCCGGTCAGAGCCGGGCTCCGGGCCCCTGTCACGTACCGTCCGTGAGGGTCAGCAGCGTGGCCTCGGGCGGGCACGCGAAGCGTACGGGCGTGTAGCGGTTCGCTCCGCAGCCGGCGGATACGTGGAGGTAGGACGTCCGACCGCCCGCGTGGTGGGTGGAGAGGCCCTTCACCCGTTCGGTGTCCAGGTCGCAGTTGGTGACGAGGGCGCCGCGGAACGGGATGCACAGCTGGCCGCCGTGCGTGTGACCGGCCAGGATCAGTGGGTAGCGGTCGGCGGTGAAGGCGTCCAGGACGCGCAGGTACGGGGCGTGCACGACCGCGAGGGAGAAGTCGGCGTCCGTCTCGGGGCCGCCGATGACCGCGCTGTAGCGGTCCCGCTTGATGTGCGGGTCGTCGAGCCCGGTGAGGGCGACCTCCTGGCCGGAGTCCAGCTTGAGGCGGCCGCGGGTGTTGGTGAGCCCGACCCAGCCCGCGGAGTCGAAGGCGTCCCGCATGCCCTCCCACGGGTTGTGGACGGCGCCGACAGCGGGCGGGTTCCCGTTGAGCCCGTGGCGTCCGCTGGTCTTCTCCAGCAGGTACCGGGCCGGGTTGCGCAGCTTCGGGCCGTAGTAGTCGTTGGAGCCGAAGACGTACGCGCCGGGGAACTCCATGAGCGGGCCGAGCGCGTCCAGCACTTCGGGGACAGCCTCCGGGTCGGAGAGGTTGTCGCCCGTATTGATGACGAAATCGGGGCGCAGACCCGCGAGGGACTGCAGCCAGCGCTGCTTCTTGCGCTGCCCGCTCACCATGTGCACGTCCGAGATCTGCAGCATACGGAGCGGACGCGCGCCTGAGGGAAGCACGGGGACGGTCACCCGCCTCAGGCGGAACGACCGGGGCTCGACGACCGTCGCGTAGCCGACGCAGGCCGCGCCGAGTGCCGTAAGGGTCAGCGGGATTCCGTATCGAGCGCGCATCGGCCCATGGTCGCAGACCAGTCGTCGCCCTCGCACACGGATGCGGCCGGGCGGCGCCCCGTCCCGTAGCCGCTTTGCCGGGCACGGTTCGCCGGGCACCGCTCACAGGGCACCGCTCACAGGACAGGGCCGGCCGACGCCGGTACGGGGCCGTGAGCCGTGCGGCGGAGACCGTATGAGGGATGATGGCCCCGAATCTCTGGAGGAGACGAAGACGCCATGACTACGCTCAAGTCCCGGCTGCAGGACGACCTGACCGCAGCAATCAAGGAGCGCGACGAACTGCGCTCCGCCACCCTCCGTATGACCCTCGCGGCGATCACCAAGGAAGAGGTCGCGGGTAAGTCCGCGCGTGAACTCTCCGACGACGAGGTGCAGTCGGTGATCACGCGTGAGGCGAAGAAGCGCCGTGAGGCGGCCGAGGCGTTCGCCGACGGCGGTCGCGGCGAGCAGGCCGACAGGGAGCGCGCCGAGGGTGAGGTCCTCGCGGACTACCTGCCCAAGCAGCTCTCGGACGACGAGTTGGACGCGCTGGTCGGCGAAGCCGTGGCGGAGGCGCGGGCCGGCGGTGCCGAGGGGCCGCGTGCCATGGGGGCCGTCATGAAGATCGTCAACCCGAAGGTGTCGGGCCGGGCGGAGGGCGGCCGGGTGGCCGCTGCGGTGAAGAAGCGCCTGGCGGCCGGCTAGGTGTATTGAGCTGGTGCGGTGTTCGCACGGCTGATCGCCGGCCGGCCTGCGGGTGCTGTGTCCTGCTGCCGCTGGGCCGCGTACCTGCGTCGACGCTCACCTGCGTCGACGTGCACGTGCGTCGACATGCACGTGCGTTGACGTGCACGGCTGCACCTACGGCTGAGGGGTGTCCTCCGAAGATCCCAGGAGGACGCCCCTCACGCCGTGTTCGGACTGTCGCCGGCCGGGCCGGCAGGCATCTGCTCGCCGTCAGCCGCCGTTGCCGCCACCCCGGCGGCCGCCGTTCCCGTTGCCGCCGAAGTCGCCGCCGCCGAAACCGCCGCCGTTCGCACCGGCGTTGGAGCCTCCGCCCGTGCCCGATGTCGCACCCGAGTCGGCTCCGCCGTTGCCGCCGCCGCCGATGAAGTCGGGCGGCAGTGTGATGTCGGGCCAGGGGTCGTCCGAGTCGTCGTCATCGTCCGGCGGTTCGGGCTTGTCGCGGCCCTTGTCGCGGTCGTCGTCCTTGTCGTCCCGGATCGGGACGTCGTTGAAGTCCGGTGCGGGCTCGCCCTTGAGTGCCCCGGACATCGCGTCCCGCCAGATCGGGCCCGGGACTTCGCCGCCGAAGACCTTGTCGTGGTAGACGCCGCCGATGGAGATGTCCGTCATCTGCGTCTTGTGTGCGGGGTCGCCGACCCAGACCGCGCCGGACATGTTCGGGGTGTAGCCCACGAACCATGCCGCGTAACGCTGGTCCGTCGTACCGGTCTTGCCCGCGCTGTCGCGTCCGCTCAGTCCGGCCTTCTGCCCCGTGCCGTCCTCGACGACGCCGCGCAGCAGCGAGTTGACGGTGTCGGCGGTGCGCTCGCTCATCGCGCGTTCGCACGAAGTCTTCGGCACGGACAGCTTCTTGCCGTTCGCGTCGGTGATCGATTTCAGTGCCACGGGCGTGCAGTGCACCCCTCGGTTGGCGAAGGTGGCATACCCCTCGGCCATCGTCAGCGGCGACATCTCCTGCGTCCCCAGGGAGATCGAGGGCACCTGGTCGATCTTCTTGCCGTCGGCCCGCGCGATGCCCATCTTCTCCGCCATCTTGGTGACCGGGCAGACTCCCGTGTCGCTGATGAGGGAGACGAAGTAGGTGTTCACCGACTTCGCGGTGGCCTCCTTCATCCGGTAGGGACCGACTTCCTTCCGGTTCTCGTTCTCGACGGGCGCGCTGCCGCTCCACTGCCCTTCGCAGGTCTGGACGGGCGTGGGGTACTGCATCTTGTACGGCGACGGGTACCGCTTGTACACGCTGGTGCCCCGCTCCAGCGCGGCGGCCGCGATCACCGGCTTGAACGTGGAGCCGGGCTGGTAGCCGGCGCCTCCGCCCATGTCCTGGTCGACGGAGAGGTTGATCTGCGTCTCGTTCTCGTCGAAGCCGTACGGCCGCGACTGGCCCATGGCAAGGATGCGGCCGGTGCCGGGCTCCACGATCGAGGCGGCCGTGGCCACCTTGTCCGACTTGTTCACATGCTGCTTGACCGACGCCTCGACCGACTTCTGAGCCTTCGGGTCGAGGGTGGTCCTGATGGTCAGGCCGCCCTGGTTCCACCGCTTGGCGCGGGCCTTCTCCGTCTTGCCGAACGCCGGGTCGTTGAGGATCACTTCGCGTACGTAGTCGCAGAAGAAGCCGGCGCCGAGCGAGGCGGTGATGCACCCGTTCCTCGGGCTGCTGATCTCCAGGCCGAGGGGCTTGTCCTGTGCCTCGCGGGCCTGTTTCCGGGTGATGTCGCCGAGAGAGGCCATCCTGGCGAGCACGGTGTCGCGGCGGTTCTTGGCGGCGTCCTCGTTCTGTACGGGGTCGTAGCGGGCCGGTGACTGCACGAGCCCGGCGAGCAGCGCGGACTCCTCCAGCTCCAGCTCCTTGGCGGGCTTGGAGAAGTAGCGCTGGGCGGCGGCCTCGATGCCGTAGGCCTGCTGCCCGAAGAAGGTGATGTTGAGGTAGTTCTCGAGGATCTTCTTCTTGCTGAGGGTCTCCTCGACCTTGATCGCGTACTTGAGTTCCTCGATCTTCCGGCCGAGCGTCTGCTGGGTGGCGCGGGCGACCTTCTCGGGGTCGTCGCCGGCCTCCTCCACGAAGACGTTCTTCACGTACTGCTGGGTGAGTGAGGAGGCGCCCTCTTCCACTTCGCCGTTCTGCGCGTTGCGGTTGAGCGCCCGGAGTATGCCTTTGAGGTCGACGGCGCCGTGCTCGTAGAAGCGTGCGTCCTCGATGGCGATGATCGCCTTGCGCATGGTCGGTGAGACGTCGGCCAGGTCGATGACGGTGCGGTCGCGGGAGTAGATCTTGGCGATCTCGCCGCCCTCGGAGTCCAGGACGGTCGTGCGCTGGCTCAGCGGCGGGCGCTTGAGGTTGGCCGGAAGCTCGTCGAAGCCCTCGACGGTGCCCTTGGCCGCAAGTCCCAGCCCACCGGCGGCCGGCAGCGCGAGCCCGGCCAGCACGGCACCCGCCAGCACGCTGACGCCGAGGAACTTGGCGGCCTGCTGGATCACGGACTCTCCACCGCCCGAGCGCTTCTCTGCCATGCCGAGCAGCCTACGTTCTCAATTGCCGGACAGGGGAGACCAGGTTCGCCTAAGCTGGCGGCCGATCGAATCTCACACCGTCATCGCGGCTTCGCTCTGCCACGGCCTTTCGCTCGCACCGTGAGTGTCATGGCTTGTCCGGAACAGCGTCAAGTGTCGTGATGTGTCCGGCACGTCCTCACCGTCGCACCGTCGGATGCCCCTTCCGCGTCTTCCGCGCCGAGAGGGCGCAGTTGTCACCGACTCACTCCGTTGGGTGATGTGCCGCGCACGCATAGTCCGTTCGGGCCATTCAACTTTGGGCCCGCAGGGGGTGTTGCACCCTGCGCTCCTTCCGTAACGTCCTCAACTGGCAACGGTGAATATGCCGTTCGCCGCCGTGGGGGAGCCTCGATTCGGGAGAGGACGGCGCCGGCTATGGGCTGGGTAACCGACTGGAGTGCGCAGGCAGCCTGCCGCACTACCGATCCGGATGAACTGTTCGTGCAAGGGGCGGCTCAGAACCGCGCCAAGGCCGTTTGCACCGGGTGCCCTGTGCGCACGGAGTGTCTGGCCGATGCTCTGGACAACCGAGTGGAGTTCGGTGTCTGGGGCGGGATGACCGAGAGGGAGCGCAGAGCTCTGCTGCGCCGCCGCCCTACGGTCACCTCGTGGCGCCGCCTCCTGGAGACGGCACGCTCCGAGTACGAGCGTGACTCGGGCGTACTGCCCCTGGACCTCGAGGAGGGGAACGACTACGCCGTGAACGCCGTCAAGGACTACGCGACGGCAGGCTGAGGCTGACGCTACGGGGGTTGCGCAGGACGGCCGGGTCAGCCCGGCCGTACCGCGCGCGTCGGCCGGTGCCTCCCCGCCGGACGGCAGAGACCAACGGGACGCGCTGTCAGGCATGTTGAGTTCAGGCAGCTGAAGCGGGCGGGTTCGTCCGTACAGCCCGCCGGGACGGCATGCCGACGGCCGTCCGCCCGACCCCGTACGGCTCCACCCGCGTGCCCCGCACGCTCCCACGGCCCACGCTCCACGCCGCCGCAGGCGACGGGGCCTGGCAGCGGCCGGCGGTCCGGGGAGGAGCCCGGCGATCAGGCGGCGGGCGGGCCACCCGCATTCGTGCCACCCGCATTCGTGCCGGGAACGCCCGCCTCGCCCGCCAGCCGTTCTCCGATGGCGCGCAGCCCCGAGAGGTCGTGCACATCACCGGCGAGCGCCGCCACTTCCGCCACCGGCACCTCCGGATGGAGCGCCGCGAAACGGTCGCGGGTGCGCCGCTCACGGGTCAGCAGCCGCATGCGTTCGGCGTGCAGCCGCAGCAGGGCGGCGGCGAGCTGTTCCGTCCCTTCAGGGAGCTCTTCCGTTCCTTCCGGGAGATGGTCCGTGCCTCCCGGCAACTCCTCGGCGGATTCGGGCCGTTCCTCGGAGCGCGGGAGATCCGGTGTTGCGGTGGCATCGCTGGATGCGTGGTCGTCACTCCGGTCGGCGCCGTGGGGCCGGCCGTCCGTGACGTGGGTGGAGGCGCGCCCGGGGGAGGGGGCGCTGTGCCTGTTTCCTTTCCCGCGCCCGCGATCCACAATGCCGCCCTCTTCAAGATTTTCCGCGGCCGCCAGAGCCCGCTCCGCACTCAGCCCGGAAGCGCCGCTGCCGTGCACGCGGTTGAGTACGAGCCCCGCCAGCGGCATGCGGTCCTCGGCCAGCCGTTCCACGAAGTACGCGGCCTCGCGCAGAGCGTCGCGCTCCGGCGCCGCGACCACGAGGAAGGCGGTGCCGGGCGCCTGAAGCAGCCGGTACGTCGCGTCCGCGCGGGTGCGGAAGCCGCCGAACATGGTGTCCATCGCGGCCACGAACGTCTGCACGTCACGCAGGAGCGTCGTGCCCAGGAGCTTGTTCAGCGCGCCCGTGAACACCGAAAGCCCGGCCATGCTCAGGTTGACGAACTTCATCCCGGCACGCCCTCCGGCCTTCGCCGGCGCCATCAGCATCCTGATGAACCGGCCGTCCAGGAAGGAGCCCAGGCGCTTGGGAGCGTCCAGGAAGTCCAGCGCGGAGCGCGAGGGCGGGGTGTCCACCACGATCAGATCCCACTCCTCCCCCCGGCCGTCCGGCCCCGGTGAGGCTCCGTGGGCGCTGAGCTGCCCCAGCTTCTCCATCGCCATGTACTCCTGCGTCCCCGCGAAGCCTGCCGAGAGCGACTGGTAGAAGGGGTTGCTCAGGATGGCGTGGGCCCGCTCGGGGTCGGCGTGCGCCTCGACGATCTCGTCGAAGGTCCGCTTCATGTCGAGCATCATGGCGTGCAGTTCGCCGCCCTTGGACGCGTCGATGCCCGGGACGGGACGCGGGGCGTTGTCGAGTTCGGTCAGACCCATCGACTGCGCGAGGCGCCGTGCCGGGTCGATCGTCAGCACGACGACCTTCCGTCCCCGCTCCGCGGCCCGTACGCCCAGCGCGGCGGCCGTCGTCGTCTTGCCGACACCGCCGGCTCCGCAGCAGACGATGATCCGGGTCGCCGGGTCGTCGAGCAACGGGTCGACGGGCAGGGCGACTTCGGTGACGAGGGGGTTGCCGCCGTCCGCGTGGTGCGAACCGCTCCGGCCGCCCTTCGCGGAGTCGGCGGACTTCGGGGACTTCGGGGGCTTCGGGGACTGCCGGGACGTCGAGGTCATGAAGCCTCCTTCTGTGGCGGCAACTGGTCACGCAGGTCGGCCGCGAGCTGGTAGAGGCCGGCGAGTTCCATCCCCTCGCCGAGCAGTTCCAGCTCGTGGACCGGCATGTCGAGCTTCGTCAGCGCATCTCGCTGCTCCCGCTCCAGGCTCACCCGCTCCGCGTGTTCGCGGGCCTGCGCGAGCAGCGGCGGCACGAGCCGGTCGGCATGCGCCAGGCCGGCACGGGTGAGGGCTTCGGCGACGCCACCGGGTCCGCCACCGCGCCCGTGCGCCCCGTCGCCTGCCTCTCCGCCCGCCCCTTCGCCTGGCCCGCCCCCCGCATCGCCGCCGTCGCCCGCGCGTGCCAGCAGCTCCTCGTCGAGCAGCTCCGGACGCACCATGTTCACGATCGCCGCGCCCACGGGCAGTCCCGCCGCCCGGAGTTCGGCCACCCCGTCGGCCGTCTCCTGCACGGGCATCTCCTCCAGCAGCGTCACCATGTGCACCGCCGTCTCGGGTGACTTGAGCACCCGCATCACCGCCTGCGCCTGGTTGTGCACCGGTCCGACCTTGGCCAGCCCCGCGACCTCCTCGTTGACGCCGAGGAAGCGCGTGATGCGGCCGGTGGGGGGCGCGTCCATCACCACCGCGTCGTAGACCCGGTGTTCGTGCTTGTCGCGGCGGCGGACCGCCTCGCACGCCTTGCCGGTCAGCAGCACGTCACGCAGCCCCGGGGCGATGGTGGTGGCGAAGTCGATGGCTCCGAGCTTCTTCAGGGCCCGTCCCGCACTGCCCAGCTTGTAGAACATCTGGAGGTAGTCCAGCAGCGCCCGTTCGGGGTCGATGGCCAGGGCGTGGACCTCGCCGCCGTCGTGGGCGACGGCGATCTTGCGTTCCTCGTACGGCAGCGCCTCGGTCTCGAAGAGCTGCGCGATGCCCTGCCGCCCCTCGACTTCGACGAGGAGTGTGCGCCTCCCTCCACTGGCCAGGGCCAACGCGAGTGCGGCGGCGACCGTCGTCTTCCCGGTCCCGCCCTTGCCCGTGACAACATGCAGCCTGCTCACGCCCCGGAGCCTAACCAGCCGGGCGACGGGCTACGCTCGGGCCCATGACGAAGTGGGAATACGCGACAGTGCCGCTGCTCGTACACGCGACCAAGCAGATCCTGGACACCTGGGGCGAGGACGGCTGGGAACTCGTCCAGGTCGTGCCCGGCCCGAACAACTCCGAGCAGCTCGTGGCCTACCTCAAGCGGGAGAAGCCGTGAGCGGCGTGGACGCCCGGCTGGCCGAGCTGGGCATCACGCTGCCGGAAGTGGCCACCCCGGCGGGCGCGTACGTACCGGCGGTGCGCAGCGGCCCGTACGTCTTCACCGCGGGCCAGGTTCCGCTGGTCGAGGGCAAGCTGCCGCTGACCGGCAAGGTCGGCGCGGAGGTCACCCCGGAGGAGGCCAAGGACCTGGCGCGTACGTGCGCGCTCAACGCCCTCGCGGCGGTGGGTTCGGCGGCAGGCGGGCTGGAACGCGTCGTGCGGGTCGTCAAGGTCACCGGATTCGTCGCCTCCGCACCCGACTTCACGGGTCAGCCCGGCGTCATCAACGGTGCCAGCGAACTGCTCGGCGAGGTCCTGGGTGAGAGGGGCGTGCACGCGCGCAGCGCCGTGGGCGTCGCCGTGCTGCCGATGGACGCACCGGTCGAGGTCGAGATCCAGGTGGAGCTGGCCGACTGGGCGGAGTGACGACGGCGCGCTCCGCGAGCGTCCCGGCCCGTCCCGTCCCGTCCCTTCCCGTCGCTTCCCGTCCCGGTCCGGGCTCTGTGCTGGGCCCCGGACATGGGGGAGCACCACCCGGCGACGCGGGAGGGAGTCGGGCCGTAGCATCCGCCCATGTCGACCTCCACGAACGGTCAGTGGTATCCACCGGAATGGCCGGTACGTATCCGCGCCCTGGCCGCGGGTGAGATCACACCGGTGACCCCGCGGCTGGCCGCGACGGTCGTGCTGCTGCGCGACGGCGGCAGTCCCGGCGACAGCGAACACCGCGATGGGCACGGCGAACGGCACGGCGGCGGGCACAGCGACGGGCAGGGCGGCGGCGACAGCGGCGGCCCCTCCGTGCACATGCTGCGCCGCCGCACCTCAATGCCCTTCGCCGGCGGCGCGTACGCCTACCCCGGCGGCGGCGTCGACCCGCGTGACGAGCACTGGGGTACGGCGCACGGCCGCAGGCCCGGCGACGGCTGGGCCGGCCCGTCCCGTGCGGAGTGGGCCGAGCGTTTCGGTACGGACGAGGCCACCGCACAGGCCATCGTCTGCGCCGCCGTCCGCGAGACCTTCGAGGAGGCGGGCGTACTGCTCGCCGGTCCGGACTCCGACGGCGTCGTCGACGACACCACGGGTGAGGACTGGGAACGGGACAGGGCGGCCCTCGCCGCGCACGAGCTGTCCTTCGCGGACTTCCTCGCCCGCCGCGGTCTCGTGCTGCGCAGCGATCTGCTGGGCGTCTGGGCGCACTGGATCACACCGGAGTTCGAAGCGCGCCGCTACGACACGTGGTTCTTCGTCGCGGCGCTGCCCGAGGGGCAGCGCACACGCAACGCCTCCACGGAGGCGGACCGCACGGTGTGGATACGTCCGTCGGAGGCAGCCGCCGGCTACGACCGGGGAGAGCTGCTGATGATGCCGCCCACGATCGCGTTGCTGCGGCAGCTCGCTCCGTACCGGACGGCCGCCGAGGTGCTGCACGCGAGCGCTGAGCGCGATGTGACGCCCGTGCTGGCGGAGGCCCGGCTGGAGGGCGGACAGGTGGTGCTCAGCTGGCCGGGGCACGACGAGTTCACCAAACGGGTCGACACCGCCACCTCAACCGCAAGCGCCGGGGACGGGGACGGGGGCGAGGACGGGGCCACCGCCGGGGACGAGCACGGCGGCGGACCGGGCTCCGGCAGCACCGGCGGCTCCGATCCCTCTCCCGACCCCGGCCCCGGGAGCGCGGACACATGACCGACGCCGCCTCCCTGCCCGGCCAGCCACGCGGTGGCGTCATCAGTGGTCCGGCCACCGCCCGTGCGCACTGCGTACTCGCGCCCAATCCCTCCGCAATGACGCTCGACGGCACCAACACCTGGATCGTCGCCGAACCCGGCTCCGACCTGGCCGTCGTCGTCGACCCCGGCCCTCTCGACGAGGGCCACCTGCGGTACGTGATCGACACCGCCGAGCGTGCGGGCATGCGCGTGGCGCTCACCCTCCTCACTCACGGCCATCCCGACCACGCGGAGGGTGCGGCACGCTTCGCCGAGTTGTCCGGCACATCCGTACGGGCGCTCGATCCCGCGCTGAGACTGGGCGAGGAGGGACTGGCCGCCGGCGACGTCGTCACCACCGGCGGGCTCGAACTGCGCGTGGTGCCCACGCCGGGCCACACCGCCGACTCGCTCTGCTTCCACCTGCCCGCCGAGGGAGCCGTGCTGACGGGCGACACGGTTCTGGGCCGGGGCACGACGGTCGTCGCACACCCTGACGGGCGGCTCGGCGACTACCTCGACTCCCTGCGCCGGCTGCGCTCACTGGCGGTCGACGACGGCGTCGGGACGGTGCTGCCCGGGCACGGGCCGGTGCTGGAGGACGCCCAAGGAGTGATCGACTTCTACCTTGCCCACCGCGCGGAACGTCTCGCCCAGATCGAGGAGGCGGTGCGGAACGGCTTCCGTACGCCCTCGGAGGTGGTCGCGCACGTCTACGCGGACGTGGACCGCTCGCTGTGGCCCGCGGCCGAACTGTCCGTACGGGCTCAGCTGGTCCATCTGCGGGAGCGCGGGCACGCCTGAGCGGGTGGGGCCGGTGCCGGCGCCCGTCCGTCGCCGCGCGGGGCGTCGTTGCAGTCCGACCCGTACTTCCCGGGGCTGTCCCGTACCGCCCGGCGCTCTCCCGTACCGCCCGGGGCCGGGCCGGCGAACCGGGCTCCGCGGCACGCGTAAGGGGCGCCCTCCAGGGAGGACGCCCCTTACCGGAGTGGCGAGCAGAGGCCCGGCCTCAGCGGCTGCGCTTCGCCAGCCGCTCGATGTCCAGCAGGATCACCGCGCGGGCCTCCAGGCGCAGCCAGCCGCGCCCGGCGAAGTCGGCGAGCGCCTTGTTCACGGTCTCGCGTGAGGCACCGACCAGCTGGGCCAGTTCCTCCTGCGTGAGGTCGTGCACGACGTGGATGCCCTCTTCCGACTGCACCCCGAAGCGGCGCGACAGGTCGAGGAGCTGTTTGGCCACCCGTCCGGGTACGTCGGAGAAGACGAGGTCGGACATCGAGTCGTTGGTGCGGCGCAGTCTGCGTGCGATGGCCCGCAGCAGCGCGGAGGCCACCTCGGGACGCGCGTTCAGCCAGGGCTGCAGATCGCCGTGGCCGAGGCCGAGCAGCTTGACCTCGGTCAGTGCCGAGGCGGTGGCCGTACGCGGGCCCGGGTCGAAGAGGGACAGTTCACCGATCAGCTCGCCGGGGCCGAGCACGGCCAGCATGTTCTCCCGGCCGTCGGGGGAGGTGCGGTGGAGTTTCACCTTCCCCTCGGTCACCACATAGAGACGGTCGCCCGGGTCGCCCTCGTGGAAGAGGGCCTCACTGCGCGCGAGCGTGGTCTCAGACATGGAGGCGCGCAGCTCAGCGGCTTGCTCCTCATCGAGCGCCGCGAACAGCGGGGCGCGCCGCAGAACGTCGTCCACGAGTTCTCTCCTTGTCGACCTGCCCATGGATGGGGCTCCCCGGGCCCGCGGAACCGTGGGAACGAGCCCCTCGGTCCGCCTGCGCGGGGAAGCGTCGGACCCCATGATGCCGGACGGTGAAACAGTGCGATCAGTCACAAGTTTGACGTACGCACCCCGCACTCCCGAAGGCAGGGGGCCGATTGGCTTGTGAATTGCCTTCGTGCGGGGCGGATGTCAGTGGCCCCCTCTAGTCTGGCCGAGTGCCTGTACCCCGGTAAGCGCAACGAAGAGCGGGGCCGGGCGGGTGAGTGCGATGGGAGATTCCGCTGTGGGCGAACAGGAGCCCGTCAATGGGGCAAAAAAGAAAAAGGGGGCAGAAAGCACAGCCGGCGGCGCCGGGAATTCACGGGCCGCGAAGCCCGTGAACGAGGCCGCGGCGAAGCCGCCCGCCCGCCGGAGGACCGCGGCAGTCGAGGGGCCCGCCAAGGGGCCCGCGAGGAGGGCGGTCCCCGCGAAGCCCGAGTCCCGTCTCGCCATGGTCCGGCGGGCCCGACGCATCAACCGTGAGCTGGGCGAGGTGTACTACTACGCACACCCCGAACTCGACTTCGAGAACCCCTTCGAGCTCCTGGTCGCCACCGTGCTCTCCGCCCAGACCACGGACCTGCGGGTCAACCAGACGACCCCCGCCCTCTTCGCCGCCTACCCGACGCCCGAGGACATGGCGGCGGCCGATCCGGAGAAGCTCGAGGAGATCCTGCGCCCCACCGGATTCTTCCGGGCCAAGGCCAAGTCCGTGCTCGGCCTCTCGACGGCGCTGCGCGACAGGTTCGGCGGCGAGGTGCCCGGGAACATAAAGGATCTGGTGTCCCTGCCCGGCGTGGGCCGCAAGACGGCGTTCGTCGTGCTCGGCAACGCCTTCGGCGTCCCCGGGCTGACCGTCGACACCCACTTCGGCCGTCTCGTACGCCGCTGGAAGCTCACCGAACAGACCGACGCGGAGAAGGTCGAGGCGGAGATCGCGGAGATCATCCCCAAGAGCGAGTGGACGATGTTCTCGCACCGCACGATCTTCCACGGCCGCCGTATCTGCCACTCCCGCAAACCCGCCTGCGGCGCCTGCCCCATCGCGCAGCTGTGCCCCTCCTACGGCGAGGGCGAGATGGACCCCGAGAAGGCGAAGAAGCTGCTGAAGTACGAGATGGGCGGCCTGCCCGGCCAGCGCCTCAAGCCCCCACCGGACTTCCCGGGTCCTCCCGCGCCCCCGCTGGGCGGCAACGGGGCGGCACGGTGAGCAGCTCGCGTACGAACGGGGCCCGTGAGGGCTCGGCGGACGGCCCGCCCGCAGGTCCGGTGCAGACCGAAGACGGGCTGCCCGGCTGGCTCCGGCCCGTCGCGCACGCGGCGAGCACGGTCGAGGCGCGGCAGCTGAGCCGGTTCCTGCCGCCCGCCGACGGAGCGGGGCGGCCCTCCGCCGTGCTCGTGCTCTTCGGCGAGGGGACGCACGGCCCTGAACTGCTGCTGATCGAACGGGCGTCCAGTCTCCGTTCGCATGCCGGCCAGCCCTCCTTCCCGGGCGGCGCCCTCGACCCGGAGGACGGCGACCCCGACGGTGACGGTCCCCTGCGGGCCGCGCTGCGCGAGGCCGAGGAGGAGACCGGACTCGACCCCTCCGGTGTGCAGATCTTCGCGACGCTGCCCGCGCTCTACATCCCGGTCAGCCGGTTCGTCGTCACTCCCGTGCTCGGCTGGTGGCGGCGTCCCACGCCCGTGTCGCCCGTCGACCCGGCGGAGACGGCGCGGGTCTTCACCGTCCCGGTCTCCGAGCTCGCCGCCCCGGAGAACCGGGCGACGGCGGCACACCCCTCGGGCCACACGGGCCCGGCCTTCAGCGTGGGGCCCGCGCTCGTGTGGGGGTTCACCGCCGGGGTGATCGACCGGATTCTGCACTACTCGGGCTGGGAGCAGCCGTGGGACCGCGGAAGGCGGGTACCTCTCGACTGGCACGCGTGACCCGGCACGTGCCGCTGCTCCCGCTCTCCCAGCCCGTGTCCTTCCCGCCCGTGTTGCCCGCCCGTCCCCAACACCCCCCACGACGCACATGAGACGGTGGCTTCCGTGAACGTGCTGGACCTTCTACTTCTGCTGGCCGCCGTCTGGTTCGCCGTCATCGGCTACCGGCAGGGCTTCGTGGTCGGCATCCTGTCGGTGACGGGCTTCCTCGGCGGCGGCCTCGTCGCCGTCCTCGTGCTCCCGGCCGTATGGAACGCGGTGACGGACGGAGCGTCGGCGGGGCCCGTCGGTGTGGTGGCGGCCGTGGTCATCGTCATCGTGTGTGCCTCCGTCGGCCAGGCGTTCACCACGCAGCTCGGCAACAGGCTCCGGCAGCACATCACCTGGTCGCCCGCCCGTGCCGTGGACGCCACGGGCGGTGCTCTGGTGAACGTCGTGGCGATGCTGATCGTGGCCTGGCTGATCGGCGCCGCGGTGGCGGGTTCGGCGCTGCCGACCATCGCCAAGGAGGTGCGCAACTCCACCGTCCTGCTGGGCGTTTCACGCATCATGCCGCAGGAGGCGTACGGCTGGTTCGACGACTTCTCCTCCACGCTCGCGCAGAACGGGCTGCCGCAGGTCTTCTCGCCGTTCTCCAACGAGCCGATCACATCGGTCCCGGCCCCCGATCCGGGTCTGGCCACAAGTCCGGTGGCGGCCAAGGCCAAGGACAGCATCGTCAAAATCGTCGGCACCGCCGAGCAGTGCGGCAAGGTGCTCGAGGGCACCGGGTTCGTCTACGGCCGGGGGCGTGTGATGACCAACGCCCACGTGGTCGGCGGAGTCGACGAGCCCACGGTGCAGGTGGGCGGCGTGGGCAGGGTCCACAACGCGAAGGTCGTCGTCTACGACTGGCAGCGTGACATCGCCGTTCTCGACGTGCCCACCCTCGACGCCCCGGCCCTCAAGTTCGCGGACAAGGACGCGACCCGCGGCGACGGCGCCATCGTCGCCGGCTTCCCGGAGAACGGCGGGTACGACGTCCGCTCCGCGCGGGTGAGGGACCGCGTCGACGCCGACGGCCCGGACATCTACCGCCGGGACCAGGTGCGGCGCGACATCTACTCGCTCCACACCACGATCCGTCAGGGCAACTCCGGGGGTCCGCTGCTCACTCCCGACGGACGGGTCTACGGCGTCATCTTCGCCAAGTCCATGGACAGCCCCAGCACCGGCTACGCCCTCACCGCCGACGAGGTGCGTGGCGACGCCGAACGGGGCCTCAGCGTGAACAGGCAGGCCGACAGCCAGGGTTGTGCGATGTGAGGCGAGCCGAAGGGCCCCCGGACGGCGGTAGCCGGGCGGCGGACGGGCGTGTACCGGGTCAGCCGCGCGAGTGCCGCAGGCGTGCGCCCACCCAGCGCGCTCTTCTGCGCAGCAGGTGGGGAATTCCCGGCTCGGTCATCACACCGGGCCGATCAGGACGGAAGCGCCCCATGCGCTGCGCGGGGACCAGCCCCCTCCGTCCGTTGCGGTTACGTGCCACGTCACGGTAGTCGTGCGTCCAGCCCATACAGCGCACTCTGCCCCTGCCGCAAGGTCAGTAATCTTCTGACGCCCCATCAAAGAGGGATGTATGACGCACCGATGACGCATGCACGATGCCCTGTCGGTGCACCTCGCCGAGGCGCTGGTCAGCGGTCCGGTTCGGTGTCCTTGAGCCAGCCGATGAGCTCGCCCGAGAAGGCGTCGGGGGCCTCCTCGTGCGGCCAGTGGCCGAGCCCGTCGAACAGCCGCCAGCGGTACGGCGCCTCGACGTACTGCCCGGACCCCGCCGCACTCCGGGTCCGCAGCACCGGGTCGAGCGAACCGTGCATCTGCAGAGTCGGCACACGCACCGGCGGCTTCATGCGCCGGTTGAACTGGATGCCGTCGGGACGCGCCATCGACCGCACCAGCCAGCGGTACGGCTCGACCGAGCAGTGGGCCGTCGACGGTACGCACATCGCCTGCCGGTAGTGGGCGATCGCCTCCTCGGTGTCGGGCTGCCCGGACAACCGTGGGCCCGCCCACTCCCGCACCAGCTTGCCCACCAACGCCCCGCTGTCCGCGACGAGTTGACGCTCCGGTACCCACGGCCGCTGGAACCCCCAGATGTAGGAGCCGGCCGCCGTCTGCCGTACGTCACGCAGCATCGCCGACCGCCAGCGCCGGGGATGCGGCATCGAGGCGACGGCCAGGCGCCGGATCAGCTTCGGGCGCATCGCCGCGGCCGTCCACGCCAGATAGCCGCCCAGGTCGTGCCCGACCAGCGCCGCGTCCGGTTCGCCGAGCGAGCGGATGACGCCGGTGACGTCGAGCGCGAGGTTGGCCGGGTCGTAGCCCCGGGGCGTACGGTCGCTGCCGCCCACGCCGCGCAGGTCCATCGCGACCGCGCGGAAGCCCGCACCCGCCAGGGCCGTCAACTGATGCCGCCAGGCCCACCAGTACTGCGGGAAGCCGTGCAGCAGCAGTACCAGCGGACCGTCACCCATCTCAGCGATGTGGAAGCGAGCACCGTTCGCGGCCACTTCCCGGTGAGTCCAGGGGCCTTCGGGCCGGATCACGTTCGCGGGCACGGGAGGCTGGGTCATACGCATGAGCCTGTCACACTTCCGGCAGGCCGAACTCACCGCTCATGCGGGCGGGAAGGGCCCTCACCCGCCCACGTGACTGCGCCCTTCCCCAGCGCTGTTCACACGCCCGCGGACTGCGCCGAGCGGTGCTCCTCGATGGCCGGCCGCCCCGCACTTCCCGCCAGCCGCGGGTCCTGCTTGCCGCGGTCGGCGGCCGGACGCGGATGCGGCTTGGCACGCGAGAGCACCGCCGCCGATTCCTTGGCGGAGGCCATCGACTTCTCCGGCGGCTTGATCCGCTTGAACTTCCGCATCGCCAGCAGCAGGAGGATCAGCGCGACGACGATGAACGCACCCCCCACGATGAGGAACGACCAGGCCAGGCCCAGCCCCAGGTTGTGGATGCCGTACGCCGCGGCGAAGCTCAGCACGGGCAGTGAGAAGAGCAGCAGCACGCCGGCGACCGTGGCAGCGCCCCCGCCGACGACCCCCCGCTTCACGTCCTGCCGGATCTCGGCCTTGGCCAGCGCGATCTCGTCGTGCACCAGCCCGGACAACTCGGCGGTGGCCGAGGCGACCAACTGGCCGAGACTGCGGCCGTCATCGGCAGAACTCATCGGTCTCTCCCTCTCTCCATCGGACTTTCTCCCGCGATCGGGGCCGCTCGTCGGCCGGATCACGCCGGACCATCGTGCGGCACGTGTGCCCGGGAGGCCATCGCGACAAGCTCGCTCGCCCTCACCGTTGTTGACGAAGCGTACGGCCGACGGCCGCCCCCGTGCCCGAACCGGAGAGGGACACCCGGCCGGTGCCGGATGCCCCTCCCGTACGACCCGAGCGGCCCGCTCAGTTCCCGCTCAAATCCCGCTCAGTCCTCGCTCGCCGCGCTCGGCAGCTTGTCCTGGATGAGCTGCATGACGGACGAGTCGGTCAGGGTGCTCACATCGCCGAGCTCCCGGTTCTCCGCGATGTCCCGCAGCAGCCGGCGCATGATCTTGCCGGAACGGGTCTTGGGAAGCTCCGCGACCGGCAGGATCTTCTTCGGCTTGGCGATCGGGCCGAGTTGCTTCGCGACGTGCGAGCGCAGCTCCTCCACCAGTCCGTCGTCCTCCGCCGCCGAACCGCGCAGGATGACGAAGGCGCAGATGGCCTGTGTCGTCTGCGGGTCCGCCGCACCGACGACGGCGGCCTCGGCGACCTTCGGGTGCGAGACGAGAGAGGACTCGACCTCGGTGGTGGAGATGTTGTGGCCCGAGACGAGCATCACGTCGTCGACACGGCCGAGCAGCCAGATGTCGCCGTCGTCGTCCTTCTTGGCGCCGTCGCCCGCGAAGTACTTGTTCTCGAAGCGGGACCAGTAGGTGTCCAGGAAGCGCTGGTCGTCGCCCCAGATGGTGCGCAGCATCGACGGCCACGGCTCGGTGAGCACCAGGTAGCCTCCGCCGCCGTTGGGCACCTCGTTCGCCTCGTCGTCCACGACGGTGGCGGAGATGCCCGGCATCGGCCGCTGCGCCGAGCCCGGCTTGGTCTCGGTGACGCCCGGGAGGGGGCTGACCATGACGGCGCCCGTCTCGGTCTGCCACCAGGTGTCCACGATGGGGGTGCGGTCGCCGCCGATGTGGTGGCGGTACCAGATCCACGCCTCTGGGTTGATCGGTTCGCCGACGGAGCCGAGGACGCGCAGCGACGACAGGTCGAACTTGGCCGGGATGTCGTCGCCCCACTTCATGCAGGCGCGGATCGCGGTCGGGGCGGTGTAGAGGAGCGATACGCCGTACTTCTGGACGATCTCCCACCAGCGGCCCTTGTGCGGTGTGTCCGGTGTGCCCTCGTAGAGCACCTCGGTCGCGCCGTTGGCCAGCGGGCCGTACACGATGTACGAGTGGCCGGTGACCCAGCCGACGTCGGCCGTGCACCAGTACACGTCCCGGTCCGGCTTGAGGTCGAAGACGGCGTGGTGGGTGTAGGCGGCCTGGGTCAGATAGCCGCCGGTGGTGTGCAGGATGCCCTTGGGCTTACCGGTGGTGCCCGAGGTGTAGAGGATGAAGAGCGGGTGCTCGGCGTCGAAGTCCTGGGGGGTGTGCTGGTTGCTCTGGCGGTCGACGACGTCGTGCCACCACACGTCGCGTCCGTCGTTCCACTCGATGTCCTCCTGGCCGGTGCGCCTGACGACCAGCACGTTGCGCACGTTCTCCGTGCCGGGCCTCGTCAGCGCTTCGTCGACGGCCGGCTTGAGAGCGCTGGCTCCGCCCTTGCGGTAGCCGCCGTCGGCGGTGATGACGACCCGGGCGTCGGCGTCCTGGATGCGGGTGGCCAGGGCGTCGGCGGAGAAGCCGCCGAAGACCACGGAGTGCGGTGCGCCGATACGGGCGCACGCCAGCATCGCCACCACGGTCTCCGGGATCATCGGCAGGTACACGGCGACCCGGTCTCCGGCCTGGACGCCCAGCTCCGTCAGGGCGTTCGCGGCCTTGGAGACCTCGCGCTGCAGGTCGGCGTAGGTCAGGCTGCGGGAGTCGCCGGGCTCGCCCTCGAAGTGGAGCGCGACGCGGTCGCCGTTGCCTGCTTCCACGTGCCGGTCCACGCAGTTGTAGGCGACGTTGAGCTTGCCGTCCTTGAACCATTTGGCGAAGGGCGGGTTCGACCAGTCGAGTGTCTCGGTCGGTTCCGTGCCCCAGCTCAGGCGGCGTGCCTGCTCGGCCCAGAAGCCCAGCCGGTCGGCGCTCGCCTGCTCGTACGCCGCGACGGTGACGTTGGCGCCGGCGGCCAGGTCGGCGGGCGGCGTGAACCTCCGCTCTTCCTTGAGCAGATTGGCCAGGCTTTCGTTGCTCACGACATCTCCCTTTCCCAGGGTGTCTGTTGCGTCCCGGTCCACAGGCCCCGGACCTCGGATTCCGGGCCTAGCTCATCAGCCTGTGCGCCCATGTGACAAGGGTTCGCGACAGAGTTGGTTTAGACCTGTCATGTACGCGTATGGCCGTTCCGTTTCCGGCGGTGAGGCCGGTGGTGAGGCCAGTGCGACACCGGCGGTGGCCGGTGATGCGCGGTGCCGGTCGGGGTCCGGACCTACGCACGCGCCTGCCCTCTGTCATGCGGCCTTATGCGCTCTCGCGAGTCCCGGGGCCGACGGGTGCGAAGACGGCCTCGTCCGCATCTCCGGAGGCGGTCAGGACGTACGTCTGTGCGAGCCCCACATCGAAGTACATCCCGTTCAGCTCCAGGCGGCCCTCCCGAACCCGCCTGTCCACGCACTCGTGTGCGCGCAGGTGTTCCAGCTGCTGGATCACGTTGGTCAGGCACAGCGCGTCGAGCCCGTCCGCCTCGCCCCTGCCCGCGAGCCTCGGCGCACCCGGGCCGCGTCGCCGCAGCGCGGCGCGCTCGACGCTCGGCCGGCCGTGGCGCAGCCAGCGGCTCAGCGGCGAGCCGCTCTCCCGGGCCCCGGGTGTCCCGGTGTCCGGCTCGGTCGGCTCGATGGGCTCGATGGGTCCGGTCGGCTCGGTCGCCGCGGCCGAGTGCAGGGCTTGCATCGCACCGCATCCGGAGTGCCCGCAGACCGTCACGGACTCGACGCGCAGGACCTCGACCGCGTACTCGACGGCCGCAGCCACCGACTCGTCCCCTCCCTCCTGGCCGGGCAGGGGAACCAGATTGCCGACGTTGCGGACGACGAACAGGTCACCCGGGCCGCTCGACGTGATCATGCTGGTGACGAGCCGGGAGTCCGCGCATGTGAGGAAGAGCTGCCGGGGCCGCTGTCCGTCCCTGGCGAGCCGCGCCAGCTTCTCCCGTACGAGCGGGGCCGTGACCTGCTGGAACTTCCGCACGCCGCCCAGCAGCTGCCCCAACCCGCGGCTCGGACCGTCCAACTCCACCACTCCTCGTGATCGTCGTCGCTCGTCACTTCTGCCTGGCACGTGCGCCTCGCCGGACTCCGTCGTCGCGCCGGCGGCCCGCCGGGAGACGGCACTGTAAGTGTTCGTCTGGATACCCTCAATGACTGGTAAACGAAGCGTAATGCCACGCAAAGGCTTCGCGAACTGCGGCGTGGCGTGCGCGGACCCCGTTCCTCCCAAGGAGTGAAGCGGTCACCCCAACCCCCTGTCCAGGTTGCCGGATATGAGAAAGATGCAACTTTTGATGTACGTACCGGAGTTGATCCGTTACGGAGAGACACGGACAAGGATGAGGTGATCCGATGACAGCCGCTCGACAGTGGCTCGTGGGCATATCGGCGGGAATGGCACTCACCGTCGTCATGAGTGGCTGTTCCGGCAGCACCACGGCGACCCCGGAACGCGACGGTCCCTCCGGCCCCGAGGAGAAGGCGCTGCGGCAGGCCCGCGTCATCGGGGACGGCTCGACCTCGGTCACCGGCCGGCAGCCCAACCAGCCCACCCCCCAGAAGCTCGCCGACGGCGAGAAGCCACCCCAGTTCGTGGTCTTCTCCTGGGACGGTGCGGGCGAGGACGGGAAGAAGCTCTTCTCCCGCTTCCGGAAGGCGGGCAAGCGCTACGGCGCTTCCCAGTCCTTCTTCCTCAGCGGCGTCTACGCTCTCCCCGAGGAGCAGTCGAAGCTCTACAGGCCCCCCGGTCACGCGACGGGCGCCTCGGACATCGGCTACCTGAAGAAGAAGAACATACGGGCCACCCTGAGCGAGATACACAAGGCGTGGCTCGACGGGAACGAGATAGGCACCCACTTCAACGGCCACTTCTGCGGCCCGGACGGTGTCGGCAGCTGGTCGGTCGACCAGTGGAAGAGCGAGATACGCCAGGCCAAGTGGTTCGTGAAGAACTGGAAGACGACCACCGGCTGGAAGGGCGCGGACCCTCTGCCCTTCGACTACGAGAAGGAACTCATAGGCGGGCGCACCCCGTGCCTGGAGGGCCGGGACAACCTGGTCCGCGCGGCGAAGCAGATGGGCTTCCGCTACGACTCCAGCGGCAACGGCACCCAGGTCTGGCCCGGCAAGAACAACGGTCTGTGGGACCTGCCGCTGCAAGAGGTCCCCATGCCCGGGCGCGGGTTCGAGACCCTCTCCATGGACTACAACTTCCTGGCCAACCAGTCCGGGACCGTCAACGGCCCCGTCTCCAAGAGGGCGTCCTACGGGCAGCAGATGCAGGACGGCCTGATGAAGGGCTTCGAGCGCGCCTACAAGGGCAACCGCGCCCCCATGGTCATCGGCAACCACTTCGAGGACTGGAACGGCGGCGTGTACATGGACGCCGTAGAGAACGTCATGAAGTCGGTCTGCCAGAAGCGCGAGGTGCGCTGCGTCTCGTTCAGGCAGCTCGTCGACTGGCTCGACGCCCAGGACCCGAAGGTGCTCGCCAAACTCCGCGGCCTGTCCGTGGGTGAGCGGCCCGAAGGCGGCTGGGAGTCGTTCCTGGGCGGCACGGCGCCGACCAGGCTGCTCTCGCGCTGACGTCCCACGCCACTGCCCGGCGGTTGCCGGGCAGTGTGCCTACCCGCCGGGCCGCGGTGGCTGTTCGCCGACTGAGGCGGCAGCGCGACCGGGGCCCGGCCCGGGGCGGGGGCGCTCCCAGGTCGTGACGGCGGCTCGCGCGCAGGCAGCCGCCGTCAGCCGCCGTCGGCCGCCGTTCGGGGCCGTCAGCCGGTCGTGGTCGTGGTCGTGATGGCCCGGGGCCCGCGGTTGCGTCCGGCTCAGGCCGGCTGCGGCGACGGATGCTCGCGCAGTACGAAGCCGGGGTCGACCTGTGCGGCCAGGTCGGAACCGGTTTTCTCGTTGCCCCAGCTCTCCGCGTTGCGCAGGTGGAAGTGGACCATCTGCCGCGTGTAACGCTCCCAGTCGCGCCGTTCGTACGCGGCGTCGGCCGTCTCCCGCAGCACGTCCAGCGCTTCGCGGCTGGGCTCCTCCAGTTCGGTGAGAGTGCGGGGGCGGCCCTTCTCCATGGCACGGACCCAGTCCGAGTGCCCGAACGCGACCAGCAGGTCTTCCCCGGCCTCCTCGCGGAGGAAGTCCAGATCGTCCGCGCCGTGCACCTTGTTGCCCACCACGCGCAGGGGGACGCCGAAGTCCCGCGCGTACTCCTTGTACTGCCGGTAGACGGAGACGCCCTTGCGGGTGGGCTCCGCCACCAGGAACGTCATGTCGAAGCGGGTGAACATCCCGGAGGCGAACGAGTCGCTGCCGGCCGTCATGTCGACGACCACGAACTCGTCGCGTCCGTCGAGAAGATGGTTCAGGCAGAGTTCGACCGCGCCGGTCTTGGAGTGGTAGCAGGCGACGCCGAGGTCGGACTCGGTGAAGGGGCCGGTGGCCAGCAGCCGCACGTCGCCTCCCTCGAGCGTGAGCGGGTGTGCGCAGGCGTCGTAGACGGGGTTGTCCTCGGAGATGCGCAGCAGGCGCGAGCCCTCGCCGGGGGGCGTCGTCTTGATCATCTTCTCGGCGGAGGCGATCCGCGGGTTGGAGCCGCGCAGATACTCCTTGATGAGGGGAAGCCGTGCGCCCATCGCCGGCAGCGCTGCCGCCTCCGCCTCGTCCATGCCGAGCGCGACGCCCAGGTGCTGATTGATGTCCGCGTCCACCGCGACCACCGGGGTACGACGGGCCGCCAGGTGACGGATGAACAGTGAGGACAGCGTCGTCTTGCCGCTGCCGCCCTTGCCAACGAAAGCGATTTTCATAGCCAAGAGGGTAGCCCCGTGGTCGGAGTGGAGGCCCGACGGGCGTGAGAAGGACCACCCGATCGTGGGACGCGGGACGCCGGTGCTTCTGCACGTAGGGTCGTACGCATGAGCCGTACCGTTGATCCCCTCGTCCCGCTGGGGACACTGCCCGGCGTTCCGGACGCCGTGGAATCCGTACGCAAGTCCGTGGACCGGGTCTACGGCCACCGCGTGATGCGCCGCCGCAGTGCGGAGGTGAGCGCGGAGGCGGCCCTGCGCGGCGCACGCGGCTCGGCCGCGCTGGAGGGTGCCGACTGGGCGCTGGAGGAGATGCGGCGGCGCACCGACTTCGGCGCCGAGGGCGAGCCGCGTACGGTCGGTGCCGCGCTGCGTGCCACGGCCGAGTCCGGCCAACTCCTGGACGTCTGGCAACAGTCACCCCTTCGTGTGCTGGCGCGGCTGCATCTCGTCGTGGCCGGCGGGGAAGCCCCCGACGAGACCGTGGGACGGCCCCGGCTCGCCGGTGAACCGGTCACCGGCCCCGGCGCCGACCATGTGACGGGCGCGGCACGGGACGCGGTGCCCGACGCGGTTCCGGACGCGGCGGAGGTGGCCGTACGGCTGGACGCGCTCGCCCAGCTCGTCGTGAGCGGGAGCGAGGTCCCGGCCCTGGTCCTGGCCTCGGTGGTGCACGGCGAACTCGCCGCGCTGCGTCCCTTCGGCTCGTACAACGGGCTGGTGGCGCGCGCGGCCGAGCGTATCGTCCTGGTCGGCAGCGGCCTGGACCCGAAGTCGATCTGTCCGGCCGAGGCGGGCCACGCCGAGCTGGGGCGTGAGGCGTACGGGCATGCCCTGACCGGCTACGCCTCCGGAACGCCGGAGGGCGTGGCGGGGTGGATCGGGCACTGCGCGAAAGCGGTGGAGCTGGGCGCGCGAGAGACCACAGCGGTGTGCGAAGCGCTGCAGCGAGGGGCGGCGTAGCACGTGATTGCGGCGGCACCGCCGAAGCGGTGCCGCCGCTGGCACGGATACCGGGTTACCAGTGCGTGCTCCTTTTTAGTGCCCTTCAGGCCGGGACTTCCGCCCGTCTCCTGAGGGTTCAGCCCATTACGCGGGCTTGGCGTCGCGTGGGTGCCCGGTATTCATGCATACGGTCCGTGGGGCCACTTGAGCTGAGACGGAATCCTCCCGGATTCCGCTGGTCTCGCGGGCCGTCAACTCCTTTGTACTGCGCGCGGCGATGATGTGGAACCCCTGGCCCCTGATCTTTACCTTTGCCCTCAAACGCGTCCGAACCGGGCGGAGCGGCGCTGGCTGGTGTACCAGACCAGCCCTGCGGTGGCCGCCGCGGCGCCCACCGCCGCCGCGGTGAGTGCGAGAGCCGGCCGTGAGGGCATCGAGAGGCTGGGGATGCGCTGCTTGAGACGGACGGGGCGGGAGAAGGACAGCACCGGCCAGCCGCGCATCCCTGCCTCCTTGCGCAGTGCCCGGTCGGGGTTGACCGCGAAGGGGTTGCCGACCGCCTCCAGCATGGGGATGTCGGTGACGGAGTCGCTGTAGGCGTAGCAGCGGCTCAGGTCGTACCCCTCCGACTCGGCCAGTCCGGCGACCGCCTCCGCCTTGGCCGGGCCGTAGGCGTAGTACTCGATCTCGCCCGAGTAGCAGCCGTCCTCCACGACCATGCGGGTCGCCACGACCCGGTCGGCGCCGATCAACTCCCCGATGGGCTCCACCACTTCGGCGCCCGAGGTGGAGACGATGACGACGTCCCGCCCGGCGAGGTGGTGCTGTTCGATCAGGGAGGCGGCCTCGTCGTAGATGATGGGGTCGATGAGGTCGTGGAGCGTCTCCGCGACGATCTCCTTGACCTGTTCGACGTTCCAGCCGCGGCACATGGCGGAGAGATACTCGCGCATCCGCTCCATCTGGTCGTGGTCGGCTCCACCGAGGAGATAAACGAACTGGGCGTAGGCAGTACGGAGTACGGCACGGCGATTGATCAGGCCACCCTGGTAGAAGGATCTGCCGAAGGTGAGCGTGCTCGACTTCGCAATGACCGTCTTGTCCAGATCGAAGAACGCGGCTGTGCGGCGCATCGCTAGCTTTTCCACGAGGGCGAGCATAGGCGCCAACCATTCGGCGTAAGGTGGGGCGCGTGGGTTTGCCTGAGAAGGCCCTCGGGTACACCATGGAAGTCACGGATCGTTCGCGACCGTGCTAACCCGGCCCGACTCCTCCCCCCCCGAGTCGGCCCTGGGGACGACCCCCGCTCTCCCCCCCGGCGGGGGTCGTCGCATGTCCGGGGGCTTTTCGCTCCATCGTCGGGCATCGCTCTCTCCCTCCGCGGCCTCCGGCCGCCTGCGTGACGACCCATCAGATCAGTCACTGAGTGTGACCGGTGCGCTGCTCTCCGGAAGTCGCCGGGAAGGGTGACGGAGTTATTCACAACTCGATGCATGTCCCCAGTTTTGGACCATGATCACCAACCTTTTCGCGTTCACGGCACCGTGATTCCGGACGGCCCCCGCAGGTGTTTGCGGGAGTGAGGCCGTGAAGCGCGAAGGGAGCCGGGAACGTGGCCGAAACCATTCTGATTGTCACCGAGGACGAAGAACTTCTCGACGATCTGCTGCGGCTGTGTGCGGCTGCCGGGGCGGAAGCGGAAGTTGTGCACGGTGGGCCCCCGAGCCGCGTGGCATGGGCGGGCTGGAGCGGTGCGAGCGCGTGGGAGAAGGCGCCGCTGGTCCTCGTGGGGGACGACTGCGCGGGCGCGGCCGGGCTCGGCGGAACGCCCGGCCATGGGCCGTCCCCGGCCGCCCGCCGGCCGGGGGTGCTCCTCGTCGGCAAGGACCTCGACGACTCCGGCGTGTGGGAGCGCGGCGCCCGTATCGGGGCCGAGGGCGTGGTCATGCTGCCCGACGCCGAGAGCTGGCTGGCCGGACGCATCGCTGACGCCGCCGAGTGCGTGGGCCGGCCCGCCCTGACCGTCGGGGTGCTGGGCGGGCGCGGGGGCGCGGGTGCCTCGACGCTCGCCTGTGCCCTGGCTGTCACCGCCGCGCGGAACGGGCAGCGCACGATGCTCATCGACGGTGACGCGCTCGGAGGCGGCCTCGACGTGCTGCTCGGCGGAGAACGGACGGAGGGACTGCGATGGCCGGCGTTCGCGGAATCGCGGGGGCGGGTCGGCGGCGGTGCTCTCGCGGAATCGCTGCCGAAGCTGCACGACTTGAGCGTGCTCAGCTGGGACCGGGGGGACTCCGTGCTGATCCCCGCGGACGCGATGAAATCCGTGCTCTCCGCCGCGCGGCGTCGCGGCGGCGTGGTCGTCGTGGACCTTCCCCGGCGGGTGGACGAGACGGTGGCCGAAGCCCTGGCCCAGACGGACCTCGGCCTGCTGTTGGTTCCCGCCGAGATCCGGGCGGTCGCGGCCGCTCACCGGGTCGCCTCCCGCACGCAGATGGTGCTGCGCGATCTGAGGGCCGTGGTGCGCACGCCCGGTGGTCCCGGCGGATCGCGTGGCTATGGCACAGGGCTGGACGAGGAGGAGGTGGCCCGTCTGCTGCGCCTGCCTTTGGCGGGCGAACTCCCCTGGGAGCCGGGGCTGTTGGAGGCGGCTGAACGGGGCGTACCACCGGGGGCGCGTACGAGCGGGGTGCTGGCGCGCTTCTGCCGGGACTTCTGGTCGCAGGCGCTGAGCGGCGGCGTGAGCGGCGGGGGAGTCTCGGTATGAGCACCATGGACGGCCGGGGCAGGGCCGCGCCGGGCCGCACCTGTGAACAGCGCGGAGACAGTGGGCGGAGCTCGCGGACAGTGCAGAGCGGCCGGACAGGGCAGAGCGGCCTGACCGGGCGGGGCAGTGGTACGGCGCGGGCGCCGAGGGTGGAAGAGGCCGGGGCTCCCCTGCTCGACGCGGTGCGCAGAAGGCTGGCCGAGACGGGAGCCGAACCGACGCCGGCCCGGGTCGCCGCTGCGCTGAGGGCACAGGGCCGGCTGCTCGGCGACAGCGCTGTGCTGGGCGTGGTGGAGGCCCTGCGCTCGGAGATGGTGGGCACGGGTCCGTTGGAGCCGCTGCTGGCCGACCCGGACGTCACGGACGTACTGGTCACCCGGCCCGATGAGGTGTGGGTGGACCGGGGCCGCGGCCTTGAGCGCACCGAAGTGCGCTTCCGCGACGCCGCTGCCGTGCGGCGGCTGGCTCAGCGGCTGGCGACGTCCGCCGGCCGGCGGCTGGACGACGCGAGGCCGTGGGTCGACGCCCGTCTGCCGGACGGCACGAGGCTGCACGCCGTGCTGCCGCCGGTGGCCGTCGGCTCGACCTGCCTGTCGTTGCGGGTGGTGCGTCACCGGGCGTTCAGCCTTGAGGAATTGGTGCGTGCGGGGACGGTTCCGCCGGGAGGCGGGCGAGTGCTGCGAGTCGTGCTGGAGGCCAGGCTCTCGTTCCTGGTCAGCGGGGGGACGGGCTCGGGCAAGACCACGCTTCTGAGTTCGCTGCTGGGGTTGGTGAACCCGGAGGATCGAATCGTGCTCGCCGAGGACTCGGCCGAACTGCGGCCGGACCACCCCCACGTCGTACGCCTCGAAGCCCGGCCTGCGAACCAGGAGGGCGTCGGCCGGGTGGGTCTGGACGACCTCGTTCGGCAGGCTCTGCGGATGCGACCGGACCGGCTCGTGGTCGGCGAGGTGCGGGGAGCCGAGGTGACCGACCTGCTGGCCGCGCTGAACACCGGTCACGAAGGTGGCTGCGGGACGCTGCACGCCAATGCCGCGGCTGATGTGCCCGCCCGGCTGGAAGCGCTGGGGACGACGGCCGGGCTGGACCGGGCAGCCCTGCACAGCCAGTTGGCGGCGGCCCTGGACGTGCTCATCCATCTGGTCCGGGACCGCTCGGGCAGACGGCGGATCGCGCAGATTCATGTGCTGGAGCGTGACCGCCAAGGGCTGGTCACGACGGTGCCCGCCCTGGTGTGGGGAGACCTCGGCTTCGTGGAGGAGCGCGGTGCGAGGCACCTCTGGGCGATGTGCGGGCGGGGACGACGGCACCTCGGCGGTGGAGGCGGTGGAGGCGGTGGAGCCGGTGGAGGCGGCGGGGAGCGCGGCTGTGGACAGCCCGCGTCGGAGGCGGGTCCGGCATACGAGGGGGACGTGCGGTGACCGTGACCGGTGCAGAGATGGCCCCTGGCCTGGAGTCGGCTCCGGTGTACGCGGCGATGGTGTGCGCCGGAGCGGCGGCCTGGCTGACGGCCGGTCGGGACGACGCGAGACGGCGGGCGCGGCTGCTGCTGGCCGGAGCAGGCGGAGCGGCCGAGCCGTTCCCCCGGATCTCCCCGGGGCTGGCCCGGTTCATCACCCGGGTACAGGTCCGGCTGAAGAGCGGGACGGGACGGGCGTGGTGGTGTCCGCCTGCGGGAGCCGTGCTGGCACTGATGAGCGAATCATGGCTTCCGCTCCTTGTCGCCGCCGTCGCGGTGCCTCTCGTCCGTCGATGGCTCCTCGCGCGCGAAAGGGCGAAGGCCGCGGAGCGAAGGGCGTCGGCCGTGGTCGAGCTGTGCTCGGCGGTCTCCGGTGAGCTGCGAGCAGGACACCAGCCGGACCGTGCGCTGTTGGCGGCGGGTGCCGTCGCGGCACGGGAGTTGGGGGATGCGGGGGCGGCTGTTCTCGCCGCGGCCCGCTTCGGGGGTGACGTACCGGGAGCGCTGCGGGAGGCGTCGCGGAGTCCCGGTGCGGAAGGACTGCGTGGTGTGGCCGCCTGCTGGCAGGTGGCCGTTGAGGGCGGTGCGGGCCTCGCCGAGGGCCTCGACAAGGTCTGCGGCGCCCTGCGTGCGGAGCGGGACCAACGCGAGGAGCTGCGGGCGCTGTTGGCCGGGCCGCGGTCCACGGCGGTGGTGCTCGCGCTGCTTCCGGCCTTCGGGCTGCTGCTGGGCAGCGCGATGGGGGCCCGGCCCGCGCAGGTGCTGCTGCACAGTCCTGCGGGGCTGGTCTGCCTGGTCGTAGGAGGGCTGCTGGAGTGGGCCGGTCTCGCCTGGGTTGCTCGCCTCGTGCGGACGGCGGAGAAGCCAGGGGCCTCCGTGGGAGGTGACGCGACATGAGCGCGGGGACCGCTGGCCTCCTCGCAGACGCGCTGATGTGGGTGTCCCTGCTGGTGGCTGCCGGATGCGTGAGCGGTTCGGTACGCGGCCTGTGGCGTGCTCGGCTCCTGCGGCTGCGAATGCGGATGCTTCTGGGCCACCGTGGGGAGGACGCCGCTGGGTCCGGGCGTTCGGGTAGCTCGGGACGCTCGGGGCGGCGGACGCGGCGCACGGGGAAGGTCCTCTCCGAGGAGCGCAGGAAGAGGCGGGCGCGGTGGATGGCGCGCGGACGGCTGCCGGAGACAGCGGCCGCGATCGGTTCCGGCGCACTCGCGGTGACGGTCGTCGCGGGGGCCGCCGGGTGGCTGGTGGGCTGTGCTGCTGCGTACGGCGTATGGCGGTGGACACGAGGCAGGGCCGGGCGTGGTCAGAAGGCGCAGGAGGAGAGCGAAGCGCGCGCGGTGGCGCAACAGCTCCCGCTGACCGCTGAGCTGATGGCGGCCTGTCTGGCGGCCGGGTCGTCTCCGGCGCCGGCGGCCGAGGCGGTCGGACGTTCGCTGGGCGGCCCCGTCGGCACGCGGCTGATATGGGCCGCCACAGAACTGCGGCTCGGAGCCGAGCCCGCAGCCGTCTGGGGCCGGTTCGGACCCCTGTGGCAGGAATTCGGGCGCTGCATGGAGCGTGCCGGGACGGCGGGGGTTCCCGCGGTGGAGCCGGTGGCGCGGTTCGCCGCCGAGCTCCGCGCCCGGCAGGCTCGGGCGGCATCCGCCCGAGCCCGCCGGGCGGCGGTCCTGGTGACGGGTCCGCTCGGGCTGTGCTTCCTGCCCGCCTTTCTCGCCGTCGGGGTCGCCCCGGTGGTCATGGGCCTGGCCCGGTCGCTGCTGTGAGCCGGTGAGCCGGTGAGCGAGTGGCCGAGTGGCCCCGGCGGCCGGGCGTGCCGCGTACCGCCGGAGGTCCCCGCTGCCGGTCCGCCGGGCGGGTGGCGCATCCGAAACCGATGAGGAACGACGACCAGCAACGACCCACAAGGGGGAACCATGTCCGGAAAGCTGAGCCCCGCCGCGAGGGCCGCACGTCGTGGCCCAGGCCGCGGTGCGGACGTCCGAGGCAGCCGACTGCGCCTCATCAAGGAGCAGTTGGCAGGAGACGCGGGGATGAGCACGGCCGAGTACGCCGTGGGGACCATCGCGGCATGCGGCTTCGCCGCGGTGCTCTACAAGATCGTGACCAGCGGTCCGGTCAGTGCCGGGATGCAGCAGCTGATCGAGAGGGCGCTCAGTGCCGACTTCTGACGACGGCTATGTGACGGCGGAGACCGCCGTGGTGGTTCCGGCGCTCGTGCTGCTCTTCGGCATGCTGCTGTGGGGCGTCATGGCAGCCGCACAGCACATCCAGTGTGTGGACGGTGCCAGGGCTGGAGCACGGGCGGCGGCGCGGGGTGAGAAGGAGGCGGCCGTGCGGTCCGCGGTGCGCTCGGCGGTGCCACGCGGAGCAGTCGTGCAGACGGTGCGGGAGGGCGAGTTGGTGCGTGTCCGCGTGCGTGCGCGCACTCCCGGGCCGGGGCCGCTGACGGTGGGACTGAGCGCCGAGGCGGTGGCCATGTCCGAGGAGGGGACGGGGGTGACTACCGGTGCCGGGCGGTGACAGGGGCTCTGCGACCGTGTGGGCGGCACTCAGCGGAGCGGCACTGTGCGCGGTGCTGACGGCCGTCCTCGGGCTCGGGCAGGTGATCGCGGCTCGCCACCGCGCGGCGGGAGCCGCGGACTTGTCGGCGCTGGCAGCTGCCGACCATGCTCTCGACGGTGCGGGCCGTGCCTGTGCCGCCGCCCGCCGTGTGGCCGAGGCGCAGGAGGCCCGGCTCGTCCGCTGCGCCGTCATCGGAGAGATCGCCGACGTCTCCGCACGGGTGCGGCTCGGTCCGTACGCACCCACCGTGCGCTCGCGCGCGGGCCCGCCCGGGGCGCCGGCCCGCCCGCCGCGCCCGGCTCGACCGGTGCCCCGTCCACGGCACCCGGCCGCGGTCTTCGCGGGCGTGGAGCGGGGCCTACGGTGCCCGGGCGAGCAGCTGGGTCAGCAGGCGGACCGCTCCGCGCTTGTGGAGAGGGTCGTTGCCGTTGCCGCACTTGGGCGACTGGATGCACGAGGGACACCCGGCTTCGCATTCGCAGGCCGCGATGGCGTCGCGCGTGGCGGTGAGCCACTCGCGGGCTGTACGGAAGGCCCGTTCGGCGAAGCCGGCGCCGCCCGGCTGGCCGTCGTAGACGAAGACGGTCGGCAGGAGGGTGTCGGGGTGCAGCGGGACGGAGACACCGCCGATGTCCCAGCGGTCGCATGTGGCGAAGAGGGGCAGCAGGCCGATGGCCGCGTGCTCGGCCGCGTGCAGGGCGCCGGGAAGTATCTCGGGCCCGGTCCGTGCGGCGTCGAGCTGGTCTTCCGTGACCGTCCACCACACGGCACGGGTGCGCAGCGTACGAGGGGGAAGGTCGAGCTTCGTCTCGCCCATGACCTCACCCGTGACGAGCCGGCGGCGGAGATAGGAGACGACCTGGTTGGTCACCTCCACCGTGCCGTAGCACAGGCGTGCCTCCCCCCAGGGGACTTCCGTCTCCGTCTCCAGCACCGCGACGGAGGTGGTGTCCCTGGCCATCGTGGTCCAGGGCGGGTCGGCCTGTTCCACGAGGGCGGCGGAGTCCTCCAGATCCAGGTGCCGGACCTCATAGGTGCGTCCCTGGTGCAGGTGCACCGCCCCGTCGTGGACGGTGGTGTGGGCAGCCGCGGCATCGACAGTGCCCAGGAGCCGGCCGGTGCCGTCCTCGACGATCTGGACCGCGGCGCCGCCCGAGCCGCGGATGTCGGCGAGGTCGGCGGCGCGCTCCTTCCGTGTCCAGTACCAGGACCTGCCCCGCCTGCGCAGGAGCCCGCGTTCCTCCAGTTGGGGGAGCAGGTCCCGGCAGCCGGATCCGAAGAGCGTGAAGTCGGCCTCGGTGAGCGGGATCTCGGCAGCCGCGGCGCACAGATGGGGGGCCAGGACGTACGGGTTGTCGGGGTCGAGGACGGTCGACTCGACCGGTGCGCGGAAGAGCGAGTCGGGGTGATGCACGAGATAGGTGTCGAGCGGATCGTCACGGGCGACGAGGATGGCGAGAGCGCCGTCCCCGGTGCGTCCGGCGCGGCCGGCCTGCTGCCAGACGGACGCTCGGGTGCCGGGATATCCGGTGATGAGGACGGCGTCGAGGCCGGAGACGTCGACGCCCAGTTCCAGGGCGTTGGTGGCGGCGAGACCGACCAAGTCGCCGGAGTGCAGGCTCCGTTCGAGGGCACGGCGCTCCTCGGGGAGATAGCCGCCCCGGTACGCGGCAACACGGGAGCTCAGCCCGCGGTCGACGGAGGCGAGACGGTCCTGCGCGATGAGGGAGATGAGTTCGGCCCCGCGGCGTGAGCGCACGAAGGCGACCGTGCGGACGCCCTGAACGGCGAGGTCCGTCAGCAGCTCCGCGGACTCGGCCGTGGCGGTGCGCCGGATCGGGGCGCCGCGTTCGCCCTCCAGCTCGGTGAGCGGAGGCTCCCAGAGGGCGAAGACCAGCTCACCGCGGGGAGAGGCGTCTTCGGTGACTTCGGCGACGGGCACTCCGGTCAGGCGCGTTGCCGCCTCGCCCGGGCCCGCGGCCGTCGCGGAGGAGAGGAGGAAGACCGGGTCCGAACCGTAACGGGCGCAGACCCGCCGCAGTCTCCGGACGACTTGGGCCACGTGTGAACCGAAGACACCGCGGTAGGTGTGGCACTCGTCGATGACCACATAGCGCAGCGAGCGGAGGAAGGAGGCCCAGCGGGCGTGGGCCGGGAGGATGCCGCGGTGCAGCATGTCCGGGTTGGTGAGCACGTAGTTGGCGAAGGCGCGTACCCACTCGCGCTCTTCGACGGGGGTGTCCCCGTCGAAGACAGCGGGGCGCACCGAGGTGCCCAGCGGGGCGGCAAGCTCGGTGAGCGCGCGGTGCTGGTCGGCGGCGAGCGCCTTGGTCGGTGCCAGATAGAGGGCCGTACCGCTGCGACCGCTGTGCAGCGGCGCCCTGCCAGGCCGGGCGGTGCTGCGCTCACTCTCGTCGCCGCCGCTCTCCTCCGTGCCGAGGAGGGCGTTGAGGGTGGGGATGAAGTAGGAGAGGGACTTGCCGGAAGCGGTGCCTGTGGCAATGATCACTGACTCGCCGCGCAGAGCGAGTTCGGCTGCGCGCGCCTGGTGCTCCCAGAGCCGGTCGACGCCGAACTCCCGTATCGCGTTGATCACTTCGGGTCTGATCCGCTCGGGCCAGGCCGCATGGCGACCGACCCGCGGGGGCAAGTGCTCCGTATGGGTGATGCGCGCAGCCCTGTCCGCCCCGGCGGCGAGTTGACCGAGCACCGCACGGGGATCGCGGTCGGATACCTTTCGGGAGGGCACAGCAGGTGAGCGTACGCTCAAGGCGACCGTGTGCGGTTGGGCGGCTGCGGGCACCGAGGGTGTCACCGGCGCGACGCACAATGACCGCAAGGCGTCGTGCGTGCAGGCCGGTAAGTGATTGAATGCTTCTGCGGCTGCCGATCCGCCCGCTGTCCCGGCCAGTTCCCGGCGGGAAGATCTCAGCGGGCGGACGACTCGATTGCAAGGTGCTGGAGGATCCGTGGACCTGTCCCTGTCGACCCGGACCGTAGGCGATCGGACGATCGTCGAGGTCGGTGGCGAGATTGATGTATACACCGCGCCCAAGCTGCGGGAGCAGCTGGTCGAGCTTGTGAACGACGGCAGCTACCACCTCGTCGTGGACATGGAAGGCGTGGACTTCCTGGACTCCACCGGACTCGGTGTGCTCGTCGGAGGGCTCAAGCGGGTGCGTGCCCACGAGGGCTCGCTGCGACTGGTGTGCAACCAGGAGCGCATTCTCAAGATCTTCCGTATCACCGGTCTGACCAAGGTGTTCCCGATCCACGGTTCCGTGGACGAGGCCGTCGCGGCGACCGACTGACGTCCGCCGGGAGCGGACCGGATACCGGAACGATGTAGGTACCGGGCTCATGGAGCCCGGTACCCGCGAATGTGACAGTGCAAGTTCAAGGGGGATGGCATGGCCATCGTGGAACTCCGCTTCAGCGCGCTGCCGGAGCACGTGCGTACAGCGAGGCTGGTGGCCGCCGCCGTGGCGCGGCGGGCAGGGGTGGACGAGGCCGTGCTCGACGAAGTCCGGCTGGCGGTGGGCGAGGCCTGTACGCGCGCGGTCGGGCTGCACATGAGCCATGATCTGGACACCCCCGTGCGGGTGGCGCTGATCGAGGAGGAGAAGAAGTTCTCCATCGAGGTCGGTGACGGTGCTCCGACGGCGACTGCCGCCGCACACACCTCTTCGGGTTCCACGGCGCCGGCTGCGAAGTCCGATGATGAGGAAGCCGAAGGGGAGATGGGTCTGGCTGTGATCAGCGGGCTCGTCGACGACGTCGAGGTCACCACCGACGACAAGGGCGGTCTGATTCGTATGAGTTGGCCCGTCATCCCGGCTCCGCTGCTGCCGTGAGCGGTGTCTTGCCCGGCCCGTGAGCCCGGCAGGGCACGGCCCGCGCAGCCCCTCGCCCCGCACGACCCTCGCAGCCCCCGCGACCCTCGCAGTCCCGCGTCCTGCAGCCCGTGGTCCCGCGGGCCGGAGAAGCGACCCCATGGAGCCCTGCGTCCCCACGCCGGCTCCGGGCCTCCATGTGCGACCGGGCCCCTGCCCCGCGCCCGGCCCGCCTCCTGACAGTCTTCAGGTGGCTCCCCATGCAGGGATGCGACGACGCCCTCAGCCCCTCCGAGCGCCGGGTTGCCTTCGTAGAGGGACTTCCGGCGAAGCGGTTTACAAGTTTTCGGCGATCTTCAGCGAGGTTCTCCGCCCCGTCGCGGGTGCTGTCGGCAGGTGCCCGGCAGTCCGTCCCGTGATCGCTATGCCCCTTTTCCGAGTCGAGCTATTGAGCTAGTTTGATGTGAAAAATGGGGCTTGTGAGGCTCGCTGGGTGATCATTTTTACAGCGTCAGCGTTTTTGTCACGTTCCCTCGTGCGAGCGAATTCCCCACACGAACTCCATTTGATCTCCGCTGTTGTAGGCGGATTGCCGATCCGGCGCCCTGTTTTGATCCAGCGCTGATCCCTACAATCCGTCCACATCTTTGCAAGCAGGAGCCGTACGCCGAACCGCGCGCCCCTGCGCCAAGCGTCAAGGAGGACGAATGGCGGGGCACCTCAGCCCATATCAGAACCAACAGCACCTCGCTGATGCCGTACTGACCACCGGCAACCGCGGTCTCGTCATCGTGATCGCGGTCGTCGCTCTGGCAGCTCTCGGCCTCGCCGTCGTGCTGGTCCGTCAAGTGCTCGCCGCGAGCGAGGGCACCGACAGAATGAAGGAGATCGCCGCGGCCGTGCAGGAAGGCGCCAACGCCTACCTCGCCCGGCAGTTGCGCACGCTCGGCGTATTCGCCGTCGTGGTCTTCTTCCTGCTGTTCCTGTTGCCCGCCGACGACATGAACCAGCGAGTGGGACGCTCGCTGTTCTTCCTTGTCGGTGCGGCTTTCTCCGCGGCCACCGGCTATATCGGCATGTGGCTCGCGGTACGCAGCAACGTCCGTGTCGCTGCGGCCGCACGTGAGGCCACCCCCGGGGAGGGAGAGCCGGCCGCCGACCTGACCAGCGTCTCCCACAAGGCGATGAAGATCGCCTTCCGTACGGGCGGCGTCGTCGGCATGTTCACGGTGGGCCTCGGCCTGCTGGGCGCGGCCTGCGTCGTGCTCGTCTACGCGGCGGACGCTCCCAAGGTCCTCGAGGGCTTCGGGCTCGGCGCCGCGCTGATCGCGATGTTCATGCGTGTCGGCGGCGGCATCTTCACCAAGGCCGCCGACGTCGGAGCCGACCTCGTCGGCAAGGTCGAGCAGGGCATCCCCGAGGACGACCCGCGCAACGCGGCGACCATCGCGGACAACGTCGGTGACAACGTCGGCGACTGCGCCGGTATGGCTGCCGACCTCTTCGAGTCGTACGCGGTCACGCTCGTCGCCGCGCTCATCCTGGGCACGGCTGTCTTCGGCAACGACGGTCTCGCCTTCCCGCTGATGGTCCCGGCCATCGGTGTGATCACGGCGATGATCGGTGTCTTCGCGGTCGCGCCGCGCGCCAAGGACCGCAGCGGAATGACCGCGATCAACCGTGGTTTCTTCATCTCCGCGGTGATCTCCCTGGTGCTGGTGGGTATCGCGGCCTTCACCTACCTCCCCTCCAGCTACGGAGACCTGAAGGGCGTCGCGGAGGCCGACGCGCCGGAGATCCTGGGCCACAGCGGTGACCCGCGCGTGCTGGCGATCGTGGCGGTCGCCATCGGCATCGTGCTGGCCGCGCTGATCCAGCAGCTGACGGGTTACTTCACCGAGACGAACCGCAAGCCCGTACGGGACATCGGCCGTACGTCGCTGACCGGTCCCGCCACGGTGATCCTCTCGGGCATGTCCATCGGTCTGGAGTCGGCCGTCTACACGGCACTGCTGATCGGGCTGAGCGTCTACGGCGCCTTCCTGCTCGGCGGTGGCACCGTGATGCTGGCGCTGTTCGCGGTCGCGCTTGCCGGCACGGGTCTGCTGACCACGGTCGGCGTCATCGTCGCCATGGACACCTTCGGTCCGGTCTCCGACAACGCTCAGGGCATCGCCGAGATGTCCGGTGACGTCGAGGGCGCGGGGGCGCAGGTGCTCACGGACCTCGACGCGGTGGGCAACACCACCAAGGCGATCACCAAGGGCATCGCCATCGCCACGGCTGTGCTCGCCGCAGCCGCGCTCTTCGGTTCGTACCGTACGGAGCTCGTCATCGCCCTGAACGAGGCGGGCGAGGGCGGGCAGGAGATGCTTCAGCTCCTCGACATCGCGCAGCCCAGCACGCTCGTGGGGCTGATGCTCGGTGCGGCTGTCGTCTTCCTCTTCTCGGGTCTGGCGATCAACGCGGTTTCGCGTTCGGCGGGCGCGGTGGTCTTCGAGGTCCGGCGGCAGTTCCGTGAGAAGCCCGGGATCATGGATTACAGCGAGAAGCCCGAGTACGGGCGCGTCGTCGACATCTGCACCAAGGACGCGCTGCGTGAGCTGACCACTCCGGGTCTGCTCGCGGTGCTCTCACCGATCCTGGTGGGCTTCACGTTCGGAGCCGGGGCGCTCGCGGCCTTCCTCGCGGGAGCGATCGGCTGCGGCACGCTGATGGCCGTCTTCCTCGCCAACTCGGGCGGTGCCTGGGACAACGCGAAGAAGCTCGTCGAGGACGGGCATCACGGCGGCAAGGGCAGCGAGGCGCACGAGGCCACCATCATCGGCGACACGGTCGGCGACCCGTTCAAGGACACCGCGGGTCCGGCGATCAACCCCTTGCTGAAGGTGATGAACCTGGTGGCGCTGCTCATCGCGCCCGCCGTGATCCAGTTCTCCTACGGTGAGGACGCGAGTGCGGGCGTGCGGGCCACGGTCGCGCTGGTCTCGGCGGCGGTCGTCGTCGGCGCCGTGTACGTCTCCAAGCGGCGCGGAATCGCCATGAGTGACGGGGCCGGGGCAGGGGCCGGAAGCGGAACCGACGGGGACGGCGACGCCGAGCGGTCGGCCAAGCCGTCCGACCCGGTGGCGGCTTCCTGACGTCCGGAGGACATGTTGCCTCAACAGCCGGGCGGGCGAGGTGCGTTGGCGCCTCGTCCGCCCGGCTGCCGTGTGTGGCAAGGCACACATTGTCCAAGCGTGTGGTGCAAATGGCTACAATACGGGTCGTATTTATCGCCCGCCTCGCCGACGCCAGCCTCAGGGCGTGTATGTTCCGGGCCGAACAGCCACGGAAGGAACCGATCCGGTGAACAAGAAACTTGCGGCTGCATTCTCCGGCTGTGCGGCACTCGCACTGGCCCTGACCGGTTGCAGCGACGACAGCGGCAAGCAGACGGACGAGTGGGCCAAGAAGGTCTGCGACCAGGTGCAGCCTCAGGTCAAGAAGATCCAGCAGGCCAACACCTCCATCAACGACGCCTCCGAGGAGAAGAACTCCTCGGAGGAGGTCAAGAAGACCGACGCCGCCGCGTTCGAGAAGATCTCCGGCGCCTACAAGTCCCTCGCGGACGCGGTCGACGAGGCCGGCCCGCCGCCCGTGGACGACGGCGAGAAGCTGCACGGCGACGCCGTGAAGGAGCTCCAGGGCATCTCCAAGAAGTACGACGAGCTGCGCACCACGGTCGACGGCCTGGACACCAAGGACCAGGCGAAGTTCGCCGAGGGCCTCCAGGGCGTGGCGACCAAGCTCGACACGCTCGGCAAGAGCGGTGACAAGGCGCTGAGCAAGCTGCAGTCCGGCGACGTCGGCAAGGCAATGGCCAACCAGAAGGGCTGCAAGCGTCCGGGCAATTCTCCGGACGTGTAGAGCCCGGCGCCCCCGGGACGGCGCAGGCGGCGCCGGTGACGCCACAATGGGTGCGTGAGTACGAGCGAACGCCTCCCCGAGACGGACCCCGAACGCGCCGGCCGACTGCGGGAGGCGCTGCGCGCAGCCGACTTCACCGCCGACGGACTGCTGGACCTGCTCGGCGGACCGGCCTACGCCGCCCTCGCACGCAGCGAGACCGTGCCCGCTCTGCGGGCCACGCGCGGAAGGGGGCCGCTGGAGACGCTGATCCGGCTGTTCCTGCTGCAGCAGAGCGTCTCCCTCCGGCAGGCCGAGGCCGCGCTGCCCGCCGCCGAGGCGCTGGAGGACGGCTGGCTCGTGCGGGCGGAGCGGCCGGACGAGGGCACCGGCGAGGAGACCGTACGGGCGACCGTGGACGTACGGCCCTACGGCGGGCCCGAGGGGCAGGACTGGTGGATCGTCGCCGACCTCGGCTGTGCCGTGGGCGGAGCCGGCGGTGTCGGCATGCCGGACGGCGCGCGGGGCGACGATGTCGTGCTCGGTGTGGGCGGCGCGTCGACGACGCTGGCCGGCATCACTGTGCGTGTGCCCGTCGGCCGCGCCCTCGACATCGGTACGGGCTCCGGGCTGCAGGCCCTGCACGCTGCGCAGCACGCCACACGCGTGACCGCGACCGACCTCAATCCGCGCGCCCTGCGCATCGCCCGGCTGACCCTCGCGCTGTCCGGCGCGCCCGGGGTGGACCTGCGGGAGGGTGCGCTGTTCGACCCGGTCGCGGACCAGGAGCCGTACGACCTGATCGTCTCCAACCCGCCGTTCGTGATCTCTCCGCGCGCCCGGCTGACGTACCGGGACGGCGGGATGGCGGGCGACGAGCTGTGCCGCACGCTCACGCTGCGCTCGGGTGACTGGCTGGCCGAGGGCGGTTACTGCCAGCTCCTGGCCAACTGGGAGCACCGTGAGGGTGAGGACTGGCACGAGCGGCTGCGGTCCTGGGTGCCTGGTGGGTGCGACGCGTGGATCGTGCAGCGCGAGGTGCAGGACGTCACTCAGTACGCGGAGCTGTGGCTTCGCGACGCGGGGGACCACCGTTCGGGCGGGGCCGAGTACGCGGCGCGCTACAACGACTGGCTGGACGAGTTCGAGCGGCGGGGCACGACCGCGGTCGGCTTCGGCTGGATCACGCTGCGCAAGAGCGGTGCGGAGCAGCCGGACGTGCTCGTGGAGGAGTGGCCGCACCCTGTCGAGCAGCCGTTGGGCGGGGAGGCCGTGGAGCATTTCCGGCGCCGGGACTTCCTGCGCGCCACCGACGACGCGGCACTGCTGGGCTGTCACTTCCAGCTCGCCGACGGCGTGGTCCAGGAGCAGGTCGGGGCGCCCGGTGCGGAGGACCCCGAGCATGTGGTGCTGCGCCAGCAGCGCGGCATGCGGCGGGCCACCAAGGTCGACACGGTAGGGGCGGGGTTCGCCGGGGTGTGCGACGGTTCGCTGCCCGCGTGGCGGATTCTGGACGCCATCGCGCAGCTGGTCGGGGAGGACCCGGTGATGCTGCGCGACCGGACACCGCAGGCGATCAGGCTGCTGGTGGAGCAGGGGTTCCTGCTGCCCGTGGAGGCCGGATAGCGCCCGCCGGCGGCCGGTGGTCTCGTGCAGGGCAAGGGCGTCGACGGCGCCGGATCTCCGGTTCATCTGCCGTTCGTATGAGCGTTCCCTTGCGGTGAAAGGGTGCTCTCCATGCAAAGCGGCATGGAGAGCGTACCGGCCATTTTCGCCGGGGTGACCCTCGCACTGTTCGGGACGGGGCTGCTGGTGTGGACGTCCGTCCGGCTGCGGTCGCACGATCCGGTGGCGGACGGCGTGCCGGTGTTCGCCGGAGCGGCGGCCGCTGTTCTTTTCGGCGTGATTTCGCTCCTCGCGGGTGGCTGGGTGCTGGCGTCGGGCTGAGTTCCCGGGCGGCATCGGGCGGCAGGAACGACGGGTGTCGGGTTACCGTTCGAGTTGCGTTGCGGAGTTTTCCCGTTTGACACGGAGGCGGGATGTACCGTCACACTCCGCAGCGGCATCGATGCCGAACGCCGACCGGAGAGAAGAGCGAGAGTTGTCCCCGACCCGCGAGCCCGCAAACGGCGGGCGTCGACTCGTCATCGTCGAGTCGCCCGCCAAGGCCAAAACGATCAAGGGCTACCTCGGCCCTGGCTACGTGGTCGAGGCCAGCGTGGGGCATGTCCGCGACCTTCCCAACGGCGCCGCGGAGGTCCCCGCCAAGTACAAGGGCGAATCCTGGGCGCGGCTCGGTGTCAACGTCAACCACGACTTCGAACCGCTCTACGTGGTCAACACGGACAAGAAGGAGCAGGTCAAGAAGCTCAAGCAGCTTCTCGCCGAATCCGACGAACTCCTGCTGGCCACCGATGAGGACCGCGAGGGCGAGGCCATCGCCTGGCATCTGCGCGAGGTGCTCAAGCCCAAGGTCCCCGTACGGCGGATGGTCTTCCACGAGATCACCAAGGACGCCATCCAGGACGCCGTGCGCAACCCGCGCGACCTGAACCAGCGGCTCGTCGACGCGCAGGAGACCCGCCGCATCCTGGACCGGCTCTACGGCTACGAGGTCTCGCCGGTCCTGTGGAAGAAGGTCATGCCGCGGCTCTCCGCGGGCCGTGTCCAGTCGGTCGCGACGCGGCTGGTGGTGGAGCGGGAGCGGGAGCGGATGGCGTTCCGCTCCGCCGAGTACTGGGATCTGACCGCCACGTTCGCCACGGGGAGACGCGAGGCCGGCGCCGACCCGGGCACGTTCGGCGCCCGGCTCAACTCCGTCGACGGGCGGCGCGTCGCCCAGGGCCGCGACTTCGGCGCCGACGGGCAGCTGAAGAACCCGGATCAGGTGCTGCACCTGGACGAGGACAACGCCCGTGCCCTCGCGTCGGCGCTCGCCGACACGCAGTTCTCGGTGCGCTCGGTCGAGTCCAAGCCCTACCGCCGCTCGCCGTACGCCCCGTTCCGTACGACGACGCTTCAGCAGGAGGCCAGCCGCAAGCTCGGTTTCGGCGCGAAGCTGACGATGCAGGTGGCGCAGAAGCTGTACGAGAACGGCTTCATCACCTATATGCGTACGGACTCCACGACGCTCTCCGACACGGCCGTCAACGCCGCCCGCACCCAGGTCACGCAGCTGTACGGCTCCGACTACCTGCCGGACAAGCCGCGCGTCTACGCCGGCAAGGTCAAGAACGCGCAGGAGGCCCACGAAGCGATCCGCCCCTCCGGCGACCGCTTCCGCACCCCCGCCGAAACCGGGCTGACGGGCGAGCAGTTCCGGCTGTACGAACTGATCTGGAAGCGGACCGTCGCCTCGCAGATGAAGGACGCGACGGGACAGTCGGTGACCGTCCGCGTCGGTGGCCGCGCGAGCGACGGCAGGGACGCCGAGTTCAGTGCCACCGGTAAGATCATCAACTTCCATGGCTTCCTCAAGGCGTACGTTGAGGGCTCCGACGACCCCGACGCCGAGCTGGACGACCGTGAGCGGCGCCTGCCCCAGGTCACCGAGGGCGACGCGCTGACCGCGGAGGAGCTGTCGGTCGACGGGCACGCGACGAAGCCCCCCGCCCGCTACACCGAGGCAACTCTGGTGAAGGAGCTGGAGGAGCGGGAGATCGGCCGCCCGTCCACCTACGCCTCGATCATCAGCACCATCCTGGACCGGCGCTACGTCTTCAAGAAGGGGACGGCCCTGGTGCCCTCCTTCCTCAGCTTCGCCGTGGTGGGGCTGCTGGAGAAGCACTTCGGCCGGCTCGTGGACTACGACTTCACGGCCAAGATGGAGGACGACCTCGACCGGATCGCCGCGGGCAGCGCGGCATCGGTGCCGTGGCTGCGCCGCTTCTACTTCGGTGAGGACGGTTCGGGCGAGGGCGCACAGGGATCGGCCGCCGACTCCGGCAACGGCGACGGCGACCACCTGGGCGGCTTGAAGGAGCTGGTCTCCGACCTGGGCGCGATCGACGCCAAGGGCGTCTCGTCCTTCCCCGTGGGCGAGGGCATCACGCTGCGCGTCGGACGCTACGGCCCGTACGTCGAGGGCCCGCCGCCTTCGCCCGACGAGCCGGGCCAGCGCGCCGACGTACCCGACGACCTGCCGCCGGACGAGCTGACCGTCGAGCTGGCGAAGGAGCTGCTGGCCAAGCCGAGCGGCGACTTCGAGCTGGGCACCGACCCGGAGACCGGCCGTCCGGTCGTGGCCAGGGACGGGCGCTACGGACCGTACGTCACGGAGGTGCTCCCCGAGGGCACCCCCAAGACCGGCAAGAACGCCGTGAAGCCGCGCACTGCCTCGCTGCTGAAGTCGATGTCGCTGGAAACGGTGACGCTCGAACAGGCCCTCAAGCTGCTCTCGCTGCCCCGCGTCGTCGGTACCGACCCGGAGACGGGCGAGGAGATCACCGCGCAGAACGGGCGCTACGGGCCGTACATGAAGCGGGGGACCGACTCACGTTCCCTGGAGACCGAGGAGCAGATCTTCACGATCACCCTCGACAAGGCCCTGGAGATCTACGCCCAGCCCAAGCAGCGGGGACGTGCCGCGGCGAAGCCGCCGCTGAAGGAGCTGGGCACGGACCCGGAGACGGAGCGTCCCGTGGTCGTCAAGGACGGCCGCTTCGGTCCGTACGTGACCGACGGCGAGACGAACGCGACCCTGCGCAGGGACGACGACGTCGAGACGATCACCGCCGAGCGCGGCTTCGAACTGCTCTCCGAGAAGCGGGCGAAGGGCCCTGCGAAGAAGACGGCGAAGAAGGCCGCGAAGAAGACGGCGGCCAAGAAGACGGCGGCCAAGAAGACGACGGCGAAGAAAACGGCGGCGGCCAAGAAGTCCACCGCGAAGAAGTCGACGGCGCAGTCCGCCGCCAAGAAGTCGTCCACCGGTAAAGCCGCAGCCGGGAAGGCCGGCGCCGAACAGTGACGCCCTGGTCCCGCCCGTTTGTTCGGGCGGGGCGACACGGCGTCGGCGGCGCCCTATACCCTGACCGCCATGACGCGAGCAGATCAGCCAACGGGCGTGAACCCCACCTCTGACGCCCCCGACGACGCACTCGCCGCGGAGTCCCGCGAGCGCGCCGTGGGCGCGCTGTTGCGGTTCGGCCCGCTTCGGCGGTTGTGGAGTGCCCAGCTGACGGGAGGGATCGGCGACGCGCTCGCCCTGCTGGTGCTGGTGTTGCTGGCCCTTCAGGCGGCGACGGTACGGGCAGCGGGCGGTGAAGCCGTCTTCGGCGGCGACTACCGCGGCATGGCCCTGGTGGTCACGGCCGTGTTCGGTGCCCGGCTGCTGGCGACGGTGCTCTTCGGCGCCGTGCTGCTGGGGCCCCTGTCGGCGCTGCTGACACCGGGCAAGGGCGTTCTCGACAGGCGCTGGACGATGTTCGGGGCCGACGTGCTGCGGGCGCTCGCCCTCATCGTCGCCCCGATGTGGGTCGACTGGATGCCGGGCGACGCCTTCGCGATCGTCCTGATCACGGTCTTCGTCATGGGCGTCGCCGAACGCTTCTGGACCGTGGCGAAGGACAGCGCCGCACCCGCGCTGCTGCCCACCCCGCCGCCCGAGGACACGGCCGTACGGCCCGCGCCGCAGGACGCGCTCTGGTCCGGCCCGGCGGCAGACCGCCAGGAGGCGCTGCGCCGGCTCTGGCTCCGCAGCACCTTCCTGTCGTTCCCCGCGGCGGCCATCGCGCTGGTCGTGGTCACGCTCATCAGCAACCTGCTGAGCACACTGTTCGACTGGTTCCACACGCATCAGGCTGCCCTGGGCTCCTATGTGGCCGCCGGTCTGTTCGCGGCCGCGGTCTCGATCGTGTACTTCCTGGAGCTGCCCGACTCCGGCACACCGCGCCCCCGTTCACCCCTTCAGGGACTCCGCCGGCCGCGGAGCGCCGCCGGGTCCGCGCCCGACAAGGGCCGCACCGGCGCGATCCCGATGCTGGTGCTGGCGTGTTCGGCGATCGCCTGGGCGATCGCATGCGCCGTCGCGCTCGCCGCGCTGCACGCCGCCGACCTCGGCGGCGGTCCCATCGGCTTCGGGCTCCAGGTCTTCGTACTCGCCGGCGGTACGGCCGCGGGCATCCGCCTCGCCCCCCGTGTTCTGCCGGGCCTCTCCCGGCGCCGCCTGCTCGCGCTCGCCATCGCCCTGACCGGTGTCGCGCTGCTCGGCGCGGGGCTGGTGACCGACGCCACGACGGGTCTGCTGCTCATGGCGGTCGCCGGCCTGTCGGCGGGAGTCGCCGCGCAGTCGGGGCACGTACTGCTGGACCAGGAGACCGAGGACGTACGTTCGGCGCAGTCGCCCGGTCTGTCGCACCGCGCCCGTATGACCGAGCACCTGCAGACGCTCGTCCGCGTCGCGATCGCAGTGGGCGCGCTCGTCGCACCCGTGGGGGCGGGATTCATCGGCCCGCACCGCGTCGGGGGCGGCGACTTCGTCTTCGACCACGGCGGCGCGGCGTTCGCGCTGATGCTCGTCGGCGCTCTGCTGCTGCCCGTCGCGGCACTCGTACTGGGACGCACCGACGACCGGCAGGGCGTCACGCTCCGCCGGGACCTGCGCGAGGCGCTGGCAGGCGGGCCGCCCCGGGAGGCACCCGCGCCGGACGGCTTCTTCATCGCGCTGGAGGGCGGTGACGGGGCCGGGAAGACCACGCAGGTGGAAGCCCTGGCCGAATGGATCCGCGCGAAGGGCCACGAGGTCGTGGTCACGAAGGAGCCCGGCGCGACGCCCGTCGGCAAGCGGCTGCGGTCCATACTGCTGGACGTCTCCGCTGCCGGGTTGTCCAACCGTTCCGAGGCGCTGCTGTACGCGGCCGACCGCGCCGAGCACGTCGACACGGTGGTGCGGCCCGCGCTGGAGCGCGGTGCCATCGTCATCTCCGACCGTTACATCGACTCCTCCGTCGCCTACCAGGGAGCGGGCCGCGACCTGGCGCCGACCGAGGTCGCCCGCATCTCCCGCTGGGCGACCGGCGGCCTCGTACCGCATCTCACGGTGCTGCTCGACGTCCTGCCCGACACGGCGCGCGAGCGCTTCACCGAGGCACCGGACAGGCTGGAGTCGGAGCCCGCCGAGTTCCACGAGAAGGTAAGGGCGGGTTTCCTGACCCTGGCCGCCGCCGACCCGGCGCGCTATCTGGTCATCGACGCGGGGCAGGAGCCGGAGGCGATCACGACCGTCGCCCGTCACCGTCTCGATCAGGTGCTGCCCCTGTCCGCCCAGGAGATCCAGGCCCGTGAGGACGCCCGGAAGGCGGCGGAGGAAGAGGCACGCCGCAAGGCGGAGGAAGACGTCGCGCGCAAGGCCGAGGAGGAGCGCCAGGAGCGCGAACGCCAGGAGCAGATGTCCCGGTTGCGCGCCGAGGAGGAGGAGCGCAGGAAGCGCGAGGCCGAACTGGAGCGTCAGCGTGAGGAGGCCCGCCGCGCCGAGGAGGCCCGGGAGCGGGCCGAGCAGGCCCGCCGGGTCGCCGAGGAGGAGCGTCAGCGGCGCGAGGCCGAGGAGCGCACCCGGGAGGAGGAGATCGCCCGGCAGCGGCGGCTCGCCGAGGAGGAGTCCCGGCTGCGGGCGCAGGCCGAGGAACGCCGCCTGGAGAAGCAGCGCAAGGCGGAGGAGGCCCTGCAGCGCGCGGAGCAGGCCAGGTCGCGGAGAGCCGACCCGGACGGATCCGACGGGCACACGGCCAAGCTCCCGCAGGTGGATCCGCAGGCCGAGGGCGGCAGCGGTGAGGCGGAGTCCGAGCGTACGCACGTACTGCCGCAGGCCCGTCAGTCGAAGAAGGGTACGCAGCAGGGCGAGGCGGACCGGAACGACGACGAGACGACGATGCTGCCGCGCGTGCCCGCCGAGGAGGAGGACCGTACGCGGGAGATCCCGCAGGTCGATCCCGAGACGGGACGGGCAGCGCGTCCGCGTCCGGACTGGGCCGAGGAGACCCCGCTCGACGACGTGCCCTCGCTGGCGGACGAACTGCTCGGCACCGGTGAGGACGAAGAGGGGGACGACGGCCGCAAGCGGCGCGGCCGGGGCAAGTAGCCGGCGCCGGGCCGCCCGTCCGGCGCGAGACCCGGTGTGCTCCCGGGAGCCCCCGGGAGCCCCCGGGAGCCGCCGCATCCGGCCGCACCGCGGCCTGGCTGTCGGTGGCGTGGACGACAATGGGTGACCGGCGGCGGCGAGCGCGGCGGGTGGCCGTGTCCGCGCCGCCGGAGCAGCCGGCAGGCACAGGGAGGGACGGCAGCGATGGCGGTCTGGGACGACGTGGTCGGTCAGGAACGCGTGACCGCGCAGTTGAGCGCCGCCGCCCGCGACGCCGACGCCTACGTCACCGCCCGTGCGGCGGGCGACGTCTCCGGCGAACTGTCCGGCTCGGCCATGACACACGCCTGGCTCTTCACCGGCCCGCCCGGCTCCGGCCGTTCCACGGCCGCCCGCGCCTTCGCCGCCGCTCTGCAGTGCGTCAGCCCCGACAGAGCGCTCGGCGGAGCGCCCGGCTGCGGATTCTGCGAGGGCTGCCACACGGCCCTGATCGGCACCCACGCCGACGTCGAGGTGATCCGTACGGACCTGCTCACCATCGGCGTCAAGGAGACACGTGAACAGGTGCGCAGAGCTCAGATGTCCCCGGCGGGAGGCCGCTGGCAGGTGATCGTGCTGGAGGACGCCGACCGTCTGACCGAAGGCGCGGGCAACGTACTGCTCAAAGCGGTCGAGGAGCCCGCACCCCGTACGGTCTGGCTGCTGTGCGCCCCCTCGACGGAGGACGTGCTGCCCACGATCCGCTCCCGCTGCCGTCATCTCGCCCTGCGCACACCGCCGGTGGAGGCGGTCGCCGACCTGCTGATGCGGCGTGACGGGATCGAACCCCGAATGGCGGAGTACGCGGCACGCGCCACCCAGGGCCACATCGGACGGGCCCGGCGGCTGGCCACGGACGAGCGCGCGCGCCGGCGCAGGTCGGCGGTGCTGAAGCTGCCGCAGCGGGTATCCGACGTCGGCGGGGCACTCCAGGCTGCCCAGGAGCTCATCGACGCGGCGAGTGAGGACGCCAAGGAGGTCGCCGAGGAGCACGACGAGCGGGAGACCGAGGCGTTGCGGACAGCCCTCGGAGCAGGCGAGGGCAAGGGTGGAAGGCTGCCGCGCGGCACGGCCGGTGTGATGAAGGAGCTGCAGGACAAGCAGAAGCGGCGCGCCACCCGCACCCAGAGGGACTCCCTCGACCTCGCGCTGACCGACCTCACCGGCTTCTACAGGGACGTACTGGCGCGGCAGTTGGGATCGTCGGTCGCCCTGGCGAACGAGGAGGCGGGCGAGGCCGTCGCCCGCCTTGCCTCCGCTTCGCGCCCGGAGCAGACCCTGCGCCGGATCGAGGCGGTGCTGGAGTGCCGCGGAGCGCTCGACCGCAACGTGGCCCCGCTGCTGGCGGTCGAGGCGATGGCGATGAACCTGAGAGCGGGCTGAGAGCGCCGCACCGCCGGTTGTGCGGAGCGGCGGACGGAGACCGTGGGGCCGACTGCCGTCGTACGCCTCACACGTACGAGGAGGAGGTACCCGAAGGGGAACACCTGTGGCACCACGGCACGGATACGCTCCACATCTATCTCCTGGCTGCTGTCTCCGGCTGCCGTGACCGAGGCGAACAAGAGGATGCTCCATGGACACCAGGCGCCTGCTGAGCACGACGACCGCGGTGCTCGCCACGGCCGTACTGCTGACGCTGTCCGGCTGCTCATCCGGTTCGGGCGGGGATTCGGGGTCGCCGGAAGGTGCGCCCTCCTCGGCCAGCAGCGACCGCGCGAACGGGGTCGACAGCGCCGAGCCGCTACGGCCGCTGCCCGAGGCCGTACCGGCGAACCTGAAGCGCTACTACGACCAGAAGCTGTCCTGGCGGGACTGCGGGCAGGCCGGCCTCCAGTGCGCCACGATGAAGGCTCCGCTGGACTACGACGCCCCCGACCCCGCCGAGGATCTCGACCTCGCCGTCGCCCGCAAGAAGGCTGAGGGCAGCGGCAAGCCGATCGGTTCGCTGCAGGTCAACCCGGGCGGGCCGGGCGGTTCCGCGATCGAGTACGTGGAGCAGGCGGCCGCGGTGGGCTACCCGGCCCCCGTACGGGCCAAGTACGACATCGTCGGCCTCGACCCGCGTGGCGTGGCCCGCAGCGAACCCGTCAAGTGCCTGAGCGACAAGGAGATGGACTCCTACACGCAGACCGACCAGACTCCCGACGACAAGGGGGAGACCGCCGAACTCGTCAGCGCCTACAAGAAGTTCGCGGCGGGCTGCGAGAAGCGCTCCGGTGAACTGCTCGGTCACCTCTCGACCGTCGAGGCCGCGCGTGACATGGACGTGCTGCGGGCCGTCCTCGGCGACAGGAAGCTCAACTTCGTCGGCGCCTCCTACGGCACCTATCTGGGTGCCTACTACGCCGGGCTCCACCCGCAGCGCTCCGGGCGGCTCGTCCTCGACGGCGGCATGGACCCGTCCCTGTCCATGCTGCAGCTCAACCGCGACCAGACGGGGGGCTTCGAGACGGCGTTCAAGCAGTTCGCCGAGGACTGCGTCGGACGGTCCGACTGCCCGCTGGGCACCAAGAGCGCCAAGGACGCGAGCCGCGAACTGAGTGCCTTCTTCAAGAAGGTCGACGACAAGCCGCTGCAGACCGGCGACCCCCGGGAACTCACCGAATCCCTCGCCACCACCGGGGTGATCCGCGCCATGTACGACGAGAGCTCCTGGCCCCAGCTGCGCGAGGCCCTCACGGCAGGGAAGAAGGGCGACGGCGCCCAACTGCTGGCCCTGGCCGACGACTACTACGAGCGCGGTCCCGACGGGCGCTACGGCAACATCATGTTCGCCAACCCCGCCGTCAACTGCCTTGACCTCCCTGCCGCATTCTCCTCACCCGATGAGGTGAAGAAGGCCGTGCCCGCCTTCGAGGAGACCTCCTCCGTCTTCGGACGCGGCTTCGCGTGGGCGGCCCTGAACTGCGGGTACTGGCCGGAGAAGCCCACCGGGGAGCCCCACCGCATCTCCGCCGAGGGCGCCGACCCGATCCTGGTCGTCGGTACGACCCGCGACCCCGCCACGCCGTACGCCTGGTCCCAGAGCCTGGCCGGGCAGCTCGAGCCGGCCCGGCTTCTGACGTACGAGGGGGACGGCCACACCGCGTATCTGCGCGGCGGAGCGTGCATCAACGACACGGTCGACACCTACCTGCTGAAGGGGAAGGCGCCGAAGGACGGCAAGACATGCTCCTAGCGGGGCACGACGCGGCAACGCGGCACGGCCCGGCACGGTGAGGGGTGGGTGCGCCGACGGGGTTCCGGCAGGGGGCCATGACCCGCGCTTACCCCGTACGGAGCACCCCTGGAAGCTGTGTAGACTTGTCCGCGCTGCGCCCGCCTTACCGGCTCGCGCGGCCTGCCGCCTTAGCTCAGTTGGCCAGAGCGACGCACTCGTAATGCGTAGGTCGGGGGTTCGACTCCCCCAGGCGGCTCAGCTGAAGCCCAGGTCACACACCCAGTGACCTGGGCTTTTCTATGTCTTACGGTGCGTAGCCCGTCGAGGGTGCGTTCTCATCGGGCTCGTGCGTGAGCGATGCGTGAGCGTGCCTAGCGTTGAGGAATGCCTGCGGGCGCTCGTCGCCGCGCCGCCCGCCACTTGTCGTGGGTGATCTCAGGCCGTGCGGGGCTGACATCTGCCGACGGCGGTACTTGAGACCAGCATCCTGCGTGGCCTGACTCCGGGCCCTTATAAGAATGTTTCGGCTCTCATGCCCCATGAGGGCCTAGACATTAATAACCACCTTGTATCAAAGGGCAGTTGGCGTGACAGTTGGGTTCTCCAGCACGGCATTCTCATCATTGGAGGATTCATGCGCCTTAATCGCTCTACGCCCCCATGGGTGTGGTCTGGCCTGCGGGCAGTGATGCAGGTCTTTGCGGCTTCGAACGCCCGGTTCAGCGGAGGGCGAGCGTGAGCGTTGGGGGAGTGGGGATTCCACGGTTGCAAGACCTCGCCTATATCGAGGTCGCTCTAGGACAGGTCGCGCAGGGTGCGACGTTCGAGCAAGTGCGTCGTGCCCTCGTCGATCGGGCTGCCAGCGTGGCTCGGGGCGGGGACACCGACGGCTCGTACTCCGACCGGAAGTGGGAGCTGACACGGTCGGACACCAAGAAGTACGTCCACAACACCGTCGACGTACTCAAGGAACTCATGCGGCTCGGCTGGGTCGAGAAGCACATCCTTCCTTCTGGGCCCAACTCCGCCTATGCACACGCGGATTCGGTCTTCGCCCTCACCCCGGCGGGCGAGAGGTGGGCGGCACTGGTCGCCGACGACCGTCGTGCTGCGTACAACACACTCACCGGTGTGCTGCTCTCCACTCATCCTCAGTTCGAGGGCTTCCTGCGGTTGCTGGGGGCCCGGCCGGACAGTGAGGCCGAGTATCTGACGATTCCGCTCCTGAGGTTCAGCTCCTCGGCGTACCGGTCCAATTCGGCGTACCTGGACGACTTCGTGGCGTTCGCCACAGATGCGGCGGCTCAGGGGACTCTCGGCTGGACGGCCGCCCCGGAGGCCATCAGCGAGGGAGTCCGCGACTACGTCCGCCGCATCGAGGAGCGGGCTCGCGCCCGCGAGAAGGAGCTCAGCCGGAAGCAGTTTGCCGCCACCTGTGAGGAGGCTATGGCCCGGCTGGCATTCAGCGAGGCCGGTTGTCCCCTGGACTACATCAGCCTCGAACTGCTGCGCAGGTGGACGCGGTTCCTGGGTTTGGTGAACTTCAGCTACTACGCGCCGGGCCCGTCCGCGATGCGGCTCTGGTCCACGGCGCTGGTCACGGGGAGCGGCGCTTCCGTCCAAATCGGACGACGAGTCGGCAAGGATGTGCGCAGGGCCGCTCTGGACACCCTCTGGGCGGTCTGGCGCGAACAGCGCTCCGAAACGGCCGGCGGCATGTACCTGCCGGTCTGGCAGCTCCGTGCGGCGGTCTGCTGGAAACAGCGGATCAGCGACGACGAGTTCGACCGCGCGCTGCGCGAAGCGCTCGCAGGCGAGCACCCCGGACTCGGTTTGCGCATTCACCTCGATCAGGCATCGATGCGGGGCGCCCCCGCCTCGACCAAACCTCTGATCATTCCCAGCGCGAGCGGGCTCCGGCGCGTGTTCAACGTGATCAGCGTCGCTCCGGAAACCCCCGCCCAACCCACCCTTTCGATCACCACCAAAGGAGACCTAACCCGATGAAAGCTTCCAACCGCAGCGCGGGCCCCGTCTGGCTGAAAAGGCAGTGGGGGTTGCGCAACAACCCCTTCCCGACCACAGGCATCGCCCGCCTCGGGGGCGCTGACCTGCGCGAGAACGGGCTGCTCTACGAGCCCGACGTTAACGCGGACAAACTCGAGGAGTCCGTCGAGAAGTTCGTGCTCGGGTCGGCCTTCTCCGGTCTCCGGTTCGGCTACCTGTGGTCGACCGGAACAGGGCCGGGGGACTCTGATGCCCGGGGCTTCGGAAAGTCTGTGCTCATGCAGCACCTGACGGGCAGCCTCAACGAGGACTTCGGCCGCGCCGCGTACCTGAAGTGTGGTCTCGACGAGGAAGACGCCGCCGAGGAACCGATCTGCGGGCTGCTGACGAGCTTCGACACCGCTCAGATCCGGTCCCTGAACGCGGCCCTCTTCACCGCCGTCGAGTACGCGACGGACTTCCGCGCGGACGACACGGGCCCCACGCTCGTGCAGCGCCTGCGCGAGGCGCTCGTCGCACGTACGGCGGTGGACGATCCGCAGAGCCTGGCCAAGATCGTGGTCGAGCAGCACCGGGATCTGCGTGGCCGCACCCTTGGGCCGCCGGACGACAAGCTGATCCTTGCTCTGTGCGACGCCGATCCGACGGTCGCCCAGGACTACCTGGACAAGATCAAGCCAGCTTCGCGGACCCGGAACGGTGCCGTGTACCTCGCGACCTTCCTTCTTTTCGCGGCTGCTGCGGGCATGAAGCACGTTTTGCTCTGCTGCGACCAGCTGGAGGATCTTGCGAGCACCACCACGGCGAAGGCCAAGCGCGATCTCGAAACCGAACGGTTCCGCGACGTCATCCTCGAAACGTTGCCGATGGCCGACATGCTCAGCATCGTCGTCACCATGCACCCCCGGGCCGCGCTCACCATCGGCACGGCCTGGGAATTGGCAGACCTGCCGACCTTCGAGATCTCGGAGGCGAACAAGCACCGGATCGTGGTTCTGCCGGCGCTGCGCGACCTCGACTCGGCTGTCAAGCTCCTCTCCAAGTACCTTGCCGCCGCTCGCAAGAAGGATGACCGGCCGCGCGACGACGTGTACCCGTTCACGATGAGCGCAGTGTCGGCGCTGTTCAGCCGGTCGAACCGCAAGCCGCGCGACGTGCTGCGCAAGGCGCACGGTCTCATCGATGCCGCCTCGGGAGACAACCTGGTGACCATCGACGAACAGGACGTCGCGCGCTACCTGGACGCGGTTGGGCCGGACACCGACGAGGACATCGGTCCCGTCGTGACGGGGCCGATGCCCATGACCCTCGACTGGAGCGCCGGATGAGCCAGTTATCGCCGTGCCGTGGAGAGCCGACGTGATGACGGACGCCTGCCCGGCGTGCGGAGCCCGCCTGTCGCCTTGGGAGAAGAAGCACTGCGGATGCGGGGGACCACGCTGGGCGAGTCGTCCGGAAATCCTGTACGCGATCGCCTGCTCGGTCAGCTCACCTCTTCACGTCCGCGACTTCGTCCGCCTGGCCCAGCGTGAATACGGATGCGAGATGGCCGTCCCCAGCGCCAACGCGGCGCTCTCACCCGACCGGCGCTTCTGCTGGGCCGGACAGGGAACTTACAGCCTGTACCGGCACGGCCCCTTGCCCGGCCCCCGCCATCTGGAGGGAGCGGGTCGGCTGGTCCTGCTCGCCGCGGGCGAACCCATCACAGCGGATGCGCTGGACTATTGCTTGAAGCAACTCGGGTACCGCTACAACGTGTCCTCTTTGAAGAACGCACTCAGGACTTCCCGATGGATCAAGTGTCAGCCGGACGGGAGATGGGCGCATGGGCGCGGAGACGCTGCTGAGACTGAGCTGCGGCGCGAGATCCACGTCGTTCCCGCCGGCCAACACCAGGCGTGGACGGTCCTGCGTGGGGCTCTTGCCGCGGACGTGCGACGCTTCATGACTCAGCGGGAGGCAAAGCTGTTCAGCCTCGGCGCTCCCCACCGGTTCGGTCTCGATTGGGACGAGCAGCCCGGAGCGGTCCTGCTGACGTAATGCGTAAGTCGGGGTTCGAGCCCCCTGGTGTTGCGGGTCATGACGTTGTAGTCGCTGGGGTCGGCACACAAGGGGCGGGTCCCTGGGCGGCAGGATGAGAACTGCCAAGTCACCCATCCGCCGTCGCAAAGGACCCGCCTGGTGTCCCACCGTAATGCCCCACTGTCCGTGGAGGGCCGTCGTCGTCTGGTCCGCAGGTGCCAGGACCGTCCGATCGCCCACGTCGCCGCAGAGATGGGCATATCGCGGTCCTGCGCAAGCAAGTGGGTGGGCCGGCACCGCCGATACGGCGACCTCGGCCTGCACGACCGGCCCAGCACCCCGCACCGTCAGCCCACCCGGACACCAGGCGAGACCGTGGTCCGCATCGAGCGGATGCGCCGTGAACACAAATGGTCAGCAGCCCGCATCACCTTCGAACTCCGGGCGGAGGGCACAGCCGTCAGCCGCCGCACCGTCACCCGCCACCTGCACCAACTCGGGCTGAACCGCCGACGGTTCATCGACCCCGACGGCGCCACCAACCGCACCGGCCGCACCATCACCGCCCGCCGGCCAGGCCACATGGTCCACCTCGATGTGAAGAAGACCGGCCGCATCCCCGACGGCGGCGGATGGCGCGTCCACGGCCGCAACAGCCTTCAGGCCAAACGCGTCGCCCGCACCAAGACCCGCGGAGAGCGGCCCGGTTACCTCTACCTGCACTCGGCCGTCGACGGCTTCTCGCGACTCGCCTACACCGAGGCGTTGCTGGACGAGAAAGCCACCACCGCGATCGGTTTCCTCCACCGGGCCCGGGCGTTCTTCGCGGCCCACGGCATCAACCACATCCAGCGGATCGTCACCGATAACGGAGCCTGCTACCGAGCCGGAGACTTCGCCCGCGCCATGCTCGGCTCCCGCCACCAGCGGATCACGCCTTACACGCCACGGCACAACGGCAAGGTCGAGCGTTATCAACGCATCCTGGCCGAAGAGTTCCTCTACGCCCGGAACTGGAGCTCAGAAGCCCAGCGAACCCAAGCCCTGACCATCTGGAACATCCACTACAACTACCATCGGCCCCACACTGCCGCCGGGAACCAGCCCCCGGCCTCCCGACTCCACACAGGCGTCACCAACCTCATGGCCTCATACACCTAGGGGGCTCGTCTGAAGCCCAGGTCACATGCTGTGTGACCTGGGCTTTTCTCTGTCTGGTGGCGCTCATTCGCGCGTCCTCATCGGGGGTGTGCGTGAGCGGTCGCGTTCTTGATCTTGCTTCCGTTCGGGGACTTGGCTTTCTTCGCCTTCTTCTTGCGGCGCTTCTCGGCTTCCTTCGCCTTGCTCTTCCGCTGGAGCGGGACCAGGCCGGCGGCGGCTTCGGCTGCGTCCTTCGCGACCTCGGGGAAGACGCTCTGGTAGATGTCGCGCGTGATCCGGGTGTCGCTGTGCCCCAGGGTCTCGGAGACGACCTTCACGTCCACTCCGGCAGCGAGCATCAGTGTGGCCGCGCCGTGGCGCAGGTCGTGCAGCCGGACAGGCGGGAGCCCGGAGGAGGCCACGAGTCGCTCGAAGCGGTCTGTGATCTTTCCGGGGTGCAGCCAGGAGCCGTCCTCCTGGGTGAAGACCAGCCCTGTGTCCACCCAGCCGGACGCCCATGCCTCGCGGTCCGCTCGCTGTCGCTTCCGGTGCCGCTTGAGGACGCGGATCGTGTCGTCGTCGAGTGCGACGACACGGAAGCCGCTGTCGGTCTTCGGGTCGGATTCCTCGATGTCCCAGCCGTCCTGGACGAGTTGTGCGGTCACGGTCAGGGAGTGACGTGCCAGGTCGGTTTCCGACCACATCTGCCCGCACGCTTCGCCTCGACGGAGCCCGCGCAGGGCAATGAGGTGCCACATGGCGTAGAGACGGTCCTCTGCCACATGATCGAGAAAGGCGCCCGTCTGTTCCGGCGTCCACACCATCACGGGGGAGGGTTTCTCGCCGGTGGCTTCCCACTTGGCCACTCGCTCGTCTGTCCACACGAGGGCCTTTGGCTTGCGCACGGGATCCATCTCGACGTGCGCGGCGGGGTTGAAGGTGATGATCTGCTGCGCCATCGCGTCGTTGAGTGCTGCGCGGAGCGTCCCGCGAATCCGCTGGCGGGTGGCAGCTCCAGTGGTACGACGGAAGGGCGGCATGGCGTCAATGGCTGCTCTCATGGCCTTGCGGCGGGCCCGATTTTGAGCGCCCTTCCACGGGACCTTCGCCAACTCGTCCACGGCGGCGCGGCGTTGTGCGTTCTGTTCCAGAATCTCAGCGTTGGCTTCCGAGATGGAGGTGAACATCTCCGCGAGGTGGCTGACCCGCAGTCTGTCGAGACGACGACTACCGAGGTGCGGCTTCAGGTGCACGCGGATGTCGGTCTCGTACCGCGTGACGCCGGACTTGCGTATGCGCTTCGATTCCAGCCACAGATCGAGCCATTCACCGACGGTGAGGCGTCCGATCAGCTCCTGACCTGAGCCCAACCGACGGCGAGTCTCTTCCACCCCTGGCAGGGGGGCCTTGGAGTCAGCTATCTCCTCCAGCATCTCGCTTATGAGCTCGGTGCCTTCGGAGTCGTCGCTGTCGGGGATGTTGAGGAGGGCGCGTATGTGGTCGAGGTCGGCTTGTGCGGCCTTGAGGGTGTCGTAGCCGGCGCGGTTGAAAGAGCGGCGGGTGCCGTCATGGCGGGATGGGAGTTCCTGGCGGATGGAGTAGGTGCCGTGCTTGCGCCTGCTGCGTTTCGGACAGGCCGTGCCGAGTGGTTTGCCGGTCTCGGGGTCGCGGCAGTAGCAGCGGCGGTAGGTGGAGCCTTTCAAGCGTCGTCCTCCTCGGGGGAGTTGGGGTCGGGGGCGTGGGGGTGTTCGTCGAGGAAGGCGAACCATGGGGGGAGGGTGGGGGGACGGAGGTCGGCACTGCGCATCTGGGCGCGAACACGGCGGAGGGCGGTGTAGTCGTCGGCTAGGCGCTTTTCGTGGTGCTCGGCGCTGCGGAGGGCGCTGCTGCGGGTATCGGGGTCGTTGGCCGTGCGGGCGTGCCGACGCCGGTCTTTGGCGCTTGCCCTGGCTTCTTCCGCGGAGGTCAGGGCGGCGTGGTGGTAGCGGTGCAGGCGCAGGCTCCAGTCGGAGGGGAAGTTGTTGTCCTCGCCTGTGAACCAGGCCAGCGCGTCCCAGGGGTCCCTGGCTGATTGCAGGGGGAGTTGCTGGTAGGCGTCGATGTGCCCGACGGGGACGATGAGGCTGATCGGACTGGTGCGCAGGGCTTTGGCCAGCACGATGACGTCGACCAGGGGAAGTGTGCTGCGGCGTCCGGACTCCATGTTGGCGATGACGTTGCGTGGGATGGGGTGGCCGATCTCGCTGCAGGCTCTGGCCAGTTGTTCGGCGCTCATGCCCAGCTCCTTGCGTCGGCGGCGTACTGCTGCGGCCACGGTGGCGGCGACCTGCACCGGCCACTCCGGAACATCATCCTCATCGTCGTGTGTCATGAAGACACAGTAGCTCTGTCTAGCCTTGTTGTACCGCCGGGAGCCGGTCGCGACCACCGTGTCCGCCGAAGGCAACGACGAGAGGGAGTACTGCACATGAACGAAGATCCCGAGAAGCCCGCCAGTCGGCGGAGGGGTATGAGCCAGGGCGAGGTGCTGGAACTTCCTGCCACGGTTGACCTGGAGACAGCGAACCGTGCTCTGGGGTTGGGGCGGAGCAAGGGCTACGAACTCGCCCGCCGGGGCCACTATCCCTGCCGGGTTCTGCGGCTGGGCAACGCCTACCGGGTGGTGACCGCCGACCTGCGGTCCCTGCTCGGCCTGGCCGTCTAGCGCCGGATGCTACACACCATCTGTATGTCTCAGAGACACAGAATCGCTGGACTGTTGCCAGTGGCCGGTCGTAGGTTGCTGCTCGCCTGCCGAGAGGCGGTGCATGAGGAAGGCCCTCGGGGCTGCCACCCCGAGGGCCGAGGACGCCCCAACTGATCGCGTGTGATGACGAATCGGTGGTGCGGGGCCTGCCAGCCCCGCACCGCCGGGTGAGGAACGCCTATGGACAACCCTACGACCCAGCCCGAACCTGCCGCACCCCCCCACAACTATCCCTTCACCGGGTGACGGGGAGCAGCCACAGCCCACGACGGGCTCGTCCGCGAGCGAAGCCGGCAACCCGGCAGCGCAAGATCTCAACGCCGACGGCGGCGGCCACGAACTGGATGGTGCCGGTGCCGAATTCGAGCCGCCGGACTGCCCTGACGGTGGTGAAGACACCGGCGCAGAGTTGCTGGGCGACCTGCGCTCAGCGCTGGGCCGGTATGTGATTCTGCCGAGCACGGAGGCGTTGCATGCGGTCACGTTGTGGGTGGCTGCGACGCATCTGCAGCACGTCTTCCAGCATGCGCCGAGGCTGGCGGTGGTCGGTCCGGCCAAGCGGTGCGGCAAGTCGAGGCTGCTGGATGTGATCACCGAGACCGTCCACAAGCCGGTGATCACCGTCAACGCCAGCACAGCGGCGATCTTCCGGTCGGTGACCGCGAATCCGCCGACACTGCTGGTGGATGAGGCCGACACCCTCTTCGGCAGCCCGAAGATGGCGGAGAAGAACGAGGACCTGCGCGGCCTGCTGAACGCCGGTCACCAGCGCAACCGTCCCGCCCTGCGCATCGCCGGACCCGAGCACCAGCCGGTCTCCTTCCCCACCTTCGCCATGGCCGCGCTGGCGGGCATCGGTGACCTGCCCGACACGATCATGGACCGTGCCGTGGTGGTGCGGATGCGCCGCCGCGCACCAGGCGAAAGAGTCGCCACCTTCCGCTCCCGCCGCGACATCCCGCACCTGCATCTGCTGCGCGACCGCCTCGCCGCCTGGGCCGGTGAGGTCGCCGAACATGCGGTGGAGCGGGAGCCACAGATGCCGGTCGAGGACCGCGCAGCCGACACCTGGGAACCCCTCGTGGTGGTCGCCGACCTCGCCGGAGGCGCCTGGCCCGCCCTGGCGCGGTCGGCCTGCGCGGCGATGACCGCCTTCGAGGCCGGGCAGGACGAGGAGGGCGGGCTGAGGATCCGCATCCTGGCCGACATCCGCACCGCCTTCGCCTCCTGCGGCGATCCCGAAGCGCTGGCCACCACACGGCTGCTGGGGATTCTGAAAGAGGACGCGGAAGCGCCCTGGGCCGAATACGGCACCAGCGGACTGACCCCGCGCGGTCTGCAGCTGCTGCTGAAGGACTACGGCATCACCTCGGCCAACATCCGCTTCCCCGACGGCATCCAGGCCAAGGGCTTCGCCCGCAACAAGTTCCTCGACGCCTGGGCCCGCTACTGCCCCACCCAGGCCCCAGCACCTCCCGGGGGCTGACCCGCATCGACTGGTCCCACCCGTCCCCGCACAGCTCACCGCCGGGACGAGTACCGGGCCCGCAACGAGTCGACCCGTCACACACCCTCCACCCGTCCCTGTGCTGACCAGCCACGCAACCAGTGGGACGAGTGCAACGCCAACCGCCCCTGCAGCAGGCGCGCGCAGCGTTCCGGCCACGCCTGCCGACACCCTCCACCCCCTGGAGACACCGCCGCATGACCAACCCGGCACCCACCCACGACCCTACGACGCCGCTTGCCCGACGGGTGAGCGGCTGGGACCGCGCCGCGATCCTCGCCCTCGGAGCCGCCGCCTGCGCCCTGTCCTACGACGCGCTGCAGCAGATGGCCATCGCCATCCACATACGCGGCCCGCTGACCTACCTCTTCCCCCTCGTCATCGACGGGTTCATCGCCTACGGCGTCCGCGCGCTCCTCGTCCTGAACACCGCGCCCTTTCGCGCACGGCTGTATGTGTGGACGCTCTTCGGCACCGCTACCGCCGCCAGCCTCTGGGCCAATGCCCTCCACGCCATCCGCCTCAACAACCTCGCGGAATCAGGCGGGTTGCGGCTCGGAGACATCACCGTCGGCCTGCTCTCCGCCCTCGCACCCCTCGCCCTCGCCGGCGCCGTCCACCTCTACATCCTCATCGCCCGCCAAACCGATACGGGCTCTGGAGCGGACAACGGCAGGGTCCACCCGCCGACGCCCGAAGCCACGGAGAAAACACACCCGCCTGCTTCCGTGCAGACAGGCGCAGAGCCGCCTCGGCGTGTGCGGCGGATCGGCCGCCCACCGGGCGCAGAACTCCCCCAACTCCTCGACATGGCACGGCCGTTGTTCGCAGCGCACGGAACTCCCACCCGTGAGACGGTCCGCCACACCATCCGCGCAGCTGGCCACAGCATCAGCGAAGACCGCCTCACCCAGATCATGACCACCCTCCGCACCGGCCCCACCCCCCGGACCGGGGACTGACCGGAACTCCCCGCAGGCCAACCCCCGAACCGCGGAGTGAGGGTCCACGGTCCGCGGCCCCACGGACCGCTTAGCGCAGCAGCTACACGGCCGTTCGGCCGAGTACCGGACCACCCCAGCGGACCGCTCCTCACAGCCCGGACCGGTCCGCAACTTGCGCAGACCCAACTACCCCCGGCTCCCCTCGCCACCTCCAACACGCCACGGAGAACGCCAACATGCACGAAACACGCCACGAAACCCCGCCCGACCAGCAGCAGATGACCGACCACCCCAGCCGAAGCGCAGCAAGTTGGGGCGGAAGCGTAGCTTCCGCCGAACCCGCCCCAGGCGTGGCGGGAGCGGACCTGCGCCAGGGGGCACAGGTCCGGCAAGCTGCGGCCGAGGGCGGTCCGCAGGCTGAGGGAGGGGATGTGCTCGCGCGCTGCGACAGCAGCCGCACACACTCCGCCTCCCGCGCCCGTCAGCGCCCGCGCCAGCCCCGACAGACGAAGCGCCTGCACCAGCCCAACACGCGTTTCAACGATGACGAGTTCGCGCTCATCACGTCCGCCGCCGCCCAGTGCGAGTTGTCCGTCGCCGGGTTCCTCGCCCGCTCCGCCCTCGCCGCGGCCCGCGACCTTCAGCGCACCGCCGCCGAGATCGCAGACGAACGCGACGTCATCACCGCCCTGTTCGAGAGCAGACGGCGCCTGGGCTGGGTCGGCAGCAACCTCAACCAGGCCATGAAAGCCATCAACTCCGGCGCCGAAGCACCCCAACTTCCCGCAGCCATTGACGCCGTGAAGTCCGCTGCCGACCGCGTCCACGAAGCCGCAAGCGCCCTGCTGAACCGGCACCGGTCCACGGCGTGATCCCGAAAGTGCACAAGCCGGGAGGGCGCACCCTAGGGCTGCTGGCATACCTCTACGGGCCCGGCAAGGCAGAGGAGCACGTCGACCCGCACCTGGTGGCCTCCTTCGATGGCATGTCGCCCGACCCCGGACGGGATGCCGACGCCACTCTCAAGGACCTCCAGTCCCTCCTCGACCAGCCCGTCCAGGCACTGCCCGCACACCGCAGACCCGGCAAACACGTATGGCACTGCTCCGTGCGCGCCGCCCCCGGCGACCGCCTCTTGAGCGACGAGGAGTGGGCGGACATCGCCCGCCGGGTCGTTGCCGCCACCGGCATCGACCCCGGTAACGGGGCGAGTGGCTGCCGCTGGGCCGCCGTACGCCACGCGGACGACCACATCCACCTCATCGCCACGACCGTGAAAGAGGACGGAGGCCGTCCCGACGACTATCGCTCCGGCAAACGCGCGCACGCCGAATGCCGCCTGCTGGAGAAGGAACTGGGCCTGGCCCTCGTCAACGCCGGCGACGGCACCGCCGCCCAGCAGCCCACCAGCGCCGAGAAATACAAGGCCCAGCGGGCCAAGAAGAAGCGCACTCCCCGGGAGGAGCTGCGTGAGCGCGTCCGTCGTGCGGTGGCCGGCGCCACGAGCGAAGCGGAGTTCTTCGACCGGCTAGCCTCCGCCGGTCTCCTCATCCGCCGACGGACCGCGCCCTCGGGTGACCTCCTCGGCTACACCGTCGCCCTGCCCGGGGACTTCAACAAGGCGGGCAAGCCCGTCTTCTACTCCGGCTCCAAACTCGCCCCGGACCTGTCCCTGCCCCGCATCCGAGAACGCTTCACCAGCAACCAGCCGAACAGTTCCGCCGGTGAGAACCGTGTAGGGCGGGCGGTCCAGGCCCGGGTGAGCTGCGCAGCTGCGGCCCGCCGGAAAGCAACGCATGCAACCTGGTCGGCCTTGCTGGTCATCGACCAGGGCGGCGACGGCGCCATCGCCGCGCAGATCGCCGCCGGCGGAGAGGTCCTCGACGCCCTCGCCACAACCTCCGCCGCCCACACAAGGCGCGAACTACGCGAGGCAGCCTGGACGTTCGAGCGCGCCTCACGGTCCCACATTCGAGCTGTACGCGGACATGACCGAGCCCTGCGCCAGGCCGCTCGCGACCTCGTACGTGGCGGCCCGGCACTCGGCCGTGGAGAAGACGGCGCCACCACCGCCATGGTCATCGACATGCTGCTCTTCCTCGCCACTGCAGCAGCAAGCTGGCACAGCAAACACGCCCACGCCCAACAGGCGGCAGCCGCCCGCCAGGCCGCCGACCACCTCCGTACCGCCTACCAGCACGCGGCCGGACACCCCATTGGAGCGCTGCATCACCGAGGCCGCCAACTCCCCGAGCCACAACGGCAAAGGCAGGCCGCTGCTGTACGGGAGGCGATGCCAGAACTGTCCGAGCGGGTGCTGGCCGAGCCCGGGTGGCCCGCGCTGGCCGCCACTCTCGCCGACGCCGAAGCCACCGGTCACAAGCCCGCCGTCCTGTTGGCAGAGTCAGCAGTACGGCGGGAGTTGGACTCCGCCGACTCCATCAGCGACGTTCTTGTCTGGCGGCTGCGCCGGGCGGCTGACCTGCCCGCCGATGTCACTGCCATGCCAACGGCAAGCAGTGCCAGGGCGTCGCAGACACCGGTGTCCGCTCAGGTCATCGCACCGCAAGTGGGGCGGCGGCGGGGCCGGTGACATTCAAGGCACACCGAAGGGAGGCACTTCCGACTGAGTTGCAGAGCCTTCGAGTGCCTCGAAGTACCCGTCGGAGGGTCGGGGCTGAGGATCGCCATCCCGTGCCCCGGGGCTCAGCTCCGGCGTTCCGCGCCTTCCGGCCACACCACGTCGACGGGGAGGTCGGCACTTCGTGCTTCGGTGACGACGTCCGCGGTGCCGCCCCCCTTACCCGACGGGGGCCGGCCGTCCCAGACCGCGACCATCCGGTCGGCGCGTTCCAGCAGTACCGCGTTCGCTGCCTCGTACGCCTGCCGGTTCGCGGTCTCGTGCGGCATCACCAGGACCTCGTCAGCCGCGGCGCACAGCCGGTCGAAGGTCGGTGCGTGTTCGGGCTTGACCTTCGCTTGCCGGTAGTCCTCGCTCGGCACCACCACGACGAGCCGACCGCCCGCGGCGAGCACAGCGTCCGCGAACAGAGAGTCGGCGCCCTTGGCGATGCACGACAAGCCGGTCAACTGCTCCGCGTCGTACCCGGCCAGGAGCGTCTCCAGCTCGGCGCGCACCAGCGGAACCGTGTCCTCGGTCAGGTCCATGTGCCCGGTGACCGCGATGGTCGTCACTCGCTGCGCTCCCTCAACTCGTCAGCAATTCCCTTATGCGGTCGCGAACCTCACGCAGGGGACGCGACGCGCTGGCCCCGACCGTATAGGGGTACAGCTCGCCAAGTTGAGTGCGGACCCGATTGGAGCCCGTACGCCACGCGGCATCAACCGCACGATGTGCTTCTGCCGCGGCACCGTTCACGTCCCCGGCCAGGAAGTGGCATTCGGCAAGCCCGATCCGGTCGAGCGCATGACTGCGCGCCGCTTCGACCCCACGAGTGTTGAGCGCCTCGCGGATCTGTTCGGCGGCAGTCTCCGCGTGCCTGGCGTCCTGGCGGGCAAGGTCAAGCAGCCGGCCGCCGGTCACTCCGGACAGTTCCGCCTCATCGAAGTACGCGATCCAGTAGGGCTCGCGCTTTTCGGAGGCACTGGCCAGAGCTTCGCGGGCCTGCTCGGTCGCCCGCCGGAACGCGGCAGTGCGGCCCATTGCGGCAAGCGCCCACGCCTCGCGCGTGTGCAGCATCGCCCGGACACGTGGACCGGCGACGCGCCGTGCACCGTCCTGGGCCAGCCGTACCAGATCCAACGCGTCCTGAGCCCGGTCCCGGTAGAGCATCTGACGGGCCATCCCGGCGAGCACGTTCGCGCCGAAGACGGTGTCCGAAGCCGCATGCGCAGACCGCAGGGCCAGTCTGTAGTAATCCTGCGCACGCCTCTGATACCCCGAATCCCACGCCATCGTCGCCGCCGTGCCCGAGAGGTGTGCCATCACACGGTAGAGACGAGCCTCCACGGTTTCGGTCTGGTGCTCCTCCAAAGCGGAGGCGATCTCGTTGAGCTGACCGACTACAGCTTTGCGTCGCAGACCGCCGCCGTGCTGGTGGTCCCAGCGGCGAAACGCCTGCGCGGTCTGCTCCAGGTGGTCGATGTCGCGGCGCCCGAGGCGGCCGACGCGCTTTGCTCGGGTCGTTGCTGCTGCCGGTTGGAGCCAGCCCTCCAGAGAGTCCAGCAGGGCTGCTCCTGTGGTCGCTGCTGCCGCGAGTGCGCGCGATGCGTCACGGCGGTCCATCACGAGGTCGCTCCTTGTCAGGTGTGCGGCCAGGTCGACAGTGGCGTCCGGGCGCCACTGTAATTCGTCATCCACTGGCGGCCGTTCACCCGACGACGCTGGCGGGCGCTGCTCAGTGCTGGCCGTCTCCCACGGGCGGGGGGACAGACCGAGGAGACTTCCGGGGATATGGAGTCCGTCAGCGATGCGGCGGATCACGTCTATGGAGGTGATCTGTTGCTGCCCGCTGATGATGGTGGAGACCTTGCCCGGAGTGAGCTGGCAGGCCGATGCGATGCGGTTCTGGGACAGGCCACCCCACTTCTTGATCAAGGTGAAGGCGGCAGAGAAGTCGTGTTCGCCGAGGGCACGGCGCAAGTCTTCGCGGTTGAGGACTTCGACGTCGAGCAGGCCGGGGGTGGTGGTCATGGGCGCCAACTTCTGGAGCGATCCTAAGCACGAGCAATCCTCATGCTGCGCTGAAATCGAGTGTATTACCGCCTCGGTAACCCCCGCTGGTCATGCCGTAGTTGGTTCAGGACGTCGAACCTCTTGGTGTGTAAGCAAGCCGTCACCAAGAGCGGGGATTCCCGATATGGACACCAACGTCAGGCCGATTACTCCTCCGTCAGGGCTGGATACAGGGCTGATACAGGCCGGCGTGCACTGGGATGCCGTACGGGCGCCCGAGCGAATCGGCAAGCGCGTCCTCGCCCTGCTCGGTGACACCTGCGGTGCCGTCATCCACGACCCGTTCACGCCGTGCTTCTACTGGCTCACTCCCGCCGGCTCGGCCACCTGCTGGGAGTTCCCGGGCAGCACCCGCGTGTACGCACTGGGCAGGACGAGTTGGCTTGCCGTGCCGCCCCGCGAGTTCGTCGGTGTGCCCGGACTGCGCTGGGCCCGTCCTGTCGAAGACGGGCACGTGCTGACTCCACCGGAAGCGCTGCACGCGGCCCTCGACTTGGCTGTTGCCGATCACCGTAGCCCTCGCGAGGTGATGGCTGGGTGAGTACACCGCCTCCCTCTCAGCTACGAATCGCGCTTGCCCAGACCGGGGAACTGTGGGACGCCGTGCGCGTCTCCACAACCGTCGGCATGCAGGTCATCGCGAGGTTGGGTGAAGCGTGCGGCTCCGTCGTATCCGACGGAATCAGCATGTGGTTCTTCGTCCAGCCGGGCGAGGGCCGCTGCCTGGTCATGCCTGGCGTGACCGCCTATCTCGGCGGAGCGCATGTACTGATCCCCGCCGGCGATGTGACCGCGCCGCCCGGCCCTCACTGGGCACGCACCGCCGCGCAGCGGTGTACGCCCGCGGCACACCTGCTCCTGGCAGTGCAGGAGTCGGCACGGTGAGCGAACGAGACGCCTATCCGGGGCACTGCTCATGGCACGACTCCTGGGCCAAGGACGTTGCCCTGATCCGCATCTACGAATGCGGATCCGGTCCGGCCGGCGGCATATACGCCTGTCTGCCCTGTGCACGCCAGCTCGCCGCACGGCCCACCGCCACGCAGACGCTGCGCATCGAGGTCGCCGCTTTGGAGAAACGTGCCGCAGCCCGTGGAGAGAGCGAATGAACCAGGCACCCGACCTCGCCCAGACCATGCACGTCGGCCCGCTGGGTATCCGGGTCGGCGACCTCACCGTGCTGGACACGACGCGGCTCGAAGTCGTCGACATGACCGTCGCGGGGAGCACGGGCAAGCTGCTGCGTTTTGACGACGGGACAACGCTCGAACTCCGCCTCGGTGACGTACTGCTGGTCCACCGCCCCACAAGCCCCCGTCCCGGGGCGGCGCACACCCCCGGGACGGGATGAACGATGACGTATGGCGGACCCATGAGCCAGCTGGCATGGCAACGACACTGCGACCTGGAGGATCTGTCCACGCGAGCCCCCGATCACCCCAGGAGAGGAGCACTCACGGTTCGTGGTCGGTCAACATCCGCCTTGGTGGACGGCGGAGCGGCGACGAAATCGAGTCGAGTCGTCGGCTTCTCGTCGATCTTCACTGATGCGAGGGGAAGATGCGGACTGTTAGCGATCAACGCAAGGGGGATGTGGTCATGAGGCGCAAGCGCCCAAATTCTCGAAGTCGAAGAACCCTCCTTCTGGACGCCTGTGGGGTACTGCTGGGAGAGCCAACCGACCCGCTCTTCAAGGCAGTCGCCGACTCCTGCAATCTGCCCCCTGACACGGTCGCCGTGATCTTCCGCGAGCGCTTTCGCGACGCCCTGTGGAGTGGCCAGCTCGATGAGGATGCCTTCTGGACAGACTTCGCGAAGTCCCTTGGCGCGGACCGGCCTTCTCGATCGTGGCGAGGCGTCATCGATGCCTCCATGCACGCCCTGCCTGCGCTGCACCGCCTACCCGCGTGGTCGCAGCATGCAGAGATCATTGTGATTTCGAACCACCGGCGGGAGTGGCTCCTGCCCCGCCTTGGCGCCCTCGGAGTCACGAAGTACGCCGAAGAGCTGTGCATTTCCAGCAGCACGGGGTTGGTCAAGCCGGACCCGGCCGCGTACGAGCACGCGGTGGGCGGGAGGGACTGGTCCCGAATCCTATATGTGGACGACAAGTTGGCGAACGTTGATGCGGCTCGCGGCCTTGGCCTCCGCAGTCTGTTGGCTGATCCCGAAGGCAGCTGGACGGAGGCGGTGGAGCTATGGCTGGGAAGGTGAGCCCCGTAGCCGGGGAGGCCATCGACCCCCGATTCGTGGACAGGATGCCGGAGCTCATCAAGGCCCTTGCCCCCCGTGTCGCTGACGTCCCGGAGGGCGGCCGACAGTGGGTGTTCTACGGCAGCATGCCTCAGGGGACGGCCGGCGGGGGAAGCGACGTAGACGCGCTGTTGCTTCACGATGGCGGAGCGGAGCACCCTCCCCAGAGGCGGAGCGCTACTTGGGAGGCAAGGTCGGTGACGATCTACGTGCTGTCTCATCAGGACGTTGCAGCAGACGGCCTGGACCGTCGGTTCGGCGGGTACTTCTCGCTCAAGCTGTTCAGCCCGTTCGTCACTGACCGTCCGGGCCTGGACTCCGCCTTGGCGGCCACCACCGCCGGATTCCTCGGCCCACTGGCGGAGTTGAGGGCCGCCGACATCGACGGGAGCGACTACAGCGGCGACCAACTGCTGGCCCACGCCCACCTGGCGTTCCTGGATCTGTACCCCGACTTCGCCGGCTACCTGGCTCGGCTGTTACGCGCCCCTGAACAGCGCTCTCGGATCTGGTCACAGCAGCGCCGTACGTACGTCCACGCGTTGCACTCGGCGGGGTACATCACGCAGCAGTCCCAGGGGCGTTGGGGATACACCGGACTGCACCGCATCGTGGACCCCACGCGAGAACGCGCCCGCTGTGCAGCCCGGTTCTGGGCCTTCGGCGCCGTGTGCCACGGCGCTGATCCCCGGTTCCCCGATGTCTACTCCGAGAAGGCGCACGGGCACGCTTCAAAGCAAGAGCAGGCGGGGGCCCGGAGGTTGCTACACCGGCTCGCCAAAGGCGGGAATCGAGGTGTGGCAGCGTGATGGACGCGGCGCTTGAGGCGTGGCACGCCGTCGGCAACAGGCAGGTGGCGGAGCGGGAGCACGGGCGAATACGGCAGTTCGCCTTGCGGCCTGTATCCGCTGCGACGAACCGCTGGCCGCTGTCGGAAAGCGTGCCGCTGCCCGGAGAGGTCTGGGCGTGGCAGCAGCCGGACAAGTCCGAAGTGCTGTCGCTGCCACCGGGCTTCACCATCCGGGTTGGCTTTGCGGGACGCCAACTCCACCTCGGCCACCTGGGGCTTGCTCGCACAGCTGCGCAGCTGGCGGCGGCCGGTGGCAAAGTCCTGATCTTCGATGCCGGGGTCTCCCCGGGCCCCATGCTGTCTCAGTTCCGTACGGCCCTACGCCACTACGCCCAGGGCCACGTGGACGCGAACGTGTGCCCTGACGGGCCGGAGCTGCGGCGGGTGCAGCACCAGGGGCTGTCGACAGTGCGCCTGGACAAGCTGCGCCGCCTGTACGGATGGGACGAGGCGACTCCCGCGAGCGCGCTGACCGATATCGCCAGCATGCTGGGCTTCTTCTTCCATACCCCGGACGACGAGGACCAAGGTCAGCCCGGCGTCGCGCTCGTAGATGCGATGCAAGCACCACATAGCGCGCTGCTGCCCCGAGTCTCCCGTGTGATGGGGTTACCGGCGCCGACGTTGCTCTATCGCCGGCTCTTCCCGAGTCTGCGGCGACTCGGCGAGAGGGGCAGCGTGCGCGACGGTGCCTCGGTGGTGTTCGCAGATGATGACGCAACCACAATCCGGCACAAGTTCCGACATGCCATAACGGGCGGCCGAGCAAGCGCTGAGCAGCAGCGTGCTCAGGGAGGAAACCCTGCGCGATGCTCTGCCTTCGCCATGATCGAACTTCTCTGCCCTGAAGAGACGGCACGAACGGCGCTGAACAAATGCCGGTCAGGGCAGGTGTTGTGCTCGGACTGCAAGAGCGAACACGTCGAGAGCATCGCGTCCGGTCTGAACGCGGCCACCGACCCGCCGCTGCGTGCCAGGCAGTCTCCACGAGTTCAGGCGGCCGTCACCGCGAGCGGTGATCGCCTGCACCAGCTCCCGCCCCGGGACGCGAACCAGCTGGAGCGGCTGATCGCCCAGCACACCGGAGTGACATCCGAAGAGGTAGTGGTGGGCAGCGGATCCACCCAGGTCATGGACTGGCTCTTCGGAATGCAGCCGCAAGGTGCCACCGTGATCGCTACCGAGCCGACCTTCGAGCTGTACCGACAGCTTGCTGACCGCCACCAGCTGGCCTACAGCTCTATCCGCTGGGACACGGCTACCCGTGGGCACGACATACCCGCCATGGCCGAGGCAATCGACGACGACACCAGGCTGTGTGTCCTCGACATCCCCCACGCCGTATCCGGCGTCGCGGCTGCGTCCCTCACCGATCAGCTTCACACCGTGGCTAAGGCGCTTCCACCCGGCGCCGTACTCCTGCTCGACATGGTCTGCGCCGACTACATCCGCACACCCCCCGAGCCGGCCGCCCGCCTGCTGGAGATGCACCCGAACGTCGTCGTCTGCGGGTCGATGTCCAAGGCTCACTGTCTGCTCGGCGCCCGGGTCGGTTACGCGCTCGCCACCCCGCCCGTGGCCAAGCGGCTGCGCGACTACCGCCTGCCGTACGCGATGAACACGATGGCTCTGTCCGCTGCCGAGGCAGCACTCGGCGATGACGAGGCCAGGCAGCGGACAGTAGCCGCAAGCCATGAGGCCCGGAACCGGCTGACCGCAGTCCTGCGGCAAATCGGAGTGCACTACGCGCCTACCGAATCGAACATTCTCCTGATGGATCTGGGACCACTGTTCGAAGCGGTCACCCACGGCCTGAACGCACAGGGAGCTCGCTACCGGGACGGGCGACGCTGGAGGCTCCCCGGCTGGATGCAAGTGCACTTGATCGACACGAACCAGATTGATCCTGTAATCGATGTGCTTCACCGGGTAGCGAGGGGCGACAATAGCCCCCTCTGCTAGCCCCCACGGCGACAAACACGCGAAAGGCGAGCCCACCCCCATGACCGACCAGCGCATGCTCACCGGAGACCGTCCGACAGGAAAACTGCACGTCGGGCACTACGTGGGGAGCATCGCCAACCGCGTGAAGCTCCAGCAGCAGTACGAGACCTTCCTGATCATCGCCGACCTGCACATGCTCACCACCAAGAACACCCGCGAGGACATCGCCCAGATCTCGGCGAACTCCCGCGCCATGGTGCTGGACGAGCTCGCAGCCGGCATCGACCCCGCCCACGCCACCTTCTACCTGCAATCCGCGATCCCGGAAGTGTGCGAGCTCAACACCCTCTTCCAGAACCTGGTCACCGTGCCGCGCCTGGAGCGGATGCCCAGCCTCAAGGACATGGCCAGGGACGCACACAAGGAAGAGATGCCGTACGGACTGCTCGGATACCCCGTGCTCCAAGCGGCCGACATCCTGTGCGTCAAGGCCCACGCGGTGCCCGTCGGCAAGGACAACCACGCGCACATCGAGATCACCCGGGAGATCGCGCGCCGCTTCAACTACCTCTACGGCGACGTCTTCCCCGTGCCCAAACTCGTGGAGAGCGACGTACCCACACTGGTGGGGACCGACGGCCAGGGCAAGATGAGCAAATCCATCGGCAACGTGATCTACCTGTCCGACACCGAGGACGAGGTCCGCAAGAAAGTCGCCGGAATGTACACCGACCCCAACCGCGTCCGCGCAGACGTGCCCGGGAAGGTCGAAGGCAACCCCGTCTTCACCTACCACGACGTCTTCAACGACCACCGGGCCGAGGTCGAAGACCTCAAGACCCGCTACCAGGCCGGCAAGGTCGGTGACGTCGAGGTCAAGGACAAACTCGCCGCCGCCATCAACCGCTACCTCGACCCGATGCGAGAGCGCCGCGCCCAATACGAAGAGCAGAGCGGCCTCGTGGACGAAATCATCGTCGAGGGCACCGAACGCACCCGCCGTGAGGTACAGCAGGTCGTCTTCGAAGTACGCAAGGCCATGGGCCTGACAGGCGCCTACAACCAGCTGCGCCGCAAGGCCGAACACGCCCGGAAGAAGAAGGAAACCGCCCAAGCCTGAGCCGGCCGGGAGGACCATGAACACGGGCATACCGGTGCGGGAGCATCCCAGCTTCCGCACCGCCCACGTCGTCCGCACAGTCCGCACCGGCACTTCAGGAGCCACCGTCCGCATCGTCCGCCAGCCTGACGGACAACTCCTCGCCGTCAAGACAGCCACCAACCCGCGGGTGCCGGCCCACGCCCAGGCCGCGGCCCGCAAGTCAATCGAGCCGTTCTTCGGCAGCCGACTCCCCGAGGTCTTCTTCGCCGGAAGCATCTACGGCACAGACACCCTCATCACCCGCTGCCCCTCCACCACCACACTGGCTGACGCGGTACACAACCAAGGAACTCACGGCCCGGCACCCGCGGTCTGGAAGGACGTCGTCACCATGCTCGGCCAGGTGTGGCAGCGAACCGCCGAACCGGGCTTCGACATGTCCTCAGCCACCCGGAAACATCAGCTGCGCTGGCAGCGCGGCACAACAGGACTTCGCTACGCCCTCCACCAGGCAGGGTTACCGGCGCCCCTGTCCCGCCACGTAGTCGTCAACGACATCGACCACGGCCCCCTGAACCAGATCCTGAATCAGCTGGCCAGCATCCCCGCGCCGACCATCCATGTCGCCTGCCAGGGAGACCCGCAGCCACGAAACATCCTCCTCGACCCCGCGAACCACTGGCACTTGGTGGACTGGGAATGGGCGGGGCTGCATCAGGACTGGCGGATGATGACCAGTCACCTCGTCGGCTGGTGGCACGTCGAGGATCTACTCGCCCACGCACACGGCGACGCCACACTCAGCCCGAGCGCCCTCACCTTGCAATACGAGGCCCCCGAGACGACGCTGCCAACGGCCTGGACGGCTCCCGTCGTCGATGCCTTCTCTCAGATGACCAGCGCCACCCACCACGAGCGGGACCTCACCGCCCTGGCACGGCACACAGCGATGCTCCTACTGCGGGAAATCCCCAAGTCGGCCGCCGCAGGCCGAGAGCATCAGCTAGCACCACTACTCGGCGAAGCGACCCGCCTCATCCGCGACATGGCACACCCGTTACTCAGCCCATTCGCGCCACCGCAGCCGACCTCGGGGAGCCGCCCGTGATCACGCTCGGGCTCGCACTACCCCACTACGACGGACTCTTCCCCGACCCCAGCATCGCAGGCAGCGCCCGAACACGCGCCGCCCTCGCCTACGCAGAACGGGCCGAAGCTGCCGGATTCCACGAACTGTGGGTCTCCGACCACCTATGGCTCGACGCAGGCGACGGCCGCCCCAGACGCTCACCCGACTGCTGGACCCTGCTCGCGGCCCTCGCCACAGTCACCCAGCACATCCGGCTCGGCTCGCTGGTCACCCCAGCACCGCTGCGCGAACCTGCCCTGCTGGCACACCAGATCGCCACGGCGTCGGACATCGCCGGCCCGCGAATCGACGTGGGCCTCGGAGCAGGGTGGCACGCCGCCGAATTCGAAGACGCGAACGTGCACTTCTCGTCCAGCACTGCACGCCTCGCAGCCGTCGAGGCAACGGCCAACCTGCTTCGCACCAGCCTGGGGTACTCGGCCCCGCCGATCTGGATCGGGGGCAAACGCTCCGGCATCCTCTCCGTCGCCGGCCGGGTAGCTGACGGCTGGAATCTGGCCTGGGACCCAAGCCCCTATGACTTCACCCGACGCCTGGATACCGTGCTCAGCGCCGCAGGACAGCGAAGCTCGAACAGCCAGGCGCCGCTGCTACGGTCGGTCGGACTAACCACGGTTATTGGAAAGGACGAAGACGACCTGCTGCGACGCTGGCGGCGCCTCCAACAATGGGTACCTGCCGGCCACTTGGATGCCGTGGCCTTTGAAGCCTGGCGCAGCCGCGGCCTGATCGGCACGCCGGATGAGATCCGTTCTCGCCTCCTCACCTGGCAGCATCTCGGCGCCACTCACGTAGTGTGTGCCATGGGCATCCCCTTCGGCCTCTTCAGCGATGACCAGATCGAGATGCTGGCAGAAGCCTCAACGCAGACGGATCACCATTCGTCATGAACCAACGGGGCACTCCCAAGAACCGATTCGAGCATGGTTGATTCACCCGCCGTGCCTTGGACTGTGGGCCGCTCGTTGCCACGAGATGGGCCAACGGACAGTAGTTGGCCTGGTCGATTCACGAACCCTGAGTCACGTTGTCCGATCGGCGGCCCCGTGAACTCTCCTCCATGGACGATCAGTTTCCGCCACCGCGCAATCGGCCAATGCACCTGGCGCGGACTGCCATTAGGGTTCTGGAACATCCTTGTGTGTGATCTCCCCGGTGTGCGGCGTCGTCCGCCTCCGGCAGTGACGGGAAGCGAAGCGCAGTGAGCACGACTACATCGGTGCACGACGTCATCAGGGCCATCCGTAACGGCTCCATTGGACAAAACCGCGAACGCGGGACTCGTTTCGAGGAGCTGATGCTCCAGTACCTCAGTACCGACCCTCAGTGGAACGAGCAGTTCAGTCGGGTATGGATGTGGGCCGATTGGCCCGGCGCAGAGCACGACAAGCGTGATACCGGTATCGACTTGGTGGCGCAGGACCGAGAGACAGGGGGATTCTGCGCGATCCAGTGCAAATTCTATGAACCGCACCACACCATCCGGAAGGAGGACATTGACTCCTTCTTCACGGCCTCCGGCAAGGGCGGCTTCACCCGTCGAATGATCATCTCCACGACTGAGAAGTGGGGGTCCAACGCCGAGGCCGCACTAGCCGACCAACAGATCCCGGTCACCCGCCTCGGTCTGTCGGACATCGCTAACAGCCCTGTCGAGTGGCACCTGCCGGCCCAGGACGCACCGTTCGAGCTGTCCCTGCAAGACAAGAAAGCTCCTCGCAGGCACCAAGTCGCGGCGATCGACGATGTCTTCGCCGGCTTCGCAGGCCACAATCGAGGCAAGCTGATCATGGCTTGCGGGACAGGCAAGACCTTCACCGGCCTGAAGATCGCAGAACGACTCCAACAGGAGCGTGCACAGGCTGGGGAGGGGGAGCACACCACTGTTCTCTTCCTGGTGCCATCTATCGCTCTACTCTCTCAGACGCTGCGCGAATGGTCGTTCGAAGCAGAGGTGCCGTTGCGCTCCTTCGCTGTGTGCTCGGACACCAAGGTCGGCAAGCAGCAGACCAGGGGCGACGACGAGGACATGGCCGCCCACGACCTGGCCCTGCCCGCCACCACGGACCCCGACCAGTTGATCAAACAGACGGCCAGGGTGGAGGCGGCACCAGGGCTGACGGTGGTGTTCTCTACCTACCACTCGATCGCCGCCGTCGCTGATGCACAGAAGAAGGCACTGCCCCGCTTCGACCTCATCCTGTGCGACGAGGCACATCGCACAACCGGCGTCACACTGGTCGGCCACGACGAGTCGGCTTTCGTTCGTGTCCACAACGACGACTACCTCGGCGCGGAGCGCCGCCTCTACATGACGGCCACACCACGCATCTACAACGAGGACGCCAAGGCCGATGCGAAGAACGCTGATGCGGTCCTAGCCTCGATGGACAACGAGCAGATGTTCGGCCCCGAATTCCACCGGCTCGGCTTTGGCCAGGCTGTCGAACAGGGATTGCTCACCGACTACAAGGTCCTCATCCTCACCATTGACGAGGGCGTCGTCGCCGAGACTCTCCAGCAGGGCATTGCCAGCGGATCCTCCGAGCTCAACCTCAATGACGCGGCGAAGATCATCGGTTGCTGGAACGCCATGGCTAAGCGCACTGGCACCTTCGCCGATGGCTCCGGCTTCGCCGAGGAGGAGGCCCCCATGAAGCGGGCGGTGGCCTTCGCCCGCTCTATCGCCGACTCCAAGTCGATCGCCGCCCGCTTCAACGAGGTCGTCGACGCCTACGACGACGCTGACGACGACGTGCTGCACTGCGAGGTCGACCACGTCGACGGCACGTTCAACACCCTGCAGCGCAACAGGCTCCTGGACTGGCTCAAGCAAGACCCGGGGCAGAACCAGGCCCGCATCCTCTCCAACGCTCGTTGCCTATCCGAGGGCGTCGACGTCCCGAGCCTGGACGCCGTCCTCTTCCTACACCCCCGCAACTCGGTGGTCGACGTCGTCCAGTCCGTCGGCCGCGTGATGCGCCTGGCCCCCGGCAAGAATTACGGCTACATCATCCTGCCCGTCGCTATCCCCGCGGGCATGTCACCGGAGGCGGCCCTCCAGAAGAACGAGCGCTTCAAGACTGTCTGGCAGGTCCTCCAGGCGCTGCGCGCCCATGACGACCGCTTCAATGCGACCGTCAACCAGATCGAACTCAACAAGAACAAGCCCGACAACAAAATCGGCATCGGCAGCATCGGGCCCAACGACGAGACGATCGGCGACCAGGACGGCTCCAGCACCGCCGACAGCGCCCAGGCCGCCAAGGACAAGGAAGCCCAGGGCGCCCAACACATCCAGGACGCCCTCTTCTCCGTCAGCGACTGGCGGGACGCCATCTACGCTCGCATCGTCGACAAGGTCGGCGAACGCCACTACTGGGAAGACTGGGCCAAGGACATCGCCCAGATCGCCGACCGCCACGTCACTCGCATTAAGGCCGCTCTGGCGATCCCCGAGAAGCAGGCCGCCTTCCAAGAGTTCGTCGGCGAACTGCGCGCGACCATAAACCCCGGCGTCACCGACCCCGATGCCATCGACATGCTCGCCCAGCACATCGTCACCAAGCCGGTCTTCGACGCCCTGTTCAAGGACTACGGATTCGCCGAGCACAACCCCGTGTCCAAAGCCATGCAGCGGATGCTCGACATCCTTGACGACCAGGGCCTGGATGCCGAGGCCAAGACCCTGGAGGGCTTCTACAATTCAGTGAAGGTTCGTGCCGAGGGCATCGACAACCATGAGGGCCGCCAGCGCGTCATCGTTGAGCTGTACGACAAGTTCTTTAAGACCGCCCTGCCCAAAACCGCCGACTCGCTCGGCATCGTCTATACCCCCATTGAGGTCGTCGACTTCATCATCCGCGCCACCGAACAGGCCCTGGCCAAGCACCTCGGCCGCTCCCTCTCGGACGAGGGCGTCCAGATCATCGACCCCTTCGTCGGCACAGGCACCTTCCCAGTACGCCTCCTCCAGTCCGGCGTCATCAAGCCGGAAGACCTGCTGCGCAAGTACACGAGTGAGCTGCACGCCAACGAGATCGTGCTCCTCGCCTACTACATCGCCGCGGTCAACATCGAGGCCGCCTTCCATGACCTCGCCGGCGGCGACTACCAGCCCTTCGAAGGCATCGTCCTCACCGACACATTCCAGCTCGCCGAGGGCACGACGAAACTCGACGGAATGGACGTCCTGGAGGGGAATAGCGAGCGTGCCAAGAAGCAGCAGAAGCAAGGCATCACCGTAGTTGTCGGCAACCCCCCCTACTCGGTGGGGCAAGACAGTCAGAACGACGACAATCAAAACGTGAAGTACGAGGTGCTTGACGAGCGAATCCAGCAGACGTACGCCACTCTCTCGACGGCTACGAATAAGAACTCTCTGTACGACTCTTATATCCGCGCCATCCGCTGGGCCTCCGACCGAATCCAGGATGAGGGTGTCGTTGCATTCGTCTCCAACGGCGGCTATATCGATGGCAACACCGCCGACGGACTACGCAAATCTCTGGTCGATGAATTCGACGCTATTTACTGCTACAACCTGCGAGGCAACCAGCGCACAGCTGGCGAACTCTCTCGGAAGGAAGGCGGCAAGATCTTCGGATCCGGCAGTCGGAACACTGTCGCGATCCTTCTTCTAGTGAAGGTTGGCAGAAACTACGGTGCGGAGGCTGGATGTGCCTTGCATTACCGCGACATCGGGGATTACCTCACCCGCGAGAACAAACTCCGCACCCTCGGCTCACAAGCCCTCGACACGGTGAGTTGGAAGAAGCTGGCGCCGAACGCCGAAGGAGACTGGATTAACCAGAGGGACGAGCGGTACGGCGAATTTCGGGCGTTGGGCGACAAGGTTGTGAAGGGTGGGCAGGCCGCCATCTTTGGAGGCTACTCCCCGGGACTTCAGACAAATAGGGATGCTTGGGTATATAACTACTCCGAGCAGAAACTCGGCGAAAATATGGAGTCGATGATCGACTTCTACAATACCCAGCGCACGGGCTTCCGTGATTACTGCGAGACGGAAGGTATCGCCAATCCGAAACCTTCCGATGCGGAGATGTACATCGACCGCGCCCCCCAGTGGATTAGTTGGTCGTCAAGCCTGATCTCCAAGATGGCCCAAGGCAAGGCGATCGGGTACGACTCAGGCCGCATGGTCACCGGTATGTACCGGCCCTTCAATCGGCACGCGGTCTACTTCGATCGGGACTTGAACCATCGACCGGGCAAGCTGCCGCTGATGTTCCCGACTCCGGGTCATGAAAACTTTGGCTTCTACGTGACCGGCGTGGGGTCAGACAAACCCTTCTCGGTGCACGCAGTTGATCATCTTCCTGATCTGGCGTACTGGGGTTCCAGCAATGGCCAATTCTTCCCTCGCTACACCTACCGTGAACTCGGTAGTGATGAGGGCCTCTTCGCTGCCCTGGGCGAAGAGGTGGGCTATGAGCGCGTGGACAACATCACCGACGCTGCGCTCCGGGACTACCGGGAAACGTACGGAGACCCGGAGATCACCAGGGACGACCTTTTCTTCTACTGCTACGGCCTGCTTCACTCCCTCGACTTCCGCACAGCCTTCGCCGCTGACCTAAAGAAGTCCCTGCCTCGCATCCCCAAGGTGCGCGACTTCCGTGGCTTTGCCCAGGCTGGTCGCAAGCTCGCCGACCTGCACATCAATTACGAGCAAGCCGAGCCCTATGCAGGCATCGTCGAGACCGTATCCGGTGACGCAGCCGGTACCCCGCAGCGTGAGCTCTACCGAGTCTCGAAAATGAGAATCCCCAAGGTGAAGGGGCAGCAGGACCGTTCGACGATCATCTACAACCACCGCGTGACTCTCTCCAACATCCCGGAGGAGGCGTACAGCTACCAGCTCGGAGCCCGCTCCGCGATCGAGTGGATCGTCGACCGGTACCAGGTCAAGGTCGACAAGGCATCGGAAATTACCAACGATCCCAATGACTGGTCCGACGACCCGCGCTACATCATCGACCTCCTCAAGCGGATCGTGACGGTAAGCGTAAAGACGGTAAAGATTATCGACTCGCTCCCGGCCTTGGAAATCCTCGAGTAGCTGCGTAGCCAAGCTAACCCATCGCAACTAGAGCTGAGTACCGTCAAGTAGCAGGGGTTCTATGCTTGGCGGTATGCTTCAGCTACTTCGGGATATGGACGGAGTAGAGGTGCGACAGTGGTACGGAGCAGCTTCGCATCAGCGACTGGGAGCGTGAGGACAGCCCTGCGCATGCGTACGCTCCATGCCCTAGGGTCGGGGAATACCTCTAGCTGCGGCACAAGGTCGCTGAGCACTAGCCCTTCACGCCAGTCGGCCAGAGTCTGAATGTCGAGGGCGCATCCCTCAGGGAAGACACGTTCACCGAGATGCAGCGGCTCAGGCAACACGTGAACCGGATTCGAGACGGTTGCGAGCCCCATCAGGCGCCCGCGGTCGCGAGTTGGATTGCCGAAGCACCCGCGGGTCGTATAGAGGAAGACTTCGTCGCCTTCCTTGACGGACTGGGCGAGTCTGGAGCGGCCAGCGGGGAAGGCCATCTTCTGCTCGGTTACCACCCAGCTCAATGCGCCGTGGTCACTGATGATCATGAGGTGTGTATTGGGCATGCGCCGACGATACTGGCCTTGGAGGCCCCTCCAACTTGCCCGATCGCGCCCCTCACGACGCGGTGGAGGGGGCTGCTGCACGGGTTGGTGACAGTCGGTTTTCATGCCGCGAGGGTTGCGGCGGACTTCATGGTGATCTCGTACTCGATGGGGGTCAAACGGCCCAGCCGGAGTTGTCGGCGGCGTCGGTGGTAGGTCCGCTCGATCCAGGTGACGATCGCGGTGCGGAGGTCTTGCCGGGTGGCCCAGGGGCGGCGGTCGAGGACGTTGTTCTGCAGGAGCGCGAAGAAGGATTCCATGGCGGCGTTGTCGCCAGCGGCGCCGACTCTTCCCATGGAGCCGTCCAGGCCGTGGCGGTGCAGGGCGTGGATGTACTTTCTTGATCTGAATTGGGCGAGTTCAACCGGTCGTTGCAACACCGGGCTGTTGCAGCGAGCGTAGCTGTTCCTCGAAGACC